>CAYLKF010000018.1:0-7958 GCA_964384365.1 uncultured Pseudomonadota bacterium | reverse complement strand
CAAACCCTATGAGTCCACCCGGCAAAGCCGGGGGTTTTCCTAAAGGCAATAAAAAGGGGGGTTACCGAGAATCATCCGTCACACTTTGACCGGGACGATGTTTAGAAGTTGGATCCTGCTTCACCCTCTCTAACCCTAATGCTTTCCCCAAAGCCACAAAATCGATATTCGCTTTTGGATCTGCACAAGGCTCTCCCGCCCATCCAGCACGAGGGCGCGGACACTGTTCGAGATAGCTTTGCATGGCATTTTCTCGTGCAAGCGCTTGTTGTAGAGTTTCGCTGGTACTCGCTTTGATCCAGGACTGCGGCCCTAATAAACGATATTCTAATTTACGGATGGGGTCTCCCAGCAAAAACGTCGCACGATAGCTCAGCATCAAACGTTTTAAATCGGGATCATAAATAACGGTATCGAGACGAGCCGGCACCGGCAGCATTTCTCCATTTTGGTAACGAAGTAAAATGAAAGGCTTAAAATCGGGTGCAAGAGAAAGAGAAAGGGTTTGAGCTTCTAAACCTTCAACCTTGAGAGTTTTTACATTTGCAAACGAAGTAAAATTAGGAACTCCACAAGTCTCCGAAAAATAAAGGCAGCCTTTTTTAACGGTTAAATTGGCTTTTTCTGCACCGGCTTGAATCGTAAGCACGCCTTCATCCAATTTTGAGCTATGACGTAAATAGAATTCACCCCTTGGTTTATAAGCAATTCCTTTATCGAGAGTATTTTTCTCAAGTGGACAACCTTTCAAAGGATCTCGATCAATCTCTTCTTGCCAAGAACTCGCCTGAGCAGAAGAAAGAGGCTTCCAGCTACCATCCGCTTTTCTCTCAAAAAATAAATTCATCACCGCCGAAAGAAAAGGTTTCTGATCTTGCTGACGAAGAGCTCCCACCAGATAACTGGGATGAGGAAAAAAACTCACTTGTTCTATCTTTTTCACTTCTTGAAAAGCTTTATCCGAAGCTGAAGTCTTTTGTAACTCCTCTTTCGCTTCGACTGAAAAATTTAAACTCAAAACAGATAAGAAAAAGAAAAAAAGAAATGTTTTGTAATACATACACATACCCTAAGCTTTACTAATATTGTTGGCTTTTAAAAACTGGCCAAATGCTAGGCGCCCCGTTGAACCCGACGCAGGTCTACTGGATGTACGTCGAGGAGCGGTGAAAACGGGGCAACAACGCAGGTGGCTGATTTTTAAAAGCCAACTAAAAAAATACTCGGGAACTAGGATTCGAACCTAGATAGCTGGAGTCAGAGTCCAGAGTCCTGCCGTTGGACGATTCCCGAATAAAACTTATTCTTGATACTTAGGCGACTGCCTAGAGATACTTAAGAGTTTTAATTTTGTTAAATTGTTTTGGATAAGAGCCTCTTTCTTTTGTCGACTCCATCCTTTAATTTGCTTTTCCCTCTGCAAAGCTTCTTCTTTCGAAGAAAACACTTCATAATATACCAGGTCTTCAAATTTCCGTATTGATGTACTTCCTGAACCATAGCCTCCTTTATGCTCTTTCATCCTTCTTATAAGACTCTCACTCATTCCTACATAGTAAGAATTATCTTCACACCTGATAATATAAACGAAGTGTTCATTTGACATTTAAACTTGATCCTTCGACTCCTCACTTTGTTCGTCGCTCAGGACCTTCTCCCCATTATTCCCAGAGTTTACCCTGAGCGAGCACAGCGAGTCGAAGGGTCCTGCCGTTGGACGATTCCCGAAAGTTGGTTCTTATAAATTGATTTTCTTGCTGGGCTTTACTGAAGTTTTAAAGAAGGGTCAAGTAAGGCAAATTAGCGTTTTCCTGCTTCGAAAAGATCGGAAAGTAAGTAAAAGGGTTCTGTAATTTCATCTTCTTCATAATAGGGAGCTTCTAGGGTTTGGCCCATCAAATCTTGGATCTCTTCTTGGGTGAGCTGCGCATGGGTAGGCAAACTTTCAACCACCTGAAGCTTAGGAGGTTTTGTGGTGACAGCTCGCACCGTAGAAGGTACAGGAGCAGGGGCTTTGGGCTCGGGCAAACTTTGAGTTAAAGGAGGATAAGAAGCTTTTTTGAAATCCCAAGGGCTCACAACCAGAATGGGCTCATGAGTTCCTTGCACAAAATGATATTGAAAAATATGGATATTGATTCCATTGAGATAAGGCAAGACCGACCGCGTGGTGGGATCAATTTCTCCGGCAAAACACCAAACCTTATAACGAAGTGTAAAACTTTTTTTGGCCTGAGGAAAAAGGTGCTCCCAAAGTTGCTGATTTTTTTGAGTCCAATCGTACTGGGCAATTAACTTCAAAACTCCCTGAGAATCGAGCTTTTCCAATTTCCAAATAAAAATAAGCTCTCCCAAACTATTCGAAGCTAAAAGATCGATATATTTTTGCCCTTCTGAAACCGGAAAATGGGCATCGAGCAATTTAACGCCAGAGTCTAAACTCATGAGTTGTTTGGCGAGCAAACGATCAAAGCCTTCTAGGCCTAAGCGCGCGACCTCTTTATTTTGCGGAGGAATCTTGGGAGCTTCTTTTTTTTTCGAGCCGAAAATTCGAGATAAAACTCGAAGAGGCTTCGAACGCTTACTCATAACTTTGTTGCTCTAATTTAGAAAAATAAGAAGGAGTTGGATTCGCTTGATTTTGTTTTTTATCCCAACTTTTATAGCGAGCCACTATTTTTTGAGCGATAGCCTTCAAACAAGAAGTGACGAAGGAACGGGCATGAGAAATCACCGCAGGTTTTTGAATCGCAATGGAATGTAAGAGATAACGATCGAAAGGAATATAACCAATATAGTTTAATTTAATCGTATTAAGATGCTTCGCCGCTGTATGACGAAGTTTTTGCATGGCAGCAATCGACTCTTCTCGAGTGCGAACCCGGTTCATAATCACTTGCACTTCAACTTCTCGATCTTTATTCCAAGCACCCAAACATTTAATTAAACCATAAGCATCAATCAACGCTGTGACTTCGGGATTAGTCACCAACAAAACTTCATGGGCTGGACGCAAAAAACGCATAATCTGCGGAGAAACACCCGCTGCGAGATCAAACAAAATCACATCAAACTCAGGTTCTAAACTCCCAACCTCTCGGGCAATGCTTCTTAAATCATAGTCTTCTAAATTGGAGAGGTCACTCGACCCAACACCACCCGGTAAAAGAGTAATACCGCCAGGGCCTTTAATTAAGACGTCTCGAACATCTTTTCGACCCGCTAAAACATCACCGATGTCTCCTTTTGGTTCAATCCCGAGCAAAAGATGATCATTCGCAAGACCAAAATCAGCATCGACCACTAAAACACGCAAACCTTCTTGTTGAAGAAGAATCGAAAGATTGGTGGTGAAGGTCGTTTTTCCGGTTCCACCCTTACCACTCGCAATACAAATCACCTGACTTTGGGCGGGAGGAAACTCAACAAGAGGCGAAACGGGCGTGGCTCCCATTTCAAAAGGCGCAAAAATGGCCTCCGCGTTAGAGCTAGTAGACTCCTGAACAGTAAGAACTTCAAAACTTTGAGCAAGATCAAAAGGACGTGCTTCCACCGTGATAAGATTCTCCCTTACTTGTATTTACCCTCAAGCGCATAACCTCAAACAAAAAAAAATTTCAATCAAAATTAAAAAATATTATCTCTTATTGAGAGGAATATAATTTCTTTCGGAATATCCTAAATAGATTTGACGAGGTCTTGCAATTTTTTGATCAGGATCCTGAATCATTTCTACCCACTGTGCAATCCAGCCCGCAACTCGAGGAATCGCAAAGAGTACAGGAAACATCGAAACCGGAAATTTCATCGCCTGATAAATCAATCCCGAATAAAAATCGACATTCGGATAAAGTTTACGCTTTATAAAATAATCATCTTCTAAAGCAATTCTTTCGAGCTCGAGTGCAATATCTAATAAAGGATTAGGGCCTGTTTCCTCAAAAACTTTATAAGCAGTCGTTTTAATAATTTTTGCTCGAGGATCGTAGTTTTTGTAAACCCGATGTCCAAAGCCCATCAAAAGAGTTTCTCCGCTCTTCACTCGCTTGATAAATTCAGGAATTTTATTTTTCGAGCCAATTTGCTTGAGCATGTGCAACACTTCTTCATTCGCACCTCCATGCAAGGGGCCATACAAGGCTGCAATCGCGCCCGCAATTGCCGAATACGGGTCAACATGTGAAGAACCAATACTCCGCATCGCATTGGCACTACAATTTTGCTCATGATCAGCATGCAAAATAAAAAGAACATCTAATGCTCTTTCTAAAACAGGATTCGGCTTGTATTTGGGTTCTGACATTCGAAAAAGCATGTTTAAGAAATTGCCACAATAAGAGAGCTCATTATCGGGATAAACATAAGGCATACCCAAACTATGACGGTAAGCAAAAGCTGCTAATGTAGAGATTTTCCCAATCAAACGGTAGGCGGTCATGCGAGTGATTTCTGGATCTTGAATCCGTTTCGCATCCGGATAAAAAGTAGAGAGAGCTGCCACTGCACTCACCAACATTCCCATGGGGTGCGCATCGTAATGAAACCCATCCATAAATTTTTTTACATTTTCATGTACGAAAGTATGGTGGGTAATGTGATTGATCCACTCTTCTAATTGCTGCCGGGTTGGCAACTCACCCTGAAGAAGCAAATAAGCCGTTTCGAGATAAGTGCTTTTTTCAGCAAGCTGTTCAATCGGGATTCCTCGATAAAGCAAAATTCCCTTTTCGCCATCGATGTATGTAATTTTACTCTTGCAAGAAGCGGTGTTGGTAAAGGCGGGATCATAAGTCATTAATCCAAAATCTTCAGAAGAAGTTTTGATTTGTCTCAAATCCATCGCATGAATGGTGCCGTGCTCAATCGAAACTTCATACTCTTTCCCTGTGCGATTGTCCGTAATTGTTAAACTTTCTTTGCCCATATTTTTTCCAATCTTTATTTTGCCTTGTTGGACTCTGCTTGAGGCACTTCTATCACTCTAAATACATATTTCTGATGAAACCAATCTTCGCGAGTTCCATTCATATCGGCATAACGCAAAAGTAAATAGCTCCCTTTTGTTTCTACAAAAACTGCATCTTTCCAGCGTCCTTGTCGATGGAACTCAACCACATCTCCCAATTTTAATTTTTTAGGCTCGACTAATTCCATGCGCGGAACTGAGCGCAAAAGCTCTTGAGGCACAATCTCTTCTCGATTACGCCAAAAAGGATATAGCTTTACACGATATCGATTTTCTTTTTCAAGCGATTGAACAATTCCATCAAACCAAGCGCCACGCCATAAAATCTGAACACGCTCACCTGTTTTATAAGCTTCTCCCGAAAAGCTTGTAAGTAAAAAAATGGCTAAGAAAAAAAAGGTTTTTTTACCCATCTCGCCCCATTATCGAATTTAAAAAAGCCTGACAACTTCTTTCTCAAAACATAAAAAATTGAGGGGTAAATTCTACAGATCTCACAGGTAATGAGGGAAATAGTCACCACATATTACTTTGGCCCCAAAACTCACCCTAACAATTTCAACTACTTAAAACATTCAAAGTTTGGCATCTTACTTGCTATGTATAATAATAGTTTTTGTCCTCCCTCAAAAAGGACTTTAAACCTAATCCCTTCTCACCAAATAATGCCCCCACGGTGAGAGGGGATTTTTTTTACCCTTTTTCTCCATTGACTTTCGCAACCTTTTTCCGGATCTTGCGATAATACCCCTAATTCGTAGACTTATTTTTAGGACTTTCATGACCAATTTTTGGGACAATTCAGTTACGACCAATCCTTTTTTCTCTGGGATTGCTCGTGAATTCGATGCACAAAATGTTACAGTGCCCGACCAAGGCTGTCCTTCCAATTCGGGTACGCGCTATATCGGTAGCCAAGACGGACGAATTAGCATTTGTGAAGCAGCGCGCACCTTTGGGAATTCTTCTTTCGACCCGCGCTTACAGCGAATTTTTCTACAAGCCACGGGCGAACCACTTCCGTGGATTATTTCAGATCCTAACGCCATTCAAACTTTTCGAATCGCTCTTCTGCATTGGCGCAATCGCTATCCACAAGACGACAGCATGATATTAAGAGAATTATTAAGCTGGTATTTAGAGCCGAGTCCTCGTGGTTTAGGAATGCATATGCAAGAAGGTCTTCCAGAAGTGAATGCCGAAGAAGCGATTCAAGCACGCCCCGATCAGCCGCGTGGCGATTGCACTGAAGCCGTTTATAGCTTAACGGCTTATCTGCATCGTGCCGGATTTCTCCCCGAAGTCATTTACACTGAATTTCCGAGAAGAGTCTCAACCCCTCAAGGGCTAGTCACCCGCACAGTCACTCACATGATCTTACGAGTGCCTGTAAATGGGCAATATTACTACCTTGATCCGGGAGCGAGCGCCCAATACCGCTTTCGCACTCAATTTGCGACTCCCGAAATGCCTTATGCACGAGAAAACGTAATCAATTACTCACAAGTTTTGGCTTGGTATTATAGTAATCAAGCCAACGATCTAGGCTCTCAGAGGCCTTTACCTCCACACACTCAACGACGCGTAATTGCTCTCTATCAACGCGCCCAGTTGATTGATCCTTCGAATCCAAACTTCTACTTTAATCTTGCCACATTTTATTCAACTATCGGAGACGAAATCCAAGCTCTTCGAACTTATTATCAGCTACTGAGGATTGATCCCAACTATTCTACGGCTCATTATCAAATAGGAAGAATATTAAGAGGTATGGGCAGAGAACAAGACGCCACTCTCTACTTCAGACGCGCAATTGCCTTGGCTTCTACATCACCCGCTTCTAGATATTTGGTGGCTCAATACCGTGCCACACTCACTGCGACAGCTCCAATCGCCATACGACGTATTCCTTATCGCCGAACCGCTGGCGTCCGATGAAAAACCAAAATGATCTCGCCTTTATGCAAAGAGCATTGAAACAAGCTGAAAAAGCAGCTTTTCAGCAAGAGGTGCCTATTGGTGCAATCGCTGTTCAGAACGGAAAAATTATTGCCCGCGCTCACAACCTACGCGAAAGCCGGCAAGATCCTTTGGGGCATGCTGAAATTTATTTAGTCTCTAAAGTTTCAAAAAAACTTCAATCTTGGCGGCTAAATTCGGTCACGGTTTACGTAACCTTAGAACCCTGCCTCATGTGCATGGGTGCTTTATTACAAGCTCGAATTGGACGCCTAGTTTATGGCTGTAAAGATCCGAAGGCAGGGGCTTGCGGATCACTCTATGACTTGTCTCAAGATCAACGTTTAAATCACCGAATCGAAGTAGAATCAGGCATTTTAGAAAAAGAATGCGCCGAAATTTTAAGCAAATTCTTTAAAAACCTCCGAAAAAAAACCTAAAGGGCACCTCTAAAAATTATGTTCTTAACGAAAAAAATGGATTTGAGCCAGAGCCAAGGAAGATGAACAAAAAGCCCGCAGACGTAGCCAAAGTGCTACGTTGAGAACTTTTTGTGAAATCTGACAAAGGATATGGCCAAAGGCATTTTTTGCAGTAGAAGATAATTTTTAGAGGTGCCCTAAAGAATCCGTTTGAGTAATTTTAGAGAGGTAAGCTATAGGGTTTTCTTCTCGTTGTAATATGATTCCTTACGATGGGGAATGATCAAAGGGGAGAGCCAGATCTCCCCTTTGATTTTAGCGAGTCCGCCTTTGGCGGATGAGTGAATGGAAGGATGGCCGAGTGGCTGAAGGCGCACGCTTGGAAAGCGTGTTTACCTTAACGGGTAACGCGGGTTCGAATCCCGCTCCTTCCGTAAAATTTCCTCCTTGTCGATGGGGGATTGTAAAGGGGGAGAATAAAGATCTCCCCTTTTACTTTAGTGAGTCCGCCTCTGGCGGATGAACGAATGGAAAGGTGGCCGAGTGGTTGAAGGCGCTCGCCTCGAAAGCGAGTATACCTTAACGGGTATCGCGGGTTCGAATCCCGCCCT
>CAYLKF010000017.1:0-28271 GCA_964384365.1 uncultured Pseudomonadota bacterium | reverse complement strand
CTTTGGGCGGTTCACATATTCTAAAGCCTCCGGCTTTGCCGGAGGATATTTACTTTAAATAAAAAAAACCCCCCTTGAAATTGAATCCAAGAAAGGTCGGAAGGGGAGATGGGAAGATTGTTTACCACCACCACCCATAACGATGGCCGTGGTGTCGGCGATGACATTGTCGATCACGCTCGTAAACTCGAACTTCTTCATAACGGGGGCGTTCATAAGCAACTTCTCGGTAACGGGGCCGAGGGGCCTCACGATAAACAATTTCTTCATATCGTGGCCGAGGAGCTTCGCGATACACCACTTCTTCATAACGTGGTTTGCTAGGGTAAGAAGGATAAGGATCTTTGTAGATAACCGGGCTTCCTACTTTGACTGAGAATGAGGCATACGCATTTGAATTTTTAGCGGGAAGTGTAACCGCAGAAAATCCGATTAAGAGTGCTGCGACCGAGAGTATGTATTTCATTTTCGTCTCCTTTTTATTTTTCATGTTTGATTTCATTTACAAATTTAGAAACGAGAAGAGAAAAACAAGGTTTTGAAAATAGAATTTTTTAAAATTAATTTTTTGTTTCTGAATCACTCAATGCATTGGCAAGAGCAATCCAGTCTTCACTTGGAGAGGAGAGATCGTTTGAATCAATAGAATCTTCATCAAAAGAAAAGGTTTCAGAGAATGTTTGATCAGAAGAAAGGTTAAGCTTCGTACTTTTTGGAACCACCGCTAAAATAATTAGCGCGGCAGCAAATGCTGGAATTAACCACTTCAGCGAGAAGAGGCTCCAAGACCGTTTTTTATTTTCTTTCTCGAGCCTATCTAGAATCTTTACGTATTCATTTGCAGGGGAGTCGGGAGAAGTAAAATTTTCTTTTAAGAATGACCCTAATTTTTTTTCGAGATCATTTTCGTTTTGTAAATTCATAGAGTGATTCCTTCTTGTTTTAATTTTTCAAACATCTTTTGTTTTGCATAATGGAGGCGTGATTTTACCGTTCCCACCGGGATATCGAGAATCTGAGCAATCTCGATCAAAGAAAGTTCTTCCATAAAAAATAAAACAATTACCGAACGATGGTTTAAATCAAAATCGAGCAGCATTTTTCTGACGATTTGTTGATGCTCTCTATGAGTTTCTGTTGAGGCGCTTTGGTTGGGCAGATCGATTTTATCAATCTCAGTGAATGAAATTTTCTTTTTTCGCAAAAAGTCTACCGCGCTGTGATAGGTAATTTGATAAATCCAAAGTTTGAAACTGCTCTTTCCTTCAAAGCGCGGCAAGCCTTTCCAAATTTTTATAAAAACGTCTTGAACTAAATCTTCTATTTCACAAAGAGGAACAAGTTTATATAAGACTCCTCGAATGAGCTTTCGATAGTTGAGATAAAGCTCATGAAAGTTTCTTAACTCTCCTGAGCTTAATTCTGAAATCTGAAGATCGATTGTTGAAGAAGTTGAAAACATTCACAATCTCTAGCGTGTTATAAGTTAGAATGATCGTGGGTGCGCCCCCAGCCTTTGCTTTCTTTCATTTTTTTCTTGGCTTCTTCGAATTTTTTACGTTGCTCGGGGGTTAGAATTTTTCGAATTTCTAAAGCTTGTTCGAAATGAAGCTTCATCATTTCGCTTCGAGCATTTTGAAAAGAGTCAAAATATTTTCGGAGTGCAGCGTCATCGGTATTGCTGAGCATGGCTTGTTCAAGATTCTTTTTTGCTTCTTTTACCGCTTCTCGTTTCTGTTTCATGCTTTCTTGGTAGTTTTCATGAATCTTCCGAATTTTTTCTTTTTGTGTGTCTTTCAAATTTAATTCTTGAAAGAGGGGGGATTGAGTAAAGTCTCGAGGTTTGGATTCTTGGGCCTGAAGAGATCCGAGGCTAAGAATTAAACTGATTCCTACAACCGACAAAATAGATTTTATTTTATTTTTCATAACATCCTCTTTCTTTAATAGATTTAAGACGCTTTGGTATAAGAAGAGACGGCAGGTAAGGTGGAAAGGTTCATTACAAAAAATAAGAAAAAAAGACTTTTAATTTCAAATAGTTACAGAAATAAAAACCCCCTAAAATAAGTACGTTTTTTAGGGGGTTAAGAGATTTGCTCTGTCTAATACTCAAAGACTACCAAGAACAACCGAAAGCTTGCATCGATTGTTTTGCACCATCAAGGGCTGCTTTACAACCGGTTGCTAGGGCTGATTTTCCGGCATCGGTTGAAGCGGCAGCTTTCCATTGTTGAACCATTTGAGTGTAAGCTTGCTGAAAAGTTCCGCGAGTGGCTTCAGGAACTTTACTATTGATACAAGCAGTATATTTCGCCACATATTCATCACATTCGGGAACACCAATTTTATCGCCAGTAGTGGTGGTTACCGTAGTAGTGGTTGTGGTGACAGACGAACTATTTTCCTTTTTTCCGCAAGCCACTGTGAAAGTTCCAACAATTGCTAATAAAGCGGCTACTGCAAAGAAGCGTTTCATAATTTTTCTCCTTCATTAAAAGTTAATGAAACAATTAGAATTGTCCTCAAAAAAATGAGGTAAACATTTCTAAAACAAAGTTTTTTGAGGGTCAATCAAATATCTTGTTTTTTACTGTTGAACCGTTAATAGAAGACAAATGGGAAACATTTGCCCGGCTTGTAAAAAAGGTTTGATCTTCGAAACTCTTCTAAAAATGAATTTGCTTTGCTCTGAATGCGGTTATGCTTTTCAAAAAGGTTCGGGTTATTTTGTGATGTCGTGGTTTTTAAATTACATCTTGAGTGGTTTTGTGGTGATGCCCGTTTTTTTGATTTTGGTCTTAAAAGGTTTTTCGTCGTTTATTTTTATTGGAATTCCTTTACTTCTTTTGATTTTAATCCAGCCTTTCATGATTCGCTTTTCACGCTTGATCTGGATTCAGCTCGATTATAAAGTTTCTTCTGCCAAAAAATGAAAAATCTTATTCGGCCCATTTTATTTTTCGTTTCCCTGATTAGTTTCTTATTTCCTTTTTCTTCTCAAGCCCATCTTGTTAAATTCTCCGACTCCGATCTTTTTTTAAAAGGAAATCAAATCGATTGGACAATTCAAGTTCACCAAAATGATTACGAACAATTATTTTCTCAAGCGAGTGCAGAGGCCGTGCAACAATATTTAGAAACGCACTTGAATGTGAGGCGCGGGGAAAAAGAGTGTGTTTTGCAGAACTTTGGTATCGAAAAGGTTTTAGAGCGCGAATTGGTGAAAATGGAGTTGATTTATGATTGCCCAAATTCTTCTCCAAAACTCGATTTGAGTTATGGACTCTTTTTTGGCGATTTTACTCACCGTCATTTATTGAAATTTCATGCGGGAAACCAAGAGCTCACCAAGATATTTTCGAATCAAGATTCGGAGGTGGTTTTTTTAGCACCTAGTTTTATTCAGGTTGTTTTCGATTTCTTAAAATTGGGTTTTGAACATATTTTGCTTGGCTGGGATCATCTCCTTTTTATTTTCACCTTACTTTTAGGAATTCGTCGTTTCAAAAGTTTACTGGTCGTCATTACTGCTTTTACCGTTGCGCACTCAATTTCACTAGCCTTGGCTGTTTTGGGTCTGGTGACACTTTCTTCGAACATCGTAGAACCCTTGATTGCAGCAAGTATTCTATTTTTAGCGATTCGAGATCTGTGCTGGGGTGAAAGGCAAAGTGTTTGGGCGAATGCCCTTTTGGTATTCTTTTTTGGTTTGATTCATGGCTTGGGTTTTTCAAGCCTACTGCTTGAAATGAATCTTCAAAAAACTCAAATCGTTTTACCACTCGCGTTTTTCAATATTGGGGTAGAGCTCGGGCAGGTTTTGGTGGTGGCTTCTGTGTTTCCCTTGCTTCAAATTTTTCGCCGAAAGTCAGAAAAAGTATATTCAAAAGTAAAAATTATGCTTTTGATTGCTATAAGCGTTGTGGCGATTTATTGGATTATCCAACGGACTTTTTAAGCTCCTGGAGTTTGGTGCTTTAAGCTAACAATATTTCGAAAGCCGTTCCAAAGTTTTTTCTTTGCCCAATAATTCGAGCATATCATAAATGCCGGGACTCACCGTTTTTCCTACAAGAGCCGCACGGGTTGCTTGGGCCAGTTCTTTCAGTTTGATTCCGAGCTCCGCAAGCACTTTTTCAAAGAGGGCTTTCAATGGATCATGCTCAAAGACTTCTAAATTTTGAAGGGCGTCTCTCAACTTTTGGAGCCGTGCTTTGCTTTCAGCTTGAGCCAGTATTTTTTGAGAGGCCTCATCCGGCGTGATGTGATCTACGAAGGCGAATTCCACAAGATTGGCCATATCGGAGAGCGTTTTTTCTTTTTCCTGGGAACTGCGGATCGCTTTTAGAAGTTTTGCATGGTCTTGAATTTCAATTCCGCGAAGTTGGAAGATTCTTTTTACTTCGGGCAGCAAATCTTCGGGTTTTGATTCGCGGATATAAATTCCATTGAGCCAAAGAAGTTTTTCAGGATTGAAAACGCTCGGCGATTTTCCGACGGCTTCGATATTAAAAAGTTGAATGAGTTCTTCGCGCCCAATAATTTCTTTATCGCCCGATGCCCAGCCTAAGCGGACTAGGTAATTTAAGAGCGCTTCGGGCAAATAGCCCATATCGCGATAAGCGATTACCGACGTTGCGCCGTGTCGCTTCGAAAGCCGAGTTTTATCGGCGCCCAAAATCATGGGCACATGTGCAAAAATGGGGATCGGGTATTGAAAGGCTTGATACAAAAGGATCTGCCGTGGGGTGTTATTCAAGTGATCGTCTCCTCGAATCACTTGGGTGATGTTCATGGTCACATCGTCTACCACAACGGTGAAATTGTAAGTCGGCGTTCCATCGGATCGCCAAATAATTAGATCGTCTAATTCTTGATTTTGAAATTCGATTTTCCCTCGGATCAAATCGTCAACGATCGTGCTTCCTTCTTGAGGGGCTTTGAAGCGAATGCAATAAGGGCGGGTTTCAGCGGCCCAAGAACTCGGATCGAGTTTGCGACATTTTCCATTGTATTTGGGTTTGCGGCCTTCTTTCATGGCCAGTTGACGGGCAGCATCGAGTTCTTCGGCGGTGCAATAGCAACGATAGGCTTTTTGCGAGGAGAGCAATTTTTCCATATGCTCTTTATAAATTTCCATTCGTTGCATCTGGTAAAAAGGGCCTTCATTCCAATTCAAGCCGAGCCATTCCATGGCTTGTAAGATCGATTGCACATATTCTTCGGTGGAGCGCTCTTGATCGGTGTCTTCAATGCGGAGCACGAAGGTTCCACCGGTTTTTTGGGCGATGAGCCAATTATAAAGGGCCGTTCGGGCGCCTCCAATGTGGAGATGGCCGGTTGGGGAAGGAGCAAAGCGTAAGCGTGGTTTGGTCATAGTTGTTGTGTTTTGTGCTAAAAAGATAGGTAGGGTCAAGGAGAAAGATCGAAGGAAGGATATTGAATACTAAGCAACTTTTCCCCCTTTTTAGCCGATAATATTCACGGAGGTTCTTTATGGTTTATATTAATCGTCAGCGTGTTTTTGATCAAATTGCTGCGCAAGCGATTGAGCATGCTGTTGCTCATCCTGACCTTTTCGGTATTCAGGGCCCTATTCGTCGTCTCAATGGAGAAATCAATTTAAGTCCAGAACAAGCAATTGCCATTTTAAATGCGAATCAAGAAGGTGCGGAAGCTTCTGAAATTAATGTGAACGATTTCCTAGCCCGCGTAACGCCCCACAATCGCTGTCCGAACCCTACGGAGGCATTTCTTCGAGACGATCATTTTATCCATCTAGCCAGAGAATTAGGGCAAAATTTTCAGGCTCTCATGCAAACCCAACAGGTACGGATCAGTAGTGCGCTCTGGACTAGGCCCCTTCTTTATAATGTATGTGCCAACACCGGTTTTTTGCGTAGTGATGATCATGCAATACCTCTGCCGCCTCGCTCAGAACCCCCTACACCAGGGCAAATTCTTCGAGGCATAAGACAAGTTCGGTTTCCGGCTCCCCCGAGCATCTTGCCGCCGAGCGTTCACAGTATATCTTCGGCAAGTTCGGAACCACTTCCTACACCTGCTCAAGTTATTGAAGGGTTAAGACAACTCCAATTCCCTCGAAGATAGCTAGGTTGTGGGTATGGTTTAAAAAGACAGGGTTGCAATTGACATGGAGTTTACCAACCCCCCGACGAACCGCCCCCGCCGGAAGATCCGCCGCCGAAAGATCCTCCCGAACTTCCGCTCGAAAAACCGCCAGAGCTGCTCGACGAGCTAATTCGCGGAATCGTTTCGTTTCGTTCTGCGTGGTATTTGCACTTCGGATTGAAGCAGTTCGAGGTAATTAAGGCCAGACCACTGCTCAGGGTGGTGGCTTCGCTCAAAACGCGTCGAACCACTTTGAGTGCACGACGTTGGCATTTTGGGCAATCATTGCCTGCGAAAAGCTTTACGTTGAAACGCTGGGTGTGTAGGCAATGTTTGCAGATCCAGAATTCGTAATCCATGCCTTCGGCTTGTTCTTCGGCAATCTCTTCGGGGCTTAAATATTGATCGTCGGTGAACTCACTCACGAGATCCATTTTTTCACTGCATTGAGAACAAGTCACTTGGTAGCGCTCAACTCTTTTTTCGAAATAATCTTTAAAAGTTTTGAGAATGCCAAAGAGCAGAGGCATACCTAAGAAAAGCGAGAGAAACATTCCTGCGATGTCGTAGCCGTTATCGGGGCCAAAAATAAAGAGAAGAATGAAAAACACCACCAAACTACCGGGCATTAAACATAAAGTTCCGATTTTGTAGGCAAAAGAAAGAGTCTGGCGTTTTTCGGCTTTTGCGCGGCTAAACGGTATTTTGATCACCATGCCGAGAAGAATGAGAAAAATGACAAGGGCGAAAAAAGAAAAATATTTTAAAGAAATAAAATCTCGAAGCGAGGGAGGATGCGATGGAGCTTCTCGGTAAACTTCTTCCGATACGGGTTCTGGATCGACGATAGCTTCTGTATTTTCTGCATTCGGGTTTGCGAGATTTGCAAGGGCTGTGCTCATATTGAGCAAACCCTGGGCATAAAGCTTTTGTTTAAACGCCGGAATTCCCTTTTCTTCGATAATGCGCTTGGTTTTTGCGTCGGTTAAAGTTCCTTCTAAGCCGTAACCCACTTCAATGCGCACTTTGCGATCATCGCGCGCGAATAAAAGTAAAACGCCATTGTCTTTTGCTTTTTTCCCGATTCCCCAGAGCTTGAAGAGTTTATTGGCATAATCTTCAACGGTTAGGCCATTTAAGTTATCGACGGTGACCACCGCCATTTCATCGCCGGTGGCTTGTTCTAAAGCTTCACAAATCTGATTAATTTGGCTGAAGGTGGCAGAATCCAAAACTTTTGCAGAATCTTGCACGAAAACATTGGCTGTGGTTTTGGGATTGGGGACTTTATTAAAGGGGAGGGCAAAAGCGGGTGAGTAACTCCACCAGACAAGAGAAAATAACAAAAATACACTTATTCTTTTCAAAAGAATCATTTGAAATAAAATCTAAACTTATTTTTAATTAAGAGAGAAAAAGTTTAATTCGGAGTAATCGTAAATTTTCCAAAATCGATTCCCAAATCAAAACCTTTTCCAGTGCCCGAGAGCGCCAAAGAAACAGGGCCTTTAGTGAGCGCTTGAGCAGTGCCTGATTTCACAACGCCGCCGTGTGCCTCAGAGGTGGCGTAAGCGCCGTAGAGTTCTTTAATATCTTTCACGGCTGAGAAAGTTCCGCTTCCATCGTTGATCTTTGTTTTTCCGAAGGTGATTCCTCCGCCCGTAATCTTAATTTTTACATTCGAAGATTGACCGTTATCGCAAGTAATATTGCCGTGCCCAGAGGCCGATTTAAAAAAGACCGACCATCCTTCGAGGGTGAAATGCATTTTGCATTTGGTTTCGCCTTTCTCCGCATGAGAAAGGTTTGGAAAAAATAAAAATACGGCTAAAAAGAAAAGACTTATTTTTTTCATAAAGGCTCCTTTGTAGAGGAAGAAGATTTTATCCAATTCTGGATAGAATACCCCAGAATGATAGAAGCCATCAATAAAATCATTCCAGTGAGTATAATGTTGATCCAACCTTGTGTCGCTTTGATGCCGTTGTTGAGATAAGTTAAAGGGTAAAAAATATCGGTAATGCTTTGCCAGCCCGCAATAAAAGTGGTTACTCCCACAAAAATGAGGGGAGTAAGCGTTACCCAAATATATTTCTTTTTTCCAATTCGAATTAACCACGTGGTGCCTACGCAAAGCGCTACAGCCGCCAAGAGTTGGTTTGAGATTCCAAACATGGGCCAGATCGTTGAGATGGATCCGGTGTAAATGAAATAAGCCCATGCACAAACAATGAGTGCCGAAGAAACTAAAGTGCCAGGTAGCCAATCGGGGCGTCCAATCTTTTCGTGAAATTTTCCACCAAACTCCTGAAGGAGAAAGCGGGCAACCCGCGTGCCGGTATCAATCGTGGTTAAAATAAAGAGAGCCTCAAACATAATGGCAAAGTGATACCAATAGGCCATGAGATGTTTCATGCCGGGAATCGATGAAAAAATTTGAGCCATTCCGACGGCCAGAGAAACTGCGCCGCCTGGGCGCCCGGCAATTTCTTCACCCACTTCTTGGGCAAATTGCGCCAAGTTGACCGTGCTCAAACCCAAAGCCTGAAATTTTTCAGGGCTTACGTTGATTGCAAAATAATCTCCAGGATGCAGTGAAGAAGCGGCGATCAAGGCCATGATTCCAATAAAGCTCTCGATCAACATCGCGCCATACCCAATCGGGCGTGCATGTGATTCTTTCGAGATCATTTTGGGCGTGGTGCCTGAAGCCACTAAGGCATGAAATCCAGAAATTGCGCCGCAGGCGATGGTAATGAAAACGAACGGATAAAGTTTTCCGGGCACAATTGGTCCACCACCCTGGGCAAAGGCGGTGATGGGTTCGAGTTTTAAACCGGGATTCACAACGATAACGGCGATGGCTAGAAACGCAATGGTTCCAAGCTTCATGTAAGAAGAAAGATAATCGCGTGGGCAGAGAAGCATCCAAACCGGAAGCACGCTCGCGATAAATCCATAGAGCGCAATCGAAAGGGTAATGCCGTTTTTCGATAAACTAAAATAAGGAGCAAGAGAACTCTCGGGAATGTATTTTCCGGCAATTACTGCCGCTAAAAGGGCAATGACTCCAATCACCGAAGCTTCGCGAATTTTGCCTTTCCGAAATTTATACATATAAAGACCCATCAAAAATGCGATGGGAATACTGCAACCAATCGTAAAAGTGCCCCAGGAGCTGTGGCTTAAAGCGTTCACGACGGCCAACCCTAACCCCGAAAGAGCAATCACAATAATAAACAAGATAGAGAGTGAGGCGATAATCCCTGGAACGGTTCCCAATTCTTCGCTGGCCATCTGGGCAAGCGATCTTCCTTTATGCCGAATCGAAGCGGTAAGAATCACAAAATCATGAACTGCGCCGCCAATCACTACACCAATCACGAGCCAGAGAAGGCCAGGTAGAAATCCAAACTGCGCGGCAAGCACAGGCCCAATCAGAGGGCCCGCGCCCGTAATCGCGGCAAAGTGATGTCCAAACAAAACCCATTTATTGGTTGGGTAATAATTTTGCCCATCAAAATAAGTGTGGGCCGGCGTTTCGCGCTTATCGTCTAAAACCAAAACTTTCGCGGCGATGAAACCGGAATAGTAGCGGTAAGCAATTGCAAAGATGCAAAAGGCTCCGATGACAATGGGTAGGGCGTGCATAATCTAATAAACTCCGTTTTTGAATTGATTGATCTTGAAGCTTTGGCTCTAAATATATTCGCTGAATCAGTAAAGAAGATTAGTAGAGTGAAAAAAACTTGTCTAACTTTGTTAGATTCTTTTCTTTTGGAACCAATGCTCAAGATGGCGCAGAACCCTATGGCTCGCTCGTATTTTCGATGCAAGTGCCTTAGATGTTACTCTCCCAAATAAGCTTTCTTGATTTGCGGGTTACTCAGCAGGGCTCTGGAGTTTCCGGAGAGGGTGATATTTCCTGTTTCGAGCACATAGGCGCGGTGTGCGGTTTCTAAGGCTAAGAAGGCATCTTGCTCCACTAAAAGAAGAGTGACTCCTCGTTTATTGATTTCGATCAAGGTTTCGAAAATTTGCTGAATGAGTACCGGGGCAATTCCTAAAGAAGGTTCGTCTAAAAGGAGAAGCCGCGGTTTGGCCATGAGTGCGCGGCCGATCGCCAACATTTGCTGTTCACCGCCGGATAAAGTCCCGGCATTTTGTTTGAGGCGTTCTTTGAGTCGCGGAAAAAGATTAAAAATTTCTTCGAAATCTTTTTTGAAAGAATCTTTTCCATCGTGGCGAGAATACGAACCTAATTCTAAATTCTCTTTTACACTTAAATTTGCAAAAATTTGACGGCCCTCCGGCACTTGGGCGATTCCTCTTTTGACAATCACGTGAGAATCGGTCTGGCCCAAGCCAATCACTCCGTGCCGCTGCGTGTGAAATTGAATTTGACCCTGGCTGGGTTTTAGAATGCCCGAGAGGGTGCGAAGTAGGGTGCTTTTTCCAGCACCATTGGAGCCGATTAAAGTCACAATCTCGCCTTCGTGCACTTCGAGTGAAATCCCTTTAAGGGCATGAATTGCGCCGTAGTGAACATGCAAGTTTTTAATTTCGAGTAGCATGTTCCCCCAAATACGCTTTGATTACTTCTGGATTACTCTTAATTTGAGTGGGCGTTCCTTCCGCCAACATCTCACCATAGTTCAGCACGATTAGGCGTGGGCAGAGCTGCATCACAACCTGCATGTCGTGTTCAATTAAAATGATGGCCAGATCAAAATCTTTTTGAATCGAGCGAATGAGTTCGATCAATTCTTTTTTCTCGGTTGGGTTCATCCCGGCGGCGGGTTCGTCTAAAAGTAAAAGCTTTGGGCCCGTTGCCAAGGCGCGGACGATCTCTAATCGGCGTTGATCGCCGTAGGGCAGGTTTTTGGCGAGCTCGAGCCGTTTTTCTAAAAGGCCAAATCTTTCTAAAAGTTGAAAAGCATTTTGAGTTAATTTTTTTTCTTCGGCATGCATGTTGGGCAAATGAAGAGAAGAAGAAAGAAGAGAAGCAGTGATTTGATTGTGATAAGCCAACACCACATTGTCTTCTACTTTGAGATTTTGAAAGAGGCGAATATTCTGAAAGGTGCGTGCGATGCCTAAATGATTAATCTCCGACATTCTTTTGCCAGAAATTTTTTGGCCCTCCAAAAGAATTTCTCCTTCGCACGGTAGGTACACACCGGTGAGTAAATTGAAAAGCGTCGTTTTACCCGCACCATTCGGGCCAATCACGCCCAGCAGCTCGGCTTCTTTCAAGTTTGCCTTAAAAGAGCTTAGGGCTTTGATGCCGCCAAAAGAGACGGAGCAGTTTTGGATCTGGAGAAGCATGCAATAATGTTTCTTTTGTCTCCTCCTCTTAAGATTAAGAGGAGGTTGGGAGGAGTTGTGAACACTTCATAACGCCCCCTAACCCCCT
Source organism: uncultured Pseudomonadota bacterium (assembly GCA_964384365.1). Lineage (GTDB taxonomy): Bacteria > UBA10199 > UBA10199 > JADFYH01 > JADFYH01 > CAYLKF01. The sequence continues at coordinate 16,720 of CAYLKF010000017.1, read as the reverse complement.
CTTGATCTCAAGAGGGGAAGTAAGGATTAATTCTTCCTCACAAACTTCCATTCCCAATTTCCTAAAATTCCTTGGGGTCTTAAAATCATCATCAAAATCAAGAGCAGCGAATAAATAATCATTCTCCATTCGTTTGCGGCACGAAGCATTTCGGGAAGCAGGGTGAGGAGCGTTGCTGCAAGCAGAGTTCCGGTAAGTGAGCCCATGCCGCCCAAAACAATCATCACTACATATTCGACCGATTTTAAGAAGGTGAAAGAATTAGGATGAAGATAAGTCATGAGATGGGCAAAGAGGCCGCCGCCAATGCCCGCAAAAAAAGCACCGAGGGTGAATGAAATAATTTTGTATTGGGCGATGGGAATGCCTACCGATTCTGCCGCGATTTCGTCTTCGCGAATGGCGAGCAGGGCTTTGCCTTTGGGAGAAGAAATAAGATTTGAAATAGTAAATAAAGTAATGAGCACAAAAAGAAAGATCCAAAAGAAATTCGCCTCTTGAGGAATATCGCCAAACCCGCGTGCTCCGCCTAATACATCGAGATTCAAAACAATCACTCGAATAATTTCACCAAAGCCTAAAGTGGCGATTGCGAGATAATCGCCGCGTAGACGAAGCGTTGGGAACCCTACTAATATCCCCCCAAGTGCTGCCAATAAGCCGCCTGCGAGCAGAGCTAAGATAAAAATACAAATTTCTTGAGCACTTGCCGGGAGAAAAAATAAAATTTTTGAAAGAAAAGGATGCGCCAGCACCGTAACCGCTGCCGAAGTATAAGCCCCAATCGCCATAAAGCCCGCGTGCCCTAAAGAAAATTGGCCGGTTTGTCCGCTAATGAGATTTAAGCTTAAAGCCATGATCATGTTGATGCCAATCAAACAGACGATTTGAAGCACATACGGATTCATGTGATTCGAAAATAAAAAATTGAGTCCGATGAGAACGAGAAAAGAAATAAAAATTTTGAGGAGTTTGATCATGCTTAGTTTCTCCCCCTTTCATAAAGGGGGATTAAGGGGGATTTTATAAATCCCTCCCGACCTCCCTTTTCCAAAGGGAGGGAATGTCCTATACCTTCTCCGTTACTGTCTTCCCCAACAAGCCTGCGGGTTTTACGAGTAAGATCACGATGAGTAAAATAAAAGCGAGTGCATCGCGGTAAGTGGAAGAAATATAACCCACTACGAATGTTTCGGCGATGCCCATTAAAAATCCACCCACAAGAGCCCCTGGAATATTTCCGATTCCTCCCAAAACCGCGGCGACAAAGGCTTTGAGTCCTGGCATAATTCCCATCAAAGGATCAATCTTTGGGTTGGAAAGCCCCACTAAAACTCCTGCGGCTCCCGCCAAAGAAGAACCAATAACAAAAGTGAGACTAATAATTGCATTGACGTTGATGCCCACAAACTTACTTGCAGTGTGCGAAAAAGATACCGCCCGCATGGCTTTGCCTACGGTGGTGCTCATCACAATATAGCGAAGAAGGGCCATGAGCCCTAAACTCACCGAAAAAATAATAATTTGAATATTGTTGATGACTACACCGTCGAAACGAATCACTTCGCGAGTTTGAATAAGTTCCGGAAAAAATTTCGGATCAGGGCCAAAAACCAGTTGGCCCCCAAACTCGAGAAAGAGTGAAACGCCGATGGCGGTAATGAGTGCAGAGAGGGTAGGTGCGTTTCGAATGGGTTTGTAAGCCAGTTTCTCAATCAAAAAACCTAAGGCTCCGCAGATCATCATCGAAGAAAGAAAAACACCGCCAAAACCCAACCACGAGTGCCCATGCCCCAAGGTGGTGGCAATATAGAAACCCGCCATTGCGCCAATCATATACACATCACCGTGGGCGAAGTTGATGAGGCGCAAAACTCCATAAACCATCGTATAACCGAGCGCGATCAAGGCATAGATCGAGCCCCAGGCTAAACCATTGATGAGTTGTTGGAGAAATTCGGTCAGAAAAAAGACCCCCCTCTTGATCTTAAGAGGGGGTTAGGGGGCGTTATGAAGTGTTCACAACTCCTCCCAACCTCCTCTTAATCTTAAGAGGAGGGGATCAAGGTTAAGGATTTATCTTCTCTTTGAATTTTACTTTTCCATTTTCAATCGTCAACACGACAATGGCTTTCTCTGCATTGCGATTGGCATCCATCGTAATATTTCCAGAAACTCCTGGAAAATTTTTAGTTTGAGCTAAGGCATCTCGGATTTTAGTGGGATCTTCCGAATTGGCGCGCTTGATTGCGTCGAAAAGAATATTGGCGCTATCGTAACCTAAAACCGCCATAGCATCGGGGGTTACTCCATATTTTTTCTTAAATTTTTCGATGAAGTTTTGAATGGTAGGGTTTGGATCATCGCTCGCATAGTGGTTGGTGTAGTAAGAACCTTCAACGGCTTTTCCGCCAATCTCAATGGTTTTCGAAGAATCCCAACCATCGCCTCCCATGAGCGGAATGTTTAACCCCAGTTCACGAGCTTGGCGGGCAATCAAGCCGACTTCGGTGTAATAACCGGGAATATAAATTCCATCGGGGTTTTCGGCTTTGATCGCGGTGAGTTGAGCGCGAAATTCAATATCGCCTTCAGAATACGATTCCACAGCGACAATTTTTCCACCCAATTCTTTAAAAGTTTTTTCAAAAAAATCGGCCAGGCCTACCGAATAATCATTTTTAATATCTTTCAAAACAGCCACATTGCGGAGTTTTAAATTATTGTAGGCAAATTTGGCCATCGAAGAGCCTTGAAAAGTATCGACGAAGCAAGCGCGAAAAATATAATCGCCCACTTCGGTGACTTTCGGATTAGTCGACGCGGGTGAAATCATCGGAACTTTTGCACGCTGGGCCTCGGGGGCTGCGGCCAGGGTCCGAGAGGAGGCGACTTCGCCGATCACGGCCTTTACTCCATTTTGCTTGATGAGTTTCAAAACGGCTGTTTTCGCCTCTTCGGGTTTGCTTTGATCATCTTCGGTAATCACTTTTATTTTTTTGCCGAGTAAACCGCCTTGGGCATTGATCTCTTCGGTGGCGAGCTCAATCCCTTTGTGTGTCGATTGGCCAAAGGTGGCGGTTCCGCCGGTTAAGCTACCGTATTCGCCGATCAAGAAAACGTTGGTGTCTTTTTTACAAGCGGTTGCGGAGAGAAAAAGAATAAATAAGAAACAAAAAAACTTTAAAGTTTTCGTCATGTGTAAACCTCGTTTTGAGAATGAATAGGGTAGAAACTTTTTTGAATATGCCGGCTTGCAGAAGGGGAGGCAAGAAATTCTTTTAAAAACTCAAAGCCCGTGATGAAAACGCAAGTCCAATATTCGTTTGCCAGATTTGGGTATGGCTTACGGGGTCGATCAGCCATCGGGCTCCGGCAATCATGCCCCATTCCGAATACTGGTTGGGAGCACCAAAAGTATAACGGAGTTGGAGTCCTGCTCCTACGAGAGGATGTGTTTCATTGGTTGGAGCTCCATAACCTAATCCCCCAAAGCCTTGAAGCTCCGCTCTAAAATTAGGGTGATCGGGCGTGGCGAATCCCAATTGTAAAAGTGTTTGCCCACCCCAAGGGTAGAAACCGGTTTGAAAAAGTCCGGCAGTAAAATTGGGAGTGCTTCTAGAAGTAGTGCGAATTTGTGCGGCAATTCCCAAGCCCGCTTGAACAGGGGTGTTAGAATTCGGGGTGTGGTTGGCTACTGTATTCACTTGGATTTCTGTAGTGAAAGAACTTCGATGATGAGATTCAAGCTCATCTAAATTTAAATCGATTCCCTCATTTTGATAAGCCCGAACTATATTTTCTAACGAGAAGGCCTCGGGGTGAAAGCCATCGGCTTGAAGTGCATTCCGCACTAATTGCATGCGTGCGTTTAAATGACGGCGTTGTGCCCAGCTTAAGTCTTGTTCTTCTTCTAAATGGGGGCCAAATAAGGTGTGCATCACGTATTCTTCAACAAGATCTGCAAACATTTCATAAGAATTATCGAGGCAATGAGGAGTGCCATCATCATTTGCTCCACAGCTATCGGGCAAATACGGATTGTGTGCGTTTACCCAATTGTGAGGATTTGTGTGAGAGGCTATCCAACCCCTAAGCGCTCTTAAGTTTGCTCGAGTCTCATGATTCGACAAAGCGTAATCTACAAAATGAGCAAGCTCGTGAATAAAGGTAGAGATGCCGGAGTTAGCGGAATAGAGGTGATCTAAACGATGTTTTTCATTGCTTGCCCATAAAGTGCCTCGGTACTCTCGGAGAATGAGTTGGTTGAAGTAGGCGTGTGCTCGGCCTGCATAGGGTTCTGCCCCACTCATGCCTAAACCGCAATTTCGAATGGGAGATTCGGGCCGGTTTGAGCCGATCGCAATCGAGAAATTATAAAAGGGTGAACGAGTTTCTAAAACTCTATTCAAAATCACGGGAGAAAAAAATATTTTGGCAAGATCAAAGTATTCTCGAATGCCTACTTCATAACGCTCCCAATAGATTTGCTCTTCTTGTTCAATATAAACGTTAAAACTTCTTGAGAGCCCGGCTATTCTTACCGGGTGACGTGCCCATTGTCCTTCGGAGCACCGAGAATCACCAAGCTCACGAGAAGTTTGGGGTAGAATTTCAGAATAAGCAGTGCGAGTTTGTTGAAGCGGTGTGGGTAAGGGGTTAGGAATTAGCTCTTGAACAGGTGCACGCATCTGGCCCGCATAAAAATTGATGAGCGAAAGGAGATAGCGTTTGTGGGAGGGCGGGAGGCGTCGGTATTGAAAAGTTCTTAAAATGGTTCGATTCAAAAGCTCTCGGTAGCTGTTTCGATCTGAAAACGGAATACCCCGCTCCCCCTCTAAAATAATGGTTTCCGCCAAATCACTTCCGTAAATACTCAGGCGAGGATGGCGAAAAAGGCTTCCCCTCAGCAAAGGACGCTCGCGTGGATTAAGACAAATGTTTAGATCTTGGTTGAGCACGTAACATTGAGCAATCTCTCGCACTCGCTCATTGGGAGCTTCTGGCGCACGAATGCGTTCTTCCCGAAGATTTCGATTGGTCACAAATTTTTCAATAAGCCCAAAGCGGCGAATAGCATTGGTGGTCATAACCCTTACTCTATCGGCTTTTGAGAGGAAAGGTTGCGTGGGCTGTTTGGCGGTCTAGTTTTGCAGAAAAGAACCGAGATCTAAAACCCAAAAACATTTTTTCGGAAAGGGCCGACGAGGATTTGTAAAATCAGGGCGACAATCCCAAAAGGGATGAAGAAATAGGGAGTTTGATTGAGAAAAGAGAAGGCAAAGCCAAAAATAGCGATCGATTCGGCGAGCCCCATGCGAAGAATGGTGGTGGTTTGAATGGCACCATTTATATTTTCGAAATCAAAAAATAATTTTTGAGGGGCAGCGGGAGAAACAGCCGTTTCATTTTTATTCTTAAAAACGAGTGGCCAGAGAACCGATAGAGAGCCTGCACTTAAGCTTAAAAGAACCATGATGAAGAGTATTAAATAATTGGATTCTTTGATCGCCCAGCTCATTTCCCATTCGGGATTATTTTGCGGAAAATAAAAAAGAATCGCTGCATAAATAAAAATAGAAATGTGGAGTTGAATCGCTTGAAATTTTAATGATTTGTTTTGGAAATTCATAAAAGTCTCCTTAGGCAGGTTGCTGTTGAGTGAGGCAATGAATTGCTCCCATGCCATAAATTAAATCACGGCAATCAAGGCCAATGACTTTTCGGTTTGGAAATAATTTTTGTAGGGTTTCGAGCGCAATTGCATCATTTTTGTGTTTGTAAATGGGTACGAGCACAGTCTGGTTCGCAATATAAAAATTCGCATAAGAGGCGGGCAAACGGCCCTCTTCATCGTCGCGTTCTAGGGGGCCTGGCATGGGGAGTGGAACGATTTTAAATTCTTTGCCGTCTTGGTCTTTGAAGCCTCGAAGCTTTTTTAAATTTTCTTTCAAGGGTTCGTGATTGAAATCTGATGGATCTTCTTCGGTCACCGTTACGATCGTATCTTCGGAGACGAATCGGGTGATATCGTCGATATGGCCATCGGTATCATCGCCTTCAATGCCTTCGCCCAGCCAAAGAATATTGGTAACGCCCAAATATTTTTTTAAATAGCTTTCGATTTCTGTTTTCGAAAGTTTTGGATTTCGGTTTTTATTCAGTAAGCATTGTTCGGTGGTGAGCAAGCTTCCTTTTCCATTCACGTCGATAGAACCCCCTTCGAGGATAATACCGGGTTCGACGAAGGGGATATTGAGCAAATGGGAGATACGTTGAGGAATGTCGTCGTCTTTTTTGAGCGATTCGTATTTGTTTCCCCATGCGTTGAAGAAGAAATCGAGGATAAAAATCCCCCCGTCCCCCCCTTTAATAAAGGGGGGCTGGGGGGATTTTACAAAAATCGGCCCGTAATCTCGAATCCAAGAATCGACGGTTGAAATACAATGAATCTTTACGTTTTCTAAATTTGCATGGCGTTTTCGAATTTGAGTTTGAACGGTGTGTTGGGTTGCCTCATCTTCTACCAGAAGGTTTACGCGCTCATGAGGGCTTAAAAGCGTGATAATTTGCAGATAGATTTCTTGGGCCGCCTCGATTCGATCGGGCCAGGTGATCGGATCTTTCGGCCAAGTAATCCAGGTGGCAGCATGGGGTGCCCATTCGGCGGGCATGTAAAAAGTATTATTCATAATCGAGAGGATTCGTAACAGAGATATAGTTTTCTGCTTTATTTAAAAGGAGTTGGTCGTTAGTCAAAAGATGGGCTCTTTCTTGTATCGCTATGCTGAGAATAATAGCGTCAGGCAGTCTTAGGCCTGTTTTGCGACGGATATCCGCCGTGAGTTGAGCTTCTTTAAAAGAAGAAAATCCAATTGTTTCTAGTGCTCCTGATTCGATTAGATTTTTGAGCATGCGGTTTTCCTGAGAGCGAGCACCGGCCAGGAATTCTGAGATACAAATCAAACTCGTTGAAAGACGAGTGCTGGGCACAGCAATGTCGAGCATAAATTTTTCACTACGTTTATGGAGAGTAATGTCAATTAAGATATTTGTGTCTAAATGGTAAAGGGTCATTCGAATCAAGAATTCCATTCATCTCTCAGTTTGCGTTGGTAAGCGACGGGATCAGGTCCAAAGCTTGAACTCTTTCTAGGTTTTTCTTTCAGGAGTTTCTTGAGATAAGAAAATTTATCTTTTTCCTTTTTCGGTTTTGTCTTTAAAATGAGCTGCACACCCTCTCGAATCAATTGAGCCACACTTTTCCCAGCTTGTCGGGAGGCTAAGCGTTTCAAGGCTTTTAATTCACCTTCTTCTAAATAAATAGTTGTTTTGGTCATATTTGTTAAAGTGCCATACGTATGGCACTGTGTCAATAGCAGTGCTATTGTATTGGAATAAGTTCGGCATTCACTTTTGAAGGGTTCCCTTTCCGAATTGTCCCGATCGCGGGTTTGAATCCAGCTAGCTCCAATTTATATTCATAGGTTTCATTTTTATTGAGACGCAGTTTTAGGGGCGTTTTGTAGTTTTGGGTTTGCTCATTATTTAGAGTCAGGCTTGCCCCTTTGGGTTTGGAGTCAAAGCTTATCATGATGGCATCGGATTCTTCATCGGGGCTTAAAATTTTTCTTTCCTTTAAATCGACAAGATAATTTTTCTGGGCATAAGAATAGGCCTGAATATCAAATTGGTAAGCAGGAATCCCCGGATATTGAAGAAGCACGTGATGAGAGCCATCGGGAAATGCTTCAATAATCAGAGGTGTTTTGAGGGGAAGCTCTTTTTTGTTGATAAAAACTTTTGCGCCTTCGGGTTTCGAAGTTAAAAATAAATTAGAGGGAGGGCAGTTGGCTGCATTGGAATCTGGTAGGTTTTCAGATTTTGACCCGGGTGCGTTTGTCTTATCAATAAAAGAATAAGGAACTTTGCGGTTTTTATAATCGATTTTTGTTCCTGAAGTGCCGCAGGCCTGAGTGGGGTTTGGAATTGCAAATGCTAAAGTGAAGCCGAGTAAGAATAAAAAAAGTTTATAAGAATAAAACATAGAGCCTCTCTCTAGAGAATGAGCGGGTTTTATAGGATGGTTTAGTACATTTTGTAAGTTTCAGCCCGTCGACACATAAGAAAGGGCCAGTCTTTTCTCACCTTCTCAATTTCAGAAAAATCACAGGTGGTGATTAGAATTTTTTCTTCGTCGTGAGAAGCCCGCGCTAAAAACCGGCCGAGGGGATCGGCCACAAAAGAGCCTCCCCAAAAATTTAGATGATTTTCAATGCCTGTTCGATTGGTGGCTGCCACAAAAACGGTATTTGCAATGGCATGTGCCCGTTGAACCGTAACCCACGCTTCGTATTCTGTAGGGCCAATTTCTTGAGTGCGTTGTGCCAAAGGCCAGCCAATGGCAGTTGGATAAAACAGAATCTCCGCTCCTTGAAGAGCCAGCGATCTTGCACCCTCGGGATACCACTGATCCCAACACACTTGTAAGCCGATCGTTGCAAACTTTGTTTTAAAAACAGGAAAGCCCAAATTGCCGGGTTTGAAATAGAAAAGTTCGGAGTAGTGGTTGGTAAGATCATCCGGAATATGAACTTTGCGATATTTTCCTAGAAATTTTCCATCGGCATCGATTGCGCAAGCGGTGTTGTAGTAATCATGCCCTTCTTTTTCAAAGAGCGAGGCAACAATGACCACGCCCAGTTCTTGGGCAACTTTTGAGAGTTTCTCTGTGGTAGGGCCAGGAACTGCTTCAGCGAGTTCAAAAAATTTTTTATTGTTTTCTTGGCAAAAGTAGCGGGCATTGAATAATTCTTGAGTAGAGATAATTTGAGCACCTTGGGCAGCTGCCTTTCGAATGGCCTCTAGAGTATGCTCAAGATTTGCAGAAAGAGATTCTTCGCAAGTAAGTTGCAGTAAACCCAGTTTAACGAGACGAGGAGAATTCATATTTAAGCTTCTGTGGTTTATTTACTTCTAATTTAAAATGATTTGAAATGACCTAATACAAATATTTCTCACTTTTCACGAGTAGATTCGTACTCCTAAAAGCTAAAATGCTATAAAACTTCAGCTTAGATTCTTCAAGATTGTTTTTTCGAGGAGGGGAATCAGATTCCCCCAATTTTCATTGAGTTTTTTGGTGACAAGAATGCTATTGTCGGAAATTAAAATCTGATCAATGGGGCCCGCTTCGAAGATTGCTTTGGCAAGAGGATCAGATTCTGCTTCTTTCGAAGAGCGAAAAGATTTAGTTCCCGATTGCAGGATCGCCCGATTCAGCATAAATCGGACTGCGTTGGGATTGGGAGTAGGTTCTACGCGAACTAGAGTTTCTGGCATAAAAACCTTATACAATGGGGTTTCCAAAGGGGCCCGCCTGAGGCGGGCCCCTTTGGGCAAGCCCCGATTCTAGATCGGGACGCGAGGTTTGATTGTCGGATAAAAAAATAAGAAAGACAAGAAAGGAATTGATATGAATGCTAAAACAGTCGCAGATTCTTCGGCAGAATTTAATCATTTAGTGCTCCCCCCCGATACCAATGCCCTTGGAACTATTTTTGGAGGGCGAGTCATGGAATGGATCGATATTGGGGCAGCGATTGTCGCGATTCGCCACTGCCGAAAGATTGCAGTAACGGCAAGTATGGATGCCTTAAACTTTATTTCACCCATTAAATTGGGAGATATTGTTGTGTTGAAGGCCTCTGTCAATTACGTGCATAAAACTTCAATGGAGATTGGTGTTCGGGTAGAATCCGAAGATCCAGGTTCAGGGCTTCGTCGGCATACAGCCAGTGCTTATTTAACCTTTGTGTGTTTGGATGCTTCAGGAAAACCTTCTGAGATTCCCGGTTTAACTTGTGAAACTGCCGAAGAAAAACGACGTTTTGAGGCGGGCAAAAAAAGACGCGAGCAGCGCTTAAAAATGAGAGAAGCGATTAAAAGTTAATTGAAAAATTTTTGTTCAATCTTACGAAGTAGGGCCTTGAATTCTTTAAAGATAATGGGTTTTTTGAAATAGGAGCTTGCACCCAAGGTGTAAGATTTTTCTTCGTCTTCGCTATTGATAGAAGTGGTTAAAACAACAACGGGAATTGAAGCCAATTTGGGTTCTTCTTGAATTTCTTGAAGAGCAATTCTCCCATCTTTTTTGGGGAGGTTTAAATCGAGTATGATGAGCTCGGGTAACACCGAAAGAGTTTGCAAGGTGTGGAGTAAATCGACTCCGTCTTTTACTCGGATGAATCTCCAGGTAAGCCCCGTATGTTGGAGAGCTTGCTCGAGTAAAAAATAATGATCATCGTCGTCTTCGGTGACTAAAACAAATCGAGAAGATTTTTGAGTCATTCCAATTTTTCCTTTTGGTAGAGGGGGAGTGTCACCCAAAAACTCGAGCCATTTTCTATTTTGCTCGATACTTCGATTTTGCCTCCATGGCGCTTCACGATTCGTTCGCAAAGAGTAAGCCCAATACCGTTTCCTTCATATTCGCTTCGAGGGTGTAAGCGGTGAAAAGGTTCGAAGATCTTTTCTTGAAATTCTTTCTCGATTCCAATGCCGTTATCTTTAATTTCAATTTTGGCCCACTCCGAACCCTGATCTTTTTGACTAATTTTTATTAGTAAAGGGGTGTCTTTTTTTCTGAATTTTAAAGCATTACTAATGAGATTTTGAAAGAGCTGCTTGATTTGAGTGAGATCTCCATAAATTTCAGGAAGGGGCCCCATTTCGACAGTGGCCTGATTTTCTTGAATGCGTAAATCAAGGTCTTGAAGCAAAGTACGAACAAGCTCCTCCAAATGTATTTTTTGAAAAGGTTTACCTCGAGTATTAATGCGCGCTACTTGTAAGATATCTTCGATGAGTTGCCTCATTCGACTCGAACAGGCGGTGATTCTTTCTAGAGTGTAGCGGGCTTTTTCGTCTAAGTTTGCGCTTAAATTCGATTGGAGTTGATCGATGTAAGCGCTGATAATGTAGAGAGGCTCATATAAATCGTGTGAGGCGGTATAGGCAAACTGTTCGAGCTCTTTGTTTGAGCGCTCGAGCTCTTTTTTTTGTTTTTCTAGAGTTTCTTGAGCCAGTTTAAGATCGGTTACATCGATTGCCATTCCCCCCGTGAAATATTTTTTTCCGCTTTTGAGAGGAAATTTAAAAACTCGCCAATCACGCATTTTTCCGTCGGGGGTAGGGGCTCTTTCGTAAGTTTCGAGAGTTTTCTTTCCTTGCAGAGCTAAAGCATCACTCTGACGAAACTGATCGGCAATTTTGTGAGGCCAAAGTTCGTAATCAGTTTTTCCTTCGGCTTCGGCAGTACTGATTTTGAAAGTATCGGTAAAAACCTGATTCACAAAAACGATTCGGCCTTCGGTATCTTTGATCCAGGCCACTGTAGGAGAGTTTTGCATAAATAGAGCAAAGCGCGCCTGGCTCTCTTGTAGTGCTATTGCGGTTAGTTTGCGTTCATGAGATTCGATTTGAAGCGAGATGAGATTGGCAAGAGTTGTTGCAAAATCTTGATCTTCAGAGCTCCACTCTCTTTTTTTTCCAACGTGTTCATGGCAAATGACTCCAAGTACTTTGCCATGGAGACGAATGGCGATATCCATCATCGAACAAATGCGCAAGGGCTTGAGATAAAGAGGGGTAAATTCAGAAGTGCGCGGGTCGGTTTGGGCATCGTGCGCTGCAAGAAGCAAGTTTTTGCTGATTGCCCTGAAATAGCGCGGATAATCTTTGGCCCGTAGCCGTAAGCCTTTTTCGTGTTTATGTGAGTTTTTTAGATATAAATCTTCACAATAAATTTCACTATGGCTGGGGTTAAAAAACCAAATGCTTACCCGTTCGGTTTTAAGAGTTCGTGCTGCGATTTCGGTGATTTTTTTAAAGGCAAGTTCCGGCCTTTGAGAACTCATAGACATCAGTTCTAAAAGGGCTTTTTGATAAGAGGCAGTCTTTTGAGTTTGATATTTGAGCTTGGCGGTTGCTTTTTGATAGTTGACGAGGGGGGATCTTGATCCCCCCCTTTTTTTTAATGTGGTTTTACGAATTTGCCTCTTTACTTTTTTCATAAAAGTCTACAATGCTTCAAAAGTTTTCGTTATTGTGGGCGAAAAAGTATTACTTGGAAAGAGAAAAGATAAGGTGTTGAAATAGTATGCGCTTTAGGTGATATCTTTAACACGCCATTTTGTTAAAAAGATTTTCAAGGAAGTTTGATTTGGAGGGGTGAAATGAAGAAAAAAATTTTAGTGGTTGAAGATGATTTTGATAGTCTTAATTTGATTAAAGATCGCATCGAAGCTCTCGAATACGAATGCATTACCGCGATGCAACCTCGAGAAGGCTTGCAAAAAGCGATTGAGCATCAGCCTCAGCTCGTCATTTTAGATCTAATGCTTCCTAAAATGAGTGGATTTGGTTTTTTAAGAGAATTTAAGAATCGTAAGGAGCTCAAACAAATCCCGGTGGTTGTTTATAGTGTCATCAACGATGCCGAAATTGCCCAAGAAGCCATGAATTTGGGGGCAAAAGGCTATATCACCAAAACTTGTAGCCAGCGCGAATTCGTACACATGGTTCAAGAATGCGCCGCCTAAGAAAACTTCTCTTTTCTTTATTCATTTTCTTGATTGCAGCCTTATTCTTTGCTGGGATTGCCGTTTATTATGCGGCCTCCCCAAACTCTCTTTCTATTTTTTCGAAATCGGAAGGGATTATTCATTTATCCCATATTCCTGAATCAAACTCAGAAGAGTTCAATCGAAAACTTCATCTTGTAACCTATAACATTGGATACGCTTCTGGTTTAGAAAATAACCAGGCTTTGCATTGGACTCGAACAGAGATTGAAAACAATCTTCATTTAATGGCTCAAACTTTAAAAGCCGCGAACCCGGATCTCATTTTACTCCAAGAGGTTGATTTTGCTGCTCGTCGAACTTTCAAGATCAATCAAATGGAATTTTTGGCAAAAGAGCTTCAGCTTCCTTATATGGCGTATGTTATTACTTGGAATAAGCGCTATCTTCCGTGGCCTTATGGGCTTCCTTCCAAAAATTATGGGCAAATGGTTTCGGGGCAGGCGATTTTATCTCGTTATCCCATTCTCAAACAAGAAACCCTCCGTTTTGAAAAACCCTCTCGAAATCCTTTCTGGTATAACTGGTTTTATCTCGATCGTATTGCTCAACGAATTGAAGTAGAAATGCCCAACAAAGAGAATTTTGTTTTTTATAATATCCATCTCGAGGCCTTTGATTCGGACACCCGCTTGTTGCAAGCGCAACGTTTAGGCCAATGGATTGAAAAAGATTCTCATCCTTTTTTGTGGGCGGCGGGTGATTTTAACAGCAGTTCGGTGAGCTTAGTTGAGCTTCCCAAAGAATCTTCTCAGGCTCTTCAAGTTTTTGCCCAGGAAACGGGGCTTGAAAATGCAGAAAGTAAGATTCCTTTCTATACCATGCCCAGTGATCATCCTGAGCGAAAGATCGATCACATTTTCTACCGCCCTGGAAAAATCAACCCTTCGACTCTCCGGCTTAAAAGCCGGAGTATGCTCAGGGTTGATACTGAGCGGCGCCTCAATCCCAGTCTGAAGGCTGGGGTTTGGCGTAGTCGAAGTATCAAGCTTGAGAAAGTGCAAAACTTTTTGCTCACAGCAAGCGATCATTTACCCGTTTCTGCAATTTTTCTTTTTTAGAATTTGACAGGATTTTGAGACTGGTCTTAAAAGGCCTTGCGTATGATTTTTATCGAAGAAAATTTACCTTATGTTTTGGCAGGATTCGGCGCATTCCTCCTTTTAATTCTCGTGCTCATTTTCTGGAGAAGGAAAAGAAAAACCGATTCGACTCCTTTAACTCAAGGCTTAAAAAAATCGCACGATAACTTTTCGGGTAAAATCGATGAATTGGTGGGGCGTAAGCCAAAGATCGATGAAAAATTATTTTCTACCTTAGAAGAAATTTTGCTGAGTGCCGATGTGGGAGTCAAGACTACCCAAAAACTTTTAAAATTGATTTATGACGATTTAACAAGTTCCGGAAAACAAGATCTCCGTCACCTGAAGCACTTCTTGAAACAGGAATTGGTGCGTTTTTTAAGTGTAGAAAGTCCTAAGAATACTCCTTCGGGCCCCCCTCATGTAATTTTGGTGGTGGGTGTGAACGGGGTTGGAAAAACCACCACAATTGGAAAGCTCGCGCGAAAATACCGAGTAAAAGGCCAAAAAGTTTTACTTGCGGCAGCCGATACTTTTCGAGCGGGTGCGATCAATCAACTGAAAGTTTGGGCCGAGAGAGTAGGGGCCCATACACTTGCTCAGAACGAAGGCGCTGATCCAGCGGCAGTGGCCTACGATGCCGTGAAAGCGGCGGTGGCTCGGGGAATCGATGTGGTGATTATCGATACGGCGGGGCGTTTACACACCAAAGTCAACCTCATGGAAGAGATGAAAAAAATTAAGCGGGTTGTTGGAAAAGCCTTAGATGGCGCTCCTCATGAGGTCTATTTGGTGGTTGATTCAACGACGGGTCAAAATGCTCTGGCTCAGGCAAGAGAGTTTCATGAGGCTTTGGGTCTTACTGGCTTGATTCTCACCAAACTGGATGGGACTGCAAAGGGCGGGATCGTCGTGGGGATTCGAGATGAACTTAAAATTCCTATCCGCTATATCGGAGTGGGTGAGCGGGGAGATGACTTAAAAGACTTCGATGCCAAAGAGTTTGTAGAAGCGTTGCTCGACTAAAACAAAGGTAACCCGCCCGCATTTCTTCCAATCGCGTTTTCTAGAGGCAAACAGGAAAAAAACGTTTATTTCAGAAAAGCTGGTGAGTTTCAAACAAAGATATAATTCCTGAATTGCCCCTCTACGCTGTTTTGTTGTATCCTTAAATCTCATGCCCCAATCCACCTTCATGGAATTTATCGCGGCCTTAGCTATTTTTCTCTATGGAATCCGTGTGAGCCGCACTGGCTTACAACTTTGGGGAGGCGATCGTTTGAGATCGGTGGTGGCTTCTCTAACCAATCGCCGTTGGTTGGGGCTTGGAGTAGGAGCTTTCGTTACCCTTCTTTTTCAATCTTCTGCAGCAACGGTTAATCTTTTAATTTCTTTTGCCACTTCGGGTTTTATTAGTCTTTCTCAAGCGATGAGTGTTTTGTTGGGGGCGGATATTGGCACCACGCTCGTTGTGGTTTTGCTTTCTGTTCGAAAAATTTCGCAATATGCGCTTTTGATTTTATTGATCGGTGTTTTGCTTGAAATGTTCACGCGTAGCAAACGCATGCGTTATTTAAGCATGATTTTTATCGGTTTTGGTTTTATTTTTTATGGATTACATTTAATGGTGCTTGGCATTGAACCGCTTAAGCAAAATGATTACTTCATTCAATGGATTCGCTTTTTTTCGCTTCGCCCTGCCTTTGGTTTTTTCATCGCGGCGGCCCTTACTCCCTTTCTTTCGAGCGCGGGCACTTTAGGTTTGGTTTTGGCTTTTTCTTTTTCGGGTATTTTGAGTTTTGAAGCTGCACTTCCTTATGTGCTTGGGGCAAATATTGGCACTTGTTTTACGGCGCTTGCGTCTTCTTTTTCAGGTTCTACAACCGGAAAACAAGTGGCGGTGGCTCATTTACTTTTCAAACTCATTGGCGTTGCTCTTTTCTTTCCATTCTTAAATCAATTTGCCGAAGTGGTTCATTTCATCGCCCAACGTTTTCCTTTCATTAATGAAAGTGGTGAAATTGCTCTGGCGCATATTTTATTTAATTTGGCTTTGGTAATTCTTTTTTTCCCATTCATCAATCAAGGGGTGTGGTTACTTCAAAAAATGATTCCACCTTCTCGAAAAGAAATCGAAGATCCTTTTGCCCCGCGATATCTCGATAATCAAAACTTAGATACTCCGCCTCTGGCTTTTGCGAACGTGAAACGGGAGCTCTTACGAGTTGCTGATTTGGTCCACGATATGTTTCGAGATAGTTTGTATTGCTATCAGAAGTCTGACCCCGATTGGGTGGATGAAATTGAAGCCAAAGATAGTACGGTGGATTTGCTTGATCGAGAAATTAAACTTTATTTGGCGAATCTCTCCCAAGAAAATTTAACCGATGATCAAGCCAAGCTTTCGTTTCATTTATTGGGGATTACCGCCACCCTCGAAGAAGTGGGCGATATCGTGGTGCAAAATATTTTAGATATGGCCGGAAAAAAAGTGCACCAAGCGCGGGAGTTTTCAGAAGAAGGCTGGAACGAAATCTGTGCTTATCATCATAAAATTCTTCAGAGCTTTGAGTGGGCGATGTCGGCCCTTGCTGCTAACGATCAAGAATTAGCCCATAAGGTTTTGCGCAGTGTGGAGCATCTCAATAAAGAATATGGCGAGCTTCGCGATCGCCATGTGAAGCGACTTCAAGAGGGATTAAAGGAAAGCTTCGAAACTTCTTCGATTCATCTAGATACCTTATCGGCTTTTTCGCGAATTTCCATTTTATTGGGCGATTTAGTGCGCCCCATCTTAGAAATTAAACTTTAGCGCCCTCCAAAGTAAGCGCTGTAAGCTTTTGTTAAAGATTACTTAAATTTTCTTTCATAAACTTCCTACCACTTCGCTTCAATTTCATTTAAAATTTTAGTTTGTTTCAAAGAAAAATTCTTGGAGAGGCTAACCATGAAGAATGTATTTCGCGCGCTGGGAGTTTTATTTTTGCTTTTTTT
>CAYLKF010000016.1:0-30985 GCA_964384365.1 uncultured Pseudomonadota bacterium | reverse complement strand
CTAAGGAGAGGGTGCCCGAAGAGCCTCAGGTTCGAGGACGGGTGAGGTCTGACACTCTGACTCCCGCTGAACTCGCTTCCCCCGAACGCCAAGCCTTAGACGCCGAAGCGCGGAGACTTAATCCATTTGCAGGACTCAGCCGTGCAAATACACACGAAAGAACAAATCCCCCCTCATCCCCCTTTATTAAAGGGGGGCAGCCTCCGGAGGAGGCAGGGGGATTTTCGGATCTCGTTGCTCTCGCTTTCAATCGCCGCGCAAGAAATGAACGCGCTGCGCGAACGGACGATCGCGCCGAAGCGCGTGTTTGGCCCGAGGGGCGTCCATCTGAGCCAATGGAATTGGCGAATGTCGAAGTGCTGCATGTAGCTGGAAATGAAAACAACGAAGGCGCCCCTCCTCGTGCACAACGTATGGAGCCTGTTGTTACCGAACTTGCCGGACTCTTGCGTCGAGAAAGTACCCAAGCCGAGGCGATGACCCGTTTACGAAGAGGCCTTGAATCTTCAGATCCCGAAGAAGTGCGCGATCATGTGGATGTGGTGCGACAATTAAGCGGTCGAATGGATCAAGACCGATTTCCAGGTCAAGCTTTAGTAGCCCTCGCCGAGCTCGTTTCGCGCGAAGAACGTCCGGAAGTTTTACAGGAAGTGGTTGCAATCTTTCATTCGATGGCTCGACGTATCGCCACTTCCCCCAAAATTCGTCCGACCATTGAAGCGGCTCAACGCCTTGCCCAAGAAAAAATTGCAGGGAGACAAACGCCTGCCCCAGCTGCACGAAGAGAAGGTGCTCCAACAATTGTTAATGCAGCGCCGCTCAGCTTCGCAGACCGTTTGCTTGCGATTCAACGCCAATTGCCTCCAAATCATTTGGCTTCGGCAGAAACAGAACGGGCTTATCGAAAAATCGAACCCGAAATGAATGCGCTCGCAGCAGAAATTGCCCGGGCAGGCCTGCGTGAACATCTAGCTGCCATAGAAAATGCAGACATCGAAGTTCTTCTAAAAATGAACTTCCTCAATTCTCTCAGAGCAGCGGGGGTAAAGCCGGATGAAGCACACGAAATTTACGCCGCTCAATATCGGCTCTCGAAACAGCTCGATGTAGAAAGTCGAAATTTCTTTTGGGCGCATCTTGCAGGCCACCTCAATAACGAAGTTCTTCTCGAAGAGATGGTGGTTTTAAGTTTCGCAAGCTTGGATTTAGAAAAAGACCATCCAAATCTTCCTCCTTTTTCCTGGAGACTTTTAAATATACAAACACTGTGTACTGCTCTCGCTCAAAACCCCCATCTTCCCGAGCGTTTAATCGGAGTAATTCGGGAGGTACGTAATCGTGCAGTGGCTGAAAGAAGAGAGCTTCTCCCTCATTTGAGAAGTCATCCAGAAACTGCGGCTCTCGCAACCGAACTCGAAAGTCAGGCACAAAAAATAGAAAATGCGATCGACATTTTCACACTACGTGAGACTTTCCGTCGCGCCCACGCCTCGAATCCCCGATCCCATATTTCTTCGGATCCAAAGGATGAAAGGGTTGCAGGAATCGTCGAAGAAAGACCCAGCGAATCCGTACCCACGAACCCCCGCTTCGAACAAGCTCTCCCCCCCGATGGCGCGGCCCTATTAGGCTGGATGCGTTTTCGAGAGGGTGGCGCAGATTTCCGCAGAATGAGCGCACGCCCGAGTTGGGCCGCGCATTTTGAAAGAGCACACAATTTGGCTTTTAGAGCCGCGGAGTATGTTCGGGTTTCTGCCACTGGCGAACGTTCACTTGCCGTGATTCATGGGGCCGGAGAAACACATCGCGATTTAATTATTCGTTGGGTGCGCGAGCGAAATCTTCGGGTGCGGCTCATTGATCTCGATGGTGAAAGCCTTCGTGACGTTTGGGAAAGTTTGCCGGAAGGTGTACGAGGCCATGTGGATTTAGAAGTCCGCGATCTTTCCGGCGGAGTCTTGCTTGATCTAGCGCGAGAACTCCACGCCTTAGAACCCGAATATACCGGTGAAACCGTTTATCCCAATCGTTTAACCGAACGCTTCGTCGAAATCTTAGAACAACTCGGAGAAACGCTTGCAACGCGTAATTTTCGGCAAGAAGGCGCGGCCCTTGTTTTTTCTTCGATGCTTCTTACTCAATTGATTGAAAGTGCTGTCCCTCGAGCCTTAGTCGACCAGATTGGCCATTTTCCCGAAGCCGCAGAAGCGATGCGACAGTTCCGAGGTCAAGTCGAAGAAGCTTATACCCGCGCTCTGGGCGAACAAGCTCGAGAAGGCGCCGTCGTTTGTGTAACGAGCGACGTTGTCACAAAAGTGGCTGAAGCGGCTGAAGCTGAAGAAGGTTCGCCAGTTCCTCAACTTCAACACCGCACTCACGCTCTCCTTCGAACCGCAGAGGGAGCGGAACTAGACCATCTCACCGATTATTGGGCAGAGGCTCAAGGCTTGCGCATCGCCACCACCGAAGCCTGGGATTGGGGCTTCAATTTAGCGCGCGACGTAGCCGATCGAATTTTAGAATTAGATGGATTACCACCAGCGGATCAAGCGCAAGTGGGCCAAACACGGGTAGTAGAAGGGGTAATATTGACGCGGGAAATGATGCCCCCTTCTCCACCGCGCACTCCCCCCAGTCTCCGTGAACGTTTTGTCAAAATGAGTGTGGAAGATTTATTCGCTACAGCAGAAACGGGAGAGCCCGTTCAAATCGTCGATCTCCGCGGAGAAGAAGAAGTTTCAAGGCAAGGAAATGTGGATGTGCCGGGAACGAAGCGATTTCATATTCCCCTCCGCCACGAAGAAGACGATGACACCACTTGGGATGTCGACACTTTTGCAGAGGATTTGGCTTCAAGTGATCTCGATTTCAATCGCCCGATTGTTTTTGTTTGTGCTGCCGGGAACCGCAGTTTTGAGCAAGCTTATGAGGCCATTCGAATTTTAGAACGTCGGCCCAATCAGCCGAGAGGCCAATATTATAGCCTTGCCGATGGAATGCGTGGCTTGCTTCTGAGGAGCAGACCCGCCCCAACCGCTCCTGAAACCGATCAACGTGTACAAGGGACAACTGAACGTGCTTCAGGCATCCGGGCTCAAGTTAGTCAAGCAACTCAACCCGCGAGAGAAGAAACCAGAGCAGTAGAAGCAATAAGATCCAATGCGCCTCTCGAACGAGCGAGAACTCACCCTGCCGTTGAAATCCCCCGCGACGGCATCCCCAGCACCGCTGCAGAACACGAAGCACTACAATGGATGCTCGATCAAATCTCTACACCTCGTTTTGGGAGCATTACGATCGGCGATTCGAATACAAATGAGCCGTGCTCGCGGCCTCATCGCCGAAACTTAAGAGAAGGCATGCTTCACGCCGCGGCCTTGGTAAATCATCCCGGGAGAGGGCATGCAGCCCCTGCGCAACGCCCCGTCGCCCTTTTACTCGCCGCCGATCGCCATGATTTCCCTATCGCCGAGCTCGCCAAAGATTTTCGGGTGGTTTTAGTAAATGTGCAGCAAGGGATGCTCGATGAAGCCGTGCGAGAAATTCCTGAAGAACTCCGCCCTTATGTGAGCACCGAGATTCGAGAAGTGAGCGGCGGGGTCATTTTACGGCTCGCTGCCAAAGCAAAAGAAATTTTATCGAAGGTGCCTCGCGAACTTACCCCTATTCGAGCACGACGCCTCTTTTACGAAGCGTGTGCTGCAGAAAATACTTCTTCGGATTGGCTCGCCGAAATGCAACCCGATTTAGTGGTTTCATCGATGCTCGCGCACCAGATGGGTGTCACGGTTTTAACGGCATTTGAAGCGGCCCTCTCGGCATTCTCCCCCCCTCCTGTCACTGGAGAGGCTCTCGCAAAACTCACTGCCTCAAGAGAAAATTTCGAGAACCAAGTCGATGCGATGCATGCGCGAAATCTCACGGCCGTGGCCGAGCGCGGTGGTGTTGTTTATGTCGCTTATCCCACTGCGTGCCATCGACGAATGAATGCCCAGCGCTTAGAAGAAATTACGACAAATACTTCTGGGCGCCTGCATCTGCAAAGAGAAGGAATAGAAGTGGTGCAACGAGGGCGCTGGGCTTATCTCCACACGCCGCTTCCAGCACGTGAAGCCGCTGAAGTGGCAACCACTAGCCCAACCGCACCTCCCATGCTTTTTTGGTTTGATATCGAAGCCCAAATCTTACGCGCGGCCAATCCCGATTCTGCAAGAGAAGGTGAAAACGATTCTCGGCAAGGCACCTCCTCCGGTTTTTCGGATCAAGGAAGTGCGCAGTCGGAGGGCAGGGAACAGCAAAATAGAGAACAAGAGCCAAACCTCTCCCCACCCCTCTCCTTAACTAAGGAGAGGGCTTCCGAAGAGCCTCATGCTCGAGGACGGGTGAGATCGGACACACTCTCTGACGCCGAACGTAATTCTCCCGAACGTCAAGCCCTCGAAGCGGAAGCACGCGCACTGGATCCTTGGGCGGCAGTTCGCGGTCTCGGCCACATTCGAACGGATGAGGCCCCAGGGCCTTCTCAAGAAGATCTCATGGTAGTGGCTCGCAATCGCCAAGCGCGAAGAGAAAATCCACGCAATCTCGCTGAAGCCCGCGTGTATCCCGATGGCACTCCACCCGAGCCGATGGAGCCAGCGAATGTCGAAGTGCTGCATGCAGCTCAGGTTGAGAAAACCCACGAAGATACAGAAGAGGCAGAACTCTTTCGAAGTGCAGAAGCCGCTTATTTTAGATCGCTCCGAAGATGCACCCCCCTTACACCGGAAGAAGCCCTAGATCTTTTTGCCAGGCGTCACGAGCCAAAAGCCAGGGCACGGCTTATTGAAGGGGTTCAACCCTTAATATTGAAAATCGTTACTTCTATTGTGCGAAGCGCTAAAGCTTCAGGACGTTTGCTTGATTTTGTGTCCGTGGCAAACACCGCAGTGCTAGAAAATTTAGACAACTTCAATCCAGAGCGGGGAAGCTTTCAAGCCTTTGTGAGCCATTATGCATCTCGCATAATTTTCCGAACACTTCCTAGCTTCGATGGAAAGCCCTCACGGAACAAGTCTCACAAAACCTACTGGAAATATAATGCGGTTGCGCGCGGCGTTGCAGCCTTTGAAGCAAAAAATGGACGCCGCCCGGAGACAGATTCTGAAAGAGATATTCAAGAGCTTGCAGAAATATTAGGCAGGCTGCCCAGCAGATCTAAAAAGCAATTAAGCGAAGCACAGGTAAAATATGTTCTTCAATCGATGGGCCGTGAAGCTCTCACCTTAGAACCGTTTGAGTCTCCTGAAAGGGAAGATTCTAGGCCACTTACCGAGGTATTAGCCGGCCGTGAAGAAACTGCATGGCAGGTGCTCGCCGCTCTCGATAAAGTTTCAGAAGCCCTCCCCCATCTTCGCGTAGTGGTGAAAGAAGTTCTTCACAGACAACCTCCCGCACTCGTTGACGATCTCATCAATTATTTAATGTTGGGTGAGCCAACTACCTTTGATGAGATTGCAGCCCGTCATCCTAAACCAGAGGGTGGAGTTCTTAGCCGCGAAAGAATTCGCCAGCTTGTTGAGAAAGCTAAAGCCATTTTAAGTAGACAGCGCGTCATCGCTGAAGCGGCAGTGGAACTAGAAGTAGAGACTCCCGAAATTTTAGAAATCGCTGAGACGGCTCAAGAGCCCGCTGTAGTTGAAAAGAAAAGCAAGACAAAAGGCAAGAGAGCCCCGACTCCAATCGCAACAGTTAGCCCAGATTTAACCGAAAATAATCTAATGCCCGCAGTTTCGAATGGAGAAAGAGCTCAAATCTCTTCATCTGATTTACTGCCTATTGAAGCTCAAGATTTAAGAAGCCCTCTTGAAAGAAGGTTCGAAGCAATTCAAAGTGGGCAAGAAACCCAAGAGCCCGTGCATGCTAATCAACGGATGTATCCCTTAAGCCGTGAAGAACATACCCCCCCTGCTCCCACAGCCCCAGTATCGAGAGGAGTAGAAGGAGCCAGTCGATTAGAAGCGGAAGGGCAAGGGGAAGTGCCAGCGGCCTCTCTCACTCTTCAATTCACCCAAGGCCGCAACGAAGCGAGCGTTGCCTCAACGCGTGAGCTGTTGGGCGAGCCTTTTATCGAAGCTGTTCTCCGCGCGGCGGGTGCCGATGGCACTCTTGAAGTGCGAGAGGAGGTTCGCGTCTACGAAGAAGATCCGGGCCCTGAGCTCACGCAAAATCCTTCTCGAAGAGGCATTCCTCCATCAACAGCCGTGTTGCTTGTGCATGGAGTCGCCAAACATGTGCGCGAAGGAGGAGATCGCCACTATTTAATCATCGAAGATCTTCGATTTGAAGATATTCCTCCTACTACCCTAATGAGCATGGTGTACCGGGTAAATCGAAGTGCACGAGGGGTAGAAATCAATCTCGACTTACTAAAGTTAAATAAGTTTCTTCGCGGAAGAGGACTAGCCTCAAAACTGAATGCCCATGGCATAGCAATAATAGTTTCAGAGTATCCGGGTGCTTTACTAAAAATCGAAGCCAGAAATTTTCGGGTTTTAAAAATGTGCGCGTGCCTCGATATCTTCGTAGATCTAAAACTCGTGGTGCAGCATGAGATTGAAGCCGAGGCCGTTCTACGAGAAGATTTTGTAGCTGCATTTACTGCAATTGAAACCGGCCTTTGTACGGAGCAAGAAAGGGCCGATTTCAACTTTGGGCGTGTTTCGCCGACCAAACGTCAAGCGAAAGTAGTTGAAATCTTAAACCGCGAATATGCCCGGGTTCGAGATACCCGAAGATACCTCAACATTTTAGATTTTCTCTTTCAGCGTTTAGGGCCACGCGCTGAAGCGCTGCTGGCTCAGCCCGAACAAGGCACTCTTTACATCGAAGCTCGGCTACCCGGTGGCAAACCTCCTCCAGACGAAGATTCAGGCGGCTCATCCGGAGGCCGCTTAGTCGAAGGAGTAAGAGCGGCGTTGGGTATAGTGCGAGGCATAAGGGATCGTTTCCGTTTCGAAGCAGACCCCGAACATTCCCCACAGATGTTAGCACTCTCTCGAGCGCGCGTCGCGAATGATACCCCCCCTGACGTCGGCAATGACAATGAACAGCCCCAAGAATATGTAGAAGCAGCAGGCGATGGAATTAATTATAGCGAAACGGTGGGAGCATCGGAGCCCTCTCGCGAAGCACCGCGGGCGGGAAGTGCAAAAACTTCTCCGCGCGTTTTAGCAGCTCCGCGAGTAAGCTCAACGGCAGGACGGCCCACCACCACTCGTTTGAATGATTCGCCTCGCTCTCTTCGCGATTGGATTCACACTTTGCTCGCTCATGCCGATGCCGCAGCTCGCGAAACACTCTGCGCCCACTTTGAAGAAACAAGTTTTGGTTTGGAAGAAACGCTGGGCGCAAGACGTTTTATTCAAATTTTAGA
Organism: uncultured Pseudomonadota bacterium; assembly: GCA_964384365.1. Lineage (GTDB taxonomy): Bacteria > UBA10199 > UBA10199 > JADFYH01 > JADFYH01 > CAYLKF01. The sequence continues at coordinate 23,571 of CAYLKF010000016.1, read as the reverse complement.
AACACAAATAGCAAGGATTGAACATGAGAACCCCGATCTTCACCTTGCAGTCGCCCGAGGCATTCAAGAATTCACTCGAGATCCGAGTTTAATTCTTCATATCGATGAATACGAAACTATTTCTCGCTTGGGGAGAAGCGCCGATCTTAGGCTTCGAGAAGAAGAGCAAGACGACCCCTCTCCCAATCGCCGAGCCTCCTCTGCCCCTCGGCTTGCCGCCACTCGACGAGTCCATCCCTTAAGCCCTCGGCAAATTAACAATAGAGCCCACCGTGCCCAAGAAAGATTTCGGGAATTAGCGGCACCTCTACTTGAGCAAGCAGCAGATCCTTGGACTCGGCTCCTTACAAAAAGGCTGAATCGAAATCTCGGAACTTACATGCACCGTGAAAACCCTGAAACGGCCCGGCTCTTTGATACTTGTAAGAAAAATATTTTGGAATTTGCGGAGGCCTTGGCCACAGAATTAGGCGCACTGGATTTAGAAAACCGAGAACGATTTTTTCATGAATTCTTCACCCCTGAATTTCGCGCAGTGTGGAGGCAAACACGTCGCCTGCTTCAAATCCAAGGTGTTCAAGGCGGAGCCGTTACTATTCCCGGAAGCACCGTCTTTCGTGGCCGAATTTGCGGCCATCCTTTTCCGAAAAAATCGGAAAGGAAAAATACAGCTCCAACTGGAGCAAGCACAACCATTCCAGAAAATACCGCGGGAGAATGGCGAATGCTTAGTCCTGGCCCCACTGTTTTTGCTCATGCCGATCCAAAAGGAGACGTGCCTGTTGAAGTAGATAGCATCCCAGGTCTTCGCATTCCCGACCCTGAAGCATGGACCGAAGCACGAATGGCGAATGCGCACGCAACAAGATTTGAGGGCTTAGCCCCAACAACAAGCCTGGAAGAATTTGAAGCGGACGTTCCGCCTCCTGCAACCTCTCCGTTCTTGCATTATCGCTTAGGGAATTTGCGTCCTTTAAATTGGTTTTTAGCCCAAGCACCGGAGGCGGTCCGCGCTTTTCTGGAGGTAAGCGTGCGCCCCGATCGTTTCACTCCTCATGAACAATGGACCTTGATCGGCGTTGTGCGTTTTGTTCCTTTCCTACGGGAGCGCATGCGAAATGCTTTAGAAGAAATGCCTGAAATGGCGGAGCCACTCTCTGAATATATTGAAGGACTTATCGCCCGAGATGCTGCCCTGGCTCCGCACCTGGAGCCTATTCTGCATATTCATCGCCAAGCGCGTGAAACCCAAGAAATCGCCCGTCGAGAACGGGCGGTAGCCATTGCCGATTACTTAGAACCTTTAGCCGAAGAAAATTCTCCGCGCGTTGCCGCAGAGCTTAAAGCAGGCTTGACCGATGCTCATACCGAAAGAATGCTGGATCATGTTGAAGCGGTTCGAGCGCTCTCCTTGCGTGGCGAACATTTAGTGCCCCGCGAAACATTAAACGTTTTAGTTGAGCAACTCCGGCAACGCCCTTGTCTAGAAATAATTGCCGCACTTCGCGCCCAAGCACGGCGAATCAATACCACTCACACTCCCCGCGAACGAACCAACTTTACTCGGCAATTAGAGGCCATTCGTAAAAATCTTATCCCCGGCTCTGCTTTGCAACGCGAGATGGATGGACTTTTAGCGAGCTTATCTCGTAATGAAAGAGCTATTACTTCTGCTGCCGAAGCCCGCGAAGCCATTCGACCTCCAGCCGGTCAACCTGTCTTGCCCGTTGAGCAAATTGACGCCCTCGAACGCCGATTTGGAGACGAAATCTACGGAGAGGAACCCAACGGAGCCGATCGAGTGGGAATTTATCAAGCGATTAGCCGTGAATCAGTCGAGGCACTCGCCCTCTATTTACGGCAGGCGAATGTGACTCAAGTCGTTGAAGCCGGTGCAGGAGATGGCCGGCTTGCAGAGGCCCTAAACGGAATCTGTCAACAAAAGGGTATCACAGTAAGAGCAGTTGATAGTGGAGACTGGGGAATTCCTGCGGGTGCAAATGTGCTTCGACAAGATGCATTCGAAGCGCTCCAAGATGCCCAAGCGGTCATTGTTTCTTGGCCTCCAAATACTTCTGATCGTCGGGACCGTGATCCGCTCGATTGTAGACTTGCCGATTGGGTGCTTGAAAAGCCCGGCAGAATTGTAATCTTCATTCAAGCAGGAAATGACACAGGAAGTGGTCAATTTAAACGCCACTATCGAGATCGAGCAGACGCCCTGGGTTTGCACATCGAAGAACCCGAATCTTTAAATTTTAAGACTGATGAAACCGGACGCCAAATCTCCATTCATCGTTCGCGCTGCAAAACCCCTGAAGGAACCGATCGCAGCCGAGTGGAAGTCCTTACGAGAAGGGATTCAATCTCCGAAACCGCAGAGGAAATTTCTGTAGTGGGAGAACGCCGTGAGTCAGCGGCAGCAACAGATCAAACAAGATCGGCTCCCGCACCCGCCGAAAATGGCGCAGCGCGGGGGATACTCCATGGAATACTAGACGCGCTAGGCCCCGGCACCCTCAAAGTGGGAGACCCAATTAGTTTGGGAGTTTTAATGTTAATTGGGGTGGGCGTTGGTATTGTTTTAGGAGTTGTGGGCGCCATCACTTGGACCGGCCGACGTGCAAAGCAACTCCACGCGCGCCGAGAAGCAGCGCGCGCTCAGGAAGCACCTGCTGAGTTGCCCGCGCCTGCTCTTACTCCCGAAACAGCCACTGGGCCCGATCCTGTTGCGGCCATTCTCCAAGGGGAATCTCCACTTCCAATCGATCGAACGTTTATGGTGCTTCAAGATCTCGCAAGGAGTTATTCCGGAGAGGCCCTCGATCAAGCGCTTGAAGCCGCCTTCAAACTCTACGAAAAAGAAACCGATTGGAGAGACACTGCCCTCACTATCGCTCTCACGAGTCAATTGAGAGTGGTTTTAGAAATGGCTGCGCAAAATCCAGCTCTCACTGAAGCACAACTCGACCGAATGCTGCGCCGCTACGAGCAACCTTTGTTTGATCGAAATGCAAAAACAGATCATATTGTCGATACCAATGGCCCTGGTTTGTGGAAACACTTAGAAGAGAGTGCAGGCATTTACGAAATCTTAGATGCCCCAAACTTTTGTAGGCACCTGCTCTTACTGCGCGAGCAAAGCCGCGGAAGAGCGGTTGTTTTTGATCGCCCGCCCAGCGAAGAATTGCTGCTCAAACGCTGGCTCCGGGGCACGCCTACCGGAATCGCGATCTTGGCCTTGACCTTGGGTGCCACCCTACGGGCTTTGAGCCCAACCGATGCCCTCGGCCATGGCGCCGAAACCCTACAAGCCCCAACAGCTGCTCCTACGCAAGTTTATGGCACGCGCGCTCGAGAAATGGCTTCACACGGAAATGACGCGGTTCAACCCGGCCCTCTTGTAAGGACAAGTAGATCTCCTCGTAAATATTTACGCAACCAAGTGCGCCCCCTTCCACGCGAACTCGCGTACCTGCTCGGCACAAGAGACTCAAAAGATTTACGCAATCGATTGAATGACTATTTAGCAACAGGTCAAGATCTCGATCTCCCTACTTTTCTTCTGACTTTGATCTATGAAGCTTGTGGGCACGCAGACTATCGTCCTGATTTTCATCTGCCTCTCTTTATCACCTGGGTTTCAGAGCACATCAGCTCAGACACATTGAGAGTAACAGCGCTGGGGAAAATAGCCGCCCATCCCGGGCACAAAGCGGGCGCACTTCAAACCCTCGTTTCAGCCATTCAAGCTTACCGCGAAAGCCCGCAACAACGCGATGCACTGATTGCCATTCAACGCCACCCCAATTGCCCCGAGGAGCTTGCAAGAGAACTCCGAAATGACACCGGCCGCACTCTAAATTCTTTAAGAGAATCGGCGGCGGCCATTGAAAGAAAAAGAGATCCAGGCCCAATAGCCAGTGCTGCCAGGGGCTCAGGCGCTGCCTCTCGTCGAGGGAGACGCGGACTTCTGAGCGCCATTCCGCTTCTTCTTGGATTAAGTTTCACCGCCAACCGAGCAGAAGCTCAACCGCTCGAAGAGGGGTTAAGAGCAGCGGTGGTGGTAGAAGGAGCACGAGAAGAAATAGCGCATCGTGCACCCGTTCAAACTTTAGAAAATGCTCGTTCTGCAATCGCGCGAGTGGAACGCCCTCGTGAAACTCCGCCGGTACAGGAGGCCAATGCAATGGGGCCGCTTGCTTTACTTGCCATCGCAGGAGCTATTGCTGAAAAACTGAAGAGAAAAAATCGACAACCTGCAGAGGAAGAGCGAAATTTCATCGGACTTACTTTACGGAATTGTGACGACCCTCGCTATCCAAGTGACTTAGATGCTGAAACGAATACGGCTTATCGTGAAATTTTTGCGCGGGCAGAACGAGGAGAAATTAGTCTGGATAGAGCGCATATCGAAGCTCATGAATTAAAAAAGCAAGCCTGGGCGGCGCGCATGGAAGAACAACATGCTGGAATAGAATGGGTAAGATTAGGAGACTCCGAAGCCCTCGAAAGACATTGGGGAAAAACTCCAGAATCGGTTCGCGCTTTTCTCCGTGAACACCCTGAAGCCGCAGATTTGGAAGTCTTGATAGTGAGAGATAGGCCTCTTGAAGATGATCTAGACTCGATGTTTGCTTACGAACAATCTTTAAATCCTGAAAGCGATTATTATAACGATTTTCGGTTTTTAAGATTAATCGCTCGAATGTTTGAAAAACGATTTGGATTTGGTTTTTCTAAACTTTGGGGGCCTAATCATATAGTGATATTGCCTTCTGCTTTCTATGATTATGCGCATCACAATCTTTTTGGTGAAAGACCCACCCAACTTGTTTCGGTTGATCAAAAATTGACCCGACAAGACGTTGTTCAAATGCGACAGGAGGGAGATCGTTGGCCAAGACAGGCCGGGCGCCAAGCTCATCGAGTCCACGGAATCAGACTCAGCTCATACGTACTCGGCGAACACGATTGGGTGCATCCCTTATTCTTAGATGGTTATGAATTTGAATATCGAATGGGTTTTCTTTTACGTGTGTATGGTGAAGTGATCGAAGTTTTAGACGAACTTCAATTAACTGTCGATGACGAAAGACTCTCTCCTATTTATGAAGGCCTTTTAATAGACGAAGCATATTTTGGAAAAGCGAACTACTTTGAAACATTCAAAGCCGTTTTCCAAGAAATTGCTCCTCAAGGAAAAGATCATGAGTTCGCTTTAAAATTACGTGAAAGAGTACGACGAAGATTTTTAGGAGAAGTCGTGAGCGCCTGTGATCGGGCATTCGCAATGATTTATCCGGACGAGGGAGGCCCTGGGTCTTCTCACCCTCCAATTCCCGGTTCTGTTTTAGCTCTCCCCCTCGCCGCAGCCGGTGTTTTGGCCACCCGCGAAGCGCTGAGTTTTCCAGTGGACGCTGCTCACACGCTTGCTACTACCACTCTACCCGCTGCCACCCACATGATCCATTACGCCGCAATGGTTACCTCTCCTTTTACAAATCCGATTGCGACCGTGGTGACTGTGGTTTTAACTTCGTTGGTTGTGTTGATAACCGTGCAAAAAGGCAGAGAAAAAACAGGGGTCAGCACTCCGCGAGGAGATGCTCACATTAACGCAAGCTTACGCTATGCTCTTTTTTTAAATCGAATATTGGAGCAGCTCCCCAATGAAGAGAGGTACAGAGCACTTCGGCCCCCTCTTGCTCGTTTAGTATCTGTCTTAAGAATCGTTGCACCCGTTGAAGTCTCGTTAGAGTTAGATGCTCCAGCAAACTGGAATGAAGCTTTTGCAAGCCACCTAACTGATATTTTTTTAAGAGATGCCTCGACACTTTTGGCCACTGCTGGCGCAAAAAGAGATCGGGCAATTCGTCTGATTGAGGAATCCGTAGCAATGTATGGAGCGCTCGTTCAAGTGTTTGGAATTTCTCCTACCCATAACCTAACGCCCTGGGGCCAAACAGAGTACGACTTTTTATGGGAACTCGGCACCAAAAGAAGAGGCGGCGCCGCTCGAGGGCATTATCCCAGATTACATAATCAATCCCAGGCTTTGCGCGCTTTAAGAACCGCTTTTATAGAACAGGGTCCTAATACCGCGCAGAATCTTGCACACACTGAAGTTTTATTGGGAATAATTGAAAGCAAAATGGCAGGAAAAATTTCAATACAAGAAATCCCGTATTTGAGAGAAATGATTCTAACGCTCCAAGCTTTACAAAATAAGCTACCCCCTACCCAACGAGCAAGCCTTCACCAAAGGCTAATGGCATTGCGAGATTGTGCTTCCGATCGAAGAGAAACGATCGCTGAAAAACTAGAAGTAAGAGGAGCAAAACGTTTAAAAGGAGGGGATTTCGATTCTGCAAATACACTTCATTGTTTTTTATTAGAAATTCTGCCAACCCTTGAAGGTTTTACAGCGTAAATCATCCCAATCTTTTTGCACAAGGTGAGTCTACATTCTAGGCCGCCGATTTTCGTAAAAGCCGTCTTAAGTACTGCCCCGTATACGAATGCGTTTCTTGGGCGATGGTTTCTGGAGTGCCCTGCGCAATAATTTGGCCGCCCCCCTCGCCGCCTTCGGGCCCGAGATCAATAATCCAATCGGCCGTTTTGATCACATCGAGATTATGCTCAATCACCACCACGCTATTTCCGCCCGCCACAAAGCGGTGCAATACATCTAAGAGTTTTTGAATATCGGCAAAGTGCAGGCCGGTTGTGGGTTCATCCAAAATATAAATAGTTTTTCCGGTAGAACGCTTTGCGAGTTCTTTGGCAAGTTTGATACGCTGAGCCTCGCCGCCCGAAAGGGTCGTGGCGGCTTGACCGAGCTCAATATACGATAAGCCCACTTCGGCTAAAGTTTTGAGTTTACTGGCAATCGACGGAAGATTGGCCAAAACTTCGAGCGCTTGTTCTACCGTCATTTTCAAAAGATCGGCAATCGAGTAGCCCTTGTATTTAATCTCTAAGGTTTCGCGATTATAACGCAGGCCTTTGCACTCGTCGCAAACCACATAAATATCCGGCAAAAAATGCATCTCGATTTTAATCAGGCCATCGCCTTCGCAGGCTTCGCAACGTCCACCTTTCACGTTGAAAGAAAAACGCCCGGCTTTGTAGCCACGAATTTTCGATTCGGGAAGCGCCGCAAATAAATCGCGGATGGGAGTAAAGAGTCCGGTATACGTGGCGGGGTTGGAGCGCGGCGTTCGGCCAATAGGCGATTGATCAATATTAATCACCTTATCAATTTGCTTAAGCCCTATAATTTTATCGTGCTTCCCCGCTACCTCCCGCGCACCATTAAGCTGTTGGGCCAATACTTTATAGAAGGTGTCGTTAATGAGTGTTGATTTCCCAGAGCCCGAAACTCCGGTGATACAAGTAAAAACGCCGAGTGGAATTGCCACATCAATATTTTTTAAATTATTTTCCCGGCACCCTTTCAAAACTACTTCACCTTTGGCTTTAAGCCGGGTTTTAGGAATCACAATTTTTTCTTTGCCCGAGAGAAAAAGCCCGGTGAGTGATTGGGGGTTTTTACAAATTTCTTCGGGCGTGCCTTGTGCAATAATTTCTCCTCCATGCACCCCGGCGCCTGGCCCCATATCAATTACGTGTTCGGATTCTAAAATAGTTTCTTCATCATGCTCCACCACCAGAACGGTATTTCCTAAATCGCGAAGACGCTTCAAGGTGGCCAAAAGTTTGCTGTTGTCGCGTTGGTGCAAACCAATCGAAGGTTCATCTAAAATATAGAGAACTCCCACCAGACTTGAGCCAATCTGAGTGGCCAAACGAATGCGCTGAGCCTCACCGCCCGAGAGAGTTCCGCTGCGGCGATCGAGCGAAAGATAAGATAAGCCCACATTAAAAAGAAAAGAGAGCCGTTCGCGGATTTCTTTTAAAATCCGCGAGGCAATTTCGAGTTCTTTGGAGGTTAAAATCCCCCCTGCCCCCCCTTTATCAAAGGGGGTTAACCCTATTTCTTTATTTTTCTCTCCCCCTTTCGTAAAGGGAGATACAGGGGGATTTGAAATTCTCTCAAAAAACTCCAAGCATTCTTTCACCGACATTTCCGTTACTTCTTGAATATTTTTCCCCGCAATTTTGATGGCCATTGCTTCTTTTTTGAGGCGGCTTCCTGTGCAAGAAGGGCAAGGCTGAAAATTCATGTAGCGCTCCAGCTCTTCGCGCATCCAATCGCTTTCCGTTTCTTTGTAACGACGCGAAAGATTATTCAATACCCCTTCAAAGCGAGCACGATAATGCCCCATCGAAACCGCTTCTTTTGTGCCGTTTAAAATAATTTCCTGATATTTTTTGGCGAGTTTTCCAAACGGTTGAGAGAGACTAAAATGAAAATGTTTCGCTATGGCCTCTAAGGTATTTTGATAATAATTCCCGCCGCCCGATTTTGAAAACCAAGGGGCAATCGCGCCGTCATTGATAGAGAGATGAGCATTCGGAACCACTAAATCGGGATCAAAATACATCTTATGACCCAAACCACCACATTCTTCGCAAGCCCCTGCGGGATTATTGAAAGAAAAGAGCCGGGGCTCAATTTCGGGGTAACTTACTCCGCAATCAATGCAAGCAAAGCGAGAAGAAAAAAGAAGTTCAGACTCTTCTCCTTTGGAGTCACTTAAGACTTCCACCTTCACCAGCGCATCTCCATACTTCAAAGCGGTTTCCAAAGAATCGGCCAAACGTGTGCTTAATCCTTCTTTAATCACCAATCGATCGACAAACAAATCGATCTCATGTTTTTTATTTTTATCAAGCTTGGGTGTTTCTTCGAGCGGATAAACTTTGCCGTCGATTTTGACGCGCACGAAACCTTCGGTCTTAAATTTTTGAAGTTCTTTACTATACTCGCCTTTTCGCCCCCGAACGACAGGCGCCAAGATATGAATCTTGGTAGAGTTGGGCAGCTTCAAGATCTGATCAACCATTTGCGAAACAGTTTGGGCGGCAATCAATTTTCCACACTGATAACAATGCGCCCGCCCCACTCGCGCAAAGAGAAGGCGAAAATAATCGTAGATTTCGGTAACGGTGCCCACGGTCGAGCGCGGATTTCGGCTGGTTGTTTTTTGTTCGATGGAAATGGCGGGAGATAAACCTTCGATCGCATCAACATCGGGTTTTCCCATTTGCTCCAAAAACTGCCTGGCATAGGCCGAAAGCGATTCCACATAACGCCGCTGGCCTTCAGCATAAATGGTATCAAACGCTAAAGAAGATTTTCCGGAGCCCGAAAGCCCGGTAATGACCACGAGCTTGTTGCGAGGAATATGAACATCAATATTTTTAAGATTATGTTGGCGCGCACCTTTAATAACGATTTCTTGGGGTTCCATGAACGAAGCTGTAGCACTGAGACTAAAGAGAGATCAAGCCCCTGGCTTCTTGAATCATTTTCGCGGCTAAAGCAAGTGTGGGCGCTTCGGCATAAAGCCGAAGAAGAGGCTCGGTGCCCGAAGGGCGAATGAGTAACCACGAATCGTCTTCTAGAAAATACTTAAAACCGTCTAAAAGATTTTGACGCACAATTTTCTTACCCAATAAAGTTTGCGGAGGATTTTGTTTGAGGCGTTCTTTAAGAGCGAGAATTTGAGAGGTTGGAATTTCAAGATCTTCCCGAACAAACTGCAAAGGCCCTATCTCGTTTTGCAATTCTTCAATAATTTTAGAAAAAGGCTTTCGATGGGTAGCCAAAATTTCTAAAAGAAGCAGGCCCGATAAAACTCCATCGCGCTCGTAAACATGCTCCGCCACTGCAATGCCGCCCGATTCTTCACCCCCCATGAGCGGCTGGGTTTCTAAAAATTTTTGGCAAATATATTTAAAGCCGATCGGGGTTTCACATACTTTTAAATTATGTTTTTGGGCCAAACGCGGGATGAGCTGGGTAGTTGAAACCGTGGTCACCACATCGCCACTCTTTTGCTTTTGGGTCACCAAGTGCCTCAAAATTAAGGCATAAATTTTATGGGAATCCACGAAGTTTCCCAATTCATCGACCGCGCCGATTCGATCGGCATCCCCATCGGTGGCCAAACCAATCGCACAAGTTTCTTCTTTCACCGTATCCATCAAGGCCTTTAAATTTTTCTCGATGGGTTCGGGATTCACGCCTCCAAAAGAAGGGTTCGCTTCGGAGCGAATCGATAAAACCGATTGTTCTAACACCGATCGAAAATAACCAGCCCCGGCGCCATAGAGCGGATCACAAGCAACCTTAAGCTTGGCCGCTCGAATTTTCTCGAGATCGACAAATTTTTTCAGATGATTGACGTATTCTTCGTGCGGATCAAAAAAATCAATGAGCCCTTTTTGACGCGCTTCTGAAAAATCTAAAAATTGAGCTTCTTTTTTTTCTGCGTCATTTTTTAAGATTTGTTGTTCGATTTTTTGACAATATTCCGGCGAGGCAGACCCACCATACCCTTCTTTAAACTTCACTCCATTCCACTGAAAAGGGTTGTGTGAGGCCGTAATCACAATTCCTGCCAAGGCTTGATGGGTCTTCGTCATCCACGAAATGCAAGGCGTAGGGCAAAAGCTCTTCGACATTTTAACGCGAATTCCATTTGCCGCCAAAACACCCGCGGCTTCTTGGGCAAAAAGATCGGAGCAAAAACGGCGATCATAGCCCAAGATTACAAATCCCCCTTCTTTAAACTTTGAAGCAAGCAGATCGGAAGGACTCTTAATCAAATCGCACCAGGCCTGAATTACCTTACGCACATTGGCATAAGTATAATCGCGCCCAATCACTGCGCGCCAACCATCGGTTCCAAATTTAATTGCTGAATTCATACTTAATATTGAACTCCATCCACCGTCGCCCACGATGAATTATCGGAGGCAGGATCTAAAATATAAGTTATAAACTTTGAAGGCTCAAAAACCCATTTTACAGCGTAAGCTCCTGCGGCATCACTACCATTCATATAAACATAAAAATGCTTTTTATCTTTCGATTCAATCACTGTAACTCCGCAATTGATGATCTTTTTATTTTTGTAATTAGGGCTTCCAAAACCATCCCGCCCACCGGGTTCAAAGAAATTTTGGTAGGCCTTGGCCGGTATTTCTATTTTTTGCCCATCTACACTCAGCTCAAATGCGGCAAATTCTCCGTAAGGTTTTTCGGCCTCTGCTCCGTAAGCAGGGGCTCCATTTACCAAAGCACCTTGATCGTTTCTTTTAATCTTGTGGCTAAAGGCTTTGCGCTTCATCACTAGCTTCACTGTTTTGCCCGAAGAGAGCTTTCCTTCGATTAAAAGCTGATTTTTACCGCACTCCAAAATAGGAAGATAATTTTTGTAACTATTGGGCTCCATAAAGCAACCCGCATCGGGAGTATAAAACTTAAGTTCTGAGTAATGTTTGGAGTATTTTTTACAGTCTCCAGCTGGAAGCTTGTAATGCGCACAATCGACCGCGGGAGTTTCTTCTCCGCGGGTATCACACGGATAAGGGGGAAAAGCTCGAATTGAATTCTTTTGATCAGCGCCATGGGCGGAGATTGAGAGAAGACAAAATAAAAAAATCACAGTTATTTTTTTTCGAATCATTTTCTCTCCTTTTTATTCAAGACGAAGAAGTTCGTTTTTGAGCCATCTCAATTGCTAATTCAATCGCTGCCTTCATACTCGAAGGGTCGGCCACATTTTTCCCCACAATATCAAAAGCGGTTCCGTGATCGGGCGATGTTCGAATGATCGGCAACCCCAAAGTTACATTCACTCCATCGCAAAAGTGAAGCATTTTAAACGGAATCAAGCCTTGATCGTGATACATGCAAATCACTGCATCGTAATTTCCTTCATGAGCCTGATGAAAAACCGCATCGGGCACACACGGCCCATCTACACCGATACCCATTTTTCGAATTTTTTCTAAGGCCGGCCCAATCAAACGAATTTCTTCATCGCCTAACAGGCCTTCTTCGCCCGCGTGCGGATTCAAACCACAAACAGCCAGGCGCGGACTTTTCATTCCCCAGAATTTTTGGAGTGATTGATAGGTAATTTTTACGGTATCGATGATTTTTTCTTCGGTAATTTTCTTGGGCACTTCTCGCAAAGGAAGATGAATCGTAACCAAACTCACTTTTAGGCGGGGGGATGCCATCATCATCACTACTTTATGGCCCCCTGTTTTCTCGGCCAAAAACTCGGTATGTCCTGGCCACGGATACCCTGCAGCTTCTAGACTTTTTTTGGTAATCGGCGCTGTCACTAAGGCATCTATTTTTCCGGCTAAGGCATCTTCTACTGCTCGACTCAATAAACCAATTACCGCATGCCCCGCTTCAATTTCGCTGCAAGAAGGCGAAAGCTTGTCTTGATAAACAACAAATTCAGCTAAATTTTTAAGGCGCGAATCGGCTAGCGCTTTTTCAATGATTTCAGCACCAATCCCGCGCGGATCACCTTGTGTAATTCCAATTTTCATGGAGAGAACTTCGCAAATTAGGATTTGATTTCAACAAACGCCTTACTTTTTAATTGATCGACATAGCTCTTTATTTCTTCTTGCATCTTCACTTCAAAAATTCGATCTCGAATATCCGATTTAATTTGTTCGCTCCCTTTCAAAGGAGCCATCCCTTCAGGTTTATCGACCAGCTTCACAACGAGAAATCCAGCACTCGTGCGAACAGGCTCAGCAAGATTCCCCTCTTCTACGTTTTGAAGCGCCAAAGAAAGTTGAGGGCTTAATCCAGAAAATTTTACTTTTCCTAAATCCCCGCTTCCGGGGCCACCATATTGCTGCATGAGATCTTCGAACTTCGCACCCGACTTGGCCTTTTTGTAAATCTCTTCTGCTTTTTCGCGAGCCGCTTTGATTTCGGAATCGGAGGGTTTTTCAGAAAGAGGAAGAACGATTTGAGCAATGTGTATATCGCCATCGGGCTGAAGCTTTGCAAAATTTTGCTGATAATACCCTTCTACATCTTCTTCGTTTACTTTCACTTTAGAACCCACCACTTGCTGGATAAAACGCATCCGAACAAGCTGACCGCGAATATCTTGGCGATACGATTCCAAACTCGTGCCTTTCGAGACCAACTCCTTTTGAAGAGCTTCTCGAGTTAAATTGTTTCGTTTGAGAATATTTCCAATGGCCGTATCAATTTCGGCATCGGTAACCTGAATTTTCTGCTTTGCAATTTCTTGATTCAGCAGGGTTTCATCAATCAAGTGATCAAGGGCCTGACGCTTAATATCTTGCGCGGCCAAATTTTTCTTTTTTTCGTCGGGCAATCTGGCCAACTCTTTATTGATATTCGCCAAGGCATTATCGAGCTCATATTGGGTAATAATTTCTTGGTTTACAGTCGCCACAATCCGATTCACTGTTTCAGCGAAAGATAAGTTTGGGCAAACCAAAAAAACGGCCAAGAAATAAAAACAGATTTTTTTTCTCACAAGCGAACTCCTTTTAAAATCTTCTCGTCAATCCAAACAGAATATTTTTTTTGTAATTCTTGATAATATTTTTCAAATGCCTCTTCTCGCTTTGCTTCTTTCAACCATTCTTCGATCTGGGGCTTTACCTCTTCAAGGCTTACCTTTTCTTGAGATTTCTTTTCAATCACTTTAAAAATATGAAAACCATAAATTGTTTGTACGATCGGAGAAATTTCGCCTTCTTTCAAATCAAAACAAACATCAAATTCTTTTGGAAAACTTCCCCGCACAATAAAACCTAAATCCCCACCCTGTTTGCGATCGGGAGCAATCGAAACATCTCGAGCGAGCCTAGCGAAATTCTCCCATTCTTGGACCCGTTTTAAAATTTCCTCTGCTTTTTCTCGGGAATCGGTCACAATTTGCCGAACCCGGACAGCCTCCGGACGGGTAAATTCAAGCTCGTGTTCTTTATAATAGGTCTCCACCTCTTCGGGAGAGATTTTCAAATCGGCAAATAAATATTGTTTAATCCATTTATCAACCAGCAAAGTGGTGCGTCGAAGCTCCCGCCAGGTTCCATAATCGATCTTTCTTTTTTTCAAAACCTCTTGAAATTCCCGTTCGGTATAGCGCGATTTGTATTTTCGGATTTCTTGTTCAAGCTCCGATTCGGAAACATTAACTCCTTGCTGAAAGGCTTCTTGTTTCAAGACTTTTTGTCGGATGAGCTCTTCGAGTAGACTACGTTTGGCCCTTTGAAAATGTTCTTTATTTTGACGGGTGCCTAAGCCAAATTTTTCTCCATCTCGATAGAGAGATTCTTGGAGATCTTTCACTAAAATCTTTTCTTCTCCCACGGTGGCAAGAAGCTCGGTGGGCTTTGAGGGGCTCGTACAGGCAGCTAAGCCTAAGAAAAAGAGAAAATAAAAAATTTTGAGGATCTTCTGCACAGCCCCCCTCGATTAGCCACGAAATAGGCGAAAGTCAACCGCCTAAAAAACCACCCACCCTGGTGTTGTTTTTTTGACGATTTGAAGCCTCTCTTAGGCCTACCTTGAACTCCCCGCCAAAACTCATCGAAAAAATACCTTTCGAATTCGGGGATTTAAATTAATGTGCGCGCCTCCTCTTTTTTTGGCAAGCCATTTGCTCTCCTTAAAATTAAGTACACAATTTTGTGCAAGACCGCCCTTCAAAGGAGAAAGCAACCACTATGAAAAAACTTGGCCTGATCTTCACCCTTGCTTTATCTCTCATAACTTTTACCCCGGCTTCATTCGCTGCCACCGTCACAGTAAGTACCGTTACCGATGAATTCGATACCCAAGATTCTGGCTCGGGATGCTCGATTCGCGAGGCCATCGAAACCTTAAAACAACAAAACGATTTGGGAGGTTGCCTTCACAAAGAAAATTTTGGCCAAAAAGACACCGTTCTTTTTGAGAAACATTCCTCCTACTCTCCTTTTGTCTTAAGCGCCGGCCCCATCAAAATTTCAAAAGATTTGATTCTGCGTGGAGAAGGAAGTTCAAAAATACTCATCAATGGAAATGGAAAACAGGGCCTCTTCGAAATTGCAGCGAAAGTAGAAATAGCTAATCTTGCTTTAACGAATGGTAGAAATACAGAAAACGGGGGCTGCATTCTCAATCAGGGAAATTTAACTCTTGATCAAGTCACTCTCACTCAATGTGTAAGTGAAAATGCGGGGGGAGCGATTTGGACAGGCGCCAATAACCAATTAGAACTTCGTCATACTACCTTAAAAGAAAATATCGCCAAGCAAGGTGGCGCAATCGCCAATGAAGGCAATTTGAAAATCATTCAATCTGTTTTGTGGATGAATCAAGCTTTTGAGGGAGGCGGAATTTGGAACAAAGGAGAAATGGCAATTGAAAACTCAACACTGAGCGGAAATAAAACAGAATCGGGGCAAGGTGGCGCTGTTTTTCAAAGCGAAGGAAAAACACTTTTTGATCAAACAACCTTAGCTCAAAACCAAGCTTCGAAAGGTGCTGCCCTTTTCATTGCCGCAGGAAGCATCGATTTCAAAAATAGTTTAATTGCTGAAAATGGAACTTCTAGCCAATGCGTAGTTACTTCAGGAGCAATCAATTCTCAGGGTTATAACTTAAGCAGCGACAAATCTTGTAATCTCAATTCCGAATTGCACGATCAAGCAGGAGTTGCCGCCAAGCTCATCTCCTTAACCGAAAATGGGGGTAACACCTATACGCACGCACTAAGCGTCGATTCTCCGGCCCTCGATGCCATTCCTTTGGAGAATTGCAAGAAGGCTTCTGAAATTGAGCTTCCCCAAGATCAACGAGGCACGCTCAGGCAAGATTCGCATTGTGATATTGGCGCTTACGAAATGGGAGAAGTCGTCGCCAATAAAACCGCTCTCGATTTTGGGAATACTCCGATCGGCGAACAATCACGCAAAGAAACACTGACTTTTCGAAACAACAGCAACAGTGCCGTTCGTTTTAATGAGCTTGTTTTTTCAAAACCAGAGGGTTTTTCTGTAATCGAAGGAGAAGACAATTGCCAAAGCGGGAAACTGTTGGAAGTGGGAGAAGAATGTTCACTCACCCTAACATTCGAACCCAAAGGCTCTGGCAAATCTGAAGCTCAACTCGAGATTCGATACACCCCTCAAGGCTCTGCCCCCTTATCGAAAAATTTTGGGCTAAGCGGAACCGCTCCCAATAAATCGGCAACCCAAGGTGTGTTGGGTTTCTTTAAAAAAATATTCTAATTCGACTTTTGAGATAAGATAGAGATAATCCCAAAATGAAACTTTTGTTTGGGATTCTTCTCAGCCTCTTTATTTTTATTCCTTCGCCTCACGCCGAAACTAAATTCTCCGAAGCGATTGAAGACAATTCTTTCTTGATTGAAGAAGCCTATAACGAAGATTGGGGAATGGTGCAGCACGTCTCGGAGTTTTTTTACCTTCCAACCTTCCCGAAAGATTTCTTCTTCACTTTCACCCAAGAATGGCCCGTGCCCGATGTAAAAAACCAATTTAGCTATACGATTCCTTATACGATTTTTGATGGGGGCGATCAGGGTTTGGGCGATGTTTTAATCAATTATCGTTATCAAGCACTTCAAGAAGAAAAAAATATTGTTTCATTTTCTCCTCGACTCAGTCTGCTGATGCCCACGGGAAGCGTCGATAAAGGAACGGGGTATGGCACCCTAGGACTTCAGTTCAACCTTCCGTTTAGTAAGCGTTGGACCAATCAATTTGTTACCCATTTTAATTTGGGAATGACATTACTCCCCAAAGCCCAACAAGAAATCGCAGAAGATACAATCTCTAAAAAAACACTTTTGAATATGAACGGGGGATTTAGTGCGATTTGGCTCGCGAAGCGCCGCTTTAATGTGCTCGTAGAAGTTTTAGCCAACATCGGCAGCGAAGTGGTAAGCGATCGAGACATCAACTATTTTGCGCAATATATTATTAACCCTGGAGTGCGCGGCTCGATTCAAATTGGAAAAGTCGAAATCGTGCCTGGCCTTTCAATGCCTTTAACTTGGACAAAAACCAACTTCGAACCCGGAGTACTTTTTTATCTTTCAATCGAGCATCCTTTTTTGAGTGGAGTAGGAGCAGATCAAAAATAATAAATTTTAGAGCGGGTGGATAGAAGCATTTTACTGGGCTCCGCTGTCTCTGTTTTTAGCGCGAGCAAACTCCTGCTGTTGCAGCAATATTCCGGAGAGTGTCGGCAAGAACACGATAGTTTACACCATTGATACAAATACTCCCCACGTAACGGGCATTATCAAAAATAGCCCGAGCGCCAGCTCCATCTACAAGACTTCCTCTAAATTCAGCCACTAAATCGAAGCCCACCGTTCTCCAGTTAGGGGTTGCGCCACTCGAAGCGACATTCACGCGGATTCCCTCGCAAGATCCGGAGGTTCTATATCGGGAGCGAAGATCGACTCGGTTATGGGTAAGATATCCCGTCAGCGTAGTGGTTCCTGAACCTTCCACCGCATAATCTTGTAAACACCCGGCCACTCCTCTACCCCGGCATTCGCCCTGAACCACCCGAACGACATGGTTGTCGAAAGAAGTGCCTCGTACAATATTATCGGCACGGCAACGGTCTGCACATGCCGGCTCTGTTTCATCTCGACAAACAGTGGCAGAAGCGCCTCCTGAAGCAAAAGTTTCAAGATTAATGGTTGCCAAGAGATCCCGATTCAAACAAGCATTCACGGCAATCGTCGGATCCAAACGAGAAGCGGGAGGAATCATCATACACCCGCCCCCCGGACAAGCCGCATACCCCGCTTCAGAAGGGTTACCGCACAAAGTCGTATCGGCATGCGCAGAGGAGAGAAAGAAAAAGAGATCTTTCTTCGGGGTTAGATTTTGAGCACCTAAAAAGAAGCTGGAAAAGCCCGTATTCACGCCACCTAGAATAGCCATCACGATTTTTTTATTTTCTAGGGATGCTCCCTCGAGATCAGTGATCCCCTTAGTGGCTGAGCTGGATACAACGGGAGATGCAGGGGCTGTAGGAGCTGGAGAAGAAGAATTACGGCTTCTTTCACAAGACAAACTAGGAAACAAGATTGGAAGAGTTAAAACAAATAAGCAAATCTTCACTTTAGAATTTTTCATTTTGTCTCCTGTTCAAAACAAACTGAAGCGTAAAGTGTAGCTTCAAAAGCAGACACTTGCAAAGCAGGATTTTGAAGGCCAGCTTTAAAATTTTATACCCCTTTAATCTCTAAGCCCATTAATTGCCGATAAACCGCCTCTAAAATCTTCTCATCTAAAATTTCTTTTAAAGGTGTAACCCACTTGAAATCCGGAGTCAGTTGGTAATTTTTGGGGTCTTTTTTGATGGACTGCAACAAAGCATCGGGGGGCACAGGCGTTTGAGAATGGAATTTATAAATCACCCGGGTTTTTTCTTGATGGATGGATTCTACGAAGAGGCGCTTGGCGATGAGGCGAATGCGCATAATCCCTAAAAGATGGTGAACGGAATCCGGCATTTTTCCAAAACGATCTTCAATTTCTATTTTCAACGCTTCTAAAGCTTCTTCATCTGCCGCATTGGAAATTCTTTTATAAAGCCCTAGGCGCTGAGACGCATCCGAAATATAAGAATCGGGCAAAACCGCTGGAATCATGAAATTGAGCTCGGGTTCGATTTCTACCGATTTTTGTTCACCCTTCATTTCGGCCAGTGTTTCTTCGAGAAGCCGCATATACATTTCGTAACCGACGGCTGTGATCTGCCCGTGCTGTTCTCCCCCTAAAATATTTCCGGCTCCGCGAATTTCGAGATCATGCGCTGCAATCTTAAATCCACTGCCGAGCTCTGTGAATCGTTGTAATACATTCAGGCGACTCTGGGCATCTTTTGTAATTGTTTCTTCGGAAGGAATTAATAAATAACAATAGGCCTGAACGTTCGATCGCCCCACCCGCCCTCGTAATTGATAGAGCTGCGCCAAACCAAACATATCGGCACGATGGATAAGAATGGTATTTGCCGAAGGGAAATCGATTCCGGATTCAATGATTGAAGTGCAAAGCAAAAGATTGGTTTTTTTGCTTAAAAACTCCAGCATGGTTTCTTCGAGCTCTTCGGCTTCCATTTGACCATGAGCGACCGTGATTTTTGCTTCGGGAACCAGTTTTTCGAGTCGCTCCCGCATCGCATGAATGCTTTGCACACGATTGTGAACGAAAAAAACCTGCCCGCCTCTTTTCAACTCACGGAGTATCGCTTCACGAATCAGCGATTCATCAAAACGAGCCACGAAGGTACGAATCGCCTCACGATCGAGAGGCGGCGTGTTGATAATGGAGAGATCCCGGATTCCAAAAAGCGAAAGATTTAAGGTGCGAGGAATCGGAGTGGCGGTGAGTGTGAGCACATCCACCAAATTTCGCATTTTTTTGATGCGTTCTTTGTGCACCACCCCAAAACGATGCTCTTCATCGATCACCAAAAGACCTAAATTTTTGAATTGAACATCATTTTGTAAAAGCCGGTGGGTTCCGATCACCACATCCACCTGCCCCTGCTCAACTTCTTTTAAAAGTGTTTTTTGCTCTACGGGAGAACGAAAACGCGAGAGCATTCCTACTTTCACGCCATAAGGCGCGAGCCGTTTTTGAAAATTTTCAAAATGTTGAAAAGCCAAAATGGTGGTGGGTACCAAAACGGCTACCTGACGATTATCGAGCACGGCCTTAAAACTTCCTCTCAAAGCAACTTCGGTTTTTCCGTATCCCACATCACCGCAAACGAGGCGATCCATCGGCTTTGAAGATTCCATATCGCGGATCACATCTTCAATGGCCTTTCCTTGATCGGGAGTCTCTTCATAAGGAAAGGCTGCTTCAAACTCTTCAAATACTTCTCCACCGATTCCAAAAGGTTTTTTGCTGCCCGCTGCGCGCGCGGCATAAATCTTTAAAAGCTCAGCGGCCATCACGCGAATTTTCTTTTTAACCTTTTCTTGAGTCTTCAGCCAATGCGCACCACCCAGCTTATCGAGCTCAGGCACCACACTCCCCTCACCCATGTAGCGTGAAATCAAACCTAAGCGGTAGACGGGCAAATAGAGTTTATCGCCTCCTAAAAACTCGAGTTGTAAAAACTCGCCTTCGATCTCGCGCAAATCGAGTTTGACCAAGCCTTTATAAAGGCAAACGCCGTGCTCGGCGTGCACTACATAATCGCCAGACTTCAAATCTTCAAAACTACTAAAGGCCTCTGAAAGCGGTGCGGTAGGCTTTTTACGACGGAGCTTTCCTCCAAAAATTTCTGCATCGGTCACAAAATACCAGGGTTCATCTTCGAAACTAAAGCCGCTGGAAAGGTGCCCCACTCCAACCCAAGCGGTTGAAAAAGAAGCAGGATCTTTTTGCAGCGATTGAATCGATGAAAAATCCTGCAGAGAAAATTGATGGCGCGTAAACAAATCTTTAAGTCGAATTTTTTGAGTTTCATTTCCGGCAATAAAGATAATTTTTTTGCCTTTTTCTTGCTTCGCTTTGAAATAAGTCACCATCTTCTCGAGCCGCTCCACGCCCGAAGAAGCAGCTAACTCGAGCTTGAGCGTTTCGTGGCTTTCGCACGGAATTTTTTCCGACTCACCGGAAGCTCCAAAGAAAAGAGAAGGAAAAGACTGACTTAAAGCCAGCCAGTCTTTCCAGGAAATAAAGATTTCAGAAGGTTTTACTATTCGCTCAGGGCCTTGAGCCGCTTTAAAAGCAGACTCCAGCTCTTCTTGGAGTTTTCCGGCATGTTGCTCCATCGAAAATTCGTTTGTATAGACACAAAGGGTTTGAGGAGAAAGATAATCGAGAAGGGTTGCCGTTTTTTCGTAGAAAAAGTTTAAAAAGCTCTCAATCCCACTAAATGAAAAACGGTTTTTTAGCGGTTCTAAAACAAGATCCCGCTCGGAGCGCATCAAACCCAGTTCGTCAAATCGTTCTCGCAGTTTTGCATTGGCGTAATGGACTGTCTTTTCATTTAGAATAATTTCACGCGCGGGCAATAAAACGAGCTCGGTAATTTCTTGCAAACTTTTTTGGCTGACTGGATTAAAAAATCGTAGCGATTCGAGACGATCTCCAAAAAATTCAAGACGGCACGGATGCAAAGTGTGGGGCGCAAAAACATCGAGCACTCCACCACGCACGGCAAAGGTGCCAGGTTCTTCGACCAAAGGAACCGAAAGATAGCCCGCATCTTGAAGTTTCAGCAAAAACTGATCGCGATCGATCTCTTCTTTGGCGAGCAAATAATCCGAATAATCATTAAAAATCGATTTGGGAGGGAGCTTTCTAAGAATCGCCGGCAAGGTGGTTACCAAAATCTTTGGGGAGCGTGTTTGCAGAAGTTCTGCCAAAACACTCACCCTCTGAATCAATAAGTCGGGGTGGGGCGAAAGCTGAAAATAAGGCAAAACGTCAAGATGCGGAAAAAAGAGCAAATCTTTTGAATCTCCCAGAAAAAATTCGAGATCTTCTTGAATTTGAAGGGCTTCTTCTCGGGTGCTAACGACCACCAAGAGGTTTTGCGGCTGCTTTTGAAAAAGCCCAGCCAATTCATAGGCCAGGGCCGAAAAAGGCAAGGCCTGAAACCTGGCTTGTTTAAGTTTTGAATCAAAATGAAAGCGATTAGCCCAAGTCATAAATAAACTTAACTTTCTAAAAAAGCCGGTGTATCCTATATTTAGCGCATTTGGCGAGCATTAAAAACACAAGAGCAGATTGTAATCTCAAGTTTTAAGCCATGGATGAATTCTCAAAAAAATCGTTTTTTTTTCCTCGAATGGCCAGACACACACCTCGTTTTTTCGACCGAGAGCCGATTCGTTTTCCGTTCTTAAGACCCGTCACCCCCAGCGAAGAAGAACAAAGAAGCAAACAGATTGAACAAGAAAAAAACAAAGCGGCAGAAACTCAAACCCGAACTCAACAAGCAGATCAGCAAGCCCAACAAATTCGTAATCGGATTCAACGCGGCGCACCTTCTGCACGAGAAGTCGAGCACCAACATCTCGAACAACAACAAGGGCAAAAAGTTTTGAGAGAAGCGTCTCGTCAAGGCGTTCAAGATGCCTGGCGAGATGAGTTTGGAGAACGCAGCCTTTTTAATAATCGACCTTCTGAGCCCTCTAGCCGTAATTTTCTTCAAAACGTGCGTAACTTAACAGCAGAGCCGCCCCCTCAAAATCTTCTTACTCAAAACAACCTCACCCAACAGGTAGGAGAGTTTTTGCGCCCTCAAGAAGAGGCTCATCCTTCACAAACCTTTGGGCTCCGTGATTTTTTGCCCAACACCCTGCATTCTGATGGCTTACAAAATCCTCAGACCGAGAGTGGAAGACGTTTTCTTCCCCAAACACGTCCTTTTGAAGCCCATCAACCTTTCGCGCACCTTCCTACCGAAGCGCTCCCTCAAGTGTGGCACACGGCCTCTTTTCAACAGATGATGCAGCAAATCACTCGACCACTCCCCGAAATTCATCCCCTTTTCACTTCCTCTGCTAACGAAGTTGCAGTTGCCTTTCACGGTTCATTATTGTTTGTGAAAGACGGCGACAAAACACGGAGTTTTCGCTTGCTCGAAGATGGCACGCTCTGGGAGACGCATACCGAACAAGGCGGCGGAGGCCCCCTTTCTTCGCAAGCTCGGGCTGAGATCATTCGCGTTTTACGCCAACGCGGGCTCCACAGCAAACTCACAGGCGGAGAAAGTAGCGAAACTCAATTATTAGATAAGCTCGCCGCAAAACTTTTAGAAAAAGACGCAAAGGGTCGCAAAGTAGATGCCGGACGTGTTTTTAAAGAAGATTCCAGCTTTGCCCATCTCTTAAGAGAAGTTCTCGAAGAGGGGCGGGAATGGGAATATGTTTTAGGAGAAGGCGAACATGCCGAGTTTTTGCCCAAAGAAGATTGGGAAGGCTTTTTTTCACGAATGATGGGGCTAGGAAACGCCGAACGCCCTGCGAGTAAAAAGTTCGATCAAATTTTAAAATTTGTTTTCCGAGGGCTCTTTCAGAAACCGGGAAGCGCTGAAGAAACTTTAGTCTCAGATATTCAGTATCAACGCGGCCAAAAGGTAAAAGAAGAAAAATTTGCCCAGATCAATCTTGATAACGACGAAATTTTAGAATTCTTAGATCATTTAAAACCTGGGCAACCTTTTGAAAAATCTCTTTTAGAAAAACATTTTGGAGAAAACCTAAATTATAAAGAGTTGGCCCATTTGCTCGAGAAAACCAGCCCCGCTTTAGCCTCTGAAGTTTTAAAAGATGTGCAGTTTGATCCAAGCTCGAATGTCGATCTTTATTCTCAAGCCCGTTTAGAACACAGTATTTTTTCGAAATCGAAAAGAGAAAACGAAGAAGGCAAAAATGCTTTTGCCCCCGGATACGATTTACAAGAAAAAATAAAGCGGCGTTTTATTGGAAAAGCCAAACTCTATACGGCCATCAGTTATGTAGCAGGAATTCTCTTCTTACTTTTTTTGATCTTCTTTTTACTCTCTCACCTTTAAAAATCTGTCACCTGGTACCAAACGCCCTTTTGGTACCAGGTGAACTTCCCTAAAAGACA
>CAYLKF010000015.1:0-34547 GCA_964384365.1 uncultured Pseudomonadota bacterium | reverse complement strand
CTTTGGGCGGTTCACATATTCTAAAGCCTCCGGCTTTGCCGGAGGATATTTACTGCTTCATTTCTTGTCTCATATTTCTAGGTAAGACTTTGGCCTTTCTCGAGAGGGTTTAAGAATTTGGTAGTCTTCGAGATAATCCAGTGGGGCAAGGCGAGTTTTAGCCGAAGACTTTTCTTCAAGATCGAATCTACTCAAGGAATGCACTCGAGAGGTTTAGTTTGTTGTTTCTAGATCTCCTGCGGGGGGTGAGGGTTGCGAAAGTGTTTAATGAGTGAGGCAGGAGGACATACAAATAAAATTCAGGTTATATAAGACGTAAAAAAACCGCGCCCCAACAAATTGAAGCGCGGCAAACTAAAAATCACAAACCTAAATTCACTGAGAATTGAATTGGTCGTTTTTAACACGTAACAGGCGGATATTGTAATTTTCAACGATGTCTTTATCGTTGAAGGTAACAACCATAACCACCGGTTTTTTGTTTTTATAGAGACGTCTGCCCGCTTTATCCATGATGATTAAGGTTTCATTATTGTCTTGTTGATTCACATACGACCAAAGCGAATAATAAACCCATACTTCTTTGTTGGTTGCATACGAGCGAGTCATAATATTGGGAGCAGAAAAAAGCCGTAACATGGTGAGCTGATCGGTTACCCCTTCTTGAATCGTATTCACGATACGCCTTAGAGGAACGACGGGGTTCCAGCTCAATAACTTAACGTGAGGGTCATCTGCGGGAATAGAACCATCGCTATAAACGGGATGACCAAATTCTTTGTAGGCAATTCCACTATCGTAATAGTTTCGAGTGGCTTTGTCTTGGCGATCTTGGGCGTATTGATTTTGGGGGATGTCTGAAAGGGCAGGTGTAGCGATCAAGCCCCCTACTAAAAGAGATAAAGCAGAAAACAAAATTTTCTTATTCATCGTACAAGGGTAGCAAACGGATTTAAGGAGTGTCAAAGAAATTTTATTTGGAGTGATAATTAACTTTAGATAAATCTCGTAGGGTTTGTTCAAAAATGCGATCGGGGTGAGTTTGCTCAATCGCTCAGCGCGGATTAAATCCGACGCTTCGCTCAAGTTAATTCTGTTTCACCCATCAAGAATTGATCAATGCCCTTCGCGCATTTACGTCCTTCTGCAATCGCCCATACAATAAGAGAGGCGCCGCGCTTGGCGTCGCCGGCGGCGAAAACTCCAGGAATAGAGCTCATGTAGTTTTGATCAACCTCAACGTTGCCTCGGGCATCGAGCTTGAGATTTAAGGTTTCTAAAATCCCTTTTTTCTCAGGGGCTACAAAACCCATGGCGAGAAACAAGAGATCTACATCTAAGGTAAACTCAGAACCCGCAATTTCTTTGGGTTGAAGCCGGCCTTGGGCATCTTTTACCCATTCGAGGCGGACGGCATGAAGTTTTTTCAATTGTCCATTTTCGCCCGAGAGTTGTTTGGTCAAAATCGAATAATCGCGAATATCGTGGTGATATTTCTCGGACGCTTCTTCGTGTGCAGGAGAGGTTCTAAAAATCAAAGGCCATTCGGGCCAAGGATTTGAATTTGAGCGACTAGGTGGCGGTTTATCTAAAAGTTCTAATTGGTGAATCTCGGTTGCGCCTTGGCGAATCGCTGTTCCCAAACAATCAGCACCGGTATCGCCACCTCCCAAGATAATTACCTTCTTACCCTCGGCACTGATGAAAGAGTTTACCGAATCGCCTGCGATCTTTTTGTTTTGCTGAGTTAAGTATTCCATGGCCAAGTGAATGCCTTTTAATTCTCGGCCAGGGGTATTTAAATCACGGGCTTGAGTCGCTCCAATGCAAAGGGCAACAGCATCAAATTTTTTAAGCAGATCTTCAATCGCAACGTCTGTTCCAATTGCCGTATTGGTTTTAAAGACCACGCCTTCTTCTTTCATTTGTTCAATTCGGCGATCGATGCGAAATTTTTCCATCTTGAAATCAGGAATTCCATAACGAAGTAACCCACCAATACGATCAGCACGTTCAAAGACAACTACTTCGTGTCCTACGCGTCTGAGCTGTTGGGCGCAGGCCAAACCCGCAGGGCCCGATCCAATCACAGCCACTTTTTTACCGGTGGTACTTTGAGGGGGCTCGGGTTTTACCCAACCTTCTTGAAAAGCGCGATCGATGATATTGTATTCAATATATTTAATAGTAACGGGTTTTTCGTTGATTCCCAAAACGCAAGAGCCCTCGCAGGGAGCCGGGCAAAGAAGACCTGTAAACTCCGGAAAATTATTTGTGGCATGCAAGCGATCAATCGCTTCTTTCCAGCGTGAGCGATAAATCAAATCATTCCAATCGGGAATAAGATTTCCCAAGGGGCAGCCTTGGTTGCAAAAAGGAACCCCGCAATCCATGCAGCGGGCGGCTTGGCGATTTAGGCGATCGGCGGGAAACTCTGTATAAATTTCTTTATAATCCGAGATTCGTTCTTTGGCAGGACGCTCCGGATAGCCCTCGCGCGCATATTCCATAAATCCAGTAATCTTACCCATAAAGCGCTGCCTCCAATGTGAGCCCTTTCTCCTTCATCTTTTTGCGGACTTCGATCATTACTTTTCTGTAATCTTTGGGATACACTTTCACGAAGTGAACGAGTTCTTTTTCAAAGTTTTTGAGAATTTTTTCGGCTACTGTAGAGCCTGTATATTGATAGTGGTTTTGAAGGAGTTGTTTGAGAACGGACTGATCTTCATCTTCTAAACGTTCAAGCTCCACCATATCTAAATTACAATTTTGTTTGAACTCGCCGGCTGGATCGTGAATTAAGGCCAAGCCTCCGCTCATTCCTGCCGCAAAATTGCGGCCTGTTTTTCCGAGTACCACCACCAAACCACCGGTCATGTATTCACAGCCATGATCTCCCACGCCCTCGACCACAGTTTTGGCACCGCTGTTTCGAACGCAGAAACGCTCACCCGCTATTCCACGGAAATAGGCTTCACCCGCAGTAGCACCGTAGAGCACCACGTTTCCAACGATAATGTTTTCTTCGGGCACAAAGCTTGCGTTTTTCGGAGGAAGCACAATGATTTTCCCGCCCGATAAACCCTTGCCGGTGTAATCGTTGGCGTCTCCCTCGAGCGTGAGGGTAATTCCTTTGGGCACAAAGGCACCAAAGCTTTGCCCGGCTGATCCTTGAAAGCGAATTTGAATGGTATCTTCAGGGAGCCCTTGAGGATAACGTCGAGTAAGCTCACTACCCAACATTGTGCCCACCGTACGATTTCGATTATAAATGGGGTAATCAAAGCTCACGCGTTCGGCCTTCTCTAAAGCTTTTTGAGCACGCTTAATAAGTTCATTATCAATGGCCTTTTCAAGACCATGATCTTGAGTGCTGGTACAGTGGGTTGCAACCTCAGGCCCCAAATTCGGACGATAAAAAATAGCTGAGAAATCTAAACCCTTTGCTTTGTAGTGGGCAATGGCCTTATTCATATCGAGTACTTCAGAGTGGCCAATCATTTCGGTGATGGTTCTGAATCCGAGTTCGGCCATGAGCTCGCGCACTTCTTCGGCAACAAGGAAGAAAAAATTTACGACTGATTCAGGAGTTCCGGTAAATTTTTTGCGCAGTTCCGGATCTTGAGTGGCCACTCCCACCGGGCAAGTATTCAAATGACAAACGCGCATCATCACGCAGCCCATGACCACGAGTGGGGCGGTTGAAAAACCAAACTCTTCGCCACCGAGCAAGGCACCAATCACCACATCGCGGCCTGTTTTCATTTGACCATCGACCTCTACTGTAATGCGATCGCGCAATTTATTGGCTACCAAAACTTGCTGGGTTTCAGCGAGTCCGAGCTCCCAAGGGATTCCTGCATGTTTGATACTTGTTTGAGGAGAGGCACCGGTTCCTCCATCGTAGCCCGAGATTAAAACTAAATCGGAGTGTGCTTTGGCAACACCGGCGGCAACGGTTCCTACGCCCACTTCTGCTACGAGCTTTACGCTAATGCGCGCACGAGGGTTTGCGTTCTTTAAATCATAAATAAGCTGGGCGAGATCTTCGATCGAGTAAATGTCGTGATGCGGAGGGGGAGAAATCAAACCGACGCCGGGAGTAGAAAAGCGCACTTTGGCGATCCAGGGATAAACTTTGTGTCCGGGCAATTGCCCACCTTCACCCGGTTTTGCACCTTGCGCCACTTTGATTTGAATTTCTTCGGCATTGACCAAATATTCGCTGGTTACCCCAAAGCGACCCGAGGCCACCTGTTTAATTTTGCTGTTTTTGCTATCGCCGTTGGCAAGGGGTTTAAAGCGATCGGCATCTTCGCCGCCTTCGCCCGTATTCGATTTTCCGCCGATGCGGTTCATCGCAACTGCTAGGGTTTCGTGGGCTTCGCGACTGATCGAGCCGTAAGACATGGCTCCCGTTTTGAAACGCTTCACAATCTCTTTTGCGGGTTCGACTTCGTTAATCGAAATCGGTGTTCTCTTCTTGAATTCAAAGAGCCCTCGGAAAGTACAGAGCGCGCGGCTTTGATCGTTTACCAATTTCGCGTAGTTTTTATATTCTTCTTTTGAATTAATCTGCGAGGCGTACTGAAGCTTCGAAATTGTTTGCGGATTAAAAAGATGTGTTTCCCCTTCACGGCGCCATTGATAGTTTCCTCCTTCTTCGAGCCTTGGGGTTCCGGCACGACGATGAGGAAAAGCCCTTCGATGGCGGCTTAGAGTTTCTTCAACAATTTCTTTTAAACCAATTCCTTCGATTCGGGTGGCCGTATGGGTAAAGTAGCGATCGATCACTGCTTTATTTAAACCAATCGCCTCGAAAATTTGGGCCCCGCGGTAACTTTGAATTGTCGAAATACCCATCTTCGACATCACCTTCACAATGCCTTTTTTAGCGGCCTTAATATATTTCAACACGGCATTGCGGTGATCGGAGTCTAAAACCCCTTCATGAATGAAATCATCTAAGGTTTCAAAAGCAAGATAAGGATTAATTGCACCGGCGCCATAACCAATGAGCAAACAGAAATGATGCACTTCACGGGGTTCGCCCGATTCAATTACTAAAGCGGTTTTGGTGCGGGTTCCTTCGCGCACTAAGTGATGATGCAACCCTGAAGTAGCTAAAAGAGAGGGAATGGGGGCCAAACTTTCGTTTAAGCCACGGTCACTCAAAATCAAGATGTTGCAACCTTCTTGAATCGCGGCACTTGCTTGCTGAAAAAGATTTTCTAAAGCAGTTTCGAGCCCGGCTGCTCCATCTTTGGCCTGAAATAAAATGGGTAAAACCTTGGTGCGAAATCCGTGAGAAGGATTATCTGCCAAGTGTTTGAGTTTTGCTAATTCATCGTTATCGAGAATCGGATTTTTTAGCTTAATCTGATGACAACTTTTCTCCGAGGCCACCAAAAGATTTTCTTCGGGGCCAATGGTTGTATCAACCGAAGTGACGAGTTCTTCTCGAATGGCATCTAGCGGAGGATTAGTGACTTGGGCAAAGAGCTGCTGAAAATAATTGAACAGACTCTGTGGTTTTTCCGATAAAACCGCCAAAGGTGTATCGGTGCCCATCGAACCAATGGCTTCTTCTCCATTTTTAGCCATGGGTAACATGAGTAAATTCAAATCTTCGGTGGTATACCCGTAGAGAAGCTGACGCTTGGTTACCGTTACATGATCGGGCTCCGGAGCATGTGGGCTTTCGGGTAAATCTTCTAACTTTACCAAATTTTCTTTGAGCCATTTGCCGTATGGTTTTGCTTTGCAGAGAGCGCCTTTAATCTCGGAGTCGTCGACAATTCGACCCAGTTTCATATCGACCAAAAACATTTTTCCGGGTTGTAAGCGACCCTTCAGCAAAATATTTTCAGCAGGAATGTTTAAAACGCCCACTTCAGAGGCCATGATGACGTAGTCATCTTTTGTGACGTAATAACGCGAAGGACGGAGCCCATTTCGATCGAGAATGGCTCCCATAATTTTGCCATCGGTAAATGCAATCGAGGCTGGGCCATCCCAGGGTTCCATGAGGCAAGCATGGTACTCATAGAAATCTTTTTTCTCTTGAGGCATCGTGGTGTGTCCGCTCCAGGCCTCAGGAATCATCATCATAATAGCATGCGGAAGCGAATAGCCCGCCATCACCAGCATTTCGAGCGCGTTATCAAAAACGGCAGAGTCAGACCCAAATTCGCGAATGACGGGTAGAATTTTTTGAAGCTCTTTTCCAAAAAGAGGAGAGTTGAATAACGCTTCGCGGGCACGCATCCAATTAATGTTTCCACGCAGGGTGTTGATTTCTCCGTTATGAGCAATAAAACGGAAAGGATGAGAAAGTTCCCAGTTAGGAAAAGTGTTGGTTGAAAATCGTGAATGCACAAGCCCTAATGCCGAAACTAAGGTGGAATCCTGTAAATCGGGGTAGAAATGATCGAGCTGATCGGTCGTGAGCATTCCTTTATAGATCAGGGTTCGGCAAGAGAGCGACGGAATGTAGAATTGTTCCCAATCGGTGATATTGGAGGCCTTAATCTCATTTTCAAAGACCTTGCGAATAATGAACAAGCGCCTTTCAAAAGCATCCTCAACCTCACCTGGAAGTCCGGGGCCTTTTTCAGATAAACCAATGACGAATTGTTTGATTAAGGGCATGGCCTCTTTGGCCATATTCCCTAAACTGGAAGGATCGACCGGTACATCGCGCCAGCCTAAGAATTTTTGTCCTTCGCGTGCGGTGATTTCTTCGAGCCTTTTTTGGGCAAGATGCGCATGTTCTTCATTTTGAGAGAGAAACAAACAACCCACACCGTATTGCCCCTCAGGAGGGAGAGCAATTCCGAGCGCGCTAAATTCTTTTTGAAGAAAGGCATGGGGGATTTGAATTAAGATTCCTGCACCATCTCCGGTATTGGGTTCGGCACCACAAGCCCCACGATGTTCGAGATTTTTTAAGATTAAGATCGCATTTTGAACAATCTCGTGTGACTTTTTACCCTTTTGATGAACAATAAAGCCCACCCCGCACGCATCGTGCTCCATCGAGGCGCGGTAAAGTCCTTTTTCTTCGAGTTCTTTTCTCATTTGTTTGTTGTCTTGCTTCTTCAAAGAAAATACCTCCAAAATTAGCCATTTTTTGAGGGGAGGGGGACCATAGCCTTGGTTTTTATTCGATTTCAAGCTTTAAATTTTAAGGAAAGGCCTGTGAATAAGTGTAAAGTGGAGGGCTGTTTTTTAGAGAGGCATTTTAAAAAATAATGGTACAATTTACTGAGTTTATGGCCTTTGAAACAACACAAAATTCACAACCAGTGGTTTTCATTACCGGGGCGAGTACAGGAGTGGGGCTGGATTTAGTCCGTCTTCTTTTACAAAAGCCTTATCGGGTGGTGGCTACCGCCCGTGCGGAGTCGATTCCTCGTTTTGAGCAGGGGGGGCTTCACCCTTCAGAAAAACTTTTAATTCTGCCATTAGATATTACTCGTTCGGTTGAACGGCATTGGGCGGTAGAAGAAGTCAAAAAGCAATGGGGGACGGTTGATGTTTTGGTGAATAATGCCGGGATTAGCTACCGGGCAGTTGTCGAGCATATGAATGAAGATGAGGAGATGCGTCAACTCAACACCAATTATTTGGCGCCGATGGCGCTCATTCGTCTTGTTTTGCCGCTGATGCGTGCCCAACATTCTGGAAGAATCCTAAATGTTTCTTCGGTGAGCGGAATGATGGCAATGCCCACGATGTCGTCTTATAGTGCCTCAAAATTTGCTCTCGAAGGAGCGAGCGAAGCCCTTTGGTATGAAGCCAAGCCTTGGAATATTAAAGTGAGCATTGTGGAGCCTGGTTTTATTCATTCTCAATCTTTTCAGCATATTTATTATTCGAAACAATCCGGAAAAAGCACCGCAGAACACGGGGTTTATAGCGAATATTATGAATCGATGGCACCTTTTATCGAAAAGATGATGAATTCGGCACGTTCGACTTCGCAAGATGTCGCCCGCGTGATTTTAAAAACGATTGAGAGAAAACATCCTCCACTTCGAGTGCCTGCCACCTTCGATGCCCGCCTTTTTTATTGGCTAAGGCGTTTGCTTCCGCGCCGATTTTATCATCGAATATTATACTGGGGTTTGCCGGGTGCGAAGAATTGGGCAAAGAGAAACTAGAGTGGTCTTATAAATACTCATCAAATTGTTTTCCCCCGACTTGATCGGGGGATCTTATTGAGCGCATTTAGATTCCCCGGTTAAACCGGGGAACGACTCAAAAGGTAAAGTTTATTTATTTTTTAATATTTTTGAAATCGCAAGCGCAGCACGAAAATTGGTGGTGAAGGCTAGAGGCACTGAGCGTTGCTCGGCATAGTCTCCCGCAATGAAAAGCCCGGGAATCGCTTCTTTGCTACCATCGGGTTTTAATCGATAAGCTTGACCGGTTTGAGGGTCAATTGCCGGATTTTTATTATCTTCGTTAAAATGCAGCCCCACTTTTTCCATCAATTCTCGATCCACCTGCCAACCCACGGCGGGCGCGATATAGTCGACCACAATTGAAGCAGGAGATTCTCCCTCACGAAATTTAATTTCCCAACGTGTTTTTCCATTTTCGTTCCGGGCTTCGGCAGATTCGGAGTTGGTATTCCACAAAATGGTGATTTTTCCTTCGCTTTCCCATTGAAGCAATTGATCGTTATTGTGGGCGTGTAGACTGCCTGGCACGTTGAAAGGTTTTTTCGGGTAAGAAAGATAAACTTGGTTGCCTTTTTTTCCTGTACCGTTGGCGATTAGAGTTTTCACGTTATCAAAAGCGGTGTTTCCGCCACCCACCACTAAGACCGTTGAATTTTCGAGATCATCTACCTCAACTCCTCTCACCACATGATTTTTTAATTCAGATGGTGGATTATTTTCTTCCCATTTTAAAAGCCGGGGTTTTCCGTAACGGCCGGCGGTCATGATGACTTGGCGAGCAGAATATTTTCCTTGAGGAGTTTCAAGCATCCAGAGCGTTTGAGCTTCATCGAAGTGCAGTTTGAGTACGGGTTCTTTGTTGCGTAAGTTCAAATGAAAATAATCTAAAAAACTTTGCATGCGATTTAAGAAAACCGCGCGGGTGGTATCTTGCATGCCCACCAACCCCTCCATGGGGCCGGGGGGGCCACTATAAAAAGTATCGGCTTCTTTTTCACGCGACCAAATATCGCGCACGGTTGAGTTTGCTTCACTGCGTTCAAAAATCGCATACCGGTAAATTCCTAAAGCGGTGAGATTGACGCCTGCTGCAATTCCGCCAGGCCCGCCTCCGATAATCGCAACATCTAAAATTTCAGGATCGCTATCGGGGGTTCCATCTTTAATTTCAGATAGGCTTGGAGCTTTGACCAAACGCGATTGTTCATCAAAAAAGACCAAGAGTTTTCCTTGGTCATCTTCAATTTTCACATTGAGCAGGCAATCGACATCGGGCATGCGAAAATAACTATGCTGAAAAGGATCAGGTAAATGAAGGAGCAAGCGGAAAAATTCTTCCCATCGAATTTGGGCTCCGGGTTTTAAGCGGAGTGTAATATTTTGATATTGTTCGCGAAGCGCTTCGTAAAGCTGTTTTTCGTTTTTTAAACCTTCGACTTGCTTGAATTGAAACTCATGTTCTGGAAGAAGGCGAAGCAAGCCTTCGCTTAAGTCTTTGCGATTAAGAAACGACTGAAGATTGGTTTGAATATTTCCGAAATTTTTTAAATCGGCATCCAACGCTTTTTCAAAAAGAGAAATAGTGACCCGACGCTCCGATTGCCCGGTGGTTTGGCTGATTGTTTCGGCCTCTTCGCGGATTCCAATCAAATCAATTCCCAAACTTAAAGCTAAAACATGCCGAATTTCTTCTTGAGCAAAGCCCAACTCCTCTTCGGCCTTCACATAATTTTGAGTTTGCAGGTGTTGTTCGGCTAGGCGCAGGTGGTAAAGCGTGCCAAATTCTCGAAAGGGCTTTTCGAGGCGAAAACGTTCTGGAGCTGAATAAAAATAATTAGTGAGCACCCGCACTGCTTTTTGTTCGGTATTGAGCGAGGGCCATTTTTTTTGATCGAGACGATTCAAACTCAAGCCGTCTAATAATCCTTCAACGGCCTTCGAGTAACAGCCTTGGGCCAGCTCGAGATCTCCTCGAGAAAAGAGAATTTCCACTCCCTTTTCGGCTTCTTGGATGATTTTTTGTTTTTTTTCATCGAGATCAGTTACATCGCGGCCCGCAGGACTTTTACGCAGGGCTTCAAAGAGGGGGCGCAAGGCAATCGCCCGCTTTTGCAGAGCACCTGGGTCGTAGCGAGGGGGCTCAAAACGGTCGAGTAAGAGAGCCTTTAAAAATTCTTTCACATGGGGTTGTGGCGTATTCACAAGGCGCTCATTTAAACAGCCTACTTTGAAAGAATCAATCACAAATACCAAAACTTCGCTATTTGTAGCAACCCGTGATTTACGACGACACAACTTAGTATTCACCCCTTGGGTAAGTCTTCAGACTTCCTATCTGAGGGGCGAAGTCGGATTAATTTTTAAATCACCACTAAAACTGCTGCGATACAAATGATGGTCATCATGGCGACACTACTTGTTTGCGTGGCGCGTTGAGCAGCCAAATGAGAAGGGGAAGGATGATAAGAAAAGGTAGAGCGAAGTCCGGCGGCCAAACGATCGGTAATACTTCGTTCTTCGTAATCAGGATCATGTGGATTTTCATCTCCATGCACATACTGATCTACAAAAGGATCGCGAATAGTACCCGATGGCGGGGGAGGCCCTTTTCGAGAATTCCAAAGCCAGGCAACAACAGGGAGTAAATCTCTTACATTTCGGACGATGACTTGTTGCTGTCTTATGAAAGATCTTGCACCTTCTAAGTACTCGCTCCCACGTGCTACAAACGGCCGGGCTGCTTGTGCACCGGTTTGAAACAAACGCACGGCGGTGCTCGCTAAAGAAACCGACAAAAGAGAAGGGCCAACATTGGCCTGAACAACAGTTGGAGAAGAAAGGTGAGGTTCTTCTGCGCAAACGGGTAACCACTGCGCGAAAAAAGAATCGCGTGAAACACAAACCATAAAACCTCCCTCGATTGAAAGTTTAGTAGGTGTGTAAAAATCTTAATGTTTGGCTAAGCTACCTAGAAATAGTGGGGTTTTGTCAAATGTAAAAAGAGTTTGTTAAAAGAATTGTAAGAGGTCCGCATTTTCTCAGTTCGCGTAAAAACGCACCGTAAGGAAATATTTCAAGGTAATTTTGAAGAATTATTGTTTTTAAAGTCGATAGATTCGGTGCTTTTCCGCTTACCTCAAAAACCCTGACCTCTTACAAAGAATTTCAACTAGAAATTCTTGATCTTCTTTTTAAAACTAAGGAAAATGTTGAATATCGGGTTAACATTTCTTAAGCTTAAAAAAAGAAAACCCCCTCTCGTTTTAGTTTCCGAAAGGGGGAATAAGGGGGACATTCATAAAGAATGTTCTTGGGAGGTTTTGATTTTGCAACGCCCCCTTTTTTAGAAAAGGTTTAAAAAAAATATGATGAAGCCTATTGAAAGAATTTTGGCCGGTGTAGATTTCTCTGATCTCACCGATGAAGTCTTGAAAGCCGCCTTAGAAGCCTCTGTACAACTCAAGGCTAAGTTCTCGGCTTTACATGTGGTTCAGCAAACTCCCTTTGATGGACATTTTTTTGGGCCCATGAATCTCGAGTTGGTTGAAGAAATTGAAAAGAAGGCCCTCGAAGAACTTGAAAAAAGAGTGGCGAGTCTTCAAAGTTCAGAAGCGAGTCGTAATCTCGAAAAGAGTTGTTTAGTGCAAATTGGTATTCCGTATGTGGATATTCTCCGAGTAGCCAAGCAACAAAAAACCCAACTTTTGGTCTCGGGTTCTCATAGTCGGTCGGGCTTAACGCGTTTATTCTTAGGTTCTGTGGCGGAGAGCTTGGTTCGAAAATCGGAGTGCCCGGTTTGGGTGGTGAAAGGAAAATTCTCGCCGCCTCAAAGAATTTTAATCTTAACCGATTTATCGGAGAGTTCGCGGGCTGGAGTTAATTTCGGTGTTTTCTGGGCCAAGCTTTTTGGTGCCTCGGTTCATTTAGTACATTCTTTTCTTCCGCCCCTTCTCCCTTCGTTTGCGATGATGGATACCACCGAATACGATTTAAAGATGCGAGAGATGAGCCAAGAAGAATTTGATAAATGGGTTGGGGAACTGCGCCTTTCGAAATTAGAAGTGAGTAGCCAATTTTTAGAAGGCGATATTCGTGAATGGATTGAAGAGGTAATTCAAAACAAAAAGATCGATCTTGTTATTTTAGCCACTCACGGAAGATCGGCCTCTTTTCATAAACCCTTAGGCTCCGTGACTACCTACATTGCCCGTCATGTTCCGATTTCATTCATTACGGTTCGTCCTGAAGGTTTTCGCCTCAAAGAAATTTAGTTGCCGTTCAAAATTACTCATTCACTTTAATGAGAGGTGGGGGTGACTGCTGCGGGTGCAACGGGAGCTACAGCAGGGGTAGAAGGCGGTGGTTGAGGGGTAGCGGGACGGAATAAACTAAACAAACGAGCATCAACGGGGCGGCAGTTGGCAGAGGCACGATAGGGCCCTCGTAGGTGGGTTCCGCTTTCTCCGTTTAATCGCCAGCGCGGCGAGCGTAAGTAGAGTTCCATAATAGAATCTGCGCTCAGATTAAAAGGCGATTCAGAGCTGGGGCCACGGCGTACAGGTTGCGGAGAATTTGGTGTGCCAGGGCTGACCACAAATTCCGGAATAGCAAGCATTGCGTATTGCCAGAGCCCCCCTACCTCATGCACATAGGCCATCAAACCACAAATTTGGGTATTAGGGTTATCCCCTCCGCGAATTTCAATTCCATCGGTTCGAATAAAATCTCCATTGGCAAGTAAGGCGCTTTCTGCCGGAACGAGATACTGCAGTAGCAGTTGGCGATCCGGAAGCGCTGGAATGCGCGGTGGACGTGTAATTTGAGTTTGACCCGGGCAGGGAGCTCCCACACACGGAAAATCGCCTCGAATCCAATCCCACATTGGAATGTTAGTGTGGAGGGCTAAGCTGTTATCTTGAGCTTCGAGATCTCTTACCATGAGGGGGCCTGTGCTTACTTGAATGGTTCGAACCCCTCGTTCGGTTTCTCCTCTGGTATTTCTTCTTTCGGTCCATTCGAATTCGCCCTGATTGATGAATCCTTCTACATAAGCGCGGCGGAGACGGAGAATGCTATACATGAAGGCAAGTTCGGGATGATCTCTTGCCTCATCGGGGCTTAATTCTGGAACGTAAATGGCCATACTTCGCTCAAGTTGAAGTGCAATGTGGGCAGGCCCTAAATTTCGATCGAGGGGGTTGATATACCACCCTTGAGAATTGATTCCAACTTCGGCATTATCGAGCCTGCCTTCGGTGATTTCCGGAAGAATATTAAAAGTTTTGAAAGGGATCGGTTGAAAACTGCGGCTTGCAAGATCGGAAAGCTGAATAGAAGGGGCTCGAATAATAACGTTAAAATCGCGGAGTTCAAAACTCTCACGGTCTGCGTTTGGACGAAAGCCAACAAAATGCACAAGTCCGGAGATGGGCGGGTAATTACTCTCTCTTAAATTTGTAAAAGGGAGAGTTGTAAAGCCTACTTGTCCGAGCCGCGCCCGTGGATCTTGAATGCGTGCGGTCAGATTTCCCCCATAGTTAAAATCAATACTGTGTCGTGTGCCATCGGGAGTTCGAGAACCACTATAGGTAAAATCACTGAGGGTACTTCCGCCCGAAGCGTTGGCAAAAGGGGCTTCATCTGAAGTTAAGAGATCTGAAGCGCCCTGCCATAGAAGGCTGGCGACATAGATAAAGTTTTGACGATCCGATAAATCGGCTACTCCGCTCGGAATATGCACTTGAGTAATGCTGAGATTACTCGGAAAATTTCGAATAGGGGCAAAAACCTGAAGATTATTACCTTGCAGCCCTTGATTGGCAGGATCTCCCCACTCAATATGCCAAGTTCCCTGACTATTTCGAATGAAAGAGATTTTTTCTAAATTTCCATGACCAATCGCAAAACCAATACCTCCATCGGGTTGAAGGTATTGAGTGTTCTCAAGCGCAAGACCTTCTAAGTCAATTCGCATGGGGCGAGGGGGACTCGGGGGCGGTTGTTGGATTGGGGCTGGGCATACTAAAGGTGCTTCTGGGGTTCGCTGGGTAGATAAAGGAAGCCGAATGGTTACTCGGCGTGCAGCCAGTGATTCTGCTTGGAGCACTCCTCCTTGAATGGGCATTTGAACGGTGCGGAGAAAAACCCTTGTCGCATCGGAAGGGGAGGCTTGTGAGCAAACCTGCGAAGGAGGGGTATCAAAACGGGAGATTTCAAAAACCATTTCTAGGCCGCGGTCTAAATCAAATTGTCCGGTTTGCGGATTAATCTGGGGCTCAAGCCGATAATTAAGCGCAACAGGCATATTTGCCGGGAGAGTCAGGTGATATTCCCCCACACTAAAATGATAATCTCGAGTTCTATTTAAATGAATAAAGCCATGGGGAAAAGCACGTGCAGCAATGGCCGGCAAATCACTGGCTTGGCGCGGGCGGCGTTGATTTTCAGGCACCCGTGCATCTTGTTGCATGAGAAGCCATTCATGATCGAGTAGGCGCTCAATTTGAGGTCGATTTCGGGCCAGATCGGTTCCCAAAAAATCAAAGAGAGGAAGATAGTTTGGATCGCCTGGTGGAATTTCTTCAACGCGTCTTCTTTGCCGGGTAGTTGGGGTGCCGTTCACCATTTCTGTAACCGTTTCAGTTACAATACGATGGGTGTTGGGATTGTATTCGAGAGCATGATCTCGTAACCACTGGCGGTGGCAAGCATCACCGAGTTGTGTGAAAGATCTCAACAAATCTCCAAAACGGCGTGAAAAAGGAACATCGTCGATTCCCATATCGCTTTTATAGGTATCAACATAAAGCCGTTGGGTGGTGATTCCGGCTTCTCTTTGCAGTGTACTTAAAGGGTGATCGGATGTGGGATCGGTGAGCATGACGAAATGATCGTGGGGAGGTGGAGGTGTCGAAATTCCAAAAGGGAGTGGCAAAAGCCCTCGGGGGTTTCTTTCAGCATCTTCCATGTTTACCCGGCCGTATTCAAGATCACCATCCGTTACGGTAAAGCGAGGTAAGTTTGTTCCGGGTTCTGCACGAGGGTCAGGATTACGCCTTTCCCAGTGAGTTACATCTACTCCTCTTAAGCCATCAACCCGTAAATCAAGAGGTGCGGGTGCGCGACGAATTCGGTAAGTGAAGTACGGATAAAATGCGATTCCAAAATTATTGATACGGGGTTGCTCGGGGTTTGGAAATGTTCTTGTTCTAGGATTATTCGGGTCCATCACTCGAGCTTGGGCGTAAGCAATTCCACTCATGAAAGGGGGAGAGAAAAGCTCACAATCATCTGGCCTTTCAAGCATAGAGGCGGGTGTGTTGAGTGGAGTTCCCTCCGGCAAACGACAAATATCAGAGCGGCTTTGATTCATGGGAATTTTTTCGAAAAGCAAATCCCCTTCGGCATAATCAAAAAGATCGGCTGCAATATTGACATAATCCATCCAAGATAAATTTCCTAAATCAACCGTCATCGCAGCAGGAGAAGGTGCTGGAGCGGGAGGTGGCCGAAATAAAGGAGCAATCGATCGAGCATTGGGAGCCAGAGGGCCTTGAGGGGGAGATGGATTAAAACAAGTAGAGGCCGAAGGAGTTGCGTTGGCTGTAACACAAGTGCCAAGGGGCGTTGGAGTAACGACTCGGGGTTGGAGGGGAAAACGAATCATCGCGCCCCTCCTTCTAGTAAACGCCGGTAGACTTGAGGATAAAGTCTACGCAAAACCTCAGGAGGGGTTTCCACGCGCGTATTCCCATCGGGCCCCAACATTTGAGGGTGTTCCCAATCATAGCCCGCAGCGCCATCGATTACTTCTTGTGCCGTACCAAAACGGTTTCCCATTTCTTGTGCATTCAGTTGATAGTAGCGATCTTGAATTCTACGAAATCCATCCCAAAGATAAGGCATGTGGTGATGATGCATCCAGGCTTGAAAGGCTTCGGGGCCTTGGCCCAAAACACGCCTTAAATTGACATAAACATTTGCTCGGCAATCGGCATTTGAGAAATAGTGTTCTCTGGCTTGTATTCCAGAAAGTTGACTGCAATACCAATAGGCCCCACTTAAGAGATGTTCTCCTACTCGATTTCCACTTGCGTCGATAAAATAAATATCTCCACGATTTGGGGGTAGGGGTGAAATTCTATTACGAGGATAACCATAAATGCCGAATCGGCCGCGCTCCTCATATGTTTCCCAGTCAAACGTTGCATGAGGGGCTCGTATAGCTCCATAAATACCTATTCCATATTCGCGCCCTTGGGGTGTTGTGAGATCAACGCCGGGTGGTAATGGAAATTGAACGGCAAAAGGTAAATGGAGGCGCTCTACTGAAACTTGATGCTGAGCAGTATCGATACCAATGGCAGTTCTTGTCTCACGGCCACGGTCTGTGGCGGCGGTGTAGTTGACAGTGAGAGGATTGGGGATCGAACGGCCAAAGGCAGTAAGCCTGCTTGCTGAAAGCAGCAGGTGCGAGAGAAGAATTTCATAAACTCCTGCTTGAGTTTCTCGAGCATTTAAATTGAATTCAATTCGAGGTTGAGAAAGACTAAAACCGTCATATCCTCCAAATAATGCCGTGAGGGTAAGCTCAAGTTGCAAGCTTTCATCCTCCGGCAGCGAGTAGTGAGCGCTAATTCGACCATTTCTCACCAAAGTTTGGCGATTATTTCCACGTGTGAGCCACAGATTAATTCCTTCGTTGTTAAAATTTTGTAGAATGAGTCCATTTTTTTTGAGCTCGTAGGTTCCATTTTCGGTAGGAATAAGACTGCTCATTTCTAATTGAAGCTGGGTATTGGCATTCAGATTGACGGAACATCGAACACGAAAAGGATGAGTCTCTGCAGTAGGAGCCGCCAAGCTAAAATCAGGTATTACATCGCTGAGCTCAAGACTGATATTTCGCAGGGTAATATTTCGTGTAGAGTTGCGAATTTCTAGATTGCGTAGCTCAAAACGATTTCGGCCTGCAACCATATGAAACTGGCCATCCGGAGATTTTAGCCACTCACTTTGTGCCAAGAGTTGGCCGGATACCTCGAGTTCTCCTAACGAGGGGTGTTGCACTTTAAAATTCACGTGTTGATTGAGTTGTACTTCGATTGCAGGGCAACCAGGGCGCACATAGATATGAATTCCCGGGCAGATTGTTCTGTTTTCGGGAGCAATGAGGTTGCTTGAGCTAAGAGGTGGGTTTGCCAGTGGATTGCTCGGCGTGTAACGAAGTTGAGTGGGTGCGGTAGAACTGGGATCTCCTTCGTAAAACCAGCCTTCTTCGAGTTGCACATTTTGGGGATAAGAAGTTTGATCGAAATTGAGTTGAGGATGAATATGAATGCCGATTCGTCGATCATCTTCTAAGTGCGCACGCACTCGCAAGCGGGAAGGCCCCAGATCAAAAATCCCTGGCCAAGTGAAGTTGCGCAGCTCATCAATATCAAGAATAATTTCGCCCGATTGAATGAGATCGAAATAATTTTCAATCACTCGGTTGTGATCGGCC
Source organism: uncultured Pseudomonadota bacterium (assembly GCA_964384365.1). Classification (GTDB taxonomy): domain Bacteria; phylum UBA10199; class UBA10199; order JADFYH01; family JADFYH01; genus CAYLKF01. Next base: position 16,850 of record CAYLKF010000015.1, on the reverse strand, counting down.
AGAGTAAAATAATTTCCATCGAGAGGATTCTCCGCAGTGCTTGGGCCATTCACTTGTTCTAAAAACCACCCAATTAATCTTGTAGTATTGATTACGGGTTGGTCATTGGGTCGAGTAATTAATGAGGCAAGAGAATGATCTAAAACCGTAGTGCTGGGCTCGCCGAAAACATTAAAAACATTTTCTTCAAGATACGGTTGCCCGAGTCGATTAATGCCAAAATAATTTGGATCAAAATTATGCCAGTAGGGTCCATCTACAGAAATATTATGAAAAACAAGAAGGCTTCGAAGGGGTAAGGCGATTGCGTTGTCGCGAATTTCAACGTCGGAAGTCACTCGAAGTGGAGAACGGTTATAAAGATGACGCCTTACTTCGGCGGCTACGTAATCGTAGGTGCCGAGTCTGCCCAAAGAAACCGGGTGATGAATATCGAAAGGGCGCACACGAAGATTGAGGCGTAGGCGGGCATGACCAATATCTAAATTAAAAGCAGAAACGGGAGCCGCTGGGTGGGGCCGTGGATCCGCCCAGGCCGCGGCGGTTTCAGAGGAAACAACGGGATGAAGGGCATTCGCCGTAGTTTGAGTTACGCCTACAGATCTAGTTGGAGGTCTCCAGACGGAGTTTTCCGTACTGGGATGACAACTTGAACAAGTCATTTTACTTTTCCCTCGAAAGTAATAACTGCAAAACACTCCTCAATGATTGAGGCTGGTATACCAATCAAACCCTGCTCCCACACTGAACTGCCCTCCAATGCCGCAAAAACCCTCTCTTACGTCGAGACAAGTAAATGCAGAAAGGGCGTAGTTAAAACCCAATCCATTTGTTTTATTAATTCCAAACCATTCTCTCCAGGTAAGTTCGGGATAGAGTCGTGTAGCCTCTGCAGGTGCCCAGGCGAGCCCTACCCTAAAAGAGCGGGTATGGAGAGGGTAGTCTTCTCGGTAAAACCCTTGCGTGCGAGTGTAGCCCGCTGCCACTCGGAGAAATTGTTGGGCGGTGGATGTATCAAAACCTCTCATCACTGCGCCGTAACCCAAATCGAGGCCGAATTGTGAAACCCCTTGTGCCGTTGCTGCCTGATCTACATCTTCTTGGGGGGTAGGTTGTAGTGGTTCACCTAAGCGCAGGTGAAAATCGAGGCTTAAAGAAGGCCGCACGTAAGTTCCATAGCGTGGATCAGCGGCCATGAAACCTATCGCAGGGTTTAGATCAAAGGAAAATCCGGTACTGTTTCGAGGTGTATCTACCATAAAATTTCTACAATCTTGGAAGTGCCGCGTTAATAATTGTAAAACCTAAATCGAGAACCCATCCTGCTTTTACCCAGGGTCTAAAACTGAATCCGAGATAAGGGCTTGGATAACTTGGAGCTTGTGGATCAATACTCCACAAAGCTCCCACCACAAAACTGGCGGAAGAATCTGAAATAGAGGGATAGTCTCGGCTATGGCGTAAACATTGACTCATGCGAGTGGGGGCTGCCATGGCCCAAGGGAAAAGCACTCCTTGAAGAGCGCAGGTTGAGAGAGACCCCTGCCTCGTAATCGCAAATAGGGCTCCGATTCGTGGCATGTTCAGCCCAAAGTCGTATCCTCCTACCAAACGAATTTGATAACGGCGTTCCTCTCCTCTACCCCATTGGAAAACAAATGAACCCAACGCACTCACTCCATTTCCATCGATTCCCAACATTGCTAAGGCTCCCACTCCAAGCGAAGTATTCCCCGTCCATTCGTGAATCCAACCGGCCTCTAAATTAAGTAGATTAGTGCTTCTAAGCCAGGGAGCAGGAAGCTCTCCGCGAGTAATTTCGGGGCGTGCGAACAATCCCAAGAAATTACTATGAAAGCCCCACGCGAGAATATTCCGAGATTGGGGGAGAGAAGTGGGAGAGGGCTGAACAAGCCTTGCACGAACAGGCGGGTTGTTCAGACGATCAACATAAGAAGCGCGAAGCGCATCTAAAAAAACGGGTAAATTTCTAAAGTTTGTGGGTAGTTCAGGCTGTGTTTGACTCACTTGAGTATTATAGGTGGTTCCGGGGTGAGGGGTTGAGCTTGCTTCTAGGTAGTTCGATGCAGTGCTCTCAAGGTATCGACAATGCCCGTAGCCTGCATTTGCTTCAGTAAATTCGGGAATGCTCGAAGAAGGAGGGGGTGGAAGACTAATTTCTGCAGGGGCTTCGGGAGCATTTCTTCCGGGAGAATTGGCATTGAGCTCTGTATTTACGCAGCGGTCTAGGTTCGATGCTACAGAAATAGTAGAAGTGCCTAAACGGTGAAGGCAGTCTGAAAGAGAATCTCCGGCAGCCCCCAACTCACGCTGTAGGTAAGAAGAAACAAAGGCGTTTGGATCAGATAAACAGCCGGAGTAAGCGTAGTGAAGAACGTCAATCTGCTGTTGGGTCAGTTGAACCATAGAAGTAAATAAAATGAGCTCATCCTTAAGAATTTCTTAAAGAAACCTTCATTCCCACTTAAAGTTAAAGTATTGAAAGACGTATAGAATTTTTCGGTTAGCTTTAATAAAAGTTGCTAAAAAAGTAACTACGCAGCGCGTTAGACCCTAGAAGGGCCTGGATTAGAGGATTGTAGAGGGTAAAATTATCGCACGAGTTTGGCCATTGAATATTCCATCAGCGAGGGGAAAAAGAATTGGATGGCGATCCAAAGCCGATTTTGAAGGCTCACATACTCATCTTTTTTACCTTTTTGCAGGGCCTTATAGATGATTTGGGCGAGTTTAGCAGCCGAAAGACCTTTTCCTTGGGTATTTAAAATGTCGGGTCTTTTCCCAATGCGGGCGGCGTTTTTCGAAAAATCAGTTGCCACTGTGCCCGGATAAACATTGAGAACATGGATTTTTTCGGAGGCGAGTTCCATGCGAAGCGCTTTTCCAAAGGCATTCAGTGCAAATTTGCTGGCGCAATAAAAACCCATTTTTGGAATAGCAAGATGTCCAGCAATTGACGAAACATTGATGATTGCTGGTTTTGCAGATTTTCTCAGCAAGGGGAGCGATTTTTGGGTGAGCTCAATCACCGAGAATAAATTGAGCTCAAAAAGATCGCGCACTTCTTGAAGCGGCGCTTTTTCAGCCTCGCTGTAGATTCCTTTACCCGCGTTGTTGATTAAAATATCTATTTTCCCGAATTGTTTTTCAACGGTGTTTAAAAGAGAGTCGATGTTTTTACTTTGGGTCACATCGGCCGCAATTGCAAAAGCTTGCCCTCCTGAATTTTTAATCTCTTCGGCTAAAGACTCTAATTTTTCTTTGGAGCGGGCCACCAAAACCGGAATAGCACCTTTTTTGGCAAAAACTAGGGCGAGTTCTCGACCAATTCCCATCGATGCCCCCGTGATTAAAACCACTCTATTTTTCATAAGCCCCCATTCTATTCTTAAAAAAAGAAAAAAATATTCTTTTTCAAAGCCTTAAAGATTAGTTAAAATCAGATATTCATAAAATTCTAGGAGGAGCAATGACTTTATTACGTCTTGTTTTTATTGGGTTTTTGGTACTTTTCTTTTCGTCGTCCATTGGAGCTCAAAACTCCTCTCAGCTTGAAGTGGGCGATTCTTATGATCGTTATCGCACTTTAGAAACTACTCTTTCGAGTACTTTACCCGATTTAAAAGCAGCCTGCGAAAACTTACTCAAAGATTTGAAAGATGGAACTATTGAATCTTCTTTAGATTCTGTAAAAACCCAACGAGAGGCCTTAGAAAACCTAGAAGCTAAACTCAAACAAGATGAGAGCTTTAATATTATCGAAGATTCTTTAGAAAGAATTCAAGGTGCCTTGGGACGAGCCGAAAATGCGCTCGAAAAAAAGAAGATTGCAATGGCGAAACTTGCTCTCCAAAAAACTGTTCTCTACACAAAGATTTTGCTCGAAAGCCCGGTTTTAAAAATGACTCAGACTCAAATCGATTTGCAAGAAGCCTCGATTCGTATTCGCAACAAAGATTATAATGCCTCGGCCGCTTATATTAACAGTGCCTTAGGCCGTATTGGTGGCATGCAGATTGAGGGTGACCCCGCTCTTCAACAACAGATGAATCAAATTAAAAGTGATTTGGCTTTACTTCATCAGCAAACCATTTTGGGCCAAGCTCAGGAAGAAGAAGCGGCGCACTCGATTTGGAAACGCATGCAAGATGCGCAATGGAATTCGATGGGGAATTACTATAACCTCTGGAGTCAAACCTACCACCCCTGGGATCAGTAAGAATTTCTTTCAATATGAGCGATCTGCTTTGTTGCTTCTCACTCGTGATGCTCACGTACCATCATAGGTACGCTGCGCTCACTCGCTTGGCGCGCCTCGCAGCTCATCTCATTTTGAAAGAAATTACAGATTGACCCGCTCGTAACGGTTATACAAAAAATTTGAACCCCGCGTCTTGTGTCCGAAGCTTTTTCAGAAATCTTTCCAAGAATGGTCACTCATTCGTCGCGCCGCGCCTCTCATCTCGTTCTGAAAGAAATTCTATATTTATTATAATTCCTCAAAAACAAAAGGCGCTCCGTTTTGCGGAACGCCTTTGACTTGCGGTTTCCAACCATAAGTATTTCTAACTTTTAATAGAGTACTGCCGTACTTATTAAAAGTTGAAATACTATATAAGGAGAGGGATCCTACGAGCAGCCCATCGAATTTCCACAATTTAGGCATTTATAGCAGGCTCCATTCCGAACGGTAATGTGACCACAACCGTCGCAGAAGGGGGCATCTCCCATCATTGTGGAGAGTTGATCCGAGAGTGGGCTTCCCGTACTGGCTAAACTTTCTTTTTTATCACCTTCGATCACCGCAAGCTTCGGGAGCAGGGCCTTCGGAGCTTGCGCAGGTGAGTCTTCTTTTGTTTTCATTTGTTGCTCTAAAAGGGCATGGTGCAAAAGCTCACCATCGGCGGGTTTCACCTGCACAAAGTCTGTTCGCCCCAGATACTCCATTCCCAAAACACGGAACACGTAATCAATCACCGAAGTGGCGAATTTCACATTGGGGTGATCGACCACACCTTGGGGTTCGAAACGGGTGAAGGTAAAACAATCGATGTATTCTTTGAGCGGCACGCCATATTGCAACCCGAGAGAAATTGCGATTGCGAAGCAGTTCATCATGCTTCGGAAGGCAGCACCTTCTTTGTGCATATCAATAAAGATTTCACCCAAAGAACCATCGTCGTATTCGCCGGTGCGCATGTAAACTTTGTGTCCGCCCACGCGTGCTTCTTGAGTGAAGCCATGGCGTTTGACAGGAAGCCGTTTGCGTTTGAGCTCCGGCGTAACTGGTGTAGGAATGGGGGCAGCGGCTTCTTTCTCTTCGGTTTTTTTGGTGCCGCTGGAGAGCGGTTGAGAAAGTTTACAACCATCTCGGTAAAGCGCGATTGCTTTTAAGCCTAAGCGCCAGCCTTCGAGATAGATTTCTTCAACGTCTTTTACGGTGGCCTCGTTCGGAATATTTACGGTTTTGCTGATCGCACCCGAAATAAAAGGTTGGGCCGCGGCCATCATGCGAATATGGCTCATAGCAGCAAGGAATCGCTTTCCGGTTGCGCCACATTTATTGGCGCAATCAAAAACAGGTAGATGTTCGGCTTTCAAATGCGGCGCGCCTTCGATGGTCATGCATCCGCAAATCACTTCGTTGGCTTGACTAATCTCGGCTTCGCTGAAACCTAAGCGTTTTAGCAAATTAAAATCGGAGGCTTCGAATTCGTTTCGCGAAAATCCAATGCGCTCTAGGGTGGCGCCCCCTAAAGTATAGTGATTAAAAGCCTGCGAAAGTTCAAAAACGCTTTCGAGTTTCTTTTCGAGGGTGGCCAAATCTTCTTCTGAAAAACCTTTCGCCTTCAAAGATTCTTCGTTGATGTGAGGAGCGGCTTTGAGAGATGAAGTGCCGCGCACATAAGTGATAATTTCACTAATTTGTTTGGCGCTATAACCTAAACGCTCGAGTGCCGGAGGAATCGATTGGTTAATGATCTTGAAATAACCGCCGCCGGCCAATTTTTTAAACTTCACCAAGGCGAAATCGGGCTCAATGCCAGTGGTGTCGCAGTCCATGAGCAAGCCGATCGTTCCGGTGGGAGCCAGAACGGTTGCTTGGGCGTTACGATAACCGAATTTTTCTCCGAGACTTACGGCTTCATCCCAATCTTGCTGTCCGGCTCTTAAAAGTTCTTCGGGGCACTCTGCTCCTATTTGATAAGAAGCAGCACGATGCATGCGCATGACATCGAGCATCGAATCGCGATTGATCGGGTAACCGCGGAACGGGCCCTTCTCGCGCGCCATTTCAGCCGAAACTTTATAAGCGTGTCCGCAGAGAATTGCGGTTAGAGCGCCCGCCATAGCGCGACCTTTTTCGGAGTCATACGGAATTCCCAGTTGCATGAGCAAAGAGCCTAGATTGGCGTAGCCCAAACCCAAGGGGCGATAATCGTGCGAGTTTCGTGCAATAGGCAAGTTCGGATAGCTTGAAAAATCGACCAAGATTTCTTGAGCCATGAAGAAAATGCGAATGGCATGACGATAGCCTTCGATATCGAATCCACCATCCGATCTTAAGAATTTGGCGAGGTTGATTGAGGCTAAATTGCAGGCCGAATCATCTAAGAACATATATTCGCTGCAAGGGTTTGAGGCATGAATGCGATCGGTATTTTTACAAGTATGCCAACGATTGATGGTGCTATCGAATTGAACGCCGGGGTCGGCACAGGCCCAGGCCGCAAAGCAGATTTGATCGAAAAGATCTCGGGCTTTGTAAGTTTCGCAGGTTTCTCCGGTGGTTCTAAATGTAGTTTTCCATTCTTTATCGCCCAAGATGGCTTCCATGAAGCCATCGACCACGCGTACGGAGTTATTGGAGTTTTGTCCTGAAACCGTATGGTAAGCATCGCCATTGAAATCGGATGAATAACCTGCCGCAATCAAGGCCGCGACTTTCTTTTCTTCTTTTACCTTCCAATTAATGAAGTCGACGATTTCGGGGTGATCCATATCGAGCACCACCATCTTTGCCGCACGGCGCGTGGTCCCGCCCGACTTTGTAGCGCCTGCGCCCTTATCTAAAACTTCTAAGAAACTCATGAGGCCTGAAGAAGTACCCCCGCCTGAGAGTTTTTCTTGTCGGCCGCGAATGCGCGAAAAGTTGGTGCCAGTGCCGGAGCCATATTTGAAAAGTCGTGCTTCATTTTTGGCGAGGTCAAATAAACTCATGAGATCGTCGTTCACATGCTGAATAAAGCAGGCCGAGCATTGAGGGTTAGCATAAGCCGTTTTGGTTTCGCGAAAGGTATCGCTTTGGGGATCCCAGAAAAAATTTCCGCCCGAGCCTTCGATTCCGTATTCGTGCCAGAGCCCGCAATTAAACCACACGGGTGAGTTGAAGGCACCCCGTTGAGTAATGAGGAGGTATTTGAGTTCATCTTCAAAAGTTTGGGCATCTTCGGCGCTGGCGAAATAGGCCCCAAAATTTTCTCCGGCCTTTCGAATCGAATGGGCAATGCGATGTACCACTTGTTTGGCGCTCACTTCATAGCCGATTCCAGGCACACCAGCTTTACGGAAATAGCTCTTCACGAGAATATCAACAGCCAGTTGACTCCAATCACTGGGAGCTTCAGCGGCGTCCATTCGAAATACCACCGAGCCATCGGGATCGGTAATAACAGAAGACCACTGTTTATAGCTGACTTGATCTAAAGGATTGCGTCCTTTGACGGTGAATCGGCGTGAGAGCTTAAGCCCTTTTTGCCGTGGATTGATTGCCTGACTGGCTTTGCGTTTTTCGATGCGATTCTTGAGATCGGAAGAGCGAAGAGCCATAGTTCCCCCCTTAAAAGTGATAAGATTTTAAGGTTTGCCTTAGGTTAAATCTTTTTAAGAAATTAAAAGACAGCCGCTGTGGGTAACTTATTTAATTTCCACAGAAAAGCTGCTTTGAATCCCCCTAAAAAACTTAAAATTAAGGATTTTTTAGCCTTTTGGACCCCATTGCCCGAAGGCCCACAAACCACTATATCTTGTATAGAGAGATTATTGCTCCGCTAGATCTAGGATGTCAACGGGGTTTTTTGACTGTGCACGAAAAACTGTTCACACCCCTTATGCCTAAGAAATAAGCAGGGTAGTTTGAAATCAAGAAGGGTGCGAAAAATGCCTGTGAAGAACAGTGATTAAGTTTCAAAAAAAATCTTCATTTTTCGAAAAAAAATATTTTATTCCCAAATTTTTCACAGCTTATTCACTGCTCGCGGCAAAACCTTCATTTACGCTATTTTTTTATGGGCATGAAGGAGATTGTCTCCCTTCACCCAACAAATAGGCCATCAGCGGGATTTTTTCTTTTTTTAACACAAAAGCCTGAGGGCAATTGTTCAGAATAGCCCATTGTTTAGGGGTGGGGTTTCCCTTTGATTTGAGTTCAAATGCGCAATCCTCAAAATAAAAATCAATTTCTGCTTGAGAGGTTTCGGAATAGAGATAGCTGACCTCAGGGTTTTCTTGCCAGCGATAGAGTTGGGTTCGAAAAGCGCATTCATCTAACGCCAGAGGAGGAATTGATTCCGAATAAAGCCGGCGAATATTCCAGCCGATGGCTGCCCAGACTTGAGCGATGAAAGGATCCAACGGATAGACTTTTTTAAGTTTAGAGGGAAGAAATTTTCTTTTTTGCAAATCAAAGCGCGGGAGCACCGAAAGGGAAAAATGATCTTCCTGCATGTCGAGTAAAGTTTTTACCGTATTTGCGCTTTGAATATCCGTTCCTTGTTTGAGGCTTTCGTAGCTCACGCGGCTATTTAAAGTTTCGCAAAGACGGCGAGCCAATGCACTCAGGGAACGATCAGGTGTACGCAGAGTAGACCAAGTGCCTAGAATCCAATCGGCATAGGCTTTCCAGACCGTGTCCTCAATTTGATTTTGTTTGTGAAGATGGGCAATAGCCCGTGGGATTCCCCCAGACTTTAGATAAACTTGCCAATATTTTGTCCAATCCGTTTTTTGATCGTCCAACCAGCGTTGAGTCAAATGTTTGTAGTCAAGATTTTGCAGAATAGAGGTTTCTTGTGGATGCAAGAAATCCATGTATTCCCGAAAACTCCAAGGCCGAGCAAATACAGTAATTCCATCACCCTTGCGCCCCGGAAGCCGTTCCCCACTTTCTAAAAGATAACGGGCTTCACTGCCGGTGCACCAGACACGACAATTTTTGAGCTTTCCTTCCGAATAAAGTGCACGCAAGGCTAGATGCCAGCCTTCTACGCTTTGAACTTCATCGAGTATCAGAGTGGTTTTCCCTTGGATGAGTTCAGAAAGTTGTTGGTGCAAATCCGTTTTATGCAGCAGGGTGGAGCAGTCAAAAAAGATAGAAGTTTCGGAATCGTTTACCTGACTTAAAAAAAGTTTAAGCGAGGAAGTTTTGCCGATTTGCCTGGGGCCATAGAGGAGGGAAATGGAGCCAAAGGGGGTTTTAAAAATCCTCAAGTCTATTGAGGATTTTTTAATATACTCCTCAAAACCCCAAAACAGGCGCATTTCTTCTAGGGCAGGATCATCTAATAATGCATTGAAATTATTATATATTTTTTGATTATAAAATATCCTCATTTGAATTGAGGATATTTTATAAAATTTGAAAAGTCAACAGAGTATCCTCATCCTGTTATTTACTCCGACTCAATAACAATAAGTTGTTATTTCTTACCCTACTTTTTTGCAGCGCTTTCTCTAGGTGTGGGCAACTTTTAAACAATTTTGCCGATAATCATTTTATGAATGCAGATCTCCAACATCGACTCTTTTTAGCTTTAGAAACTATTCCGAGCGCTTCTTTAAGACAAGCATATGCGGCGACGCTCGTCCGGGAAAATCCACGAGAGGTGAGTGAGATTCGTCGAGTGGCTTCTTGTTTTGAGCGGACTCAGAATGCTTCCGCCTGTTTTTCTTCGGGCAATTCCTATTCTGAAAATGAAAGGTCGCTTTATCAGACGGCTGTTCGCTTAGGTGAACAGGCAGTGGCGGAGCATTGGAATGAAGATCGTTATTTGACTGAAGTTGCAAATCCAATCCTTAGGCAATCCATTTATCGGCAAGATTTACATCTTTCGGAAAGAGCGGCAGTTAATTCCATCATTACTTTTTTCGCGGGCCATCTTGCTCCTTCGGCCGCTTTAGAAGGGGCTCGCACGTATCTTCGCTCGGATCCTGCTTGGGCGGATAGAATTCAAGATTATCAGTTAGCACTGGGCACCCGGATTCAAACTTTACACCCGGCTCGTTCCCCCAATTCGAGAGAATGGGAACGTCATGATGTCGTGGTGCCGGGTTTTCGTTATGCAATCCCCGTATTTTTAGCACGAGGAGCAATGGCCCCTTGGCCTTATTATAAAAGGGCTGTTTTGAGTTTGTTTGAATCTCTGAAGGTATTTTTAACACCTCGCGATTTGGAACGCTTAGTGCATTCACCGCGCAGAGACATGGCTTTTTATTTTGCAGATACAAATTTTGAAAGTTGGAGGAATATTTTTAATAGGACGGGTATTCCAAGTGCCCATCCAGAAGGAGGAGATTCGCCCGGAAGATATGATCCCTCTCGGAATTACGTAGCTGATGCGATTCCTATCCCTGATTTTTCTGCAGAAAGTATCGTGTCTTTTTTTCTAAGTGAATTTGCACATACGTTTTTTCATGAACTCGCCCATGCTTTTCATCATTGCTTGTTAGATCATATTAGAGATCCTGGTGTGATCGGTCTTTACCGGCAGTCAGAATATTTGATGAATTCGCATGGCTACATTCCTGATTTGATTCCTGATGTTTCATGGCATCCCGATTACTCACGAAGAAATATAGAAGAGTTTTTTGCCCAATGGGTGGGGGAACATTTTAGAGCTAAATTATCTCATCAAGAACCACCTTCTAATACTCCTCAAGCTTGGCGTCTCGATCGAATGGATGCATTTTTTGCAAGACATGGAATCAATCCCCAGGCTTTTTTGGCAAATTTACGCGAGCCGGTTGAAAATGATTCTCTGCATTTTAGTCCACGCCATAGTTTTGCCTTACGAGGAGGTTTTCTTGCCCATGGAAAGGAGTTTGGGCTTGCAGGCCAGCTGGAATTTAGGCGTGACTCTTTTTCTTTGCATCGGGAGGGATGGGGATATGGAGTTGGTCTCGCTAGTCAATATTTTCCAGACACAGCAGAAACAGGTGCTCAAGTATTTGCTTCTTTGGGCTATGCCCCGATTGATTTTATAAATTTGCGTGCCTATGCGAGTGGAGGCCTTTCTTTTGGTAGATATGGTGATGTCCACCCCCTTTTAGGAGCGGGAGCGAGTGTAGAAATTTATCCGTTGATGCGAATGATGGGTCCTCGGTCGGTATTATCCGGTGTTTATTTATATGGGGGAGGTCCCACTCTTTACAGCATTCTTGACAATACATTTAATGTAGAGGGTGGAGTAGGTTGGCGTTTGGATCTGCGTCGATTCCGTTAATCTTTTGCCTTTGCAGTTTCCTTCTTCTCTTTTTTCTCTACTTTGGTGGAGGTATCCGCCGATTTACTCTCCGAAGCACTGGGAGTAGAAGCAGCATTTTCTGTTTTAAGGGGTTTGGGTTCCGACTTTGTTTTTTCTTCCTTCTTTTTTCCTTTATCTCGGAAATCGGTTACATACCAACCCGTGCCTTTGAGTTGAAAACTCGTGAGTGACATTTTCTTCTGAACTTTTTTGCCCCCACAATGCGGGCATTTTTTTAAAGGAGGGTCCGAAAATTTCTGAATCTCTTCAAATTCTTTTTTACAGTTGGGGCAGATATATTCGTAAACAGGCATAGGGCTTCCTTTCGTGCCTGGGTGAAATATTCATTCCATCGAGGGCTGTCAAGCTTCTGTCTTTAGGGTTTTGTAGGCATCTTCATAGCCCATTTGATAAGCTTCTTTGACGAGTTTAGGATTTCGGCTGGTGCGAGAGATAGGAAATCTTTTTTGCGGCTGGAAAAACACCACTTTTTTATGGGCGGGCGGATTTTCGAGCCAGTCCATGGTTTGGTTATATTCTCGCCAACGGTTGTTTAAGGTTTTCACCATTTCGGGATATTTCGAAAAAAATAAAAAGTTGATCCAACCTACCGGGTTTGGTTTTTTGCGGTATCCTTTGGGCCGCGTACTAATCACAAAAATTTCATCATATTCTTCTCGGATTTTGGGAGTTAGGGGGATTGCGGCAGCGATTCCACCATCCATCAGGCGTGCTCCATCTTTTACAATTTCTCGGCGATAAAGATAGGGGAGTGCACACGAAGCCCGCAAGGCCTCCCGCACATTTTCTTTTTTTGCATCCAGAAAAACGGCTTTTCCCGTGTTGCAGTTAGTGGCAACGATATAGAGCTGAGTTTTTGATTTTTTCATTTCTTCGAGCGGAAGCGGCATATGTTTTTCAATCACTTCATCAAAAAGATAATCCATGTTAACGATATTTTTTTGAGGGTAAATCAGGCGAGTGTAATCGATAAATTGAGAATTCGTTAAAAAATCATGAAGGATTTTATAATTGCGCTCGGGTTTTCCACCCAGAAAATTGACTGCACAACAAGCACCTGCGCTGGAACCCAGCACCAGATCAAAATCGTTGCGGCCCAGCTCGTGCAGGGCAACTAAAGCCCCTGCCGCATAACTGCTGCGCATTCCACCGCCTTCGATGATCAGAACTTTTTTCACCATCAAACTCCCCCAACCCCCTCTTGAGTTCAAGAGGGGGTGAGTTTTCTTATCCTCCCCTTGTGTTCAAGGGGAGGGCAGGAGGGGTTAGTGAACCAACTCCTTCGATACCTTCACCAAAAAATCTTCCCACATCGATTTATCTGCATTTTGCCAAGCGAGTTGCGCAAAATGCTTGAGCGGCCTCTCCCAATTTTCAGAGGGCAGTGCATAGAGTCGATCGAGAATTATAAAGGGTAAAATATTTTCGGTGGCGTCTGCCCGTTTTAGAAATTCTTCGATCGTTTTTAAACTTTGGGTATCGCGCTGGATGCGCTGATCTTTCAGCACTCGTTTGATGAGGGTTTGATGCCAGTGAATCGATTTTTCCATTTCACGGTCGAGTTGTTCGTGAATGGCCACGAGCTGATCCACATAGTTTTCTTGAAACTCGTTGACGGGGAGTTTACCTTCTGGATTTTCGAATGGAGTATTTTGAGGAAGAATCACTTCCCATAATTTGCCCAAATGAAAAATAACATCAGATTCCATTTGAATTTTAAAGGAGCCTTTGGGGCCAACCGTTGCGCTGCCTTCAATGCCTACAAATAAAACCTGCAAATTTTCTTTGTTTTGTTTTTGAAGTTCTAAGGCAGTATCTAAAATGAGTTGAGCGGTTCCCGATTTCAAATGACCATGAATCGCCGAAGGATTTTTTTTAGAAAAGGTGGTGTAATAACCGGCATCTAAACGCTCTCCCTTTTCACCTGTAAGCCCCCAAGCGCGCGTGCCTTGAGGGTAAACCGCCACCTCAACATCACTTTTACAAATTTTTTCAGCGGCCTGTTTCAAGGCCAGCCAGCCCTTGCCTTTTTCTCGGTTGATAAAAATCATTCCGGCTCGTTCGATACATTTTCCAACACCGAGCCAAGAGTAGATAAGAGGATTATCAATAAAATGATCTTTGGCGGCGATAAAACGAGGGCGAAGATGCCGGCCATGGAGGGTGAGTTCTCCTAAGGCAAAAAAGTTGAGGGCAAAATCGAGATAGCTTTTATGATTAAAAACCAAGAGTACTTTGCCTTTTAAGGTTTTTAAATTCTCGAAACCACGGGTTTGAAGTCTTAGACGGGCCAATTGCACAAAGCGGGCACCCCAGAGGCGCGCGAAAGTATCGAAGGCCTCAATCCCTTTCTCGCCCGGGATTTTTTTCATGGCCAAAATAGCGAGCTTCGCAAGAGTCATGGTATCAATCGCTCCGCGTAAAATAGGTAAAATACTTTTTCGCGGCAAATGATTGGTTTTGTAATCTAAATTTAAGAAAGAAACTTTTGGAGGGTGTTGGGGCAAGCTACTCGAAAAAGAACCCAGACCTTTATAATAGGTATCAAAAAAGAAGCGAGGCTCCACTTCATCTTGGGCCAATGCCCATTGGCAAAATTGAAGGCGAAAACGCCGGCGAAAGAAAAAATTAACCTGCGACAGAAGAAAAAAAACAAGATACGCCAGCCCTATTTTTTGAGAATGGTAGAGAAGAATTCCGCTATAGACGGCTAAGGCATATGAAATAAGGGTATCTCGCCAGGGGGAAATCACGTATTCAACTTTTCCAAGAAGTAGAGAGAATTTTTCTCCAAGATATGCAGAGAAAAATTTTAAGAATATCGGAAGGTAGATCAAACCCACCCAGAAGATCATAGTCTGTTTTAACGAGCAGAGAAGGCGGTGTCAACTTTTTGGAAATTGTGCCTTCAGAATTTTAAAGAAATCCGATTTTAAAACCTTACCTTCTTTTAATTCCTGGAGTAGTTTTTCCATTTTTTGGTGTTCTTCGGGAGTTTTTAGGCGCCGAATTACGGCTTTGATCTCGTCTTTTTCCTTTTCTGTAAGGGTAACACTTATTGGATTCAACTGACTATCGCCTTGAACAATCAAGGGCATCACGGTTTGAGAACTGCTTCGAATGAGCTTTACTTCTCGGGTAACGTTTAAAGTTGGTTGGTGCAGAGTTAAGGTGATGGGAGTACCCACTTCTCCTCGGATTCTTTTGCCGAGTTCTTGAAAACTCATGTCTTTCGTTGGTTGCCCATCGACGGCAATCACTTGATCTCCGGCCCGAACTTTCGCCTTTGCTGCGGGAGAACCTTGAAATACGGCTTTGATGCGATGAATGTGGGTAGCTGGAATATATTCGAGGATGACTCCAATCCCTCCCGTCGAATCTGCTGCTGCATTCAAAGGGAGTAGCAGTAGAAAGAAGAGAAGAAGTTTTTTTAGAAAAGAGATTCTCATAATAATTATTCTAACTCAGATTGTTTTGGCATAGAATAAGGAAATGTATCCAAGCCACAAACCCACTCTTCAGCGAGAGTCCCACCATTGTGCAAGTCATGCGAGAATGCAATCCGGCAAAAGACTTTTATTCGGAATTATTGCCACGCTCGCCGTCATGATTTTAGAAATTGTGGGCGGTATTTATTCGGGCTCTCTGGCACTGCTAAGCGATGCGGCCCACATGGTGACCGATCTTTTGAGTTTGAGTTTAAGTTATTTAGCCTATTTGCTTGCTTCAAAGCCCGCGGATTTTCAAAAAACGTATGGTTATTATCGTGCCGAAGTCTTGGTGGCTTTTGTGAATGGCCTACTTTTGCTCGTGGCGGCCGTTTTTATTTTTTATGAGGCGATTGAACGCTTAATTACTCCGCATCCGATCGAAATTAATTTAATGTTGGGAGTGGCCGCGGTGGGGTTAGTGGCCAATGTGAGCACGGCTCTCCTTCTCTCTTCGGTGAGAGATCATAATTTAAATCTGCGCGGCGCTTTTTTACATGTTTTTTCGGATGCCGTTAGCTCTGCTTTAATCGTGGTGAGCGCCATTATTTTAAAGTTTATCCCTTTTTATGGCTTGGATTCGATTCTTTCGCTGATTCTCTCGCTCGTGATTGCCTTTTGGTCGCTGCGACTCCTCAAAGATTCGGTGCATATTTTGATGGAATCAACCCCGAAGCATATTCAGATTGAAAAATTAATAGAAGAATTACGAAGAAAAATTCCTGAAGTTTTAGATCTGCACGATGTGCATGTTTGGGAAATCACCCAGCAGATGTATAGCTTAACAGCTCATGTGCAAGTGAAGGATTGTAGCGTATCCGAGACCCAAATTCTCACGGAAAGAATCAATCGCTTTTTAAGCGAACACTACCGAATCGAACACACCAATTTGCAGTGGGAGTGTTAGATTGTCTAGTAACGGCCATACTATAAACTTTTCACTGACATAGGTAGGAGTTTTGAGATTCAAAATCATTTAAAGCTTTGGAATAAATTAAAACTTCTGAGATTCTGCCTAAGTAAAAAGAATTAAATCGAGTGGTATGACCAATTTCCAAAAAATGAGTATTGGGACTTATAGACCGAGTTAATGGGAAATTGGTAATAGTAGTTCCATTTAAAAAGATTCTTATCGCAGTTCCATCAAATGTGCCGAGGAGGTGATACCAATTCCCTGTGATAAAGGGTGAAAGAGTAAGCCCTCCACTGTCAGTGCCTATAGCTAGACCAATGTCACTACCAAAACCAAAACCAAATAAATAACCTGTAGTATCTCCACTTGTAGGCAAGATCTTAGAAACAATTCTTCTATCTCTTCCCACACCACCAAATTCACCTAACATTTGTTTAGATTCGATACTAATTTGAGTTCTAGGATTTAAACTGGTGTTATCTGCTATTTCTATCCAGTCATCTATGCCGTCGAATTGTAAACTGCCTCCCAAAGAATTTTCCATTAGGCCGCTTAACGGAGCTAGCCAACTCGGACTTCCATTCGGCCGCCCGTGATTCCCAAACCCGGAGTAATCACAGACTGTTTCACCCGGGTCGCCCGCAGGGCCGCCGACTTCAGGCATCGACGGGCAAGTAGGTCCGCCAGGATTCTCATCAAACCTCCACCAGCCCACCACACTATTATCGGTATTAAACACCCGGCGTTCACTGCAATTGCTGGCGTTTTTACTGTCTCGTGCACAAACTTTCCAAGTGTAGGTGGTGTTCGGCGTGAGATAAATAGGGCGCACTAGATCTGGAAAATATTCGCTGCGGTTATCGGTGGAGGCTTGAATAATAAAAT
>CAYLKF010000014.1:0-37394 GCA_964384365.1 uncultured Pseudomonadota bacterium | reverse complement strand
GTGACAATCTTCATCTTCTGCAAAACTTGAAGGACTTGCAGCGAAATACCCAGATTATCGAAACCAGAATTTTGTTCTAAGCTAGAATTTTGCATGGGCGGCACCCTCGCACAGGAGAAAGCGTAAAGATAGAGAAAAGAAAGGCTTATCGAGTGCTAGAACGGGTTTTCTGGCCCTTAACCACGAAAGATCGTGGGAAAACAGGGCTCAAAGTGTTTTTAAAGAGACTTGGCACTCAGGACAAGGGCAAATCTTGCGAAGATGCTCATAAGAATAAATTCCGGTATCATGCCCATCATTAAAGCGAAAATTCAGGGCATAATTCCCTACCGGAGCCGAAGCGACAATATCCATGGGTTTTGATTCAAAAGACGGAAGCTCTACTCCCCCATCGGGTGTTCGGGAGGTATCACCCTTGCAAGTCACACAAGGGCAGCGGCGGCGAAGATAACCCAGCTCTAAAACCGAGCGATGGCCATCGGCCCACTCGATTTGTAAATAATTATTTTCACGTTTAACAGATTTGGGTTGCATAGTCATAGACGCCTCCTCTCTTAGCCTTTTATCAATAAGGGAGGAGTCCCCTTCACCCTCTTATTTTAAGAGGGGGAAGGGGGCATTATTTCCTTTTTCTCAGTTTTTCATACCCCTCTAAAATCATTTTTTCAGTAGTAGGCCAATCAATACATTTATCGGTAACGGATACACCATATTTCAATTGGCTCAAATCTTTGGGAATCGATTGGCCCCCTTCAAACAAATTACTCTCCACCATCATTCCCACAATCGATGCATTACCGGCCACCACTTGATCGATCACGGCCTGGAAAACAGCAGGTTGCTTACGATGATCTTTGTTTGAATTCCCGTGCGAGCAATCGATCATAATCTTTTTACGCAGGCCTTCTTTTTCTAAAATCGCTTCGCATTGTTTTACCGATTCGGCATCGAAATTCGGTTTTTTGTTCCCCCCCCGCAAAACGACATGGCTATAGGCATTTCCGGTGGTTCGAAAAACAGAGATGCGCCCCTCCGGATCAATTCCCAAAAAATTATGCGGGCTCAAGGCCGATTTCATGGCATTAATCGCCACTTCAATATTACCATCGGTTCCATTTTTAAAACCAACTGGAGTCGATAAACCCGAGGCCATCTCGCGGTGAGTCTGTGATTCGGTGGTACGCGCACCAATGGCCGACCAGCAAATCATCTCGGTTAAATATTGCGGGGTGATTGGATCGAGCGCTTCGGTGGCCGTGGGCAAACCCATGGCCGTAATATCTAATAAAAGCTTGCGGGCAATCTTAATCCCTTCTTCAATCTTGAAAGAATCATCCATATGCGGATCGTTAATCAGCCCTTTCCAGCCCACCGTCGTTCGCGGTTTTTCGAAATAGACCCGCATCACCAAAAATAAATGTTCTTTCACCGTATCGGCCAACTTCTTTAATTTTTGGGCATATTCTAAGGCGGCTTTCGTATCGTGAATCGAGCAAGGACCAATCACCACAAAAAGTCTTTTATCTTTGCCATCTAAAATATTACGGAGAACCTCGCGCCCTTTAAACACGGTTTCAATACTTTGCTTGCCAGCTGGAAATTCTTGATGAATTTTTTGGGGAGAAGAAAGAAGGTAGGAGCTTTCGACATTCGTATTTTCAAGTTGTTTGCGATTCATAATCATCCTTATTAAAAATGCAGGGATTACCACCCTACTAGGTTCTGTAAAGCATTTCAATTTTTCAGGAGTATTCCTATGTCCTGAAATTTAGAAATACTTATGGTCGGCAGACCATAAAACAATGCAAATGGGGGTTGCAAGGCCTAGGAAAGATAAATATACAATAAATTCCCCCTCTTAAGATAAGAGGGGGTTAGGGGGCGTTATGATTCCTTTCACAACTCCTCCCGACCTCCTCTTAATCTTAAGAGGAGGAGATTAAGGAAAGGATTTATCCTATGCCCATTCCACAAATTAATCCCGAAGAAGCCAAAAAAATTCTAGATGAGAATGCCGATGCACTTTATTTAGACGTCCGCTCGGTACGGGAGTTTACTCAAGGTCATGCCACAGGCGCCATTAATATTCCTCTTTTAGATTTTAATGAAGAATTAGGGCAAATGGCTCCAAACCCCGATTTCCTCCAAGTGGTTGAAGCTCATATTCCCAAAAACAAAACTTTAGTAGTAGGATGCCAAGCCGGCGGGCGCTCTCAAAAGGCCTGCGAACTCTTATCTGCCCATGGTTATACCACTTTACACAATATTGTAGGAGGCTATGGCGGACTCCCCCACGCACCCGGTTGGAAAACATTAGGGCTCCCGGTGAGCCAGGAGAATGGAGAGGGTGTGAGTTACGAATCGTTAAAAAAGAAATAAGTTTATTATTCTATCTCAATCGAAGGAAAAGCAATGAGCTCGAAAAACTCTTTTTTTACCCGTGCTGAATTAAAAGTTCAAAATCAAGCTTACGAAATCTACAGTTTAAAAGAACTCGCAAAGCAATACCCTCAAATCAACACCCTCCCCTTTTCGCTGAAAATACTCCTCGAAAATCTGCTTCGCTTCGAAGATGAGCGTTCAGTGAAAAAGGCCGATATCGAAGCCTTTTTAAATTGGAACGCCAAGGCAAGTTCCAGCAAAGAAATCGCTTTTCGTCCGGCCCGGGTTTTACTTCAAGATTTTACGGGAGTGCCGGTGGTGGTCGATTTGGCGGCCATGCGGGAGGCCATCGTCAAATTGGGAGGCGATGCAAAAAAGATTAATCCGCTGCAACCTTTAGATTTGGTAATCGATCACTCGGTGCAGGTCGATTATTTCGGCAATGAAGACGCAATGAAAAAAAACGCCGATCTCGAATTTCATCGCAATAAAGAACGTTACCAATTTTTAAAATGGGGGCAAAAGGCCTTCACTAATTTTCGTGCGGTTCCGCCCGATACCGGCATTGTTCATCAAGTGAATTTAGAATATTTGGCCCCCGTTGTTTTCACACAAAAACTGGGGCAGGCCTGCGATGGAAAGACTCTAGCGTATCCCGATACCTTGGTGGGCACCGATTCCCACACCACAATGATCAATGGTTTGGGCGTTGTCGGCTGGGGAGTAGGTGGAATCGAGGCCGAAGCAGCCATGCTGGGCCAACCCATCTCGATGCTAATTCCACAAGTGGTGGGTTTCAAGCTCAGGGGAAAACTGCCCGAAGGCGCAACTGCAACCGACTTGGTTTTAACGGTAACGCAGATGCTTCGCCAAAAAGGAGTGGTGGGAAAATTTGTGGAATTTTATGGCCCCGGAATTGCTGAGCTCAGCTTGGCCGATCGTGCAACCGTTGCCAATATGGCACCCGAGTATGGCGCAACGATTGGATTTTTCCCGATTGATGAAGAAAGTTTAAACTATCTCAAACTCACCGGCCGCGAAAAATCGGTCGAGTTGATTCGCGCTTACTGTCAAGAGCAAGGCCTATTCCGCAATGCGGAGACTCCTGATCCTATTTTTTCAGATACCTTAGAGCTCGATTTAGCAAGCGTGGTGCCTAGCTTAGCGGGCCCGCGTCGTCCTCAAGATCGAATTCCCCTCACTCAAACTCAGCAGGTTTTTCGAAAATCGCTCACCGAATTTTTAAAAGATAAAATCAACGGTTTAAAACCCGAAGCCGTTAGTAAATGGATAGCCGAAGGCGGCTCGCAAACTGAAATGGAACACTTAGGTGAAATTGCGAAACGCCCCAAAGTTCAAGGCTACCAAAAAGACGATTTTGAAATTGAACAAGGAGCCGTGGTGATTGCAGCGATCACAAGTTGCACCAATACGTCAAACCCTTCGGTGCTCATTGCAGCGGGTTTGCTCGCTCAAAAAGCGGTGGCAAAAGGCTTGAGTGTAAAACCTTGGGTAAAAACTTCGCTCGCTCCGGGCTCTTTAGTGGTCACCGAATATCTCAAAAAAGCAGGACTACTCTCCGCTCTCGAAGCTTTGCACTTTAATGTAGTGGGCTATGGTTGCACCACTTGCATCGGAAACTCAGGCCCACTTCCTCAAGCCATTGCCTCGGTGATTGAACAAGAAGATTTGGTGGTTTCGGCCGTGCTTTCTGGAAACCGTAATTTTGAAGGCCGCATTAATCCTCACGTGAAGATGAATTACTTGGCCTCTCCTCCACTTGTGATTGCCTATGCATTGGCTGGAAATATGAACTGGAATCCCTACACCGAGGCAATCGGCACCGGAAAAGATGGCCAAAAAGTTTTTCTAAAAGATATTTGGCCTTCGAATTTAGAAGTCGCATCTACCGTTCAAAAAGCCGTTCAAGCGAGTATGTTTAGCCAAACGTATTCGGATGTTTTTAAGGGCGATCAACATTGGCAAGAAATTGAAGTGACCGGCGGCGAAACCTATCGGTGGGATGCAAGCTCTACCTATATTAAACATCCGCCTTATTTTGAAGGCATGAGCAAAAATCCAAAACCCATCGAAAATATTCTAGATGCCCGCATTCTCGCATTGCTGGGAGATTCGGTGACGACCGATCACATTTCTCCTGCCGGTTCGATTAAGGCAAGCAGCCCTGCCGGAAAATATTTGCAGAGCTTGGGCGTAAAACCCGAAGATTTTAATTCGTATGGTGCACGACGCGGCAACCATGAAGTAATGGTACGCGGTACTTTTGCGAATATCCGCATTAAAAATTTGATGCTAAACGGTGTGGAAGGTGGCTTTACTCTTCATTTACCGGACGGCGAACAAATGAGCATTTATGACGCCTCGATGAAGTATCAAGCCGAAAAAATTCCGCTCGTCGTTTTTGCAGGCAAAGAATACGGCACGGGTTCTTCGCGCGACTGGGCTGCCAAAGGCACCAATCTCTTGGGCGTAAAGGCCGTGATTGCCGAGAGCTTTGAGCGAATCCACCGCAGCAATCTCGTGGGCATGGGCGTTTTACCGCTTCAATTCAAAGAAGGCGATTCTTGGAAATCATTGGGGCTGACGGGCCGTGAAAAAGTTACCTTAGATGGAATTGCGAGCGGCCTAAAACCCATGCAAGATTTGAAGATAAAGGCCGATGACAAAACCTTCACCGTCACCCTTCGCATCGATACCCCTGATGAAATCGAATATTATAAGCATGGTGGGATACTTCAATATGTGCTCCGGCAACTTTTATCTTAAGGTTCAGTAAGGAGATTTACGGGCTCTTGGCCTTTGGGCTGAACCAGCAGGCGCTGAAACTCCCAACGGCTTAAAACCTTTTCTGCCTTCAAATAAACTCGAGCAGAATTTTTTGGCCCATGAACTGGATAAGACAGGGTCGCATGGCCTGAATCGATCGACGTATTAATGTTACCTGAAATCCACCATCCACTCTCGATCGGGCTCCCTAAGACTTGAATAATTTGAGGATTATTTTGAACTCGAGCCAGTGAATCTTTGTAAACGTCCGACTGCTTCATAATCCCAAAAACCCCAAATACGATCGCTGCCGCAAAAATTAAAGATCCCGCTAATAAGGCCAAACTTGCGTAAGCCCAATAGCGTTGTACTTGCTTAAATCGTTCCACACTTTCCCATTTTTTATTGCGCCAGGCCCATTCATTCCCCTTGATTCCTAAAACAAAAACCATCACCCAACCAACGCAAGGCACTAAGGTGAGCAAGGCGATAAAAGTCCCGTTAAAAAGACCCCAAATCCAGTTGAAAAAGAAAGCGCCCCAATTCCAACCTTTAATCTCCTCGGGGATATGACTTTGGGGCCCTAAACCTGAGGTATTTTCCATCTTTCTCTCCTTCTCGAAAAAATTTACTGAATGAATACCGTCGCTTATTATGCCAAAAACATAGATCCTTGAAAACCAAATTAAACTTCCTAAACGCTGTAAAAAGCCCTTTACTTCCAGCCTCCAACCATGATCTAGCCCCTGCACTTATGAATACTCAACAAAACCAAGCCTTGCGAAATATCGCAATTATCGCCCACGTCGATCACGGAAAAACCACGCTGGTGGATCATATGCTCCGCCAAGCCGGAACTTTTCGAGCCAATCAAGAAACCGCCGAACGCATGATGGATAACATGGATTTGGAACGCGAACGCGGAATCACGATTGCCGCCAAAAACTGCTCGGTCAAATGGAAAGACACCAAAATCAATATTATTGATACACCCGGCCACGCCGATTTCGGGGGCGAAGTGGAGCGCGGTTTAAAAATGGTGGATGGCGCAATTTTATTGGTGGATGCCTCCGAAGGCCCTCTTCCCCAAACCCGCTTTGTGCTTTCAAAAGCGCTTCAGGCCAATCTCAAAACCATCGTTTTGATCAATAAAATTGACCGCCCCGATGCAAGGCCTCAAGAAGTGTTAAATGAAATTTATGATCTTTTTATCGATCTCGATGCACGCGAAGATCAAATCGAGTTTCCGGTGCTCTACGCGATTGGTCGAGAAGGAATTGCCAAAAAAGATTTGAAGGATGAAGGCAAAGATTTATCGGCCCTTTTTGATACCATTATCGAACACATTCCCGCGCCTCATTACGACGAAAAAGAACCGTTTCAAATGCTGGTGACCAACCTAGGTTATTCCGATTACCTCGGGCGTTTAGCCATTGGCCGTGTTTTTCACGGTGTAGCCAAAAAAAATGACCAACTCGTTTGCATTGGGAGAGATGGGAATCCTAAAAACTTAAAGGTTTCTTCGGTTCAGGTTTATGAGGGTTTAAAATTTCAAGAAATTGCGCAGGTTGATCCGGGTGAAATCGTTATTTTATCGGGAATCGAAGAAGTTGAAATCGGCGATACGATTTCAAACGCGCTAAATCCCAAAGCCTTAAAACGCTTGGTGGTGGATGAACCCACCGTCGCCATGAAATTCATGCCCAACACCTCTCCTTTTTCAGGACGTGAAGGAAAACTCGTTCAATCACAGCGTATTTGGGATCGCTTGAAAAAAGAAACCCTACTGAACGTCGCGATCAAAGTAGAAGAAAGTACCGAGGGCGATAGCTTTGTGGTGAAAGGTCGTGGCGAATTTCAGATGGCGATCTTGCTCGAAACCATGCGTCGCGAAGGCTTTGAAGTTTGTGTGGGGCGCCCTCAAATTATTTTTAAAGAAGAGAACGGCACCAAGCTAGAGCCGATTGAGCATCTTTTTGTCGATATTCCTGAAGAATTCATGGGCATCATCACCGAAAAATTAGCGCTGCGCCAAGGGCGTATGACCAACATGGTCAATCATGGTTCGGGCCGAATTCGATTGGAATTTTCAATCCCCTCGCGTGGGCTTATCGGCTACCGCAATGAATTTTTGACCGATACAAAAGGGGTAGGCTTGATGAATTCTTACCTCAAAGGCTACGAACCCTTACGCGGCGATATTAAAAGCCGGGTGAGCGGTTCTCTAGTGGCCGATCGTCAAGGCGAAGCGGTGGCTTACGGTTTGTTTCATCTCGAACCCCGCGGTGTTTTATTTGTAGAGCCAGGCACCGCCGTTTATGAAGGGATGATTGTAGGCGAGCATAACCGCGATAATGATTTGAATGTGAATGTGTGCCGCGAAAAGAAGCTCACAAATATGCGCGCTGCAGGAAAAGATGAAAACGTGATTTTAACGCCGGTCATCCCCATGACACTCGAGCGCGCCATCGAATTTATTAAAGATGATGAATGGGTAGAAGTGACTCCAAAAAATATTCGCTTAAGAAAAAATATTTTGGCGAGTAATCAACGCAAATAAGAATGATCGGACGCATCTTCTCAATTTTAATCACTTTAGTTTATCTCATCACAATCTTGTATTATGGAGCCGCTTCTCAAGCACTCCTTCTTGTCGCCTATCTTCTACTTCCCCTCGGTTGCATCTGGTTTTCGGAGGCCCTAGGAAATTTTACAGGCACTCTCGGTGGAAATCCAGGCACTGTAAAATCTTCGGCTTTTCTTGTACGCTTGATGGGATGGATTCTACTTCTACTCCCCGCTTTTATTTATGGGCTAATTCTTCTGTCTAAAAAATAATTTAAGGCGAAGGAATCACCAAAATTGCTCGCTGGTTTGCTTTGAGCACTACTTTCAACTCTTCGATTTTCCACCCCACTTTCCAAATTTTATCGGCCTTGAAGAAAACTTGCCCCTCGCCCTTGGGGCCGCGAATACCGTAATTTAAATCTACTTTTTTAATGGAATCTCCTTCTCTATATTCTTTTTTAAAAAGAGGTTTTTCGGAGGAATGCATCACAAAAAAATTAGGCTCTAAAGGCATGCCCAAGGCCTCAATCACTTGGGGATCATGCCTGACCTGACGGAGCGAGAGTTGATATTCATCAGTCTCTTTAACATGAATCAGTAAAAGCAAAAAAGTAACCGAGCCTAAAATCACTAGAACCAGAAAAAGAGAAAAAACAATTTTTAAAATGCGGTAACGTTTCTTTTTCGAAGTGGCCTGAATCGGAATAAAAAGTCTCTCCATCTTTTTTCTCCTTAAGATGAAAAATGATCAATCTTCGCCGCTAAAATAAAATCATTTTCCGAAAGTCCGCCGATGGCGTGAGTCCAAATCACGACTTCGACTTGATTATAGTGAACAGTGAAATCGGGATGATGCCCTTCTTGCTCGGCGAGCTCGGCCATCTGATTCACAAACTTCATGGTCTCTTTAAAATTTTTAAAGGAAAAACTTCTGTAAAGTTTCTCGTCTTTTTCAGACCAATTGGGAATTTCTTGGAGAAATTTTCGGATTTCTTCAGGCTTAAGCTTAGGAACTCCCCCTTCACAGGGAACACATTTCTTTTGAACCAGACGCATAAGATTCCTCTCTTTCCGTTGTCAGCAATATAAGGTATTCTGGAAAGCATGTCAGCCCCCAAAACTCCCAAACGCATCTGGCAGTATTTCATCGATTTAGATGGAAATATTTTACACGAAGGTTACGTGATGGATGATCCGGAGTTGAATCTTTTTTTCCTAAAAAATTTAAAAAGGGAAGCAAACGGAAAAATTACCGCCCTTTGCCAAGGGGAGCTTTGTGAATTTACCTGCGCCGATGTGCCTTATGTGGTGCAAAATCTCGAAGAGAAAGAAAACGAACTTTGGCTGATTCTTCAAGCAGGCTTTCGTCAAAAACTCGATGCGACGAGCCTAGAAGTAAAAAAAGACAATATTCTCTATTGCAAAGTACGAGAAGGGTTTGACGCCCGATTCAGCCGCAAGGCCTACTTTGATTTGGCCCATTCTATAAAGCTTGACGCCAGTAAAGAAGCTTACTATCTCGATTGGAAAGGCAAGCGCTATCCGATTCGTGGGGTAAAAACATGAAATATTTTCTTCTAATTTTCTTGGTTTTTTTGATGAGCAACACTCTGCTCGCCGCCGAAGAACTTCCTCTTTATCTCGATGGCCCTTCTCCAAAGCCTTACGAAGTGCTTTCTCCTGTGGGAATTGGCGATAAAAATATCGAAGCTGCCAAACTCTCTCTTTTACGAGAAGCTCGAAAAGTCGATGCCGATGCCGTAATGGAAGTTATTTGCACTCCCGGCAAAATTCAGCGCGATGGTTTGAGCTGGAGCCACAGCGAGCCCTATTGCCGTGGCAAGGCCATTCGTTTTCTGAAGACTCCTGTTAACTCTCAACGCAAGTAATGAAGCGCCTCTTTTTTTTCTCTCTCAAAACGATCTTCGGTCCAATGAAATTCTTTGGCCATCAATTCTAAAACTCGCGGCAGCGCTTGAATCGCCGCCGCTTGGTCTAAAAAGGCGAGCCTTAAGCGACGCGCTAAAACATCGATTGCCGTTTCTGCCATTTCAAATCGAACGGCATAAAGCACCTCCGCTTCGAGATAAGGATGGGCAGGAGATAAAACTCTAAATTTATTTTCTCGCGCCAAATTCGCGACTTCAAAAGCCCGCCCTCCGTAGGCTAGAGCTAAATGACGGGCGATGGTTTCCGGAATAGAATACTCTGAAACCAAATCTTTCCATAAACTCTGTTTATACCGCCGCCCTCCCACCAGTTTAGTGTGCTCTGTTTTTGAGGGGCCCGTTTTTAACTTTGCCAATTTAACAGCTTGATTCACCGCATCTTCGGCCATTTTTCGGTAAGTCGTCCATTTTCCACCGGTGACTGTAATTAAATGAGAAGGTAAAATTTCGATTACATGATCGCGAGAAAGTTTTGCCGTATCGGCCTTTTTGGGATTCGAAACGAGCGGACGCAGCCCCGACCACGCCGCTTTTACGTCGTTTCGTGTAATGGTAGCTTCATAATACAAGCGAATATGCCGAAGAATATATTGAATATCTTTTTCGCTGGGTTTTGGATTCGCTTCAATCTTCGCCGGATTATCGGTAGTTCCCACCAAAGTGGCTCCCAACCAAGGTAAGATAAAAAGCACCCGCCCATCTTCAGTTTTGGGAATCAATAAGCCCACATCTGGCGGCGAGAATTTTTTATCTATTATAATATGAATACCCGAGCTCGCGGTCAGGAGAGAATCGATTTTAAGATCATCCATCTTTCGAATTTGATCGACAAAAGGGCCTGCCGCATTAATCACGACCTTGGCCTTTACCGAAAATTTTTCACCGGATAATAAATCTTTTACCCTTGCACCTGAAATTTTTCCGTCTTGTTTGAGAAGCGATTCAACTCCCGCATGATTGAGCAAAACAGCCCCTTCTTCACGCGCCGTGAGCGCAATCGCCACATTCATTCGTGCATCGTCAAATTGCCCATCGGCATATAAAACAGAGCCTTTTAAATGCGCCGATTTTAATAAAGGGAAAATCTGCAAGGTTTTTTGAGGGCTCAAAGCCTTGCTTGGAAAAAGCTTTTGCTTTCCTGCCAACCAGTCATAAATCTTGAGCCCCATGCGATAGTAAGGTTTTTCGTGAAATTTGTAGAGAGGGGTAAGCAACGAAATGGGGCGAGTTAAATGAGGGGCCAGCTTGAGAAGCAAGCTCCGCTCTTTCAAGGCATCTTTGACTAAATGCAATTGACCCCGATCAAAATTCTTAACGGCCTGCTCCAAATAGCGCACGCCTCCGTGCAAGAGTTTGGTACTCTTACTGGAGCTCCCCGAGGCAAAATCATCGCGTTCAAGAAGGACCACTTTTAGGCCCCGAGTCGCCGCATCGAGGGCAATTCCGGCCCCCGTGGCTCCTCCTCCAATCACCAAGAGATCGAAATTTTCGGATTTTAATCGTTCAATACGCTGCAGACGCTCCATAAATAAGGCCCTACTGGAAAATCGAGGTTCCTGACAACCCCAGAAAAAAGGGTTTTATATACCTCGCTTTTCCGCTAAAAATAAGGCCTATGTCAAAAAGAGATTTTCAATCGATTTACCAATCTAAGAAAAAAACTCTCGATGAGTTTTTAAAGCTTCTTCGTCCGAAAGATAAAATTTCAACCTCAATTGCAGCAGGCCAACCCCGCACGCTTTTAAATGCTTTATCCGATCGCAACGATTGGGAAGATTTACAAATTTTCACCGGCCTCTGCGCTTTTCCTTACCCTATTTTTACAAATCCGAAGGTGAAAGTAATCAGCGGCTATTATGGGCCGATTGAAAGAATGCTCAATGAAATGGGCTCTAGCGTTTCGTATTTACCCTTGGCCTTTAATGCGTTTGAAATTTTTTCGAAAACTTTTGATTCGCGTGTGGTCATGACCACTCTCTCAGCGATGGACGAAGAAGGCTACCTCTCCTTTGGGGTGGATGCCGAAGCGGCGTATGTGCCGTTTCTCGAAGCTGCAAAAAATCCAGACAAGCTGGCAATCGCCGAAGTCAACCCGCAAATGCCTATCGTTAAAGGGCTTCCGGAGCTCGGTGGAAACAAGATTCACATTTCTGAGATCGACGCGCTGGTTGAAAATAGTCAATCGGTGATGGAAATTCCGCCACCGCCCTTAAGTGAAGCCGAAGAAAAAATTGCAGCCAATGTAACGAGTCTTTTGAAATCGGGCGATACCCTTCAATTTGGAATCGGATCGATCCCAAACGAAGTCGCGCGGCTTTTATCGGAAAGCAAACTCAAAGATTTTGGGGTGCATTCCGAGCTCATCAGCGATGGCTTTGTAACGCTAATGGAATCGGGAAAAATTACCAACACGCAAAAAGGGCTACACAACGGTGTTTCTTTATTCGCTTTCGCACTCGGCTCTCAAAAACTTTACGATTGGTTGGATGAACAAAAAGGTAAAAATAAAGGCCGGGCTTTGGCTGCCCCCGTCTCCTATGTGAATAATCCGCAAATCATTGCCTCTCACCGAAACATGGTGAGCATTAATGCCGGATTCTTAATTGATATGTCGGGCCAAGTTTGTTCTGAAGCGATTGGAGAAAGACAATATAGTGGAGTGGGCGGGCAACTCAATTTTGTAGAAGGCGCTTTCTACAGCCCCGGGGGCCGAGGCATTCTCTGCATCAAATCGATCTTTGAAAAAGACGGAAAACGCTTTTCAAATATTGTAGAATCTTTCCCGCCGGGCAGCATTATTTCAACCCCCAGGCATTATGTGCAATATATCGTTACCGAATACGGAATTGCCAATCTCTATGGATTAACAGATGAAGAAAGACCCTATGAATTAGTGAAAATTGCGCACCCCGATTTTAGGGAAGAATTGTTGGAAAAAGCCAAACAACGCGATAAAGAAAATTATAAATCAAAACGTCTATCTTAAACTTAAATAATAACGGGTCCGCATTTCTTTTAATGAGCGAAAAAGCACCGAAGAATCGATTTTGAAATAGCACCTCTGCCCATTTCACCTAAAGGTTTCCCTACGGTGCGTTTTTTCGCGAATGGAAGAAATACCGACCCGTTACAAAAAATAAAGGATATTATGATCTCTCTCTCGAAATGGACCGTTGCTCTACTTATTCTTGTCAGCATCGTAGCTTGCTCAAAAAAGAACGAACAAAAGCCCAATCCGCTCGCCGAAAAATGGATGGAAAATGTAAAAGAAAAACTCCCCCAACTTCTTTGTAAAGAGGGCGGATACTTTCGAGAATGTTTTTCGGTGAATGAAACCGAGTGCAAAGATCAGATGATTCAATCTTCCGATAAATGTTTAAATACTTTAAAATCGGATATTTTGAAAAGTTTCGGCGTAAAAGGCACAGAAAACTTAAGCGCAGAAGGCGCTTATTGGGGAGCAAAATGGGGAGAATGCACCGGCATTGATTTTGAAAAGATTCTTTCCTCGAAAGTAATCAATAATGAAAAATGCAAAGACCCCAAAAATTGGATGCCTTAATAAAAAACTGAGTCGTTACTCTCAGGCGCCTTTCCCTCAATATGCCTATATTCCCGGGAAAGGGCCCAAAGACGAAAAACGTCAAGATATCCCCTCTTTTCAGTTTGTAAAATTAAGCGAAGAAAATTGGCAAACAAACGAGGCCTACCTTTACGGAATCGATTTGTTTAACCACGCTTTCTACTATGAGGCACATGAAGTTTGGGAAAACCTTTGGCATATGACGGGGCATCAAACACGAGAAGGCGAATTTTTGAAAATGCTTATTCAATTGTCGGCCTATCAACTCAAAATAATCTTGAGTGAAGAAAACCCTGCTCAAAGATTGATGACTCGTATTCAAGAAATAGGAACTCATTTAATGCTTCAAAAACATCCCGTCTTTTTAGGCCTCCCACTAAAAGACTTACTCGAAGAATGGAAAATTACTCAATCTTCTCAAACCTCAATATCTCCATTGAGACTCAAACAATGAAAAACAAGTTATTTAAAACCTTTCAAACGCCACAAAAAAATGCCGTGATCATTTTGGTAAGTGGAGGCCTAGATAGCGCCATTCTCTTAGCAGAAGAAGCTTCGAAAAATAAAAAAGTTTACCCTGTTTTTATAAAAACAGGGCTGCGCTATGAAAAAGCGCAATTTCTGGCCCTTCAAAAATTCATCCGAGCTTTGCGAAACGAAAATATTCAAAAACCTGTTTCGCTTCATCTTTCTGTATCAGAAATTTTTCCAAAAGATCATTGGGCCTTAAATGGGAAAAAGATTCCTCCGCTCCTAAGTCCGGATGGATCTTGCTATCTTCCAGGCTGGAATCTCCTTATTCTCGCGCCTGCCCTCACTTTTGCGGCTCAGCACGGAATTTCGTCTCTCAAACTAGCCCATGTTGCCCATAACCCTTACCCCGATGGACAAGCGGGCTTTTTTGCTGCATTCGAAAAAACCGCAGAAAAAGCCTTTGAGACGAAAATCAAAATCGAAAGACCTTATGAAAAAT
This sequence comes from uncultured Pseudomonadota bacterium, assembly GCA_964384365.1. Classification (GTDB taxonomy): domain Bacteria; phylum UBA10199; class UBA10199; order JADFYH01; family JADFYH01; genus CAYLKF01. Next base: position 23,152 of record CAYLKF010000014.1, on the reverse strand, counting down.
TAGAAAAATCTCAGGTCTTGAAACGAGGAAAAAACTTTCCGCTCCAATATACGCTCACTTGTATTAATCCAATTCGAAATCAGCATTGCGGAAAATGCCATAAATGTGCCGAAAGGCATCGAGGCTTCTTACAAGCCCGCATCATTGATACCACTTTTTATGTGAATTCATTCCAACTATGAAAGATATTGAACTTGTCCAAAATATATTTGACGATCGCGCCCAATCTTACGACGCCTGGATTCAAGGTTTTTGGGTGCCTTACTACAAGCGGGTGAATAAAGAAGTTTGTAAAATCTTGGCCGAATTTGAAAAGCCTCTTGCCCTCTTAGATATTGGTTGCGCAACCGGAGCTCGTCTTCAAGACATTGTTCAACAAGTTGGAATAAACCATTTTTCCAATTTGCATGCCTGCGATCTCTCTCCCAAAATGGTTGAACTGGCACAAGAAAATCTCGCTCAAATCACTCCCAATGTTTATAGAGCCAACGCAGAATCACTACCCGAAAAAGATGCTCAATTTGAGGTTGCGCTCCTTCTTTTTTCAGTTTTAGGCTGTGTCCCAACTACCCCAGCACGGAAAAATGTCTTAAAAGAGGTGGCACGAATTTTAAAGCCTGGGGGAATTTTAATTTTAGATGTTTTAAATCAGGATCACGAGTTTTATCAAAATAGCCCCGAATGTTTTCAGGAGGCAAAAAAATTTAAACTCGCACAAGGTTGGGATTGGTCACCCGGAGATATTTATCTTGAAAAAGAAAAAGGGAAACCCGTTTTTAATCATGCATTCAATTTAAAAGAGCTCGATGAATTAACAAAAGATCTCTTTTCACAAGTAGATTGGAAGCTCTACAGCACCGAAACAGGACTCGAAGGAAACCCGATTGAAGGTCATTTTTTTGGTGTGCTCACACGGTGAATTATGGATTTAAAAAACAAAAAGATATTAATCACCGGCGCGGCGCAACGCATGGGAAAAGCGATTGCCCAAGATTTAAATAAAAGAGGGGCTTCGATTCTCATTCATTACAATCACTCGAAGGGCGAAGCTCAAGCTCTTGCAAAAGAACTTCATTCTGCAGAAATTCTTTCTGCAAATCTCGAAAATGAAAAAGAAGTATTAAAACTTGCCGAAGATGCCCAAGCACTGGGCCCGGTTGATTTTTTGATTAATAGCGCATCGGTTTACTACCCCACCCCTTTTGAAAAAATAAAACTCGAAGACTGGAACAAAATTTTTAATGTCAATTTAAAAGCCCTTTTTATACTTTCCCAAAAACTGGGTATGGCCATGAAAAACCAGGGGCAAGGTTCTATTATCAACATTGCAGATACAGCGGGCTTTAGGCCTTACCGAAACTATCTTCCTTACTGCGTATCAAAAGGTGCTGTTGAATCTTTTACAAAAGCCTTGGCGCTCGAACTTTCTCCCGAAGTGCGTGTGAATTCAATCTCTCCGGGGCCTATTGTTCCACATCCCAGTGAAAACGAAAAAACAATCGAAAGTGTGGCAAATCGTATTCCTTTAAAAAAATGGGGAGGATTCGAAGAGATCGTCAAAGCTGTCCGTTTTCTCTGCGAATCGGATTTCACCACAGGCAGTAATGTTATTGTTGATGGAGGATATTATCTTGTTTAAAGTCTGCAAAGAAATTCACTTCTGCTACGGCCATCGCCTCATGGATTATCAGGGCATGTGCCAACACCCGCATGGGCATAACGGAAAAATAGAAATTGAGCTCCAGGGCGAAAAACTCGATGGGCGTGATATTTTAGTCGACTTCAGCGAGATTCGAGATCGTGTGAAAGTATGGGTGGATCAAAACCTTGATCATCGCATGCTGCTACGTAGTGATGATCCGCTCGTGAAAATTCTCAAAGATTTGAAAGAGCCTGTTTTTATCATGAACGATAATCCTACGGCAGAAAGCATCGCAAAATTAATTTTTGAATTTTGTGTTTCTCAAAAATTACCCGTTTATGAAGTGCGTTTATGGGAAACGCCTTCTTCTTTTGCCACTTATCGCCTATGATTCTTCAACTCAAAAACCTTAAGCTCAAAACGATTCTGGGAGTTCACGACTGGGAAAGAACCGAAGAACGCGAAATAATAGTAAATGCCGAAATCGAGTATGACGCCCAGTCTGCTGCAGCAACAGATCATCTCGATCAAGCTCTCGATTATTACGAGCTGAGCCAAAAAATAATGGCTCTTGCCAAAGATTCTGAATTTTTCCTTTTAGAAACGCTCACTCAAAAAATTGGAGAATTGATTAGCCAAGAAGCGCGCGTGCAATCGATTCGACTCGAAGTTGAAAAGCCTCATCCATTTCCTGAAATCGATTCAGTTATTGCAAGATGGGAGAAAAAATGACGATCTTGCTTTGGTTTCGGCAAGATCTCCGCTTAAACGATAATCCAGCTCTTCATGCTGCGGTTAAAACAAAATCTCCGATCATTCCGGTTTTCATCTGGGCACCCGATGAAGAAAAACCCTGGGCCCCTGGTGCGGCCTCTCGCTCCTGGCTGCATCACTCACTCGAGAGCTTCGATCAATCGCTTCGAAAATTGGGCTCGCAACTCATCCTCCGAAAAGGGCCCACCCTTTCTACACTTGAAAACTTGATTCACGAAACCGGTGCAAACGCCGTGTATTGGAATCGCCGCTATGAACCTCGGGTGATTGAGCGTGATCAAAAAATCAAAACAACGCTTCGAGAAAAAGGAATCGAAATTCAAAGTTTTAATTCGGCTCTTCTACTCGAGCCCTGGGAAGTAAAAAACTCGCAAGAAAAACCCTTTCAAGTCTTTACCCCCTTTTCAAAACATTGCTTTCAGAGAATTCCTTTATTTGAAACCCTCAAATCTCCCATTCAGCTCCCGTCTCCCAAAAAAAAGCCTTCTTCATTGCGTATCGAAGACTTGAATTTAAAACCCTCTCTTTCTTGGGATAAAAATTTTTACAAAATCTGGGATCCAGGAGAAAAAGGCGCTCAAAAAAATTTAAAGATATTTTTAGAAAATTCAATTCGTGCTTACGAAACCGAGCGAGATTTGCCCGCCCATACGCGAACTTCAAGGCTTTCTCCTCATCTTCATTTTGGAGAAATCGGGCCGAAACAAGTTTGGAGAGCTTCTCAAAACTTGCCCCCTTCAAAAGGGAAAAACACCTTTTTAAAAGAACTTCTCTGGCGAGAATTTGCCCATCACTTACTCTACCATTTTCCGCACACCCCTACACAACCCCTTCGCTCTGAGTTTGAAAAATTTCCGTGGCAAAGAAATGAGCAATTCTTGAAAGCTTGGCAAAAAGGAGAAACAGGATATTCGATTGTTGATGCCGGCATGCGAGAGCTTTGGCAAACCGGTTGGATGCACAACCGTGTGAGGATGATTGCCGCCTCTTTTCTAGTAAAAGATTTACTTATTTCATGGCAGGAGGGCGCGCGATGGTTTTGGGAAACTTTAGTCGATGCCGATCTCGCCAATAATACCCTCGGCTGGCAATGGGTAGCCGGTTGCGGAGCCGATGCGGCTCCTTTTTTTCGAATTTTTAATCCGAGTCTTCAGGCCACAAAATTTGACCCGAAGCAAGCCTATATTCGCCAATGGGTGGGGCAAGATCAAAACTATCCGGCCATTGTGGACCACGGGCTGGCAAGAATAAAGGCCCTCGAAGCCCTTAAAAAAATAAAAGTGGATCGACAAAAAAAGATTCGCTAAGGCTTAAGCATGAATCAGGAACCTCTTTCACATCAACTGAATCCGCATTTTCAAGAACTCGCGGCGATTAATTCGTCGAAAGATTTGAAAAAATCTCCCCTTTACCAAAAACTTCTTCCGGAGATTAAAAAAATTCTCAATGGTTATGAAGTAGGGTTTTTTGCAAACGAAGCTCCCGTAAAGCCTTTCTACCGTGCCGTTTGTTGGAATATCGAAAGGGGTATTGAATACGAAGGCATACTCCACACCTTAAAAATCCATCCGGTTTTGAAAGAAGCAGATATTTTTCTAATCCCTGAAACCGATTTAGGAATGGCAAGATCGAAAAATCTCAACATTGCTCAAGAACTCGCCCGAGCCCTAAATCTGAATTATTATTTTGTGCCCACCTACATTAATCTCAGCAAAGGAAACGGCGCAGAGATTGAGTTTGATGGGGAAAACACCCTAGCACTTCACGGAAATGCCATTCTCTCGCGTTATCCCCTCCGCGATTTTCATATGGTGCCCCTGCACAATAATAAAGATAAAATGAAGGGCAAAGAAAAGCGCTTAGGAAACCAACAAGCTTTGGTGTGCACCGTTCAGTTTCCACAAGGCGATTTGCGCGTGATTTGCGCGCATCTCGATGCTCATTCCAGCAAGCGCCATCGACGCGATCAAATGCGAATGATCTTACGGTTTGTGAAAAAACTCCCACCCCTCCCCTCTCTTTTTGGAGGAGATCTCAATACCAACACTTATAATTCTTCGAATGCCTTCTGGGCAATTTTTGGATTTTGGGTGCGCGTTTCAATGGGTGTACGCTACGTGATCGCAAAGCATTATCCGTATCCGGATAAACTTTTTGAGAGAAGCTTATTTAAAAGCTTAGAGAATCATGGGTTTGATTATAAAAATTGGAATGAAGCGGGCACCTGCACGCTGCACTATCATGTAGAAGACTTAAAACAGATTAAAAACTTAAGAGATATTATTCCCAACTGGTGTTTTAAATTTATTGATTGGGCCTGTGCCAAAAACGAGGGGCGCTGCAGCTTTAAAATCGATTGGTTTGCCGCGAAAAATTTAAAGCGGGTTCATGAAAGCGATTCTTTTCCAGAAACGAATCTTAAGCCTCTTTCGCCCAAAGTGATCAATGGATTGAATTATAAAGGCCGTCCTTGCAGCGATCACGATGCAATTGTGGTGGATTTTAAGCTTTAGGACAAAAGCGGATTCTTAACAACGAGACCTTTCATCCGACTAAAATCTCGATCAGTAGAATATAAAACCTTCACATTATTTTGAACACAGATGGCTGCGATCTTTGCATCGTGAATTTTAGGACCTGTAATTTTTGCTTCTCGCACAATACTTCTTAAAATAAGCCAATAACCACTTTCCTCACTAATAACCTGCAGGTGTGGGGATGTTAGCCAGTATTCAATTTGCAGAAGTGTTTCTTCGATTGGAGTGGGAGGAATGTAAATGCGCGCATGCGTAACCACCCCGATAAACTCATGCAAACAAGGCCAAGGAATGGCCCAAGACTGATTTCCTTCTGCTAAGTCGGTTAAAACTTGTTTAGCTTGTTGATGAAAACTAGATTCTTTCCGATGGGCATAAACTAAAATATTTGTATCAACAGCGATCATCCGCCCCTCCCTTCATAAATGAGGCTGCGAATAGTCTCCCAATCTCCCTCTTGTAACCCTTCAACCAAGCCATTTCCCTTAAAACTTCCATCTTTGAGCTTGAAGGCTTTTCGAGGTACTTTTTGACTCTTCAAAAAATTGCGCAAGGCAAGCTCCACTATTTCTCGAAAAGTCCTGCCGCTCTTATTTGCAAATTGTTTCGTTTCTTTAAACAAATGATTCGATATCTCTAAAGTCGTTTTCATAATATGGCTAACCATATCATAACTCCCATATTGCTGTAAATATTTAAAAAGCGCAGCCCGCTTAAGGCAGGCCACGCTTAGAGGGGGCTGCAGAACATCTATCCCTTATGGGAACTGCTCTTTTTACGAGCCTCTTTCTTTCCTTTTTTGGCTTTTCCACCTTCCACACTGAGATTATTTTCTCCTTTTACACTCACATAGGATTTTATCTTCTCAATGCCTTTGGGGCTAAAGCCTTTCACATCGTCGAGCTCATCCACCGATTTAAAAGGATGTTCTTTACGATATTCGGCTACCGCTTTTGCCTTTTTGGGGCTCATCCCCGGCAATTGATCGAGTTGTTCGACACTGGCCGTATTGAGATTGAGTTGACCGCTGATTTTCTTTTTCGAGGCCTTTGCCATCGCCAAAGTGGGCAGCATCAAGCCTAAAACTAAAATAAAAGTGATTGTCTTTGTTTTCATAAATCTCTCCTTAAAGATTTAATACTTCGACTACGCCGAGCATTAACCGTTCGGCTAAGCTCACGGTCGAAGGGTTAATTTTGTTTTTGATAAGACGTTTTGGAATCACGACGATTCCGAATATGAAGCTTGCCCGAAAGGGGCAAGGCATCGAGCATTACATTGAGCGAATCATCTCGATTGACGAAGGCAATGCCGATTTTTGTCCAAATATTCTTCACCGGCTCGCCCGGATTCGCTTTTTGTTCGGTAATTAGAAAGACATCTTTCGCAATATCTCCCATAAACACCTCCTTTCTTGAAATTTCTCCTGCGCAGAAGATGTTGAAGAGACAGAGCAACAAGCGTGCCAAGGCGGGAAAACATTTTTATTCGATCTAAAAATTAAAAGAGAATCCAATTTCTAGAAATCGAACGAAACAAGTTCGAATTTCGAACTCAGAAAATTGGATTTGTAGGAATCAAAGAATTTAGTGTAGAAGAATGAAATGAATCCAAGCTGTGGTTACACCAATAGCCAAGGCTTACAAAGCTGCAAACAGCCTATTTGGGAAGGCTCTTCCAAAAGGTTTTGCATTTTTCACGATCCTTCCCTTCAAAAACCCCAAAATGAGATAGAAGATCAGCTCAGTTTTAAAACCATGAATGGAGATTGTTCTTTTGAGGGTTATATCTTTCCTTATTCGATCAATTTTCGAGGATTTATTTTCAAAGATTTTGCCAATTTTGAAAATTGTCAATTTCTCGGGAAAGAAACCAGCTTTTACAAAGCCCAATTTCAAAAAGGCGCAATTTTCAATCATAGTACTTTTAAGGGCTTTCGAATTCTATTCTCAAAAGCCCAGTTTAGCGGCGATTTTGTTCTTTTCAATAACTGTTCTTTTGATGGGGCCGAGATTCTCTTTGTTGAAACAATGTTTTCATCAAAACAATTAAGTTTCGATGCTTCTCTTTTTCAAGGAAGACTCATCAACTTTTCTCAAAGCCAGTTCAAAGGAACTGTTTTTTTTACCAAAGCAAAATGGGAGGGAGAGCAGGTTTTGTGGAATAAAGTGCAGGTGAACGCCCCCGAATTTTCTTGGGCAAACTCCACTTTCTCCTGCAAAGAATTTCGCCTTTGTGAAACCTTGCTTCAAACCGATCAAATCGATTTTTCAAACATCCATTGGAAAAGCGATTTCTCCTACTGGGAAAATAATTTTTTCCTGGCGCACGATATTCTTTTTTCTCACAGCTTTTTTGAATGTCGACTTCTAAGCTTTGTCCAAAACTCTTGGGAGTTTGATCAACTCTCCTTTGCACGAGCAAGCTTCCACTGCCGCGAAACCATTTTTACAGAACTCACGCTTAAAAAAGGCCTTGCTGATTTTTCGGAAGTCAATTTTCAATCTAAAAGCCTAAAGTTCTACCCTTTAATCTTAGAAAATTCCGCAACTCAGTTTAGCCGGGCTGAATTTGCAGGAGATGAAAAAGTTATTTTTCTTACGAACCCCAAACAAAATGATATTTCCTTTCAAGGCGCTTTCTTTCACGGAGGAAGCACCAAAATGAAAGGCGATCTTCACCGCGCATCGTTCATCGATACCTCCATGGGAAATGTCGACTTCAACGAAGCCAATTGGGCGATCAAACAAGGAAGGTTCCTATGCCGCGATGAGCTAGATGCCAATCAAGCGAAAGACAAGCAGCGCTACTTGAAAGCCGCTGAGGTCTGCAGAAACATTAAACAATGCTACGAAAACTTTGGGAGCTACGAAACTGCCGGAGATTTCTATTACGGAGAAATGGAGTGTCGCCGAAAGCAAACCCATTTTCGAAAAAGAATTGGGCTTGAATTTATGCGCTTTTCTGCAGGCTATGGTGAACGCTCTAATCGTGTCATCTTAACCTGCTTAATCACTGTTCTGTTTTGTGCCTTTCTCTACCTTTTTTCTGGAATTCATACCGATGAGGGCCTTGTAAATCGTGAATTATATCCAGATCTTAGCCAAACCTATCCTACTTTAGTCGATTACTTTCATTGCCTTTATTTTAGTGTGGTGTCTTTCACCACCATCGGTTATGGGGATTACCGCCCTGTAGGAGCGAGTCGTTTTATTGGAGCCAGCGAAGGCTTTTTTGGGGCCTTTTTTATTGCAATGTTCGTCTTAACAATCGGGCGAAAAATGAATCGCTAATTTTAAACTTTTTATGAATTCTAACTCTCAAAAACCGTTCGGAAAATATTTCTTACTCGAAAAAATGGCCACCGGCGGTATGGCCGAAATCTATAAAGCCAAAACTTTCGGCGTGGATGGCTTCGAAAAAATCGTTGTCATCAAAAAAATTCTCCCCCATTGGGCTGCAGACCCTGAATTCATTACCATGTTGGTCGATGAAGCCAAGCTCGCCGTTCAACTCAATCACAATAACATCGTTTCGGTGCTCGATTTAGGTTCTGTGGATAACGATTACTATATTGCCTTGGAATATATCGAAGGCTGCGATCTCAAAACCCTGATGCAGCGAATTGCCGAAAAAGGAAATAAAATTCCTGTAGATGTTGCTTGTTTTATCGCCATGCAAACTGCTGCGGGCTTGGCTTACGCTCACCATAAGGTTGATTTCGCAGGTAATAACCTGGGCGTGATTCACCGCGACGTGACACCCCATAATATTTTGCTCTCTTATAATGGTGAAGTAAAAGTGGGTGATTTTGGAATTGCAAAGGCCACTTCTAAAAAAAGCTTCACGGCAACCGGGATGCTGCGCGGTAAATTTAGCTATATGTCTCCGGAGCAAGTTCGCAGCGAAGCCTTAACCCCTCAAAGTGATATTTTTTCCTTGGGCGTTATTCTTTTTGAAATGTTGAGCGGAAAAAAATGCTTCGATGCCGATACCGAAATTGGAATCTTAGATAAAATTCGAAACGCACCCATTCAGCTTGAAAATTTACCCGAAGAAATCCCTGAAGCCTTGAAAAAAATCCTCTTGAAAGCCTTGGCCCACGATCTGAAAGATCGTTACGCCGATGCCGAAGAGATGCAACGCGATTTGGCACAGGCCTTGGCCCAAATTCATGCCGGATTTCTCCCCAAAGACTTCGCCTTGTTTCTGGCAAGTTATAAACAGAAAAGTAACCAAGAACTCAGCGCACCCAAGCCCGATCACACCTTATCGCGTACTGCGCAAACGGCGATTTCTTATATTCCTGGAACATCTCCCAAAGCCCCTGCTCCTAAAAAATCTTCAAGCAATGCCCTAATTTTTATTCTTCTTTTCTTGTTTTTGTTTTTTGTTGGATTTGTGGGTGGGGGTTATCTCGCTTGGACTTACTGGTTAGCTCCCAAGCTTGCTCACAACAAACTTCAGAACTTAGTGCCTGTTCCTGCTCCTGCTATTCCCGTGATTCCTACGGCGCCTATCGCTCCTGTGCCGATGAATCCATCGGAATCCAAACCCCTGGCAGAAACGATACCGGCAATCCCGACGGCTCCTCTTGCCGAATCAAAACCTGAAACGATTCCCGAATCGGCACCCAAGCCTCAGTGGGGTTCCGCCGCAATTAGCAGTAACCCACAAGGGGCCGATATATTCTTAAATGGCCGCCCCACTGGGCTCAAAACTCCTGCGGCCTTAAATAATTTAGAGCTTCATCAAACGCATCAAATTCGGCTGATGAAAAATGGATTCATGATTGTTGAAACCAGTTATACGCCCCAAACATCCGACACCCAAGCAATTGAAATCCCTTTGCGAGAGCTCCCTCAAAATGCTGTGAATACAGCTCCGCGCGCTCCTCGAGCCCCTCGTTCAGCCCCGCAGGGCCAACCCTTACGACAGGTGGCGCCTCAACAAACTTCTCCTAATTTGATGCGGGTGGGAAATTAGAATTCTTGAAATTTTATGAACCCTCTTTTATGAAGCGGGCGTTGGTGCTAGAATCCCCGGAGGAAACCTTATGCATATTTCAAAAAAATCCACATTTGGACTTTTAACTTTCTTAAGTATTTTTCTCACCTATTCACTCGGGTGGGCCGGCACTTGCACGGTTTCGGTTCAGCGCACTTGTAAAGTAGGAGGACCTTGCCGAGCTTCCGAGAGTCTCACCTCTATAAAAAACTCCGAACAAGACTGCATCGCTCATGCCCGAACTTTCTGCCCCATTCACTTCACAGAGGGGGTAAGCCAGAAAAAAGTGCACGCTCACTTTGATTCAAAGCCCTTAAATAACGAACAAAACATTTGCCAATAATTTTAGTGGAGATTCTGATAGAGAATTCGGGCAACCTTTTCTCGATTTCCTGCACTTTGGTTGAGAAGAATCGCAAAGCGAATTTGCTTAAACTGGTTAGATTCAAAATATCCAGTTAAAGAAGAAACACCATTCAAGGTACCTGTTTTGGCAAGAATCCCTTCTAATTTTTCAGGGAGTAATTTCTTATACTTTTCAAACGCCCTTAAGACTATCACCAAGTCATAGGGGCTCAGTTTATCTAAACGAGAAATCCCAGACCCCTCTTCAATATTAAAATTTTGGATGCCCACTTTTGTATTCAAAAATTCAGTCATCACCTTTTTACCCTTCGCCAAAGAAGCAGGCGCTCCCATTTTTTCAGAACCGACAACCAAGAAAATTTGGTTTGCAATGAAGTTTGTCGAAAACTTCAACATCGCCTGGCAAACTTCTTCTAAATTTTTGGACGAAGAATGTTTATAAAAAACTTTGATTGAACTTGGAACCCGCCCTGGGCGTACTTCCCCCTCTACAGAAACCCCTTGTTCTGTTAAAAATTCTTTTAAAAGATAGCCCACATACAAAAGGGATTGTTCCGGATGCGCGGCCAAATTAATACGGCTTTTGCCTAAAGGCGCCTTGGCCGCCAAAATTCGGGTGAGCTCGGTAATGGGGGTTTGGGGTTCGGCCGATTCAACCCCCTTTTTTGTTTTTAAAACATAAATGGTATTAAAATTGGCAGAAAGTGCGGAGTTGAGTGCATCATACGGATTTAAAGAAGCCGATACGCCCGGAACAGAAATTTTTTCAAAATAACTATCATCTAAAATAATTTGTTTTACCCGGTCTAAGCGGAGAGATTTTAGTTTTTTGGCAATTTGGCTAAGCTCCTCCGAAACTAGAAAAGGATCCCCATAACCTTTCACATAAAGATTCGAATCGCCATCCACATAAAACTCTGTTTTAAACCGATAATCTTTTCCTAATAATTCGAGAGCGGTTAACGCAGTGGCGACCTTTAATGTAGACGCGGGAATATAATTCGTTTTTCCCTGATAATCAAAAATAGGTTTTCCATCTGCACTCTCAACGTACACCCCTCCGTTTTGAATTAAGGCCGTCACCTCACTTGACCACTCTGGTAAAGGCTCAGCAAAAGCATTGGTCGAGATTAGAAATCCCAGACTCATCCAAAGAAGATATTTCATTTTGAAAAATCGCATGCCTTACTCCTTAACAGGTTGAACCCCTCTAGTCTTCTTTTAAACCGATTAAAATTTCATAACAAATTAATAAAGCCGGGCAAAAAAAGAAAACAAACAAACCAACTCCTCCTATTGTAAACAAATAGGCTCCTTTTTCGGTCTCGTAACGTAAAACGTAGGGAGCAGCATTGTAGATTAAAATAGAAAGAGCGCCAGCCAAGACCAAAAAATTTTTCATCCATTTACGAATTGGAGTTCCTTGTAAAGCCAACCAAGCCGTTAAAAAAACCAGGGGCATCGTGTAAGAATGAACATGAGTTACCCCAATGAGTTGAGAAAAAGGTTTGGCAAAGGCTGTTTCACCCTCAGCAGGATCTCCACGATAATAGTAAGAAGTTTTTTGGTGATCAAAATGGTAGCGATCGTAACTCATCAGCGCTGCACCGCAAAAACCGAGGCTCGTTAGAATAAAATAAACAAGGAGAACCAACTTAAGCGAAGAGGAAAGATGATGAAGCCTTTTGATTTCCATAGAAAATTAAGAGCGTGTCAGGTCTACCCCTATTCCTACAATTTGTGAGGCCGGGGTAATGGTTAAAGCTCGGTCCGGAGCCACATTTCCCGTTACTGCATTGGCATTCCCCCAAATTCCAATCGTGGTAAGACCTTGAATAATGTAAAGTGTGTTACTTTGCAGCACAACATCGCCCTGATTAATGGTTAGGCCCGTGCTACTTCCGGATAACTCGCGATTGGACTCTTCTACACCCGAAAGGGTAGTCGCATTATCAAAAATATCGATCGATTGAGTATCACTTTCCGAAACATATAAAATATTATTCAAACCATTCACCGCCATTCCATTGATATGGGCAAAAGGAGAAGTCGCATTGGTAAAACTTCGAGTAGGAAGAATGATATTGCTCAGATTACTGATTTGGTCGGCACTCGTGTATAAATTGACTTGTTGGGCAAGGGGTTGACCAACATAAAGAATGTTGTGGGTGGTATCAATCGCCAAAGAAGAGGGGATGTATCCCAAGAGAATAGTGCGGGTCGGGCCAGTATTTGTCCGTAGCGTCGAAATATCATCCCACGCATAAACGGCTTGAGCGACCACATCTGCTAAATAAAGGATGTCATTTGTCGCATCGTAACAAAGCGAGATCGCTTGGGTGAAACCTGTGTATTGACGATTGGGTGAAGCGTCTCCATTCACAGTCGACGCTGGAAGAAAAACAAGAACGGCTTGGGACCCCGCAGTATTGTCAGCAACATAAAGAATGTCCCGGACATAATCGTTGGCTAAAGCAACAGAATTTTGAATATCAGTATCCGAACCTGAAATCGTTCGGTTTGGGCTGACGCTTCCAGTAATCGTGTTTAAGCTATCAAAAATGTAGACAGAATCGTTTGCTCGATCGAGTACGTATAGAATTCCAGTAGGAGTTGATGTGCCGCTACCACCGCCCGAAGAAATAAAACAATGCAAACCAGGAAATACAGCGAGTGTTACTAAAATAACGGCCCAAATAAGTTGCCTAACTCTCATATTTCCTCCTAATCGAAAACGCTAAGTCTTTTTATAGAAAATCTGCCAAAGTGCTAATGCTCTTTTTACACCTTTTACCAAAGCCTGCGAAGAAAGGGTGGCACCACTCACATTGGTGATATTTCCATGTAAGCGCAGTTCATCACTCAAAGCTTTTTGCCGAAACTGATTTAAAAAACGTTTCGTCGCGACTTCTCCCCCATGACTTTCTCGGTAAACCATAATTTCAACCTGGGCGATTTTCCCATCGGGATTTATACGAGTCACAAAAGTAATAGGGAGCACTTTTCCTACTTCATCGTCAACGACTGCATAACCATCAATTTTACCGTTAGTTTTGCCAATGTAAAAGGGATAATTTGACTTCGAAAGTTCATAGCCCAGAAGTTGTTTAGCCCGCTCCTGGACTGCAGGGGTCACCGGGTGTTCTTCTTTGATCACTTCTTGTGAATCTTTGAAAATAAGCTTTAGAGCTTCATCGGGTTTAAGATAAACGGTAGTCTGTGCAAATAAAGTAAAAGGAAGTAAAAGAAAGAAAAAATTTATTAAAATGAATATTTTTTTCATAGGTCCTCCTAAAATAAAACAATAAGACTGTCATGAAATATCTTAATTTAAAAAAGCAAATTCCCATTGGTATACACCGATGGGAATTTGCACAGTGAGCAAAGCGAACGGGAGGGAGAGGCTTCAATGGCTTTGCCATTGGAGGGGGCGACGTGAGCCCCTTATGATAGGGAAAAACTAAATCTTAGTTTTTCCCTATAAATAATAAAGAGTTTCCAAAAATCTTAGAATCCGAACGCTGCTCCAAACATGACTGCGCTATTTTTACTACTGGGTGTGGGAAGATAGTTCGTTACCTCGGCTAAAGCTTGGCCCTTATTCGTTTGAGTATATTCATACGCTAAGTGAAATACCGCCAAGGGATTTAAACGAAAGGCCATTCCTGCCGTAATACGATCCACCCGGCGATTTTGAGTGACATAACTATTGATTGCCCCATTGGAATAAGTCGCCTCCACCAAACGCCCAGTCAAGAAAGCTTGTTCCCACCGCAAAACTGGAATGAATTGCGGATCCGAGAAATGTTTACCAAAAAATGAATCCGTTAAAAACTTCGGACGCAAGTGATAACGGAGTTCGATCCAATACCCTTGTTTTGTTGAAGCAAGCCCAGAAGGGTCAAACGCGACTTCGGTTTCAAGGCCGGGAGAAGTACTATCATCTTCTGCCTGCGATTCTTGATCGACAATTTGAGCCGCTAAACCATTGACGGTGTTTCTTAATCCCCCTAAATGGGTATAAATATATTCTGCTTCGAAATCAAAATTCTTCCAGGTATGCAAGGTATCAAAACCAAAAGAAGTTAAATTCTCACTCGGCAAATAGCTGGGGGTATAGCGCCCCCAGTAACCGGAAAAACCAAACTCATGACCGAGTGCAGGGCTATACATGACTCGACCTGTGACTGTTTTGGCATTTTTAACGTCATGGGCAAAAGCACCGGTTGAAATATCAAATTCTGCTTCCACTTCATTTAAGGTAGTATCGCCCACGCGGGTTTGAACAGTTTGCTCCACGGCCGCATCGAGAACCGCTCCATTCACAACGTAGATTTGATAATTGACCTTTTGCTTTTCTCCAATTTCAATATCTCCGTTGATACCCATTCCCAATTCATCCCAAGCGGAAGTAGAGGCCAATACCGGAACACCCCGATCAACCAAAGAACGTCGAGGGAGATTCCATAAGTTATCATCGTGATTGATATTAAACCGCCCCAAGGGCACCAAGACTGCTCCTCCACGCAACTTTATCCAATTACGGAAGGTCAACTCAAACCAAGCTTGTTCAAGCGCAATTTCAGAATTATTCGTGCCTTCAATTTCTTGAGTAACAGAAAGCCCTCCTCCGGGAGTCGCAGTTACATTTCTCTCGAGTTCTATTTTTCTAAAACGTTCAAACTCCAACTCCGAATAGATTCGAAAGCGAGAAGCAATTCGTGCATCGGTTTCAAACACCAAACGACGGAGGGTAAAAGTATCGTTTAAATCTTGCGCTGTATCTGCCTCGAAACGCATCGATGCATACCCACCCAATTTAATATAATTTTGCTCATTTCCAAATTTTGCAATGGGTTCGGCGCCATACACAAACTCTTTGGAAGATTTGGCGGGCTTCGATTCGGCTCCTGTCGAAACTGTATTCGAATCGAATTTAAGCTCCGGCCCTCCACTTTCTACTGCTTGCACATTCTGGACAAACAAACCCAACAAAAACAAACCCAATAAAAACTTCTTCATGACGACATCCTCCTTAATTGTAATCTTCATTGAGGGATTTCAGAAACGCCGTGAGGGGCGCGATATCCTCTTCTGTAAGATGAATATTAGACATTTCAGGATCGGCGTTTCGAACTAGTCCAGTTCGAGCCATCTGAGAAAAATTGATGTAATGACGAATAACTTCTTCGATCGTATCGAGCTCACCATTATGCATGTATGGCGCTGCATGACCTAAATCGCGAAGCCCAGGGGTTTTGAATAAGCCAATTGTTAGTGGAAGCAACGTACCTACTTCGCAATCTGCAACCCGGCCCGCATTCATTTCGCAAAGAATATTTTGCAGAGTTTCTTGAGCAAGAGGGTGATCTGAGTTGCCATAGACATTCCAGACCCCTAAATCGGTATAACCAGGTCTGGCTAAAGAAGGCGCGCTAATGAAACGCCCCGTTCCTGCAGGATTGCTTGGAGAAGGTGCGAGGTAGAGCTCTGGGCTCGCATTTCTTGCCGCTAGAGAAGGAATCGGCAAAGCCCAAAAACTACCAGCCCCGTGGATAGCATCGTATTCTTCTTGAGTTGCTCCCGTATTATGAAATTTAAAATCGGTAAAATTTGGGGCTGCGTGGCAAGCGATGCAATTTCCAACACCTTGAGAACGAGGGGGAGCCGCAATTTGCGAAGATTCTTCGAAGAAAATTTTTAAGCCTTCAAGTTCTCGGGTCCCAAAGCGAAAATCTTGATTATGAAAAGAGAAACTTCCATCGCGGCCACTAATAAAATAAGGATTTTGAAGAGCATTCACTTCAGCCAAAAGGCGCCGACTAAAATCGAGCTCCGTTTCTCCATCTTCTGGAACACGAGGCAAATGGTTTTTTCGCAAAAATTCATCGAAGGGAGATGCATTAAACTGCCCTTTATTATCTTGAGAAAAAACCAACCCATCAACATAGGCAGAAACCAATTTTGCAACCGCATGAAATACTAACTCATCACTCGATGCATCAACATTAATTCGAAAAGCGGGAGGAATTCGATATTCTTCTGGAATAGAGGGATCAATGCCTGCCAAAACTTTCTTATAGGGAAGATTTGCATAATTGCTCGCCAGATCACCTTGTCCATCATCTTCTCGAATCACTCGCGCAAGATTACGGAGTGCTGCTGAACGCTCGGTTGCCAACCAACCAAAATTTCTTCCGACAAAAGTCCCCTTTACCAAATCTTCAATCGTCGTAAACTCTCCATCGAAATGAAGAAACATTGCCGTATTACGAGGCAAAGTTGAATTCACCAAAGGCGGCGAATTTCGAGGAGTCATTGTATGATCATCTTCGAGACGAGCCGGAATGGGGCTACGTCTTGCAAAATCAGAGTAGGTACGCATCCCACCGCCCTCCACATTCAACTGTTCATCGACCAAATGGCAGGCAGCGCAGTTCATTGACTTTCCTTTGTAGGGGCCCAACAAAGGTGAACCTAAAGTAGGAGTAACATCCATGACAGGATCTCCCGAAACTAAAGGTGCGTTAATCGAAGTATTATGAGCTGCGAAAAATTGGGCAAAGCGTGTTTCCCGAAAAAGTCTTTCACCCAAAGCGATTTCAGCAGGGTCTGCATCTTCTTCAGATTCCGAAAGATTCGGAGCCACATTCGAAGATTGATTCAAAGATGAAACACCTGGCTGGCAAGCGTAACTCGAAAGAATTATCCCCAATAAAAATAAACTTATAAAAAGCCGCTGAATGTAAAGTCTCACCGAAGATCCCCTTTATTGAAGCACTCTAGATTAGAAAGTCATTTTCACTTTACGGGGCGCAACTAACCAACCCCCTTAGACTTGTCAACAGAAAATGAAAGTCGTTTTCAAATATTTTCAGTAAAGAAGTTCTAATTAAGTCGGCATTGAAAAGGATGTATATCCGAACTAGTCTTAAAATATTGGGCTAGACAATTAGGTCTGATTTCTAAATAAAGAGGCGTGAAAAACCGAAAATTTGTTTTAACGACTGGCTTTTTGCTTTCTTTTCTTTTTGCGTCCTGTGCTCCTCGACAAATACAACTCACCCGCTCACAACTTTTGATGGGTCACGTACCCGTCAACATTACGGTAAAGACTTCACCCGAACAAAAACAAAAAGCTCTCAATGCGACCGATAAAGCTTACACTCGCGCTCGCGAAATCGAAGCCAAGATTAGCGAATACCAAAAAACTTCGGATGTTACTTGCCTCAATCAAAACGCTGGTAAACGCTCTTGTCCACTTTCTTTAGAAACAACTTGGATTCTACAAAGCTCTTTAGAGCTCGCGCATCTTACTCAAGGGGCTTTCGATGTTCGTTTTCCCTCCCTTTCGGAAAAAGGGCGCAAAGCCCCTATTCTACTGCTCGTCAATGAAGGAGAGTTAACCGATAAAAATACGCGAATCGGTTTGGCGAGCATGGGGAAAGGTTTTATTCTTGATCAAATGTTGGAAGTGCTCCGCGCACAAGGTTTTGCTGAAAGCCTCATTGATGCGGGGGGCGATATTCGGGCAGGAGCCGGCAGATGGAAAGTCGCTATTCAAATTCCGAAACAAGCATATGGGAAAAACACAAAAACTTTTTTTATTTCAGAACAGGCCCTCACGAGCTCTGGAAATGAAGAAAATCCGAGAAATATTTTAGATCCGCGCACCCTCACTCCCATCCACCGTGAAGAAAGTGTAAGCGTCATTGCACCGACTGCAGCGTTTGCAAATGCCCTTTCAACTGCATTTTATGTATTGGGCCCCATAGCGAGCGAAAAAATCCTTCCCAGACTTGAGGGAGTAGAAATGATTTGGATCAATACAAAAGGAGAACTCAAATCTTATTTGGGTTCGCGGCCATGAGTTGCTCGAACAGTGGTATAAATACCGCCACGCACATAGAACTCCCCTTCCACTTCACAAAACCTGGGCTTGCACGCCTGAACAAGATCTTTCAAAATTTGATTCGTAACAGCTTCATGAAAAGCCCCTTCATTTCGATAAGACCACAAATAAAGTTTAAGAGACTTTAGCTCCACACAATGCTTGGCCGGAAAATAACGAATATAAAAAGTGGCAAAGTCTGGTTGGCCCGTTTTGGGGCACAAACAAGTAAATTCCGGGCATTCAAAACGGATTTCATAGGGTCGCTTGGGTTCTGGATTCGGGAAAATCTCAAGTTCTTTAGAAGCCTTACTGGGCATAAAATCCTTTCTTTTATCTATTAAGGAGCACCCTTGTATAGAAATGTTAAAAATTACTCAAAAACTTTTCAAAAAACCTGGCCGTTAAACAAAAAAGAGATTAGGAGCAATAGCGAATTTTAATTCTTTTTGTTAAAGTAAGCAGGAGAGGAAACTATGCAATCTAAAATTATCTTTCTGGCGGTTGTTGTTGCGGGCCTCTTTCTTTCAGATGCCAGCCAAGCCGCATCAAAACAGTATCAAAACCAGAATATTGAATATAATGCCACTGCCAACTCTCCCACGCTTCCCTTGAGACAAACGCCACCCCCACAAAACTACCCAACTTCTGTGCAAGTGGGAACGCCTTCTTATTACTATTATCCTGTAGGACCAGGATATGGCGGTGGAGGTTATGGCTACGGTGGTGCTCAAGTAGGAGGTTATATTCAAAATACAAGCGGTAATAATCAGCGTGGTTTTTGGTTCAACACCCCTATCCCCGGACAATACGGTGGTGCAGGTTATGGACCGGGTGGATACGGCGGGTACGGCCCCGGCAATATTCTTTACGTCCCCTAAAATCTCTCCTTATTAAAAGCAAACCCTGCTTAGACTTTATAAGCAGGGTTTTTTTATTTCTATTAAGGGCATTCCTAAGAACTCAACTTTCTTAAGAACCTCTAAAAATTGCCCAGATGCTAGGCGCCCCCAAACGAGCAAACGCAGCGTACACAAACGCACATGAGGATTGCGAGTGCAATGGGCAACAATGCAGATAGGTAGTTTTTAGAGGTCCCCTTAATTTTCTGCACACACATTGTTTTCACAAACTAACTCTTTCAGTAGGTTTTTATTATTATTCAAAAAACTAACTGTTAGAATATTTCTTTCTTGATCCCGAAGAAACGAAACAACACCTGAAGCATTTGCGTATTCGCTAATCACCGTTCCATCTTGCCACTGAGTTTTTTTAATTTTTATTCCCTGCGATTCCTTCTCGGTCTTTTTCCAAACCCAAGCCCCCTTTCGATCATAAAAATTTTCTTCACGGCCCAAAGGAGATTCGAGAATAATCTCTTTCGATCCATCTCCGTATTCCAGAGTAATTTCTTTTCCAGAATCTTTAGGAACTTCCGTAACCTTTTTAGGACTCATTCCTTTCACGAGAGAAGGATCTCCCCCCTGAGCCATTTGAATATTGCGAAAACGAGGATTCTTATAAGCCAAAGGGGCTTTCTTTTTTAAATTTCCGCCCAAATCTTGTTCTTCGACCGGAGCTCCAAGCGATGGCACCTCTTTTTTAGGCAAAACTTCATTAAAATTTACTCGTACCCGGGGTAAATTGGGTAATCCCGACAATTCCACTGCACTCCCCTGCCAAATCAAAAAATATCCTTCTTCGGTAGAAATTTTATTTCCTCCTTCACTGCCCGCATTTTCAGGTTTTGACTTTCCAATACTTTGGGAAATGAAAAAATAAGAAAATAAAATTACAACCATTTGAAAAATAAAAAGAAAGCTTATCTTTTGACGAAAGTTTTTCATAGTGGCTCTACTTTTATTTATAAAAACCATTTGCAAGAGTTTTCTTTAGTTCTCTATAATTTACGTTTGTATAACTTATCTTAGTTTTTCTTAAGAAGGAGAAAAAAATGAAACGCCATGTTGTTTTCTTGTTAACAAGTTTTTTAATTTCAATGCCCTTGATTGCTCAAGAAAGTGCTTCGGCACCTCAACCCCAAGCGGCACCTGCTCCTGCGGCGGCTCCTCAAGCGGCCCCGGCAGCCCAGCCCAGTTCAACAATTCCTGTCATTTCTGTGGGTCAAAAAGTAAAACCCGAAGCCCCAGAAAAAACGGATGAAGATAAACCAAAAACAACGTCCAAAAAAGCCGCCCCAAAGCCGATTCGTATCGAGAATATCGTTCTCGAATCTCGACAACTTGTACATTCTCGCGTTTCTCGAGTTGGGGATCCGGTTCTCTTCGTTTTCGCAGAAAATGCGCCCAATCGCGGACCCGTTTTAATCCCAAAAGGCTCTATTGTCATCGGTAAAATCGTTGAAATTGAAAACCAAAAGGGTGATGAACCAGGCCGTGTAAAAGTAGAATTAGAAGTTCTCCACAACGGGAATGGCAACCCCATCCCTTTTTATGGAACAGTTGAAGCAAAACGAAGTCATAAAACCGACAATTATGGCAATCGTCGCGAAGTGTTTATGACCCCCGGATCTCGTCATACGATTGCTTATTCAAAAAAGAATACAACGCGTGGATGGAGTAAGCCCCAATATACACGTGCGAAAGGTGCCGTAATTGCTTCGGGAGAAATTGGAAATGGCCCAGCGATCATTAAAGTGGGAGATCTACGTTATCCTTCTAAATTAGAATTATTTATCGAACCTCCCGCGGGCTTAAAGGCTGAAGATATAAACGAAACCAGCATTAAGCTCGTCAAGGTAAACGATATGATTTTACCTATTCCAGTGCCGGTTTTAGACGAGAAAATAAAAGTTGCAGATTTCAACAAAAACACTATAAACGAGCTCAGAGTAAAGTTTAGAGGCTGGGATGTTTTAGAATATCTCCCCGAGGGAAATTCCACACTTACTTTCACGGGCATGACTAAAAACGGAAAACCCTTTGAGGCCCTAACCACATACCGAGTTGAATATCGTTAAGAAAGAAATTGAAAAACTTTGTTTTAAAACCGTCGTGAGCGATTCAAGTTCAAGGAACGGAGGGACCCAAACACCGCAGCGTATTTAATATACGTGAGGATGTTTGGGAAACCGTGACGCAGAAATTGAATCGCGCAACAGGTTTTAAAATAAAGTTTAAAGGATGTTCCTTCCTGACCCCATAAGGGGGCGGCGCTTCCCCAAAACCCGCTCCCTTTTTTTATTTCTGCATTTTTTGCACTTATACAGGTTTAAACAATCCTTAACAATTTCATAATCCTCTGAATTATAAAGAAAATTTAATCATTTTTTCTCTTTTCTCTCTAGAACTTCCCACTCCTTTTTCGTTACAATTTAGAGTGGCAAAATTTTTTGCCAAGAAAAATCACCGGATTTGGACCGGCAAGAAAGGATTTTCCATGAAAGCCTCTTTAAAGAAGCTTCTCTTTTTAAGTGTTTTTACTTTTTTAATCTCCCTGACCGCATGTGGAGGATCCGGAGGAGGTGGAGCTGGTAGCCCAACTCCAACTCCGAGCCCAGGTGCGACACCTCCAGGTTCTGGAACAACACCACCTTCACCTGCGGGCCCTAGCTCAATGGTTCCACCACCCGATAGTGATGGATTAAGTGCCGTACCCGGACTTACCCAAAGTACAAGTCCCGTCGTCGCTGTAGATGGCTCCGGTAACGCTGTAGTCGCTTGGATAGAAAACGATGCTCCCGGTAGCGGCGTGAGCAAG
The DNA here is from genome assembly GCA_964384365.1 of uncultured Pseudomonadota bacterium. Classification (GTDB taxonomy): domain Bacteria; phylum UBA10199; class UBA10199; order JADFYH01; family JADFYH01; genus CAYLKF01. The sequence continues at coordinate 1,215 of CAYLKF010000014.1, read as the reverse complement.
GTCTATTGCTGGCGGCAAAATGGCACAACTTGGCAACATCTCGGAGATGGAATTAGGGGTGGAAATGGGCTCATTGAACCTCAGTCGCTCAATCTGGTTCTTAAAAGCGATGGAAACCCGGTCTTGGCTTGGGTTGAAGAAGAAGCGGGATCTGTAAATGCTGCCAACGTTTATGTGCGCCATTGGAATGGAAGTAGCTGGCAACAGTATGGAACTCCATTTTTAAGCGCAGTTCCCAATCCAACTGTTGGAGGAACCCCTCTTGAAACACATGCCGCCCACGTTTCTTTAAAACTAGAACCTTCTGGGAATCCGGTAGTGGCTTGGAGAGAAATCTATGACAATCCGGCGATGCCTGGCGTTTACGGATCTTATGGAATCTTCGTCTATCGTTGGAGTGGAACCGCATGGGGTCCAATGGGCACTAACCCGATCGAAGATGTAAATATACCTGGAATCTATGAGGGCCCCACTTTGGCCATGCAATCCACCGGAAATCCGGTGCTTGTATATGTTGCTCCCGATCCTGATCCAGGTGCTGGTATTCGAGTTCGCTATTGGGATGGAGCAAGCTGGCCTACTTATAGCTCTGGAAATTTAAATGCTCTCGGGGCACCCATGGATGGATTACATAAATTTGAAGATCCAACCGTAATTTTAGACAGCGATAATAAGCCCTGGGTAGGCTGGTGGGAACAAATCTCCGGAGGCGCCACCCCTTCTCCGCGTAATCTTTATACTCGACATTGGACGGGAAGCACCTGGGAATCTTTCGGAGCAAATTCGGGAAGGGTCTCTAGCATTACAGCTTCGGGAGATGCGTGGCCTTATCATACGGTGCCGATACTTGATCGGAGTGGAAACCTGGTGATTGCTTATGGTCAAAGCGATGGGGTGCATATTCGACGCTGGAACCCCACAGCGACTCCTCCCGCTTGGCAGGATGTTGCCAGTACACCGCTAGCCATTCGCGCATCTGCTTTCGCCACTTTAAGCATGGCAACGCCTTCGATCGCTTACGACCCTGCTCATAATGCAGTGGTTATTGCTTGGAGTGAACTGAATGCAACGGCGCAGCATATCTATGTAAGGCGCGTCTCGCTCGATTAAATAAAATAATCTTCCTTATAGATAAAAAGGGCGATTTTAAATCGCCCTTTTTTATTCCCCATTTTTCTTACTCTCAACTTGTACAAATGAATTGACACTTCCTCT
>CAYLKF010000013.1:0-62953 GCA_964384365.1 uncultured Pseudomonadota bacterium | reverse complement strand
AAACCCTATGAGTCCACCCGGCAAAGCCGGGGGTTTTCCTAAAGGCAATAAAAAACCCCGTCTTTCGACGGGGTTTGAGTTTCATTTATATTTTTCAGTGGATTATTGATTGCTGTTTTGTTGTTGAGCAGGAGCCGCGGGCGCTGCAGTTGTGCCCCAGCCTCCACCACCGTTTCGGCCGCCATCCACGATTACTCCACGACTATCGTCCCAAATATAGGCTCCATTTCCTTGTGGCGCCGCGGTACGATTACCGCCGCCAGGTACTACAATTCCACCACTATTGGCACCGCCCATTAACACTCCATTATTTTCAACAGGAGAAGCTGCACCAATAGGCCCACGGTAATTTCCAACCCCTTCACCTTCTCCTGCAGGGGCATAAGAACCGTCATTAGGACCCCGTCCACCCGAGTTGACTCCATCTCCTGCGGGGGAGTACGATCCATCGTTGGGGCCGCGACGTCCGCCAGTATTGACTCCGTCACCAGCCTCTGAGTGCGCTCCACCTCCACCGTTTCGTCCACGATTAGGGTCATTATTGTTATTATTATTGTTTCCAGCTGTTCCTTGGCCCTGACCACCTGTTTGTCCGCCGGATTGACCTTGACCACCGGATTGTCCACCTTGTCCTTGTCCGCCTTGGGGTTGGTTGCCCTGCCTTTGAGGTTGAGCCGTTTGCTGTTGTCCACTATGTTGTCCACCTGTTTGTCCGCCGGACTGGCCCTGCCCACCTTGACCTTGACCACCAGGCTGTTGTCCACCTGCATTAGGATCCGCGCGCATAGGGCCAGTGGTTGAGTGACTCTGGCCTCCTGCTTGTTGAGGTCCGGCGTTAGCACCCCAGCCTTGTTGTTGCCCTGTTGAACTAAAAGGCTGTGCGGGATTGTAAACAGACACGCCATATCGAGTCTGACAGTCTTGAATTCCCGCTACTATACTGTTGTTATTACGGGCATCTACAGGCGGAGTACCAAAGCTACTGTACCAGTTTGTATCGCCGGGTTGTCGATCTGTCCTTTCACCTTCTGCTCGTGCATCGTTGGAGAAAGGCGTAAACTGACCGACCACTTGGTCTCGAACGCCAGCTATACAAATACCAAATCCAAAGGGAGCGTTTGTCCGGTCTCCAATAATTGAGGGTGCAGTGGCGGCGCCCAATGCGTTACGGTAAGCGTCATCTTCTGGTGTACCTGGATTGCCTCCCATATCTCGCAGTGCTCCTAAAACTCCAGCGGGAGTTGCATCAATTCCTCTAACCCCTAATGCCTGCAGTGCTCCTAAATCACTGTTATCGGGAGTGTGAATTTCATTGCGTGGAATTCCTGGGCCTCCTTTAAAGCTGCTCCCTGGGCCGCCAAACACTCCATCGCCCACACCAAATTCACTCCCAGGTCCATTACCCTGAGTTCCTCCCAAGCCCAATAAATTACGGATGTTGCCCAGAATACCTTGAGTACTAGTGCCGCCTGCTTCTCTCGGACCACGAGCATCGAAGTTGCCAAGATTGTCTCGATTGTTATCTCCCAGTACTTGGTTAAAGCGGTCTCGTTGATTTGAAGGTATTCCTGTTTGATTGTTCGAGCCGGGGCGTACGGAGTCAATGAGAGCTTGTCGGTCTCTGGCTTGTTCTAGCTCTCCAGGCCGTAAGGGTAGGTTATTTAAAATTTGGCTAAAATGAATATTAGGATTGGCGTCTTGGATAGCAATCAGAACTTGCCCTAATGTATAAGTTTGACTTTGTGGCGTAAGACGTTCACGTGCGGTTTCTAAGTTATCGATCTCTCGATTAATCCACGCATCTGTGTTTGCTCTATAAGTGGGATCGTTTAGGTAAGACGCATAATAATTATAATTCCAATCGCGAATCATTTGAGCTGCATCTTGAGCACTCAGTGAATTCAGATTTCGTGCGGGTAAAGTATGTATATTCTCGCTCAGGGGGGTGGAAGCCGCCTGGAGATTATTTTGTAGGGGATAATTTCCGAAGTCTCTATTTTCTGGGGCAGCCTGATAAATAGGAGGATTTTGTGCACTTGTGGGGGTGGCTAGACCCAGAGATGTTAAGAGAAGTGTGGTGCTGAATATAGAGAGATAATTTCTCATTTTAAGCTCCTTTGATGATCATTTAAATCGAGCTTAAAATATGCAGAATAGATGCCAGCTGAGAGTTGTTAAGGTTTGAAAAATATTGGAGGAATTTGAAAAAAAAAAACTAGGGTTGAAATACCCCAAGCCGACATTTTTTTGACGAGTTATCCCCCCTCAATTGCAGCTTAAGTCATGTGTGAATCGTGCCACTTCGTAATGAGTTTTCAGCCTTTTACGCACAATACCTGTTTTAGCTCGGTCACAATTTCTACTAAATCTTTTTGGTTTTCCATAACCTCTTCAATTTTTTTATAGGCACCCGGAATTTCATCGAGCACACCCGCATCTTTACGACACTCCACGCCTTGGGTTTGATATTCAAGATCGTGAAGCTTGAAATTTTTCTTCGCTTGATTTCGACTCATCTTTCGACCCGCTCCGTGCGAGGCAGAGTGAAAAGAATCAGGATTTCCTAAACCTTTCACAATAAATGATTTTGTGCCCATCGAGCCCGGAATAATTCCCATTTCGCCTAACTTTGCGCTGATTGCGCCTTTGCGAGTGAGCAAGACTTTCTCGCCAAAGTGATATTCTTCTGCCATGTAATTGTGATGGCACCAAATTTCTGCGAGGGGGATTAATTTTTTAGGTGGATAAAATTTTTCTAAGCTACGGAGTAAAAGCGCCATCATTAATTTGCGATTGAGTAAGGCGTATTCTTGAGCCCAAGAAAGATCATGGAGGTAAGCCTGCATTTCGGGAGTTTGGTTTAAGAAAACGGCAAGATCGGGGTCGGGGAGCTCGGCATTATGCGCAAGCTTTTTAGCTTTTGCGATGTGGTGTTCGGCTAAAACTTTGCCGATATGACGTGAGCCGGAGTGAAGCAGAATCCAAACTTGATTTTGAGTATCGAGGCAGAGTTCAATAAAGTGATTGCCTCCACCTAAAGTTCCGAGTTGATAAGACGCCTTTTCTTGAAGACTCACCGAGGTTTTGACCAGATTTTTTTGTTTGTGGAGATGAGCGATGCACTGCGATTTTAAAAATCCAGTCCGTTCGAAAGCTGGGCTTTGATGTCCTTCATGCCCCACGGGCACAGAGCGTTCGAATTCATGGCGAATATTTTTCAAGTTTTCGGGTAAATCTTTGGCGAGAAGGCCGATTTTTACTGCGCCCATCCCACAACCAATATCGACTCCTACTGCGGCAGGGGCTACCGCATTTTTCATGGCAATCACAGAACCTACTGTTGCCCCTAAGCCCCAATGCACATCGGGCATGGCAGCCACATGATGAAAAACCCAGGGGAGAGAAGCGATATTCTCCAATTGTTTTTTTGCAGAAGCTTCAATTTCGGGGGTCCAGATTTTTAAGGGAATCATAGTTTTTCTTGAAAGAAATGCTTTTATTAATCAATCTCCTTGTGTGAATTCTATCATAGAGGAGGGGGAATGAAAAAAATTAAGATGGAAAATTTAGGCCTAGCCTTAGCGACCTGGACCGAAAAATGGTTTCCAGATGCTTTGGTTTTTGCCTTCTTGGGGATCTTGATTACTTTTTTAGGGGGAATTTTCTTAGGAGAAGCGCCTAGCACACTCTTGATTGAGGGAGGAAAAGGATTTTGGTCGTTAGTGCCTTTCACCATGCAAATGGTGATGGTGATTATTGGAGGGTATGTCGTTGCGACAACACCCCTTGTTCATCGCTTGATCGAAGGCTTGGCTGGTATTCCAAAAACATCAAAGGGCGCTGTAGCATATATCGCTTTTTTTTCGATGTTGAGTTCACTTCTTTCGTGGGGCTTTAGTTTGATTTTTAGTGCGTTGTTGGTGCGGGCGATTGCGCGACGTATTCAAGATTTGGATTACCGTGCAGCGGGAGCAGCCGCTTATTTAGGCCTGGGAGCAATCTGGGCATTGGGCCTTTCTTCTTCGGCGGCTCTCATGATGGCAACGAAAGAAACGATTCCTTCGAAGCTTTTTGAAATCAGCGGAATGATTCCTCTAACGCAAACTCTCTTTACCTGGCAAAATGCTCTTTTAACTCTGGCTTTGATTTTACTTTCTTTGTTGATTGCCTATATCTCAGCGCCTTCGGAAAAAAACTCAAAAACCGCAAAAGATTTTGGAGTGGATTTATCCGATTCTCCAGAACTGCCGAGTGTTTCTCAAAAACCAGGCGAATGGTTAGAGCATCGATTTTATCTGAATTATTTAATGGCAGGATTGTTATTGTTTTATCTCATTCATGTTTTTAAAACTTCTCCGCAAGGAGCTTTGGCGGCCCTCGATTTAAATACCTATAATTTGATTTTTATTACGGGAGGTCTTCTTTTGCATAAAACTCCCACTCGATTTGCTCGAGCGGTTTCGAAGGCTGTTCCTGCAAGTGGCGGAGTTTTGATTCAATTTCCTTTTTATGGGGTCATTTTTGGGATGATTGTGGGAACTCAAATTTCGGAGCATTTCGCCCATTTTTTTACCCGCATTAGTACGGCCAATACGTATCCACTTTTGGTTGCGGCTTATTCTGCGATTTTAGGAGTTTTTATTCCTTCAGGAGGAAGTAAGTGGATTATCGAAGCGCCGTATTTGCTCCAAGCCGCAAATCTTCATCAAGTGAATTTAGGATGGATTGTGCAGATCTACAATGCAGCAGAGGCCTTGCCGAATTTAATTAATCCGTTTTGGATGTTGCCTTTGTTAGGTATTTTGGGAGTAAAAGCCCGAGATTTGGTGGGGTATAGTTTTCTTCAATTGATTTGGCATGTGCCGCTGGTTTTCTTTTTATCTTGGTTATTTTCTAAAACCTTCCTCTATCTCCCCCCTCATTTTTAAAAGAAAAAAGCCCTTCTTGTTTGAGAAGGGCTTTATAAAATAGATTGAAATTAAACTTGTTTTTCTAGAATGCCCACTTGAATTGAATCGGTATTAAGCGTGTAGCAAAGGCGGCTTTATCTCCATTGAAGAGGATGTTAAACGAAATGTCCGATCCGAGTTTTACATGTTTGGTAAGATCGTATTGGAAACCAAAAACAGGAAGGGCAATGTCACCAAAGGCACTCGTGTTGTGATCAAAGGCCACTAAAAAGCCCGCACCCGCTCCCACAAAAAGACTAAAGCGATTGTGATTTGGAAAATTAAAATAATATCGAAAGCGTGCGCCAAAGCCGACCGAATCAGTGCCACCTACAGTGCCATCAAATCGTCCTGATAAACTGATGTGATCGGTAAAGAAATATTCAGGCTCTAAATCAATATCAAAGGCCGGATCGAATCGATCGGAGCCTACAAAAAGCCCGAAGCCGGTTCCGAGTTGAAATTGGCCCTGCTGAGTGGAGGCAAATGAAGCGTCTGGAGAAATAAGAGAGAATACAAGCGCAAGTGCGAAAGCTAAAAGGATGGATTTGAATTTCATGAGATCCTCAATCGTTAAAAAGTTAATATAATTTACCTATTCTCCATCCCGAAAAAAAATTCTTATACATTAAGATTTAGAATCGACAACTAAATTTTTAAACTAAAAATAAAAGTAATTGGCTAGCCAATTACGAGTAAAGTTTCACAAAAAAACATTGTAAGCGCCAATTGACGCTGAGTTTTAAAGATGTTACCCCCGAGGCAATTTTTTTGAGAAGGAGTCTTAATAAAATGTCAAAAATTAAAAAAGTTCACGCACGTGAAGTCTTAGATTCACGCGGTAATCCTACCCTCGAAGCAGAAGTTCTTTTGGAAAATGGTATTCTAGAAAGGGCGATTGTGCCTTCGGGAGCTTCAACCGGAGAGCACGAAGCTTGTGAGTTACGGGATGGAGATTCTAAAAGATATTTAGGCAAGGGTGTTTTAAAAGCCGTCGGGAATGTAAAAACGAAAATCAATGAGGCCTTGATTGGAAAAGAAATTATCGATCAACGGGGTATTGATAAAATATTGATTCAATTAGACGCAACGAAGAATAAAAACCATTTGGGTGCCAATGCTATTTTGGGCGTTTCTTTGGCCGTTGCAAAAGCCGCCGCGAAAACAGAAAAGCTCTCTTTTTATCGCTATCTTGGAAAACTTTTTAAAAATGAAAGCTGGGTTTTACCTGTTCCGATGATGAACATTATCAACGGTGGAGCTCATGCCGATAATAATATCGAACTTCAAGAACTGATGATCATGCCTGTTTGCGGTGGAAGGTTTTCAGAGGCCTTGCGCGCTGGAGTAGAGGTTTTTCACCAACTTAAAAAATTACTTCATGAGGCGGGTTATTCAACTGCAGTAGGCGATGAAGGTGGTTTTGCCCCCTCGTTGAAATCCGATCGTGAAGGGCTCGAGTATATTGTGAAGGCCATTGAAAAGGCAGGTTATCGGCCAGGCGAAGATATTTTAATTGCACTCGATGCTGCCTCGAGCGAATTTTTTAAAGAAGGAAAATATTATCCCATTGCTGGTAAACCCTATTCGGTAGAGGCGATGATTGATTACTATGGTAGTTTTCAAAAAGATTTTCCCTTAGTTTCAATCGAAGACGGCTTGGCCGAAGATGATTGGAGTGGGTGGAAAAAATTAACTGAGGCTTTAGGGAAAAAACTCCAATTAGTTGGAGATGATTTGTTTGTGACGAATGTAGAACGATTACAGCGCGGCATTCAAGAAAAGATCGCCAACTCTATTTTGATCAAGGTAAACCAAATTGGCTCACTCTCCGAAACTCTTGATTCGATTGCTTTAGCCCATCAGAATGGTTATACGGCCGTGATTTCTCACCGTTCAGGAGAAAGCGAAGATAGCACGATTGCCGATTTGGCCGTGGCGACTGCTGCGGGTCAAATCAAAACAGGCTCGGCTTCTCGTAGTGATAGACTTTGCAAATATAATCAGCTTTTGCGGATTGAAGAAGAATTGGGCGATCATGCTCAATTTTTAGGAAGAAAAAGTCTGAAAGTTTAGAATGGAGTTTTTTTTAAAAATTTGTCGGTCCATTTTTAAATTTTTGGCTTCTTTAAAGCTTGCGGTGGTTGTTTTGTTGGGGTTTGCTTACGTGCTTGCCCTGGGCACTATCTATGAATCTCTTTATGGAACCCCGGTTGCCAAAGAAAAAGTCTACAATACCATTTGGTTTTCTCTTCTTTTACTCATTCTAGGAATCAACGTTCTTTGTGCAGCACTTTCCCGCTTTCCTTGGAAAAAACATCATATCGGCTTTGTGGTGACTCACGCAGGAATTATCACGATTTTAATCGGCTCTTTCATTACCCAAAAGTATGGGGTGGATGGAAGCATGGCATTAGCCGAAGGTGAATCGAGTGATCGTATTGTGCTCGATGAACCCTTAATTCAGGTGGCCGAGCCCGATGCCGCTTCTGTTCAAACCTGGCGAGTTCGATTTTTGGCGAGTCCTCCTGATCCTCAAAACCCTTGGGTGAAAAAACTCAAAGGGGGAGGGCAAGTGGAGGTGGATCAATACTACCAACACGCTTTGTCGGTTTTGCAAGTGACTCCGGGAGAGAAGATAAATCCGGCGTTAAAGCTCAGTTTTTCAGGAATGCCAGGTCAGAGTGCTGAGATCAGCCAATGGATTTTTGAAAAACAGGGGGCAAACGCACCTCAAAAAATTCAAATGGGGCCCGCCCAAATTTCTTTTGTTTCAAAAGAAGATTTAGAGGCGATCGATGTTCAGAAGGTAGAGAAAACAGAGGCTGCTCCTCTTGGAAATTTAGAGCTTACTTTTGATCAAGGAGAAACAATCAAGGTAGAGATTCCTGAAAAATTAGGAGTAATCACTTTAAAAGATAAGCCCTATACTATTAATTTTATAAGATATCTTCCAGATGCTCGGGTGAGTAATAATCAGCTAGTTTCAGAGAGTAATAATCCGGTTAATCCGGCTTTGGAGTTTGAAATTTCAAGCGAGGCTTCAAAAGAGAAGCATGTCGTTTTTGCAAATTTTCCTGATTTAGAAGGGATTCATGCAAAAACAGGGAATTTGAAAATTAAAACCCGTTTTTACTTAAACTCTAATAATGCAAATCTTCCCAAAGCAGAGCTTGTATTTGCGCGTGCAAATGCCGAAGAAAAACCCGATTTTGTTTATTATCGAATTTTTCGCCAAGGGAAATGGCAGGCGATTGAAAAAGCAAAAATAGGGGAGCTTGTTCCCACAGGTTGGATGACGATTCAGTTCAAAATTGAAGAATTTGTTTTAAAATCGGAAGCCAAACTGCATTACCGAAAAATGGGCCAAACAGGAAATAAAGAAAGTTCAGGGCCTTCAGCCATTCATTTAAAAATTAAGAAAGACGGTGAAGAGAAAGAAATTTGGCTAGAGCAAGGTGATTTTGCCCAAATTGTTCTTCAAGGAAACCCTTATCTGCTTCGTTATGGTTTAAGAGCGGTCCCGCTTCCATTTCACTTGCAGCTCAAAAACTTCAAAGTTTTGCGCTATCCGGGCAGTAATTCTCCAAGCGCCTTCGAAAGCGAGGTAAAAGTAGAGGCCAAAGAAGGGGCCTTTGAGACGAAGATTTACATGAATCACCCCTTGCAATATGGGGGCTATACGTTTTACCAATCGAGTTACCAAGAAAATCCGGGGATGCCAGCTGTATCGATTTTTTCGATTGCGCGAGATCCGGGAACCCCTGTGAAGTATTTGGGTTCTATTTTGCTTGTTTTAGGAATTGCACTCATGTTTTGGTTTAAACCTCTGTTTATTCAAAAACGCGCGAAAAAAAATGAATAAAAAAATTTTTTTTATTTTCTTTCTTTTACTCTTCGCTTCTCCGCTTCATGCGGATTCCTGGGATTTTTCAGCGTTCCGTCAGATTCCCATTCTTGATCAAGGGCGCGTGAAGCCTTTTGATACTTTTGCGCGCGAGTCGGTACAAACTATTACCGGGAAAAGTCGATTTCAAAATCAAGATCCTGTTGAAACTTTACTGCTCTGGTTTAGCTCTCCAGAGAAGGCCATTCAAACACCTCTTATTGATTTGCGTTATGAGCCTTTAGCCAAGCGCCTTCAACTTCAACCGATAGAAGGTAAGATTTCTCCCGGCGCGCTCAGTAATTCTTCTCTCTTTAAAGAAGAGCTTGAGCAGGTAATGATGAAAGAGCAGGCGGGGAATAAGCTCAGCGAAAGCGATAAAAAGCTTCAGGAGCTTTTCTCGCGTGCCAATCTTTTTCATCAAATTCTAACGGGTGAAGCTTTAAAAATCATTCCACTTCCTCATTCGGGTGATTGGTTAAGTTTGGAAGCGAGCCAAGATCCTGAAAAAATGCAGCGTGTGAAAGAGCTTATTTTTGCTTTTCAACAACAAGACCCCGCGAAGTTTTATCGAGCCTCACTGGATTTGAAAAATAATCTCGAAAAAGATTCTCAAACGAACGCTCATTTTACAACTTCTGCACAATTAAATCGCGAAATTCATTTCAATGAATTGCATCCTTTCCGAAAGGCCTGGATTCTTTTTTGTATTAGCTTCATCTTCACCCTTTTTTGTTTTTTGAGTTCTTCGCGCTGGATTTATGGGGCCGCGTGGATCACTGCCGTGCTTGGGCTTGCTGTAGGAACATACGGTTTTGTGATCCGCTGCTTGATTGCTGGTCGTCCTCCGGTGTCTAACATGTATGAATCGGTAATTTGGGTTAGTGTAACTGCGATGTTCTTCGCTTTGATTTTTGAGGCCATCTACCGTTCGCGTTATTTTCTTTTATCAGGCGCGGTTGCTGCGACCCTTGGGCTCGTTTTAGCCGATAATTTACCCAATGTTTTGAGCCCGAGTATTAATCCATTGGTTCCTGTTTTACGCAGTAATTTCTGGCTGACGATTCATGTGTTGACCATCACGCTTTCTTACTCGGCATTTTTGGTAGCGACGGTCATTGGTGAAATAGCGCTCGGGTTTTATGCGTTCAAACCTCGAGAACAGGAAAAATTAAAAAAACTTAATTTATTTGCTTACCGTGCAGTTCAGCTCGGAGTGGTTTTAGTAGCTGCGGGCACGATTTTGGGTGGAGTTTGGGCAAATTATTCTTGGGGGCGATTTTGGGGTTGGGATCCTAAAGAAGTTTGGGCTTTGATTGTGCTTTTGGGTTACATTGTTATTTTGCATGGCCGTTACGCAGGATGGCTCAGAGATTTTGGAATGACTGCCTGGATTGTTCTGGCTTTTTTACTGGTTCTCATGGCCTGGTATGGCGTGAACTTTGTTTTGGGGGTAGGGCTTCATTCTTACGGTTTTTCGAGTGGTGGATTTAAACAGGTAATGATTTTTGTTTTGATACAGTTGGCATGGGTAGGCTTTGCTACTTATCGATATCGATCTGCAAAGAAGGAATCATAAGCTTGGGTTTCCTTCAATTCAGACAAAACGCACCGTAGGGAAGCGTTTAGGTTCAAGAGTAGTATTAGCTTTTGTCAATCGATTGTTCGGTGCTTTGTCTTTATTTCAGAAAACCCAAGCTTATGATTATGATTCAATAATCCAATATGAAAGCACAATTCATTGCCTTTAGTCCTTCTGAAGAATCTTTTCCTAAAGTCAGTTTTCCTGAGATTGCCTTTATTGGCCGTTCCAATGTGGGTAAATCGAGCCTGATCAACACACTTCTGAAAGAAAAAATAGCACGAACCAGCTCAACTCCAGGGCGAACTCAAGGTCTTTGCTTTTTTAAAATCCCCCCCCATTTTGTTTTTGTAGATTTTCCGGGTTTTGGTTATGCCAGAGTTTCGAAAGATTTAAAGGAGCAGTGGTCGAAGTTGGCGGAGCAATACTATCAATCCGATCGGCCCCTGAAGGGTACTATTTGGATTCTCGATTCGCGCCGTGATTTCGATGAGCTTGATCAACAAACTTACGATTGGCTTCTGAGTTTGTCGAAACCTTTTGTGATGATTCTCAACAAGTGTGATCAGCTCCTTCGAAAAGATTGGGAGACTAAACGAAAAAAAATGGCAGAAAACCTTGATTGCGATTCTTCTCAGATTATTCTCTTTTCAAGTAAAACCCAAGAGGGAGTGAAGGAGCTTTGGCGTTGGATTAAACAAGTATGACCGAACCGATCTTAACCCAACTTTTGATTGAACCCATGACCCTTCGAGACATTGATCGTGTCTTAGAGATTGAAAAGCAATGTTTTACCCAACCTTATTCCCGCCAAATTTTAGAAGATGAACTTGTGCTCGATGTTTCTCATTTGCGTGTTCTCAAAATCGGTAAATTAATTGTGGGTTTTTTAGATTATTGGTTGATCAAAGACGAAATTCACCTCATCAATATTGCAGTTTTGCCAGAATTTCAAAAACGAGGGCACGCTAGTTTTTTGATGAAGTATTTGTTTGAAGTGGGTCGCGGAAAATTTTGTAAAAAAATTTTTTTAGACGTTCGAGAAAGTAATGAAGCGGCCATTGCTTTATACAAAAAATTTGGTTTTATTGAGGTGGGGCGTCGAAAACGTTATTATTCTGATAATGGAGAAACAGCGATTATCATGGATAAAGTTTTAGGAGATGAGCTGTGATTGTTTTAAGCAACGGACATTCTTTTGAATATATGGCCGCCAGTGGAGCCTTGGCTTACGATGGTCGTGGCTGGCCCTGGGAATGGCCTTTCCGTTGGGTAAAACTTTTAGAGCCTCAACTTTTTACCATTGTTACGAAAACTTTGACTTATCTGCCTCGGGTAGGAAATTTACGTTGGTCGCACCCTTGGAGCTGTGTGAAGCTACTTAAGAGTGGTGTGGTGAATGCCATCGGTTTGACTAATCCGGGTTATCGTTGGTGGATTAATCAAATTGCTCCTCACTACAATAAAAAATATTCTTTGATTGTTTCGATTACGGAAGATGATCCTCAAAAACTTCTCGAGATGGTGAGGGCTTTTGAAAAAATTCCGATTCAGGGCTTGGAGCTCAATGCTTCTTGTCCGAATACCCACCAGGAACTGCATCAAAATGTAGAAAAGGTGGTGGAGTCTGTAAAATTGATGAAACAATCAAGTCCGCATCCTATTTTACTAAAGCTCTCTGTAAACCAAGATTATTTGATGATCGCCAAAAAAACAGAAAGCTTTGCAGAAGCCCTTTCTATTAATTCTGTTCCTTGGAGCTACGCTTTTCCTGAGCAAGAGAGTCCTTTAAAGGCTTTTGGGGGAGGGGGCGTTTCAGGTAAAACGGCACAAATCTACACTTGGAAAATGGTTAAAGAGCTTTCTAGCGCTGTAAAAACTCCTGTAATTGGCCCCAGCATCTGGGAATATGAAGATATGCAAAAGGTGCGCAATTTAGGAGCTCAAGCAGTGAGTTTTGGTTCTGTCTTCATGCGCTATCCGTGGCGTCCGACCCGTTATGTGATCAAAGAACTCGTAAAAAATACTTAAAGTTCTCAGTACTTGCACAAAATTTTATAATACTTTAAACTCGATTTAGAGACCTTATGTTATCCACCCAAGTCTTGGTTTTAAATCGAAACTACCTCCCAGTGCACATCACAACGGTGAAACGTGCTTTTGTGATGCTTTATCAAGATATCGCCCGAGTGGTGGATGATCAATATCGTACTTACGATTTTTTAACTTGGGCAGATTTATCAGTAGAGGCCCATCATGAATCTGTGGGTTTGATTAATCGTCTTATTCGTGTGCCACGGGTGATTTTGCTCAACGTTTTTGATCATCTTCCCAAAAAATCGGTTCGATTTTCGCGTTTAAATATTTTTTTAAGAGATAACAATACCTGTCAATATTGCGGAGACCGTTTTTCTCGTGTGGATTTAAATCTCGATCATGTGCTCCCCAGATCACAAGGCGGAATCAGCACCTGGGAAAACGTCGTTTGCAGTTGTATCGATTGTAATCGCCGAAAGGGGGGAAGAACGCCCGCCCAAGCGCGTATGAAACTGATTCGAAAACCCATGAAGCCTCATTGGGGATTTATGACAGATCTTCCCCACAATAAAATTCACCTAGACGCCTGGAAACCCTTCTTAAATATTGTTGATTTCAGTTATTGGAATACCGAAATCCAGAAGTAATGAGTTCTCTCGAAAAAAGCCTTTTCATTGAAGTTTCTACCCTTAATCCTATTCGGATTGACATTTATCTCACCCAGCAAAATTTGGGCTTTAGTCGAAGTCAAATTCAGAAAATGTTGAACGAAGGACAAATTCGGGTGAATGAAAAAAAAGTGGATCGCTCTCATAAACTTCGCGGGGGAGAGCAAATTCGAATCGATATTCCAAAACTTCGAGTTTTAAATGCCCGCGCTGAAAATATTCCTCTTCAAATTCTTTACGAAGATAAAGACTTGGCCTTTATTCATAAACCGGCAGGTTTGGTGGTTCACGCTGCGGCTGGGCACTCGGAAGGAACTTTAGTAAATGCCTTGCTTCATCATTTAAAAAATTTATCGGGCATTGGAGGGGTTTTAAGGCCTGGAATTGTTCATCGTCTCGATAAAGACACGTCTGGTGTTATGGTGATTGCGAAGCATAACGAATCTCACCGGCTTTTAACCCAGCTTTTTCAAGAACGAAAAATTCATAAAACTTACCTGACGCTAGCTTACGGTGAGTTTAAGCAAGAAGAAGGAAGAGTGCAGAGTCGTTTGGGCAGGAGCTTGGCGGATCGTAAAAAGATTTCTTCAAAAACAAAGCAAGGGAAAGAAGCGGTTACAGAATTTAGAGTTTTAGAACGATTTCCTCATTTTGCTCTTCTCGAAGTTTCTCCTTTAACCGGACGTACTCATCAAATTCGAGCCCATTTAACAGAACTTGGGCATCCGATTGTGGGAGATTCTGTGTATGGAGGAAAACAGTGGCCTAAAAAATTAAAAGGAAAATTGCAGGAAAAAATTCTACAAACCAAACGACAAATGCTTCATGCTTGGAAACTAGAATTTATTCACCCTTTAAAAAATAAAAAGATGAAACAAATGGCCGAGATTCCGAAAGACTTTCAGGAAATTCTCGATTTGGCACGAAAGCAAAAAGAATGATTGTTTTTAAACCTTATTTCAACGTTGAGGCTCAGTTTGAAGGAAAAAAATCGTCTCTGGCTTCTGATGCTTTTTTTACCCTTCAACAAGTACACGGCGATGCAATTTGCCTCTTGAATTCTACAGAAGAAGCACAAGCTCAACGCAATTCTGCCGGAGATGCGATTATTTCAACTGTTCCTAATCTAAAAGTTGCAGTTAAAACAGCCGACTGTGTTCCGATTTTAATTGCGCATCCTAAACTTGTAGCTGCGGTTCATGCGGGGTGGCGTGGAACAAAACTTGCGATTCTCCAGAAATGTATCCAGAAAATTAGAAAAGAATATTCTATTTCAATTTCGGAGCTTAGATTAGCGATTGGACCCTCGATTTGTGCAAACTGTTATGAAGTGGGAGAAGAGGTGGCGCAAGAGTTTGAGAAATCTTATCTAAACCCCAAAGAGAAAGGAAAATATTTGCTTAATTTGCAAAAAGCAAATTTTGACTTGGCTCTTCAAGAAGGGCTCAAGGCAGAGCAAATTCATTGGGTTCGAGAATGCACCTTGTGTCGCCCCGATCAATATCATTCTTATCGTCATGAAAATAAGCAGGGCTTGCCTAAAGAAGGAAGAAATTACTCCTGGATTACTTTGCTCGAATAGGCGTTGAAATTTTGAACTAGTGAACTCCCCCCACCACAATTTCAGGAATCCGGAGAGTCGGTTGAGCATCGGCCACGGGAACACCTTGCCCGTCTTTTCCACAAGTTCCAATGCCAAAGCCTAAATCATTACCCACTTTATCGATGATTTTTAAAATTTCAGGACCATTGCCGGTTAAAGTGGCCCCTCGTACGGGTTCTGTGATTTTGCCTTTTTCTAGAAGATAACCTTCAGTGACTTCAAACATAAAATCACCATTAACCGTATTCACTTGGCCGCCTCCCATTTTTTTCACAAAAAGCCCCTTTTCAACAGAACGGATAATCTCTTCGGGATTATCGTTGCCCGATGCGATCATGGTATTGGTCATTCGAACAATCGGACGATATTTGTAAGATTCTCGCCGACCATTTCCGGTAGAAGAAACTCCCGCTTTTTCGGAATAGATACGGTTATACATATAACTTTTAAGAATCCCCTTTTCGATTAATACACTTTTTTGAGCAGGGCTTCCCTCATCATCAAATACAAACGAACCGCGCTTGTGGGGCAGGGTTTTATCATCTAAAACAGTGATCAAAGGAGATGCAACTTGTTCACCTATTTTATTTTGGTAAACCGATAAGCCTTCCATGGCCAAATCTGCTTCGAGTCCGTGCCCAACAGCTTCGTGCACCATGGTTCCGCCGGCTTCTGCACTCAAGACAACGGGCATTTTCCCGGCAGGGGCGGGTCTGGCCTCTAGCATGCGAAGTGCTTGCTTGGCGGCGATTTCGGCTATTTTTTCGGGGGCGTGGAGATCGAAAAGCTCAAAACCTTCGGTGCCTCCTACGGGTTCATAACCCGTTTGGATAAGTTCATTTTTTCGGGCGACTACCTGAGTCACAAATACCGTATAGGTTTGATGGTCTTCACTGAGCTCCCCAAGTGAATTCGCAATAATGATATGACGGTTTAAATCTCGATAACTGGTGCTTACCTGCTGAATCTGAGAATCGAGACCCCAGGCATGAGTGCTGGCTCGCTGCACCATGGTGATTTTATCTTGAAAGGGAATTTTTTCTGGATCTTTAAGCGCTGTATTTTTCCAACTGGGCTTTTGGGAAATTAAAGAAATATCACGGTTGTGGATTTGACTCTGAACGGCTTCTGCAACGGTTTCGGCCAATTTGATCAAAGAGATCTCAGACAAATCATTTGTATAAGCATAAGTGGTTTTGCCACCTTGAATGACTCGTATTCCAACGCCGGCATCAATGCCAGTGAGTACTTTTTCGATTTTTTTGGCTTCCGCGTGAATTTGAGTAGAGTCGGTTTTTTCGAAGAAAATCTCCGAAAATTCCCCGCCGCGAGAAAGTGCTTTTTTAAGGATGAGAGACAAATTATAGTTTTGAATCATAGATCTTTAGAGTATAGAAGCTCAAGATTATCTGTCAAACAACTTTCAAAAATGGAGCAAATATGCGCATTGGAATTATTGGGGGAAGCGGCCTTTATGAAATGAAAGGGCTTACCGTTTTAGAAGAAAAAAAAGTTTCTACTCCTTTTGGAAATCCTTCTGAAGTTTTTGTGCTTGGAAAAATCGCCGAGCAAGAAGTTGTTTTTTTAGCGAGGCATGGGCGAGGGCACCGATTCTTGCCAAGCGAGATTAATTATCGAGCGAATATTTGGGCATTGAAAGAGCTTGGAGTTAAACAGATTCTTTCAGTTTCTGCGGTAGGTTCCTTAAAAGAAGAAATTGTTCCGGGGCATCTTGTTTTTGTCGATCAATTTATTGACCGCACTTACCGCCGGGTTTCAAGTTTTTTTGGAGAAGGAATGGTAGCTCACGTTGCTTTGGCGCACCCTATTTGTGAGAGAATGCGAAAAAAATTAAAGGAAACTGCGGGAGATTTAAAATTTAAATCTCACGAAAGGGGAACCTATGTTTGTATTGAAGGCCCTCAGTTTTCAACTCAAGCAGAATCTCATCTTTATCGATCTTGGAATGCAGATGTTATTGGAATGACGAATGTAACAGAGGCAAAACTCGCTCGAGAAGCTCAGATTTGTTATGCAACGGTTGCACTTTCGACCGATTATGACTGTTGGCACGCAGATCATGACTCCGTGACGGCAGATCAGGTGATTCAAACCTTAAATGCGAATGTAGATAAGGCACGCCAGTTGATTTTAGAATATATCCCTCGTTTGAAAGAAACAGCAC
This sequence comes from uncultured Pseudomonadota bacterium, assembly GCA_964384365.1. Taxonomy (GTDB): domain Bacteria; phylum UBA10199; class UBA10199; order JADFYH01; family JADFYH01; genus CAYLKF01. The sequence goes on along the minus strand of CAYLKF010000013.1, from coordinate 46,043 downwards.
CTTGCTCTTGTCATACAGCACTTCGTCATGCAGTAGTGACTTCTGAGCAAATGATTGGGAGTGAAAATTTAATGAAATTAAGTTTTTTGCGAAAATAATTTATGGAATCCATTCAATCTCAGGGGATTGTCTTACGCTATTGGGATTACGGAGAAAAAGATTTGATTGTGAGCTTTGTGTCTCCAGAGTGGGGTAGGCTTCAAGGGATTGCAAAAGGAGCTAAAGCGAGCAGAAAACGCTTTGGCCCCGCACTTGATTTGTTTGTATGGTCTGAGTTTTTTTTTCAAGAAAGAAAGAGCTCAAACCTTGTTTTTATTGAAAAACTTTCCCCCATTTCGCTATTTGAAAAAATTCGTTTGAATTACCAAAGTATTTTATATGCTTTGGGTTTTCTTGAAATGAATTATAAGTTTTATCCAGAAGCTCAAAAAGATGTGCAAAGTTTTGAGGTTTTATTACAAGGGTTACAAAATTTAGAAAAATATGGAGCGAGTTCTGCGGTGTTTTGGCATTGTTTGCTGTCTCATCTTCAAACTATGGGGATTTATCCTGATTTGCGAGAAGAGATTAATTCAGAAGTCAATCCAAGTTTTCTGCCCACATTGATTGATTATCTTAAAGTTCCTGCTTCTTTATTGAATGCTCGTTTGAGTGAGAGAGAAGAGGAAATGCTTCTTTCCTTTTTTGATTCTCATTTAAAAAAATATCTTCATTTCGAATTTGATTTTCAGCGATTTTTGAGAGTTTCGTAGAATAGAGAAAGTATAAAGGAGGGTGGAAACTACCCGTAATCTCTTCGACTACGGGTAGGGGTGGGAAAATCTTAAAAGGTGAGAATGCTAGGCAGATTTTCTTGAACTTCTTAGGATGAGATCATTCAATGATTAGAATAAGCAGAAAACGTGCCAAGTTTATTCGTTTTTTATGTATTTGAAATTATTTGTGTTTTTATAAGAGCTTTGAAAAAGCGCAAAAAATTGAGGTAGACAATCCCCACTATTATAGGAAGTCTTGAGGTATGCGGTCTCAAAATAAACCAAAATCAAAAAGTGATTTAGTAAAACCACGGCCGTTTGGGCATTACTTCATCCTTGAAAAAATTGCTCAAGGAGGCATGGCCGAGGTTTTTAAAGGGCTTACCTATGACTTTTCAGGAATAAAAAAGTTTATCGTTATAAAACGGATTTTGCCTCATATTTCAGCCAATAAAGAATTCATCAACATGCTGATTGCTGAAGCGAAAATTGCGGTGCATTTGTCGCATGGCAATATTGCTCAGGTGTACGACTTAGGTAAGGTAGGCAACGACTATTTCATCGTTATGGAATATGTCGATGGAAAGAATCTGAGTCAGATTTTAAAGAAGTGTCGGGAAAAGGGGAATTTACTCCCCATTGAATTCTGCATTTATTTTATCTCGGAGCTTTGTAATGGTTTAGATTATATTCACCGCCGAACCGATGAAATTGGGAACGAATTTAAAATCGTTCATCGTGATATTTCTCCTCAAAACGTTATTGTAAGCTTTTCGGGCAATGTGAAAATCGTGGATTTTGGCGTTGCAAAGGCAGCCATTAAATTGGGCGAAAATGAAAGCGGAATTTTAAAAGGCAAGTTTGCTTATATGTCTCCGGAACAAGCCGATGGCATCGATATTGACCATCGCTCTGATTTGTTTTCTACGGGAATTGTTTTGTGGGAGCTTCTCACCGGGCAGCGTTTATTTAAGAAAAAAACAAATACTGAAACCGTTTTGGCCGTGAAACAGATGGCAGTGATTCCGCCTTCTCAATATCGGCCCGATATTCCTGTAGAGCTCGATCAAATTGTTTTGAAAATGCTGAATCGTAAGGTTTCAAAGCGTTACGAGTCGGCACAAGAGATTGGTTTAGATTTAACAAAGGCATTGTTGAAGTATTACCCTGAATTCAAGCCCGCTTCGATTAATGATTTCTTGGCAGAACTTTTTGAGCGTGATGATGAAGTGACAGGGGATATCCATTTTGAAAAGACTTTGCGCGAAGAGTCGACCCAAGTCGATTTTACTAAAACTTTATTAGATGAGCTTACCCAGACGAAACTGGTTGAAGATACTGCTATCGTGAAGAGCGGAGAAATTGATTTTCGCTCTGTTTTTGATGAGATTAACTGGGAGGATTCTTCGGAAGAACGATCAAGTGCCTCAGCTCAAAGTCCCTTTGATAAAACTTATGTCAATAAACAAGCCATCGAAGATAACTCTCAAGAACTTTCTATTACAGGAGTAGTTGCCCAATCTTTTGTTGAAAGCCACCGAACAAGAAATATTTTAAAGGTAGTGTTTTTAATTCTCTCTTTGCTTCTTTTATTTGCTTTTATATTTTTTTATCTTCCCACCAAAGGTATTTGACCGCAGTCAAAAGCCTGTTTATAATTTCATTTATTCTTTCTTCTTCATCATTGAAAAAGGAGTTATAGGGAGACTAAATCTTTTAGATCTTCTTTAAGGAAATAAATGTTTAAAGACGAAACAATTATTACAGAGATTCGGGGCCTTAAAGGGCTTAAAAAGTTTCCGGCCCTCAGTTTTATGGGCGGTCCGGCTTTGGGGCAAATTCATCTCCTTAAAGAGGGCGAATACATTGTTGGCCGTAGTCGGGGTTCCACCATTATGGTGAATGATGATGCAATTTCCAGGCAACATTTCAGGATTATGGTGAGCGAAGAGGCCGCAACTCTATACGACTTGGGTTCTACAAATGGAACCTATGTGAATGGAAACCGAGTAAGTGAAAGGGTTTTGCAAGATAAAGACACGATTCAAATTAGTTCTCAAACCGTGATTACTTTTACCTACGTCAGTGATTTTGAGGCCCAAAAACAGCAACAAATCTATCAGATGGCAAACTTTGATGCGGTGACACAAGCCAGGACCAAACAATATTTTCTCGATCAAATTGATCAAGAATTTTCTCATGCGAGTCGAAAAGAAAATCCATTATCTCTTATTCTCTTTGATTTAGATCACTTTAAAGAAGTGAATGATACTCATGGGCATCCGGCAGGTGATTTTGTTTTGAAAAAAGTGGCAGAAATTACTCAACAAGTGATTCGCAATGAAGATCTGTTTGCTCGTTACGGAGGCGAGGAGTTTGTTATTTTAATGCGAGACGCATTAGAAGAAGATGCCATTCGCTTGGCGGAGCGGTTACGTAAGCTGATTGCAGCGACTGATTTTATTTTTGAAGATAAAAAAATTAAAGTAACTTTAAGTCTGGGAGTTGCAAATCTTCAGCAAGGAAATTACGAGTCGGTTGCTGCTTTTATCAAAGCGGCAGATGATTACCTGTATTTTGCCAAGCACAATGGCCGAAATCGCGTGGCTTCTTTCAAATCATTGACTTCTCAAAAATAACGTCTTGAGTTTCTTTTTCACCTGATTCATTTTTTTGTTAAGGAGAGGGATTTTTTTGATCTCTTTCAAGGCCCTTCTTTGCAGGGTTTTAGAATTCATTCTCGATAAGTTTTTTAAAGTTTGAGAAACCTGCTCGAGCTCAGTAAACAAAAACGAAATTCCTCGTTGAATAGGAGCTTGTTTTTTGGGCTTTGTCTTTTTTCGTGAATGTTTTCGAAGTGTTTTCTCAATTAATTCGGGGAGCATTTCCAAGGCTTCTCGGGTTTTAACGACATAGTCTTCGGCACCCGCTTTAATTGATTTTGCAGCTACTCGTTCGTCTCCATTTCCTGTAATAACGATAACTGGAATATGAGGATAAGATTGATGAATAAGTTTTAAGAGATCTAGGGTCGATGCCCCCTTAAGATAATAATCCATCAAAACGATATCGATTTTCTTTTTTTTGAGACTTTGGGTTGCTTCGAGTGCAGTGGAAACAGAATGAACCTGAGAAGGCTTCTTTTTTAAAGAACGGGTGATGAGGGCGACATGATTAGCATTATCTTCAATGAGCAGAATTTTCAAACGTCGGGGGTTCACACCCTAGAGTCTAATAAAAGCTTTGAATCCTTGTCAAAAAATATTTCTATTGTACATTCATAGGGCATTCATTAGGTTTGTTTTATGCGATCGTTTTTTGAGCCATTTAATCGGACTTCGCGCCCCGGACGTGAAGTCCGGGACTTGACCAAAGGGCGGGCACTACCTGGCTCCCCTTTGGAACCCCCATCGTACAAGGAAGGCCACGGGGAACGTGAAGTATTCAAGAGACTTAAGTTATGGCTTGGGATTTGTTTGCTTATTTTTTCGATGGCTTGTGGAAAAGATTATGTCACGGGAAAAAGCAGTTATAACTGGTTTTCTCTCAATACCGACATTCAGTTAGGTGAGCAGGTTTACGAGGTTCAAGTAGAGGAATTCCAAAAGAAAAAGATCCCGGTAGATTCTGCTAAAAATCAAGCCATGTTGATGAGAATTCGAGAAACCGTCACTCGTCTTTCGAAAGCTTCTCATATTCCTAATTTGCCGTATGAGGCCCATTTAGCCGATAGTCCTGTTGTGAATGCTTGGGCAGCTCCGGGTGGAAAGATTATGGTTTTTGAAGGATTGTGGGATCCCGAAAAAGGCTTAGTGCAACGTGACAACCCTGATGAGTTAGCGGCCGTTTTGGGTCATGAAATTGCCCATTGTACGGCAAGGCATGCCACAAAGGCTTTAACTAAACAGGCGACTTTAGGTTTAATAGGTAGCGCTGTGGGGGCAGTGATTGCAGGGGCTGGCTCTGCACAGGGTGCGGATTTATTTTCACAGGTTTTTTCGGGAGGAATGAATATTTATATTCCGAGTTATTCTCGAAAAAGCGAAAGCGAAGCCGATAAGTTGGGGCTCTTTTATATGGCAAAGGCGGGTTATGACCCTCGAGCTGCTGTTGAAGTCTGGAAGAGGGCGTATCAAAAAAAAGGAGATAAAACCTCCATTTTTGCTTCTCACCCTGCCAGCGGAGAACGCGCAAAAAAGTTAGAGGAATATTTACCTGCGGCGATGGCAATTTACGAATCAAATCGTTAAGAGGAGCGAGCGTGAGTACTCTCAAAGATTTTAAAGCGACCCTCAAAGAAAAAGGAATTCGTCAAACTAGAAAAAGAGAAATTATTTTAGAAACCTTTTTTAAGAGTGGTGGACATTTGACTATTGAAGATTTGTTAGAGCGAGTTAAAAAGCAAGATTCTAAGATTGGTTATGTGACCGTTTACAGGATGTTGAAGCTTTTAAAAGAGAATGGTCTGGCTCATCAATGGCAATTTGGAGATGGACACTCGCGTTTTGAAAAAGCAACCGATCATCATCACGATCATTTAATTTGTATGAAGTGCGGTAAAATTATCGAGTTTGAAGAAGATCAGATTGAAAAACTTCAAGATAAAGTCGCAAAAGACCATCAATTTAAAGTGATTTCTCATATTCATGAGATGTATGGATATTGCAGCCGATGTCAAAATTAAGGTTAGAAGATTCCACGTTTAAACTTTTCGAAAAGAAGCTCCTTCAACAGACTGCCTTTTTGCCTCACGAAAAAATCTTGATCGCAGTGTCGGGCGGAGTCGACTCCGTCGTTTTATATGATTTACTTTCTCGCTTTGGAGAAAAATATTCTCTTCAACTTTGTGTTGCACACGTCAATCACAAGATGAGAGGAAAAGCTTCGGAGGGCGATGCCCTGTTTGTAAAAAAACTTACTCAAAAAAAGAAGCACACTTTCTTTATTAAAACGCTGAATCCCTTAAGGCTTAAGAAATCTAATTTCCAAGCGGCTGCCCGAAAAGCCCGATATGATTTTTTTATCCAGGTTGCAAAAAAACAGGGAATTTCCAAAGTGTTTTTAGCCCATCAGGCTACCGATCAAATTGAAACATTCTTTTTGAGTTTACTCAGAGCCTCTCCCCCAAGTACTTGGGCTATGGATTTTATTTCAACAACACAAGAGCTCGAGTGGATCAGGCCTTTGCTCTTTTTGGAGCGGCAAGAAATTCACGATTATGCCCAGATGAAGAAGCTCGAGTGGAGAGAGGATTCGAGCAATCAAGAAGAATTGTATTTAAGGAATTATTTGAGGCTGAACATTCTTCCTTGTTTTAAAAAAATCCACCCACAAGTTTTAAGCAACATTGCCAGGAGTTTGGTGCAGCTTAAAAACAATGAACACAGCTTAAGCTTTTTGATGAATTTGGCTTTTCAAAAAGATGTTCAATTTAAAAAAGGTGAGGTTGTTTTGCCCAGAAAAAAAATGGAGGCGTATCCTCATTTTGTAAGGCTCAATGAGTACTATTTTATTTTGAAAAAAGTTTTACTTAATCCTTCAAAAATAAAACACGAGCACCTTGATTTTATTGAAGAAATACATAGGTCTAACAACGCTCGAGCTCGAGCGAGTTTGCCAGAAGGGTGGGGCGTTTATATTCGAAACAACGCTTTGGTTTTTAAGCGCTGGCGGGTAAAAAACTTAAAAAAGAGGGGTTTTTTTGTTGCCCCCTAAGAAGAAGGCATGCTAACTTTTTAATGTAAATTCATTATGTTAGAAAAGGAATCTCTGTGAAACAAAGTCATAAAACTTTAGCGCTCTGGATTGTTATTATTTTAATGTCAGTCTCTTTCTTACATTTTTTTAATACACGCCCTACCTTAAGAAAAACGGTCAGTTTTAGCGAATTGCTTGAGGCGATCCAGAAAAACCAAGTAGAGCAAGTAACCATCCAAGACGACGAATATTCTGGCAAATTCAAAGAAAGCTTCAAAGACGGTGGTTATTTTGAAACCACCGGCCCTATTCAGTCTGATAAAGCGCTCGATTTGATTGCGAAGAGTGATGCAAAGGTCGACTATAAGCGCAAAAAAGATACTCCTTTTTGGCAACAGCTCCTCATTTCTTGGTTGCCCATGGTTTTGTTGTTTGTTGTCTTCTTCTTTTTTATTCGTCAAATCCAAATTGGGGGTGGAAAAGCGATGAGTTTTGGCAAGAGCAAGGCAAGATTGCTCTCCGAAAATCAGCGTAAAATTACCTTCACCGATGTAGCTGGAATTGAAGAAGCGAAGCAAGAATTAGAAGAAATTATCGATTTTCTTAAAGATCCTAAAAAGTTTACAAAATTAGGGGGTAGAATTCCTAAAGGGGTTCTTTTGATGGGGCCTCCAGGAACCGGAAAAACCTTGCTAGCGCGGGCCATTGCGGGAGAAGCGGGAGTGCCTTTCTTCTCTATCTCAGGTTCTGATTTCGTAGAGATGTTTGTGGGGGTCGGGGCTTCTCGAGTTCGTGATTTATTTGAACAAGGTAAAAAGCATGCTCCCTGCATTATTTTCATTGATGAAATCGATGCCGTAGGACGCCATCGTGGAGCAGGTTTGGGCGGTGGGCACGATGAACGAGAACAAACTTTAAATCAGCTCTTAGTTGAAATGGACGGTTTCGAATACAACGAAGGGGTGATTTTAATCGCAGCAACCAATCGACCCGATGTTTTAGATCCGGCGCTACTTCGACCAGGTCGATTTGATCGACGTGTGGTGGTGCCTCGTCCTGATTTAAAGGGGCGGGAAGCAATCTTAAAAATTCATACTCGTCGTGTACCCATCGCGCCGAATGTCGATTTAATGGTGATTGCCCGATCTACTCCCGGCTTCTGTGGAGCTGATTTGGAAAACCTCGTAAATGAAGCCGCCTTGATGGCCGCTCGCCAAAATAAACGCATGGTTGAAATGAGTGACTTCGAGCATTCAAAAGATAAAGTGCTCATGGGAAGCGAACGTAAAACCATGGTGATTGATGAAGATGAGAAGAGAAATACTGCCTATCATGAAGCGGGTCATACTTTGGTTGCTAAACTTCTTCCGGGTACCGATCCTGTGCATAAGGTGACCATTATTCCTCGAGGTATGGCTTTGGGGCTCACCCAACAACTCCCCGAACAAGAAAAATATTCTCAATCTCGTGAACAGGCCGAAAACCATATCGCCATTTTAATGGGTGGACGCTTGGCAGAGGAAATCTTTTTCTCTCAGAAAACAACCGGGGCAGGAAATGATATTGAAAAAGCAACCGAGCTTGCACGCCGAATGGTTTGTGAATGGGGGATGAGCGAAAAATTGGGCCCTTTAACCTATGGTAAAAAAGAGGAGATGGTTTTTTTAGGTAAGGAGATTGCTCAACACCAAGATTACAGTGAAAATACGGCAATGGAAATTGATGCCGAAGTTCGCTCGATTGTTCTTGGAAATTATGAACGAGCAAAACGTCTGCTTCTTGAGCATAAAGACACTCTCCAAAACTTGGCTGAGGCTTTGTTAGAATACGAAACTTTAAATACTGAGCAAATCGATCAAGTGGTTCGAGGAGTGAAGCTTCCTCCTTTTGTAAAATCTGCCGCTAACCCCTCTAAGCCTATTCCCGTTTCAAGAGCTGAGGTGAAGGTTCCTAATTCTGTCATTGCTCCGCAGGCCGGTAAGGCGTAGGCCGATTCATCAGCCTTCGCGGCCCGCGCGCACTGGATATAAAAATCCCATTGTATAGGGTATCTTCGTGGCTTGCCACGGGGTATTACGTTAATGGCTTTTGAGCATTTTGCGATTGGAAATCGCGTCTTCGATTTTTCCAAAAAAACAGCGATTATGGGTATTGTGAATCTAACTCCGGATTCCTTTTCAGACGGAGGAGAGTGGAATAACCCTGATTTCGCGCTTTCGCGAGCTCTACAGCTCGAAGAAGAAGGGGCTGATTTATTAGATATTGGAGCAGAATCTACACGTCCTTATGCTCCTGAAATAAGTCTTGAAGAAGAAAAGCAAAGATTATTTCCTGCATTAGAAAAAATTTTATCTCGTGTTAAAATTCCGGTTTCAATTGATACTCGAAAAGCGGGTATTGCTAAAGAAGCGATTCAGCTAGGCGTTAGCCTCTTAAATGATGTGAGTGCTTTTTCTTTTGATTCAGAAATGATGGAGCTGGTGTTAAAACACAAAATTCCTTTTGTGTTAATGCATCAACGAGGATCTCCTCAGACGATGATGGAAAACACAAAATACCTCGATATTTTAAATGATCTGAAATCTTATTTTGAGAATAAAATTAATTTTTTAAGAGAGATGGGTATTCCTCAGGAACGAATTATTCTTGATCCAGGATTGGGCTTTGCTAAAAGGGGAAAACAAAATTTAAAAATTTTAGCCAACTTAAATCAGTTTTCTTATTTAAATTGCCCCATTTTGGTGGGACTTTCTCGTAAAACTTTTTTGCAAGACTATCTTGTAGAAAAAGAGCATCCTAAGCAGAGAGACTTCATCAGTTCTATTGCGAATCTATTAAGTGCAGAGTGCGGGGCTCATATTCTGAGAGTGCATGAGGTAAAAGAAATTAAAGTGGCTTTAGGTTTTTTGAAAGATTTTCAAGACATGAAGGAGAATGCATGAGTCGAGAAATTTTCGGCACGGACGGGGTGCGAGGTTTGGCGAATGTTTATCCCATGACAAGTGAAGTGGCCTTATCTTTGGGTAGAGGGATTGCTTATCTTTTTCAAAAGAAAGGCTCTAAGCATAGCCGCGTTGTGATTGGAAAAGATACCCGACGTTCGGGATACATGTTGGAGAATGCTTTATCGAGCGGAATTTGTTCTGCAGGTGCCGATGCTATTTTATTAGGACCACTTCCCACCCCCGCGATTGCTTTTATTACGAGAGCAATGAGAGCCGATGCAGGAGTAGTCATCTCGGCTTCTCATAATGCATTTGCCGATAATGGGATAAAATTTTTTGATAACACGGGTTTTAAGCTGCCCGATGAGCTCGAATTAAAACTTGAAAGACTCATTCAAGATAAAGAGTTTAATACGCTGGGGCCTACAGGTGCTGCTGTGGGTAAAGCATTTCGAGTAGAAGATGCTCCAGGACGCTATATTGAGTTCTTGAAAGCCACCTTCCCGAAGGAGTTAACTTTAGAAGGGCTTACATTGGTGGTGGATTGCGCAAATGGGGCGGCTTATAAAGTTGCGCCTGTTATTTTTGAAGAGCTTGGAGCAAACGTCATATCCCTAGGAGTTCATCCTGATGGATTGAATATTAATAAAAATGTAGGGGCTCTTTACCCTCAACAACTTTGTGAAGCAGTAAAAATTCATAAAGCAGATCTTGGAATCGCTTTAGATGGAGATGCAGACCGTTTGGTTCTTTGCGATGAAAAGGGTGAGATTGTTGATGGAGATACGATTCTTGCTTTATCTGCTCAAGAGCTTCGGCATCGAAATGAGCTTAAGAAAAATACGGTGGTGGGAACCATCATGAGTAATTACGGGCTCGAGAGATTTCTGAGTGAACAAGGAATAAAATTTATTCGAGCTCAAGTGGGAGACCGCTATGTGGTTGAGGCTATGCGAGCTGGTGGATACAATCTGGGAGGCGAGAGCTCGGGCCATATTCTTTATTTAGACCATTCCACGACCGGCGATGGCATTTTAGCTGCCCTGCAGGTCTTAGCAATTTTAAAACATCGAGCAGCACCTTTATCTCTTCTCAAGAAGGTGATTACACCCTTGCCGCAAATTTTGGTGAATGTGAAAGTAAAACAGAAGAAAAAGCTAGATGAAATTCCCCAGTTTCAGCATAAAATTATTTCTGCTGAGAAACGGCTTTCTGGCAAAGGTAGAGTTTTACTTCGTTACTCGGGCACCGAACCCTTACTTCGAATTATGGCCGAAGGTGAAAATGAATCTCTCTTAAAGGAGATTGTTTTGGAACTTCAGGAGGAGGCCAATAAAACTCTTGGAGATAATCTCCATGCCTAGCTTAGGTGTGAATATCGATCACATCGCCACCCTAAGACAAGCCCGTGGCACTTTTTATCCAGATCCTGTGACGGGTGCTCTGATGGCCGAGAAAGCAGGTGCTGACCAAATCACCTGTCATTTGAGGGAAGATCGGCGCCACATTCAAGATCAAGATCTTCTCTTGCTTCGAAAAAAAATTAAGACCCGTCTCAATCTAGAAATGGCCGCCACTCCAGAAATGTTTGAAATCGCCTTAGAAGTAAAGCCCGATCAAGTAACGTTGGTCCCCGAACGGCGAGAAGAACAAACCACAGAGGGTGGTTTAAATTTAAGTATTTTAGATTCCAATTTCGAAAAGCAAATCCGACTCTTACAAAAAAATAAAATATTAGTTAGTTTGTTTATAAATCCCACTCAAGAAGACGTGAGAAAGTCTCACCAACTCAAAGTCGAAGCGGTAGAATTGCACACAGGACAATATGCAGAAGCCTCTCTTTTGGCTCAAGAGGCTTGTTTTCAAAATATAAAGATTTCGGCTGAAGAGGGGGAAAAGCTTGGTTTGAGGGTGTTTGCTGGCCATGGTATTCATTATGAGAATGTGAGTCGGCTCCTCCAAATTCCTCAAATTAAAGAGTATAATATCGGTCATTCGATTATTTCAGAAGCGGTCTTGGTGGGGATTGAACAGGCTGTTCAAAGAATGAAAAAGCTTTTAAACTCATGAACATTTTTTTTCCAAACTCTACCCTTATTGATGCGCGAGAAGCGCAAGAAATCGATCGCCGGGCAATTCAACATTACCAAATTCCTTCTTTAAGTTTAATGGAAAATGCCGGCCTTGGTATTGCCAATTCTCTAATTCGGGAAAATCTTTCTTTTCAAAGAAAAGGAGTCATTCTTTGTGGCCCCGGAAACAATGGGGGAGATGGTTTTGTTGTTTCACGTTATCTGACTGAGCGAAAGATTCCGCACGATACAATCTATGTGGGCGATCTTGAAAAACTTCAAGGCGATGCGAAAGTGAATTCTTTACGTCTTTCGTCTACCTACCAAGTGATTCAAAATTCACGCGAATGGAAACGCTTTCTTTCTTCGTTGCGGGCTGCCAGTTGGGTTCTCGATGCATTGTTTGGAACGGGCTTAAATAAAAATGTTGAAGGAATTTTTAAGCTCGTGATTGAAGATTTAGAAAAAATTTCAGGAAAAATTTTCTCGGTCGATATCCCTTCAGGCCTTTCCGCAAGTTCCGGAAAGAAGCTCGGATCAGTTGTAAGGGCCTATAAAACTTATACTCTTCATCTGCCCAAGAGAGGCCTGGTTTTTGGCCCTGATTCACATCACGCAGGAATTATTGAAGTGATTCCGATTGGTATTCCAGAGGAAATCGAAAAGAAATTAAAACAATCTGAAATTTTAATTTCACCTTCTTGGTTTAAAAAATATTTTAAGCCTCGCTTAAGAAATAGCCATAAAGGAACTTATGGTCACGCTCTTACATTTGCCTCTTCACGCGAAAAAATAGGCGCCGGGCTTTTAACCGCCCGTGCCGCTTTAAGGGTAGGGGCAGGCCTTTCTACTCTCGCTTTGCCCGACGACGCTTATCAAAAGATTAACCCTCATTTTTCAGAAATCATGTTTCATCCTTTTTCTTCCGGGTGGGATTATTTTTTAGAAATCAATTCTAAAAAAATGAATCCTTTTTTGAAAAATAAAAAGGCAGTTGCTGTAGGCCCGGGAATGGGTGTGACTAGCGGGGGAGAAAAGCTTCTTCGTTATTTAATTCAACAAACTTCTCTTCCTTTAATTTTAGATGCAGATGCTCTAAATACTTTGAGCCGATTCCCTCAATTGTTAAAGTATCTGAAGCGAAAGAACATAGTACTTACGCCACACCCCGGCGAAATGAGGAGATTAGAGAATTTAAAGAGTGGTTTTAATCGAGAAATGATTTCAAAAAAATTCGCTCATAAACATAAGGTTCATCTTCTTTTAAAAGGTTACCGAAGTTTGGTGGCAACACCTTCGGGTTTACTTTTTGTAAACTCCACCGGTGGGCCTGTTTTAGCGACTGCAGGCTCTGGAGATGTATTAACCGGTATTATTTTGGGCTTGTGTGCTCAAGGCTTACCATTCTTTATTGCTGTTTGTGCTGGAATCTGGATTCATGGCAGAGCTGGAAATTTGTTGGCAGAAGAAAAAGGAGAATCTGGAATTTTAGCAGGAGATCTCATCGAAATCTTGCCAAGAGTTTTAAAAGAGTTACATCCATGAAATCGATACTCACTAAAAGCGCTTTAGAAACCCAAGAGCTTGCCTCTTCTTGGGTAAAATCCTTAAAAGGGGGAGATCTTGTTCTTTTGCAAGGGGATCTGGGAGCCGGAAAAACTACTTTTGTAGAAGGATTGGTAAAAGGGTTAAAAATAAAAAATGCTTCGGTTCATTCACCCACATTCTCTTTAATTCATGAATATGTAGGCCCCTTGTCTTTGGTGCATGTCGATTTGTATCGTTTAAATAGTATAGAAGAGCTTCAAGAACTTGCCCTCGAAGAATATTGGCAAAAGCAGGCAATTTGTGTAGTGGAATGGGCGGAGCGGTTTCCGGCTTATTGGCCATCTTCTGCTTATTGGATTCAATTCAAAAAAAAAGATAAAAATCATCGAGAAATAATCATTCAAAATAATTATGACTCAAGATCAAAAGAATAAAGAAACACAGTTAATCGCTCAAACGAGTCTGCCAAGTACATCGGACCCACTTCAACGCTATCTTCAGCAAGTTTCACGTTATCCTCTTCTTTCAGAAGAAGAAGAAAAAGAGCTCGTTCAAAAAGTAAGAGAAACTAAAGATGTGGAGGCCGCGCGAAAGTTGGTGACGAGTCACTTAAGATTAGTTGTAAGAATTGCGATGGAATACCGGGCTGCGTATCAAAATATTTTAGATTTAATTCAAGAAGGGAACTTAGGTTTGCTTCGGGCAGTAAAAAATTACAACCCCGATAAGGGAGCCCGTCTCGGATATTATGCTACTTGGTGGATACGTTCTTATATTCTGAAGTATATTCTCGATAATTTTCGACTTATCAAAATTGGAACAACTCAAGCCCAACGAAAATTATTTTTCAACCTCATGAAGGAAAAAGAAAAGATTGAGCAGATGGGCTTTAATCCAGATGCAAAACTTTTGGCAGATCGTCTGGATGTAAAAGAAAATGAAGTGGCTGAAATGGACCAGCGCCTTTCTCAATCGGAGCTTTCTATCGATACTCCCGTGGGAGAGAGTGGTAATCTCCATGTTGATTTTTTGAAAGATAACGCAGAACTGCCCGATGAGAAAATGTCTAATCGTGAGTTTAAAGATGTTTTGTTTGAAAAACTTGGAAGTTTTTCGAAAACTTTAAATCCGCGAGAGTTAGAAATTTTTCAACAACGTTTGGTGGCCGAGATGCCAAAAACACTCCAGGAAATTGCGACCGAAAATGGAATTACTCGTGAGCGCGTTCGGCAAATCGAAGAGAGAATTAAAGAGAAGTTAAAAATTTATTTCGAAAAAAATGGCTTTAAGGTTGAAGATCATCTCGATGTGCATTAACTCTTTTTAACTTTTTTTTACTTCTTTAAGCCTTCCACACTTTTAAGCTCCTTTTGCCTTTCTGCTAATCCCCCCTAAAAATATTAAAAAGTCTAGTTTTCTCAAATAGATAGACCTTTACCTCTCTAGCGAAGTGGCGCAGAATAGGGTTAAAGGTTTAACCAAAGAAGTTTGGAGCCCAAGGGGGGGCATGTCTTATGAGTCGGGCTTTGCTTCGATCGAGAAAAGGCATTTCATTCATTGAGAGCATCTTAGCGCTTCTCATCTTATCGCTAGGAATCTTCGCCTATATTTCTCTTTTTGCAGAAATGAGTACGGCCACCATTGAAGATGAGCTTGCCTCTACTGCTTCTCGTCTTGCCAATCAAAAACTCGAAGAAGTTTTAGCGACTAAGGCCAATCTTGGTTATGCCCAAGTTAATCTTGGAACAACGACTGAAAACATCACTTACGCCAATCATGCATACGTGAGGCAGACCAGTATTAATTACGTGAGCGTGAGTGATCTTCAAACCCTTTCAGGCAGTGATACAGGTATTAAAAAAGTGGATGTGACGGTGAGTTGGAGTGATCGCAGTACTCGTCAGATTCAACTGACGAGCGTTGTGGCAAATTATTGAGGTTTTATGCGCTTCTTTTTTAAAAAAATAAAATCGCAACACGGATTCAGTCTCGTCGAGTCTGTTTTGTCGTGCGTGGTTTTGGCGATCGTGGCTCTTACTTTTGCCTCTTTATTTGCGCATGCCATTGATTCTTACGAAGATATGAATGCCCGAAGTGAATCTTTAGACAATGCTCGATATTCTCTCAATCGAATCAGCAAAGAACTGATGTATATTCAACCTAGCAATATTACTGCAATTGCACCTGGCCAGCTTTCCTTTACCGATTCTACGGGGCTTGCGACGAGTTTTAATACCGCTTCTGTTGGAGGAGTGTTGAATCTTTACCGAGGAACCGACTTGCTCGCTCAAAACTTAAGTAGTTTTGGTTTTGCCTACTATGATGCAACGGGCGCTTTGATTACTGATTATTCTTCTCCTGCTTTGGTGCGCCGAATTCAAATCAGCATTTCGGTAAAAGATACAAGCGGAAACAATGATGTGGCTTTAACTACAGAAGTTTATCCAAGAAATTTTTATTACAGTAATTTTCAGTGAGAATTTTATGAGAGCAAAAATTATTTCAAATCAGGCTGGCTTAACCCTCATTGAGATTGTTTTGCTCGTTCTATTTTTGGGGCTGTGTGGGGTGGGGTTGATTGGTAATATTGATCTGAGTGACCCTACCTCGGTAACGACTGCTCGAAATAAAGTTGCACATGACGTGAGATTCGCTCAGCACCGCGCTTTGGTGACAGGAATTTCCCATGGTTTCCGAACTTTATCGACAACAAGCTATGAGATTTATCAGCAGAATCCGGGAAATGCGATTTTGGATCCTTTAGATCAAACACCCATGCAGATTTCACTGGCGACTCATTTTCAAGACACTAGTTTTCAGCAAACCTATCAAGTGGAATTTGATGCCTTTGGTCGGCCGACCATTGGAGGCGGAAATAGCGTTACCTTAGTCAACGGGAGTCATAATAAAAATTTCACGGTTACTCAAAATACGGGGGCCGTGATTACGCCCTAGAAAACTAGGGGAGGGGGGCTTATGAAAAAACAACTTTTAAACTCCAAAGGATGGGCATCCATTGCAGTTGCAATGGGAATGGTTGCCATAGGCCTTCTTGTGATGAGTACCTCTTACGTGGTCAATGAAGGGTCCACGCAAAAAGCGAATGAAACCAATCGAGATCGAGCTGCTGCTTATGCCTCGGCGGGTATCGAGCGTACCCTAAAAGTTTTAGAGAGTGGGGACTCCAATCCCAATCAAACTCTCCAGTTTTCAAATGGAACAGCAACGGTGAGTGTCGTGGGAAATCAAGTCACTTCTGTTGGTAGATCGGATATTGCCAGCGTTACCTATACCGTTACCTCTAATACTTATGGCGGAAGTTGTATCACTCTCGATTGCGGAGATATTATTTTGAATGGGAATATTTTGAGTGGGTTAAAGTTCAATAAGGGATGCATGGCTCATCCGAACGTTTCAGAACTCAAAGTAAAATGGACTCCCGATAACGGTGAAAAAATTACAAAAATACAGAGCAGCAACGATGGTGGAACTACTATTTATAACAATTCTACAGGAACCGCCTCCGATGTTTTTATTGATAATGATAATTTTGAAATTCTACCTCCTCCCGGAGTAACAACGGATTTTACATTTAATAATACCCTCGATGCAGATACTTTTGTCTTTACCGCAAAATTTTTGGATGGAAGCACTGCGAGCTCCACCTGCAGCACCCATAATACTCAAGGTTGCGGCGATGGTGCCTTACAAACCGGCGAAGAATGTGATGATGGAAATACCAATAACGGCGATGGCTGTGCATCGGGATGTACCCTAGAAGCCAATTATACCTGTACGGGCAGCCCAAGTGTTTGCACCGCTACGCCCGGAAATCCGATTTGCGGAGATGGAAAAATCCAGGCCAATTCTCAAGAAGTTTGTGATGATGGTAATACAAACAATGGAGATGGTTGTTCATCTGCTTGCGCCGTAGAATCGGGTTATAATTGTGTGGCCGATGCCAATGGAAAGAGTGTTTGCACCGCTCAAGCACAGCCTACTTGCGGCGATGGAAAGATTGAAGGAGCCGAAGCGTGTGATGATCACAACACAGCAAGCAGTGATGGTTGCTCGAGCACGTGCACGGTTGAAGCAAATTATAATTGTACGGGTCAACCGAGTATTTGTACTTACACACCCCCAACTCCCCCAGCAGTATGCGGAAATGCGAAAGTAGAAACGGGAGAATCTTGTGACGATGGAAATACAACGGATAACGATGGTTGCACGAGCACGTGCACGGTAGAACCCAATTATACCTGCAATGGAAGTCCTCAGAGCATTTGCACACCGATTGGCCCCGTTTGCGGAAATGGGAGCATTGAGAGCGGTGAAGCTTGCGATGACGGTAATACAAGTAACGGAGATGGCTGTGCGTTCAATTGTAGTTTAGAAGCCTGTTATACCTGTACTGGAAGCCCAACGAGTTCTTGTTCTCCGGTTGCAGGATCTTGCTGCGGAAATGGGGTTAAGCAAACAGGCGAAGGTTGTGACGATGGAAACAAGACGAGCGCAGATGGCTGCTCGTCGACTTGTACAGTAGAACCCAATTATACTTGTACTCAAAATCCTCAAGGGAAGAGTAGCTGCTCCCCAGGTACAGGTAGCGTTTGCGGAAATGGTGATATTGAAAGTGGAGAAACTTGCGATGATGGCAATAAGAATAATGGAGATGGTTGCTCATCGACCTGTGCAGTAGAATCGGGATTCAGCTGCAGTGGTAAACCTAGCATTTGCATTTCTACCAGTAACAAATATTGTATTTGTCATAATACAGGCAGTGGTTCGAATCCTTATAATACAATTTCGATTAGTGAAAATGCGGTTTGTACCCACATCACTCAGCATGCCGATACCGCTGGCCCATGTGTGGGAGAGGCGATTAGCGCTTGTAAAGGGGATCCTCCCTTACCTTCTACCTTCCATTGCTCGACCGGTAACGCCAGTGTTTGTGGAAATGGTATGATCGAATCTGGAGAGGCTTGTGACGATGGAAATACCACCAATGGCAACGGTTGCTCGAGCACTTGTACGGTTGAAACAGGTTATACCTGTACGGGAAGCCCCAGCCAGTGCAGCGCTAATAGCACTGGGGGCTCGGGTGGAATCAAGAGTAACGGAGATGGAACCGTAACCGTAAGCAAAACTTGCAATAGTGAATTCAAAGTTCTCTGTAAGGAAATTACTTATGGTGCAGATGGGCCCGCTATTCCGGTGAAAATGAACCGGGCTTTGAACGGCACCTATTTCAATAACTGGATGTTTAATAATAGTGCTGTAAGCCCTGGGCAAGTTTTCACCGAGCAAGTCAGCTCAAGCCAGGCGGCGACTTATAAAGTGAAGGCTAATGCCAAATACGGCAGTTTCAATGCGACTTATGAATCGACGAATCCCCAACAAGTAAAAACATTGGTGAATGGAAGTCCAGCACCTACCAATTGGGCAGGTTTTGGTGGACAAAAACCAGTTGCAGCCTGTGTGGGGCCTTATACCGATAGTCAGACAAAGAAAATCAAGCTGGCGGCTAACCAGGTCTTGATGCTTTTTGAATTGGGAGTCGATGCTTCCCAATATCCTAATAGCCCAGCTGCAGACTTCCAAGATTTGGTGGTGTTGATTACGTCGAAGAATTGTCAGTAGAGATTCAGCCAGCCCTGGACTTTTCAGCCCAAGGGCTGGTTCAAGGAATAGGGGATGTTCCCCCGTTGGTCGGGGCGTCATGAACATCCCCTATGCTCTTTACTAAGGCAAATCGGGAAGTTTGAAGCGTGAGTCCATCTCCATCAATTTGATTGCTTCTTTTCGATTTCCTTCTTCTGTCGTTTGCTTCGAAAAGCTTGCTCCATAATTTGGGGGGCTCAATTTCCAAACCCCGTTGACTTGATGGAACAAAGCCATATCGAGGTTCATTTTTGATCCGTTGGGACTTTCTTGATCGATTGAATAAGAATAATAACCTGCCCAACTTTTATTTTTACGGAGCGCAACAAAGGTGAGGTTGGGCTTATTTAAGCCATTTATTTGAATTATTCGTCCCACAATTTCTGCATAATGGGGGAAATCTTCTTTCGACACTTTTTCAGCGCCGGCTCTTGAAGTATCGATCGCTGCCAAAAAAGTTTCATAATTTTTACTTTTTAACGCAACAGCAACGGCATTCCAGGCTTTTTCTAATTCTGTTTTAAGTGGAGTCTCTTGTGCCGAAACAGGGGAAGTGATTAGTAGCAAAAAAAATAAAAATGAAAAATATATTTTCATAGCTTTTTTGATTCCTTTCTCAAGAAGAAAATTATGACGATTTTTATACAAAAAATAAAGGTTTGAAAATAAACATTATTTTTTAAGGAGTAAAATTACAATAAAGGCTTTAGTCTTAAACTTCTTCTGGATTTGGGCCGGGATCCATCAAATCTTCGAAAGGCACTTCTTCTAAATCTTCCACTTTATTAGGGTCTAACTTATCTTTTTTATCACCGGGGTCTGGTTCAGGATTTTGGGCAATGGGTTCATTGCCAGTATTTCCCGTATTTCCAGTAGGCTCTTGGACCGTTCCGGTTCCTAAAACACCGCTTTTGTTCGAGGTGTAAGTATCCCAATCTTTATCCGAATATCCGCCCGGATTGTTACCTGCACCTGGTTTCTCAGGAGCCGAATTCGAGTTTTCTGGGTTTGCATGTTTATCGTGAGTATTTTCGTCTGGAGCTTTTTCACTGCCTCCTCCTTGTTCTTCGGAAGGGGCGGCCTGTTCGGGGGGAGTTTCCGAATTAGAGGGGGCGGGTGCTGAAGTAGGGGCGGTGTTAGGGTGTGTTGGGTCAGTTTGTTTTTGAATAAAACCCTGTTCGGCTTCTGGCGTATTTTCTTGATGAATGCTCAAAATATGCTTCACATCACCACGCTCGAGCACCACTTCATTGGGGCGAATCTCCACAATTTTGAAATCGGCAATTTCATCACCCAGCGTAAAAACCTTGTTATTAATGAGGGCAGTAGGGCGGGTACCTCCCGCCATTGTCGATGTCAGCTTGAGTTCATTTAAAGACCAATTGCTCATTTCTCGGGGGCGCGCACTAAACGGAGAATTTGATTTTCCTCCGGTCATTTCAATCAGAAGATCGGTGGCCATATCGGTTTTTGAAGGGCCTTGAACGATATTTTCTAAGGCTTTGGGTTCACCCACATATAAAATGGTGTGGGCGGTGAGCTCAACCTGGCTTCCTTGTTGTTTTTGAGGATCTTTTTCTTTATTTGAAATGCTCACAGTTTCGATACGAAGCAAATAAGGGAGCTGTTTAATGTATCCTAGGTATTCACCAATGCCATTGTAAGTCCCGTTCAATTTTAAATCGATTCCCATTTCAACATAGCCCGACTGTTTTTTTTCTCCAGATAGCGTGAATTTTTCAAGCAAGGCAGATTTTGCATAAGTAGCATTGGTCATGGCGCTTAAGAGTTCTGACATCACTACATCGGGGGCCATATTGATTTTGCTAAAGGCATCTTTCACCTTTTGAGCCATCGTTTGTCGATTCAAATCCATTCCTTCAATACTTTTTCGATTATTGGCACTATTACCCTTCAAAAACTTTTTGAAAGATTCCAATTCCATTTGTTTTGCTAAAACTTGTGATTTTGTGGTTTCTACTTTTTCGGAAAGAGGCGTAAAAAATCGCTTTGCCCCAAAAAATAAAACGATGAGCAACACAACAGCCCATGCACCCATTTCGAGCGGGCTTGCCACTGCATTGAGCTTTATTTTTTTTCCATCTTTGCTCATCGGGGTTTTGGTTTTGCCTGGATTTTAAATTTAAGCGCAGCATCACTTTCTTTGCTCGATGCTTCGCTTGAAAGCAAAACGACCTTTGAAAAAATATTGTAACTTCTTAAACGATCGATAAAACCGGGCACCAAACGAGCTTGATAGGCAGTGCCCTCGATTGTAATCATTCCTCCGTCTTTGCTGTTTCCACTCACATTCTCGAGCCAAATGCCATCGGTAATCGATTTGGCCATAACTTGAAGCATATCGGCCCAAGGAGGTTCGTTAACCAAAGCAACAATCACCATTTCTACCGGGCTTAATTTTGCTTCTCCCTCTTTGCCGCTTTCTTTGTATCCTTGTGCCGCCTTAATGAGTTCAATTTGAGCTTCAAGTTCGAGTAGACGATCTTGAGCCGATTTGGCTCGAATGAATTGTATTCCAATCATGAGAATGAGAAGACCTACCAAAATGATCGAGAAAGTGATCATTTTCTGATAACTTAAACCTTTCTTGTCTTCTTTTAAAAAATTAACTCTCATAAATTTAAATCAGGGCCTTTGGAAAAAGGGCCAAAGCAATTTCTAAAACAAAATGGGAAAATTGCTTTTTAAGTTCGGGTTTTTCAAAAATTAAATAAGGGCTTTCCATCTCTTCAATATCTTTTAAATTGAGCCCCATGGCGGCAAGATTGGCATATTCTTCTTCAGTCCAATCACCCAAAATCAACCCTTCTTCGAGGGCATTAATTTTTTCTTGCATAAAAAATTCATCGTTGGCTTGCTGGAGATCCATCATCCAATCGGCTTTGGGAGAACCATCTTCCAAGGTTAAAGAGATCGATTTAGAAAAATAAAGATCGGGGCCTTTCATTCCCAAAAATACGGCAAATTTTTCGCCTTTATAAAAAACTCCGCGCACTTTCGCAGATTCAGGATCTAAAATTTTAATAAGGCCTGAAAGAGAATTGCCGATCGGTTCGAGTGCAACTATTTTAAAAGGATATTGTGCGAGTTTGTTTTTTGCTTCTTCAATATAGCGGGGCGCTAAAGCACAGATCATAAAGGCGCTTAAGCCTTCTTCGTTTTCTTCGTTGAGTTTTTCAAAACGCACCTCAACGTCTGTTGTGCCGTCTTGCATTTCTTCTAAGACCTGCCATTTAAAAGTTTGAGTGAGTTCGGGCTTTGGCATGATTGGAGAAAATACTTTTTTCATGCAAAGTCCTTTTTCTTCGATCGAAGAGGCAAAAGGTGTTTTTTTATCGAAAGGAAAAGAAGGCTTTGGAGCCTCGGACTGCCAAGGAATTTCTTCTAAACGTACAACCTGCAAGGCTTGTTTGTTGAGTTTGACCTGTGCCCATCTTAAATGAGTGCTTGCCATCGTTAGCCCATTTCCCACAATTCCTTTTTCTTCAAATAAGCGATCGAGATCCATTTATAATCCCTCCTGTAAACGCCGAATGCGTTCACGTGCCATGGCAGGCTCTTGTCGGCTGTCATTTAAAGGAACAAGCTCTAAGTAACGTTGGTATGAAACACTCGCGTTTTTGATCTGACCCGATTTTTCGTAAGCCACTGCGATATTAAAATAAGGCTCTGGATAATCGGGCTTTTTTTGTTGGACTAAATTTAAAATTTCAATGGCCCGCTCTGGGTTACCTTGCATCAAGAGCTGAACTCCATAATTGTTAAGACATTCGATGCAATCTGGATAAGTTTGAATCAGTTGTTGATAAATCTTCTCCGATTCGGAATAGAGTTTTGTTTTACGATGAACAATTGCAAGTTGTATCAAGATATCTTGGTTATTGGGATATTTTCGAAGAGTTTCATTCAACAACGCAACGGCTTGATCGCCCTGATTTCCCAAAACCATAAAATGGCTTCGCTTGATGATTTCTTGAATTTCTCCGCTAGAATCTTGAATCGAAAGAAAATCGGTATTAAACTTGCGGTCTTTTAACAAAAAATTTTTCGCTACTAAAATTCCTACTAAAATCAAAATGAGAACACCCAGAACCAATACCCGTTTATTTTGGCCTATCTTTGAAAAGAAATTTTTGCTGTCTAGTATACTCAAGTGTGCTCCAGTAATTTTCTTTTTTCCTATCGGTACGCATGGAGTTTGATCGATTAAATTGTTCATTACCCACCCTCCCCCAAATAGGGGAGGGGAGGAATGAACCCAATGTTAATTGCAGTTCAGCAGTCCGGTCGCTACGGTATAGACACAAGTGGTTGTTGGACTTGAGCCATCCGCATTAGGAGACCAGGTGTAGGTTTCAGAAACCCCTGCTGTCGCTGCACTTTTTTGCCAGTTTCCGGTGGTCACTGGATCTTGAAGTACGTTTGAAAAACAGGTGTTGGTTGTGGAACAACCTTGGCCTGCAGTCAACGCATCAAGAGCAGTGGGTGTAATTTGAGAGTTACCCGCCATTAACTGTTGAGTACGATAAACGTTGATACCGCTTTTTACGGAGCCGATAACACCGTCTCGTGCAGCAGTTTTGGCATTGGAACTAACATCGGTA
Source organism: uncultured Pseudomonadota bacterium (assembly GCA_964384365.1). GTDB lineage: Bacteria > UBA10199 > UBA10199 > JADFYH01 > JADFYH01 > CAYLKF01. Next base: position 22,740 of record CAYLKF010000013.1, on the reverse strand, counting down.
AACATAGGTAAGGCTGTGATGGCCAATATGCCCAACACAACGATCACCATGATGAGTTCGATCATGGTAAAACCACGATTTCTCATTTTTCTTTTCTTGTTTTTCTTTATTTTCCTATTCATGTTTTTTACCTCCCTCAAAAGGTTAATAGGCTGTTAATTTGGAATGGATAATTTCTTATCCACTGTTAAAAAAAGTTATTTTCATATCGTCCCCCCTTTTTATTTGACGACTTTAGAGAGGTTCCACATCGGTAGGAATATCCCTAAAGCCATCAAGGTGACCATGCCCATCATCATGCAAAGCAGGATGGGCTCCAATAAAGTCGTTAGATTTTTGGTAATATGACCAATTTCCAAATCGAAATGATCGGCCATCGATGAAAGCATGTTGTCGAGATTACCCGATTGTTCTCCAATGGCTGTTGTCTCGATCATAATGACCGCAAAAACTTTTGATTGGCGCATCACTTCGGCGATTGTTTTTCCTTTTAAGAGTCCTTCTCGGAATCGATTAATTTCTACCGCATAGGCCTCGTTGCCAATCACCTGACTCAAGACTTCAAAGCTTTTCACGAGAGGAAGACCTGTTTTATAAAGGGCCGCAAACAAATGACCAAAACGCGCCATTGCAATTTTGCGGAAAAGATTTCCAAAGATAGGCAGATTGAGTTTCCACGAATCCCATTTTAATCGACCATGTTTTGAATTGACCCAACGTCTGAAAAACCAGGCAATGAAGGCAAAAATAGCAAAACAAACATACCAATAATGAGTGGTAAAATCGCTGATTCCTAAAAGAATACGAGTGGGTAAGGGGAGTTCCGCATGAAATTTATCGTAGAAAGAGGCAAATTTCGGAATAATGAAAGTCACCATGGCGTAGAATGCAATCACCATGACCCCAATCACTATCTTCGGATATAAAGTTGCCGAGGCAACTTCTCTTTTGAGTCGGTCATCTTTTTCGAGCACGATCACCACTTCGCCTAAAACTTGATCGAGAATACCGGCCTCTTCTCCAGCCATAAGCATACTTGTGTAGAGTTTATCGAAAATAAGAGGGTGCTTGGAAAAAGCCTTTGCCAAAGAAACACCGCTTTGCACATCGCCCTGAATACTCATTAAGGCATGCTCGAGGGTTTTGTTTTCAATTTGCTTAATCAAGGTTGTTAAGATCGAATCCATACTCAAACCAGCTCGGAACAGGGTATGGAATTGACGAGTGAAGACAATGAGCTCATTGGCCTTCACAGGAGGAAAAAAGTTATTGAGCTGAGCCTGAAAAAAAGCAATGCCTTTCGAGGCAGGAGCGAGTTGAATAATTCGAAACCCTCGCTGACGCATCGCCTGGAGAATTTCTCTTTCATTTTCTCCTTCGGTGATCCCGCGAACCACTCCCCCCTTAGGATCATATGCTTTGTAGGCCATCTGCATCATAATTAAAATGTCTCCGTGACGCGCAAAACTTCACCCATCGTCGTAAGACCATCGGTGATTTTTTTACGGCCATCCTCAATCATCGGAACATAACCCTTCTTTTTAATATCGGCTAAAATCGCTTCGTCTGTTGCACCGCCCTCAATTAAGGTGCGCACATTTTCATTCACGGTAAAAAGTTCAAAGATTCCAATTCGAGTGACATATCCGGTTTGTCGGCAAGCATCGCAGCCTTGTCCTTTATAAGTCACAATATCTTCTGGAAGATTGAGTAAGCGGGCTTGGCCTTCGGTATCTTGATATTCCACCCGGCATTGCGGGCAAATTTTTCGCACAAGTCGTTGCCCCAAAACTCCCACGAGGGCTGCAGATAAAAGAAAAGGAGGAATGCCTAAGTTTACTAAACGAGAAACAGCACCCACAGCAGTATTGGTGTGGAGGGTGGATAAAACTAAGTGTCCGGTGAGAGCAGCTCTCAAAGCCATTTCGGCAGTTTCTGCATCTCGAACCTCTCCCACCATGATTACATCAGGATCTTGCCGCAACATGCTGCGCATGGCCGATGCAAACGTCATGTTTGCCTTGTTATTTAATTGAGCCTGATTCACTCCCGCGATTTCATTTTCAACAGGGTCTTCAATCGAGGTGATGTTCCGCTCAATAGAATTTAAAATCTGAAGAGCTGCGTAAAGGGTGGTTGATTTTCCGGAGCCGGTGGGGCCTGTCACAAAAATCAAGCCATGGGGTCTTTTTACCCACGAATGGAAGGTTTCCGCATCATTTGGATACATGCCCAATTGATCGAGTTTTTTAAGCGAGCCTTTTCTTAAAAGACGAATCACCACTTTCTCGCCGTGCACTGTGGGATAGGTCGAGGTTCGGCAATCAATCATCTCATCTTTAATTTTTACGGTAAGTCGGCCGTCTTGGGGGGCGCGTTTTTCGGCAATATTCATTGCCGAAATAATTTTGATGCGCGAGACAATCGGTAAAAGCATTTTGTGCGATAAAACCATTTTCTCTTCAAGAATGCCGTCGATACGCAGCCTCACCCGAATATAATTTTCTTGGGGTTCGATATGAATATCACTTGCCTGCTCACTGTGGGCCATTTCTAAAATAGCACCCACCGCCTCCACAGCACCTACCGATGCGGCAAGCTCTTCGGCCTTTTTAGATTGATCAACAATGTGTTTCTTTTCTTCGTTAATAATCTCGACTTGCGCCGCGCCCGCGAGAGCTGTTTTTAGAATTTGATATTGTTCGGCAATTGCCTTTTCAATTTGGCGACGGGTCGCAATCACAAAGCTCAGTTGGTAACGATTATGATTCAAAGCCTCTTTGATTTGATTGCAATGACTCGGATCGGCAATGGCGAGAGTTAAAACTTTATCTTTTAATGAATAGGGTAGAATACAAAATTTCTTTGCGAGATGAAACGGGATGTGGCGAAGAAGGTGCTTATCGATTGAAAATTTAGCGAGATCAACTACAGGAATCTGCATCTCGGTGGAAAAAAAGTTCAACATCTCGGGCTCGCGCACAAACCCCTTCTGCAAAAGAATATGGGTCAATTCGCCGCCCAGATTATTTCGAGTTACCTCGGCAACAGCCAATTGATCTTTGGTGATGAGTCCGCGCATCACCATCTTCTGACACAATTGATGAACAGGCATGTCTATGCTGGGCATAGCCTGCATACAAAGCCTCCTTTGTGCGTAACACTTAAATTTTACGGAACTTCCCGGATGATGTAAAGAGATTAGATGTTCTAAGTATTTAATATCATTAAGAAATTTATATACTTCTCTTATCAGGTTTACACAAATTTTAACAAAGCACTTCAAGAGAAAAGGAGAAAAGAATTGAAGGACTTGCTTGCCCATCGGCCCTAGTTTCTTTAAAATTCTAAAGATGGATCAAAACCAAAGAACTTTAACACAGCTCTTGAAAACCATGGTTGAGAAGGGCGCCTCCGATCTTCATATTTCGGCAGCCTCCCCCCCTCAAATTCGAATTGATGGTGAACTGGTTCATTTAGAAGGCCCTCCGGTGAGTGTTGAAGAAGCCAAGAGGCTTTGTTTTGAGCACACTTCTGAATTTCATAAAAAGAAATTTGAGACTTCGCCTGAAATCGATTTTTCATTTGGAATCGATGGACTCTCCCGTTTTCGGGCTAACGTTTTTTTGGAAAAAGAATCGGTGGCGGGTGCCTTTCGTGCCTTGGCCTGGAAGATTCCTACTATTGATAGCCTAGGGCTTCCGAATAAAGTGAAAGAGTTGGTAGGAAAACCGAACGGTTTGATTTTGGTGACCGGAGCAACGGGTTCTGGAAAATCAACCACGATTGCCTCAATTTTAGATCAAATCAATAAAACGCGACACGAACATTTAATCACCATCGAAGATCCGATTGAATACGTTTTTGCTCACGGAACTTGCATGGTGCATCAACGCGAAATTGGAGCCCATACTGAAAGTTTTCAAAGTGCCTTGAAATTCATACTCAGGCAAGATCCTGATATTGTGCTGGTAGGAGAAATGAGAGATCTAGAAACTATTCAAGCGGCAATTACAACCGCAGAAACAGGACACTTGGTTTTTGCAACCTTACACACAAATACGGCCGTCCAAACCATGGATCGTATCATCGACGTTTTTCCTGCCAATCAGCAGCTTCAAGTACGATCTCAGCTGGCATTTATTTTAACGGCTGTTTTAAGTCAGCAACTGGTGCCCACAAGGCATGGCGGCAGAAAACTCGCCTTAGAAATGTTGTTTCCAAATTATGCGATTCGAAACTTAATTCGTGAAGGTAAAACCCATCAGGTTTATGCTCAAATGCAGACAGGCCAAGAAAAAACGGGAATGCAAACCATGAATCAAAGTTTAATTTCTCTCATTGCGGGGGGGAACGTATCGTATGAGACGGCGCGGGAATATTCTCCCGATCAAGAAGAGTTAGATCAACTCTACAAAAGGCTTTCTCTTTCTCAAGCCCAGACAGCTCAAAAGAAGGTTTAGCGCTATTTATACTGCACTACAAAGGGTATAAAGTAGGTGTAGAGCACCAAAAAGAGTATCCAGAGAAAGCGCTTCATAAAAAAGTTATCGGTGAAAACTGCTAAAAGTTGCGGAAGAATTTTAACTGCCTCGTTCCGATGGTGTTTTATATTCTAAAAGGCTTAGTTTTGTTAAGACTTGTTAAAATTTGAGTAACCGAATCGGGTTGATTGAGAATGTAGAAATGAAGACCCGGGGTATTCGACTGTAAAAGCCCTTGGCACTGCTGAGCTGCATACTCCACTCCAAATCGTTTCACTTCAGCCTCATTTTCTTGGATACTTTCTAAGCCTTGTTGAAGAGAAGAGGGGATCGATGCCCCACAAATTTGAGTGAAACGTCGAAGCTGCCCGTAATTTGTGATGGGCATAATTCCAGGAATAATTTTTTGTTTAATTCCTATCTGATGCGCTCTCTTAATAAAATCGAAATAATACTGGTTTTCAAAAAAGAGTTGGGTGAGCACATAATCCGCTCCTGCGTCTGTCTTGAGCTTTAAATGCTTCAAATCTTCTTCTTTGTTTTTACATTCCACATGCCCTTCGGGGTAAGCGGCTACTCCAATCGTAAATTCCTTTTGGCTTTCTTTCCGAATAAAAGCGACCAACTCGGAGGCATAACGAAAACCATGCGGAGGAGGGGTAAACTCAGTTTTACCTTGAGGAGGGTCTCCTCTTAAGCAGAGTAAATTAGTAATGTCTCTCTTTTTCAAATCTTCTAAAATTTTTAAGATCTGATCTTTCGAAGCATTCACACAGGTTAAATGAGCCACACCTACGATTCCAAATTCATTTTGTATTTTTTCAACAATTGAAAAGGTTTTTCCGGGCTCACTGCCCATGGCCCCCATCGTGACCGAAATAAAATCAGGATTCAGTTGAGAAAGCTTCTCAAGATTAAGGAAAAGCTGTTTTTCTCCCGCGGGAGTTTTGGGAGGAAAAAGCTCAAAAGATAAAGTATTTTTTTGCAAAATATCAAGCAACGGTAAAATATTCATTGATTCATCTTTCATTCAAGTTATCTTGGGCAGGGTATTTCCCACAGGGGAGGGGAAAATGAAAAGAAAAATTTTTTGGCTTTTATTGCTTATTGTCACCGCGGGATTTTTTTATCATCAATACGAATATGCGGGCCCATATGATACGCTCCTGAGGCAAGAAAAAAGCTCCTCCGAAGAGGTTTTAAAACATCTCAAAAAATGGCGCTATCACAACTACGTTTGGTTTGAAGTAGTGCCCGATGCTTTCACCACGCTTTTTAAGCGTTTAGGAATGGGAGGGTTTACAGAAACAGGGCAGAGAGTTTGTGTAGAAGGCTGCCCTTACTGGACCGAAATGTGGACCGATGGTTTTTATTCAATCGATCTTGAACTCAATAAAATTGAATTTTTAAATGAAAACCGCACCGTTACTTTTGAGACCCCTCGTTATTTCGATATCGAAACTTGGGGAGCGATTCGGCGCGATTTGAAAAAAAGGGGTCCTTTACCTCAGGTAGGACAAAAGGTGCGCATCTGTGGCCCTTTACGAATCGATCGCCCCTATCATGTTTATACTCTGCAACCCGACAACGCTAACGATTATCAAACTTTAGGCGCTTGTTCTGTTGTCCCAAAAAGTTTGCAAGGGCTTTTACTTTCGATTCATGAAAAAACTTGTGATCAAATTCGCAATTTAGATTTGTTTTCTCAGATAGGAATTCTAGATGCATTAAGTGACGCAGAAAAGCTTCCAGACTTCATTCAAGCGATTCAAAAAATGGTCGATTGTGTTGATCCAAAGGTTTTAGAAGCTCTCAAAACAAATCCTGAAGTATATGAAGCCTTGGTTAAAATTGCACCTTCTATTCAAAGTAAACTTCCAACTCCTGAAATAGATAATGAGCGAGAAGATTGGCCAATTCGAAATACCATCCGTGATTTATTAGAAAACTGGTTTGGAATTAAATAATTGAACATTGCTGCTTTTTGAGAACTTGTGCTACAAGTTCGAGTCTCATGCGCCTATTGAACCAAAAAATATTACTGGGTTTTTTGGGGGGAGTTCTTCTTTTTATCCCTTTTTTACATTTCAGTGTTCAATTTGAAATCGTTCAATATTCAAACGCGCGCTTCTTTGGTCTACCACTCTGGATCTATTTTTTTTATGGCACTTTATCGGCGCTCATGACTTTTTTCTTTCCAAAATTAGAAAACTATCTCACTGCGACATTTGTTTTTAAACGATACTATATCTTTCTGGAGTATTTCGCGATTGGCTTTGCCTTCTTGATTCCTCTCTTTTTTCGTTCAAACTCTTTAATTATTTTTTCTTTGTTAGGAATTTACACGATTTTTAGGCTCGGTTTTTTTCATGCGAAATGGGATTGGCTTTTTTTCGTTTTAGGAGCCTTGCTGGGGCCTACTTTTGAACTTCTTTTATCAAACTTTGATTTACTTCGTTATCCCGACCCTGACTTTTGGGGGATTCCTTATTGGCTCCCTGTTCAGTGGGGAATTATTGCCATGTCGGGTAGACGTTTTGCAGATGTAATCGACGCTCTCTTTAAAATAGAGAGAAATTAAGCCCTCATTGTATTGGGAGAGTCGCTGAAAATTCCAGAAGCCTTAAAGTTTGAGGCATAACCCAAAACACGAGGCACGTATTCTTGAGTTTCACGGAAGGGGGGAATGCGCCGGCCATATTTCTCAACGTTTCCAGGCCCGGAATTGTAGGCAGCAACGGCAAGTTCGGCATTTCCTCCAAAGCGATCGAGCATTTGGCGAATATATTTTGATCCCCCTTCAATGTTTTGAGCAGGGTCAAAGGGATCTTTCACACCAAGATGCCGGGCGGTTTCGGGCATGAGTTGCATTAGACCTTGAGCACCACAATGCGATACTGCTTTTGAGTTTCCGCGAGATTCTTGCCAAATAATTCCAGCAATCAACTCAGGGGGGAGATTATAACGTGCTGCAGCCTGTTTAATATGAGACATATACTGCATCATTTTGGGAGAGAGCTCTCCAGAGGCAAGAGGAGAATCCTCCGAGCCTGTAACAATTGTTTTTTGGGTAGCAATAGCCTGATTTTCGGGAGTTTGAACTTGAGCACTCGCCTTAGGCGTTTCAACCGTTTTGGAGGGGGCTGGCTGGGCTGCTTGATTGAGTTGGGCCTCAAAGTTTTTGGTTCGATTCACTTCGCGACGATACTCGACAAAGCGATTTTTAATCGCCCCTGAGCCCTCACTAATTCGTCCATTATCACCCATAGCTATATCCTCGTTTAAAAAGAGCTTTTTTACAACAGCTCTTTAAGACACCCTCTAGAGATATTATCGGTTATTGACTAAGTTAAGGTTGCGTTTTTATTGTTTAAAAACTATAAAAAACGCTCTTTTTTTGAAAAAAATGTAAAGGATTGCATAAGACCGGGGCCAGGTGCCTGCCCCCTTTAGGATTGGGGCGACCGACCCAATGATTGGAGCCGTGAGGCGAAAACCAGAAATAGGAGTTCGAAATCATGATTATTGCTTGTCTCGATTTAGAAGGGGTCTTGGTCCCCGAAATTTGGATTAACGTCTCTTTGAAAACGGGCATTTCAGAGCTTTCTTTGACCACACGGGATATCCCCGATTACGACGTGTTGATGAAAAAAAGGCTCAAAATTTTAGATGAAAACGGTTTAACTTTAAAAGACATCCAAAAGGTAATTGCAACCCTCAAGCCCTTAGAAGGCGCTGAACAATTTTTAAGAGAGTTAAAGAAAGAGTTTCAGGTTATTATTCTTTCCGATACTTTTTATGAGTTTGCCAAACCCCTGATGGAGCAACTCGAAAATCCCACTCTATTTTGCCATTCTTTAGAAGTGGATGAAAAATCTTCTAAAATTTTGAATTACAAAATAAGACTCGCAGATCAAAAAACAAAATCAGTAAAAGCCTTACAAAACTTAAACTTCAAAGTAATCGCGGCAGGGGATTCTTATAACGATACGGGGATGTTGAGCCAAGCAGAGCAGGGAATTTTATTTTGCCCACCTGAAAATGTGGTGCGGGAATTTCCTCAGTTTCCAGTGACTAAAACCTACGCGGAGCTCAAACAAGCCTTTCTGACGGCAAAGAAAAAAATCTAAGAGGTTTTTGGGTTTGTCGATTTTTTCGAAAAAAACCACACCAAAATGAGTATTCCCAAAAGAAGAATTTGAGGAAAAAGAGTTTGAAGTGATGGATAAATCCCCAAAGGACTTAATTGAAAAATAGAGGGAAGAGGGGTGATATTTAAAACTCCAGCACTTTGCAGTGCGCGCAGTCCTTTGCCCGTTAGAATAAAAGCCAACACAGCCATAATGAATGAGGAAATAGCAAAAAACTTTTGGAGAGGAAGTTTCACACTCCAACGCAGCGCAATGTAGGCGAGCGCAAAGATTACAAAAAAAGCGGCGCCTACCCCTAATAATAAAGCTGTTTTTTGAGCAGAGGCTCCCTCTAGCCATAAGGCTTTCAGAAAAAGAACGGTTTCAATCACCTCTCGAAAAACGGCAATAAAAGAAATAAAAGCGAGTCCAATCACCTTTTTGCTTTCAAGTGCGGTATGAATCTTTTCTTTGAGAAAGCGAGTCCAGCGGCCAATTTCAGCCTGCCGATGAAGCCAAAAACCAACATATAAAAGCATTAACACAGCGAAAAGCGAAGTCGCGCCTTCTAAGACCTCACGATCTGCACCACTCACCGAAAAGGCCCATCCAATTAAAAACCAAGATAATCCGCCTAAAGCGAGAGCGGAAATCCACCCGAGATGAATGGCCATGGCTGCTTTTTTTGAGTTAAACAACTTCACAACACCTAAAAGAGTAAGAATTAAAATCAAGGCTTCAAATCCTTCGCGTAATAAAATTCCAAAAGCCATTGCAAAGGCAAATCGTGAAGAATGCTCTTTTTGTTGATTCAATAAATTTTCTGCGTGAGTGATTTGCCCCTGAATTTCTCCAATTTTGAGAAGTACTTTTTCGGTGGGGTCTTGTTTTTGAATCGAAGTACGAAGCTCTCCCATGCTTTGCTCAATTTGCAGAATTAATTGAGCATCGAGAGATCGTAGTTTGTGTTCTTCGGGCTCAACCCCTTCTAAATAAGCCTTTAACGCGATCTCTTGAAAATCTTTTGCTTTTTCAGAAGAATAATTTTTTTGAATATTTGTTAAAAGGTTTTGAGCAAGCTGAAGGGGAGAGTTACTCTCGAATTTACGAAATGAATTGACGTAATAAGCTAAATCCCAAACTTGCTCATCGTTGAGTTCGGTAAAAGCACGCATTGAAGTTGAATCTACCCCCAAACGAATTGTGTTAAAAAATTGAAAAGGATTCGCATCTTTCATGCGTTCTTCGTCTGTAAAATTGGCTGGAGGAGGGGTGAGATTTTTAGAGAGAGGCCCCTTCCCGTTGCCCTCTGGGCCATGGCATTGTGCACAATTTTGAGTATAAAGAATTTTACCATTTGCAAGATTAGGAGGGGTTGCGGGTGTTTGTTCAAGGTGGGCCAAATTAATCAATGAAGATTGAATTGCCTTCGCTTTTTTTTCTACTTCAAGTGCACTTTGTTTATTTTCGATTAACAACGATAATTCGCGGCATTCTTTTTGAAGTTGCAAATTATTTCGAGTTTCGGAGAGCTCTGATAAGGCATTGCAAGCTGTTTTTACAAACTCAATTTGTTCTTTGTATTCAGTTTCACTAATTATTTTTCCTTCTGAAACAGCTCCAGAATAATCGCGTGCCAAATAGCTTAAAAGGTGACTCGCCATGCGAGCCTGATTGTCACTGGATTGAAGAGAAAAGAGGGGAAATATAAAGAAGAATAATAACAGAAATGTAAGCTTGGGCTTCGTCATAAATGAAAATAGTTTTCACTTCGTATCTTAGTTTGAAGCCTCTTGTCAAGCCGAGGAGGTGCTTGACATTTTTTTAAGAAAGTTCGATTAGAGTCTCTCTCTTATGGATAATTATTCCCCTTTAGAGGTCATTGTAGCGCGCAGTTCTGGAACTTGTTTTGGAGTAGAAGCTGCCATTAAATTGGCGGAGACCCATCGCAAACCCATCTTGGGGCCTATTGTTCACAACCCAAAAATTGTAGAGGATTTAGCGAAAGAGGGGATACCCATCTTAGAAAGGTATCAAGACTTTCAAACCCTTGAGCAACAAGGGGTAGAAGAAGTTGTTATTACTGCACATGGTTACCCAAAAGAACTTAAAGAAGAACTTTTAAAAAGAGGGATTCAATTTCACGATGCGACTTGTCCCGTGCTTCTAAAGTGGGTCTACCGTAAAATCCTTACTTTCGAATCTCAAGGCTACAGTATTATTTTAGTTGGAAATCCGAAACACGCAGAAATTATTGCGAGTCGGAGTTATGGTAAAAACATCCACGTGGTTTATTCAAAAGAAGAAGTTGATCAACTTCCCGATAATCTCGGTAAAACGATTGCGATTTGTCAAACCACCATCACTCGCGATAAATTTCAAAATTTGATCGATTACATTCGTCAAACGAAATATCCCGATATGAAAGCGATTGATACCCGCTGCAAGCCAGTGAAAAATCAACAGCAGGCGGTAACTGATTTGGCTCAATGGGTTGACGCTATGCTAATCATTGGGGGATATAACTCCTCTAACACCACAAATCTAGCTCGCCTCGCTCAAAAATATCTTCCAAATAAAACCTATCACATTGATTCTCCAGAACTCGTAAAGTTGGAGTGGTTAAAGGGAATCAAACACTTAGGAATCGGGGCAGGGACATCTACCCCTAAATCTCAAATCGATGATATTCGACGAAAGGTTGCCGAGATTTATCCGGGGGAGGTTGTGTTTCGTAAAGAAAACACAGACGGCGAAATTTTAGATGGAGATTTCTCAGTTTCGGATGAGTTATAAGCTCTTTGTTCTAAAGAGCATCATCTGCAGGATTAAACTTTTCAACCTTAGGCTTGGTGGTTTCTGTTTTTTTAGCGGGAAGAGTCGTCGCTACTTGTGCCTCGCTGCTACTGTGAACCGATTTGCTTTCTGAGCCTTTTTTCTGTGTTTCTGCAGTTTTCAAACTTTCTTTATCTTGCTTAGCGGCCTCTGTATCGACTTTTTCACGAGAATAACCCGCTTGATATCCTTTTGAAAAACCAGATTGATAACCTCCCACAAAACGAGCTCTTACTCCGTATTCATATCGGTATTGTTTGTCGGCATTTTTATATTCTTCTCGAGATTGAGGGGCGCTTTTATGGTTTAATTTTTTATCTTCTTTACCCGCTCGCACTCCTGCATCGTAACCCAGTTCAAAACCCCTTTTTTGAGCAGGATCTCCCATAAAGCCTTGAGCTTTTCCGCCTTCGTTTCCTTTGGAAGTCTTTGACTCTTTCGATGAGGGCACTTTTGACTTTTGAATACTTTCTTGAGCAAAGAGGGAAGGTAGACAGAGAATATTAAGAGATAAGCCGAGCAGAATTATTTTTTTCATAAAATACTAAAACTAAAGAATTGTTAATGTTTTAACTTCTTTGAACTCTCTCTACAGCGCTTCATGAAAGAGGTCAAGAATACATCTGAAAATCACAAAAAGTTACGCAACATTTTTGTTATTTTGCCGATAACTAAAGTAGAGGAGATAAGAATTATGATTTCTAATTCCGAACATAAACGCCTCTTGCTTGAAAAGATCACTGAAGAATATCGCACAGAAGGCCCACTTCCTCTCTTGGAGCAACTTCATCATTTTATTTCTTGTTTAAATCCCCAAGAATTTGCCAAAGCGATCTACATGCTTGAAAGTAAAGAAGATCGTTATGCTTTTTTATATCCTCAGGGAAATAGCTTTAATCTCGATGAGCAAAAGGTAATGGATTCTAGGCAGATTAAAGAAGATCTTGGTAAAATTTTTATCGCGGTCGCTGAGCATTTCCGTCGCGTTCCTAATCAAGCGGAGCCCACTGTTGATATTTTGTTAAAATATCTTCAGCAAGCTTTGGTGCTTTTTTCCTTAAATCCCCAGATCAGCAATTCGAACTAGATATTTAAGCCTTCTTTTTATTTTTTTTTCGATTCAAAAGAGACTTCCGAGTAAGAATGTTTTCGATTTGATTGAGAATTTCTTCGGCAATTTTTTCTTTTGAAAGAATGGGTAGGGTAATGTTTTCTTGATCTGGAAAGTATAAACTAATTTGATTTTCTGTACTTCCAAAGCCGAGTCCAGGGCGACTCACATCATTTGCACAAATCATGTCGAGATTTTTGTTTAAAATTTTCTTCTTTGCTTCCTGCATTAAATCTTCTGTTTCTGCAGCGAAACCAATCAATACTTGATGAGGGGCTTTCTTTTTTCCCATGCTTGCCAAAATGTCTGGATTTCGAGTGAGTTCAATCAAGGGAGAAAGATTTTCTTTCTTTGCCTTCTGACTTAAACTCGATTTGGGTTTAAAGTCTGCCACAGCCGCTGTAGCAATGAATATGTCACTTTTCGTCCACTCTTGATCAACAGCCTGGAGCATTTGTTCTGCAGAGCGTACTGAAACAAAATGAGCGGAGCGAGGAGGAGTTAAAGAAGTAGGGCCACTCACCAAAATTACCTCAGCCCCCCGTTTTAAAGCGGCTTCAGCAAGGGCAAATCCCGTTTTGCCACTGGCTGGACTTGTAATAATCCGGACAGGATCGATCGACTCCCAAGTGGGGCCCGCGGTAATGAGAATTCGCTTTCCTTTTAAAATGCCTTCTCTTGAAAGAAAGAAGTCTTTAATCTTACTTAAAATAACCTCAGTATCGGGCAGTCGGCCAGCGCCTTGCCATCCGCAAGCGAGATAACCCGATTCAGGTTCAAGAATAGAATGGTTTCGCTTTTTAAGTAGAGTTAGGTTTTCTTGAGTGGCAAGATTCTCCCACATATTTACATTCATCGAAGGACAAAACAGAAGAGGTGCTCGACTTGCCAAGACAAGTGTAGAAAGTAAATCGCCACAAAGGCCTTGGGCTGTTTTGGCTATGAAATCTGCTGTCGCAGGGGCAATGACGATGAGATCTGGCCAATCGGCAAGCTCAATATGACTAATCTTGGATTCTTGCTCAAGGTCGAATAAATCCGTGTGAACAGGGTTACCCGACAAGGCTTGAAAAGTTAAAGGAGTCACAAAAGCTTGAGCGGCCTGGGTGAGGACCACACGAACCTGGACATTTTGTTCTTGGAGGCGGCGTAAGAGTTCACAACTTTTGTAGCAGGCAATCCCACCTGTAACGCCAAGTAGGATTTTCTTACCAGAGAGTGGGGTAGCTAAAGTGACCATAATTAGATCTTAACCGAAGCTTTACAGATCTTTGAAGACATATTATAATTTAACATAATATATATTATACGAATCTTTATTAGGGGTGTCGCCATTGGGGCATAATTTATCGAGTTGACAAGTAAAAACCGCTTTGATACCCAGACTCGCCTATTTTATTAAAAATATTGAAGATAATGTCAATATGGGAAAGTCTGATTTCCCTCTTCATCTCAAGCGAAAGGTATTTTATTTATGGCTGAAGCCGCTGGAAAAAAAAGAAAGTTAGTGAAGGGTCGCCACCAAAGTCAAATTAAGCGCAATCGGCAGAACCTAAAAAGACACGAAAGAAACGTATCTGCCAAATCATTGGTTAAAACAGTGATTAAAAAAGTCCGATCTGCGGTTTCTGAAAAAAATAAAAGCCTTGCTGAGCAATTCTTAAAAGAAGCTTCTAAAACGATTCAAAAATCGGTTTCTAAAGGAATTTTACACAAGCAGAATGCTTCTCGTAAAATTTCAAGGCTTTCTAGCCTCGTTTACTCTCTCGCAGGCAAGTAACCCCTGCCCTTTTCTTTAATTCTTGAAAGGGGAGTCATGCCTCACTCCGCCCTCATTGTTGCAGCCGCGATTATCTATCAAGATGGTAAAATCTTGATTACAAAGCGGCTGAAAAAATCTCATTTGGGCCACTGTTGGGAATTTCCTGGTGGCAAGCTTCACAATAACGAAACTTTAGAAGCCTGTGTTATACGAGAATGTTTAGAAGAAATCGGCGTCGAGATTAATCCCCTTCGCAAAATTAAAAAAGTTATTCATCAATACAGCGAAGTAAGTGTGGAATTACATTTTTTCATTTGTGAAATATTGAAAGGCTCCCCTCGCGCGATTGAATGCGAAGCGTTTGCTTGGGTAAGCCCCTCCGAATTGGAAAACTACGAATTTCCGGAGGCCGACAGGCAACTCATTCAAGAATTAAGGTGCGAACATGTGCTCTAAGAAAGCAAATCTGCAAGAGGGAGATTTGGCTCCCAACTTTACCCTTCCTGATGCTCAGGGTGAAAAAGTAAGTTTGAAAGATTTTCAAGGAAAGAAAAACGTCGTTTTATATTTTTATCCGAAAGACATGACCCCTGGTTGCACCCAAGAGGCCTGCGATTTTAGTGAAAACCTTTCTGAGTTTTATAAAAAAGATGTGGTTATTTTGGGGGTGAGTTTTGATTCTGAAGAAAAGCACCAAAAATTCATTCAAAAATATAATCTCAAGCACCGCCTTCTTTCCGATCAAGACAAAAAAGTGGCTGAGCTCTATGGTGTTTACCAAGAGAAGAGTTTATATGGAAAAAAGTTTATGGGTATTGTGCGATCTACCTTTGTGATTAATAAAAAAGGGAAGATCATAAAGATCTTCCCTAAAGTAAAAGTAAATAATCACTGGAAAGAAGTGATTGAACTATTTAATAAATAACTACTTTTCTGTAATTGTTATTTTCTGAATAGTGTCTCCTACCGCAATTTTTTCTGCCACATCTGTGCCGCCAATCGTATGTCCGAAAACGGTGTAAGCATTATCTAAAAAAGGTGTGGGGGCTAAAGTAATATAAAACTGAGAACCACTCGATCGGCGCTGTGGGTTCACATTATCTCCCAAGCGGGCCCAGGCCAGAGCGCCCTTATCGTGCTTCAACCCGTTAGTTGCTTCGCTGACTATCGTATAGCCAGGACCACCTGTTCCATTTCCCGCAGGATCCCCTCCTTGGATCACAAAACCAGGCTCAACACGATGAAAAGTGAGTCCATTATAAAAGCCACTTTTGGCAAGATAGACAAAATTATTTACCGACCAAGGTGCTTTTTTTGCATCAAGACTTACTTTTATATTTCCTTTGTTAGTTTCTATAATTGCTTCGTATTTTTTACTTGTATCAATCGTGATTTTTTTAGGTTCTTGCACAGAAACAGTCGACATAGCGTCTCCTCTATAAAAGAATGAGAGCACAATAAGTGCACTCCAGATTATTTTTTTCATTTCTTCTCCTTCGTAAAATTAATCCAACATGACTTCTACCACTTTTTGAACGGACTCGGATAAGCCTTCTAAGCTGTATCCGCCTTCGAGAGCATACAAGACCGGAATATTCCCGCAAGCTTTTTTCATTTTTTCAATCGACTTTGCCATCGCTTGAAAACCCTCTTTACTGACTTCCATGCCTCCAAGCGGATCAAGAGTATGGGCATCGAAACCAGCCGAAACGATCAAAAAATCTGGCTTATATTGAATGAGCTCAGGCTCAATTCTTTCTTTAAAAATCTGCGCGTAGGTTTGGTCGTTACTTCCTGCCCGAAGTGGTAGGTTCAAAGTATAGCCCTCCCCTACTCCTTTTCCTTTTTCAGATTCAGCTCCGGTTCCTGGATAAAAGGGATATTGATGGGTAGAAATATAAAAAACATCGGACCGCTCTTCAAAAATATGCTGAGTTCCGTTTCCATGATGGACATCGAAGTCTAAAATAAGAACTTTTTTCAAAGAAAACTTTTTAAGAGCATATTCTGCGGCCACGGCTACATTATTAAAAAGACAAAACCCCATGGCATGATCACGCTCGGCGTGATGACCAGGAGGACGTGGAAACGCAAAAGCTTCTTCTAAACTCCCCTTCAACAACTCATCCGTAGCCAGCAATAAGCCTCCTACAGCCAATTTTGCAGCTTCCCAAGAATGAGGAGACGTACTGGTATCTCCATCGAGAGAAGTGGAGGCTTGTCCGGAAGTTTTTTTAACCGTTTGAATATGGGCGAAGCTATGAGCTAAAGCGATTTCTTCTTCACTCGCTTCGCGAGGTTCCAGAGAAATACAACGTTTTAATAAGCCCGAATCTTGAAACATTTTTTCAATCGCCTTCAATCGCTCAGGCCTTTCGGGGTGGTAATCTCCCGTTAGATGCTCAAGATAGCGGGGGTCTTGAATGATTCCAATTCTGTTCATTGACTTTCCGTTTCGATGAGATAGAAAAATATATTCCTATAAAACACTGACTAGTTACAAAAGAATATACAAATGGAGAGAACATGTCCCTCATTTTATTTGAACAAACGGGCCCAATCGGAAAAATTATATTAAACAAGCCCGAACAATTAAACGCGATCAACCCCGAAATGGGCGATGAGTTAAAAGCACTTGTTCCTCAACTCAATCAAAAAAAAGATTTGCGGGTCATTTTGATTACTGGGGCCGGAAAGGCTTTTTCTGCAGGAGGAAACTTAGAATTCATCCTCGAGCGCACCACACGGACTCCCTCTCAAAATAAACAAGACATGATTGAATTTTATTCAAAGTTTCTTTCGGTTCGACACCTAGAAATCCCGACGATTGCGGTGATCAATGGCCCCGCAATTGGAGCAGGATTCTGCCTAGCCATGGCTTGTGATATTCGAATTGCCTCCGAAAAAGCCAAAATGGGAGTTAATTTTGCAAAGTTGGGCTTAAGTTCAGGCATGGGAGGATTGTATTGGATCACTCAACTCCTAGGCCCTGCCCAAGCGGCCGATTTGTTTTTTACAGGACGCACGTTAAATGCCTCGGAGGCTCTTCAAATAGGGCTAGTTAACCAAGTGCACCCCGCAGAAAGCTTAGAGCAACAGGTCTTGGCCTATGCCCAGGAAATTAGCAAAAATGCCCCTCTTGCGTTACGAATTATGAAAAAAGGAATTCAAAAAGCAGTTTTGGCAAGTTTAGAAGAAGTCTTCGATTATGAATCTTCTGGGCAGGCTCAATGCTTTCAAAGTCAAGATCTCAAAGAAGGGATTCGTGCGATTCAAGAAAAAAGAGAAGCTAAGTTTCAGGGAAATTAAATTTCCTTGTTCCTAACCAATCTTCTATTTCTTTTTGATAGTGTTCTGAATCTTTTAATAAGATCAGTGGTTTTTCAATTTTCATTTCTCCTGCAACGCTGCGCACCAGCTCTACCATAAAATGTGTTGCTTCTTGTTCAAGGTAAGGATGAACAAAGCAAATCCGCTGAATTTTAAGTTTATATTTTTGAGCGGCCAAAATTAAATCTTCTAAGCGTAGGGTTGGATAAATAAAAACAATTCGTCCTTTGGGTTTTGTCACGTAATTTGCCGCTTTCAACAAATCTTCTAAGGTGCCCAAAAGTTCATTCTTCGCAATTGCCTTGCTTGAATGTTGAGGCATTTTTCCGGTTTTAAGTTTTCGGTAAGGCGGGTTGCTAATGGCAATATCGGCACTTTGCGGGCAAAGATGTTTTTTGATCTCTTTCCAATTCGCAAAAATTAACTGAAAGTGGGCATTTAAAGTAAAACGGGCAATATTTTTTTCGGCGTATTGCGCCAGCTCTTCTTGCACTTCAATTCCAAAAACTTTTTTTACCCCACCTCGCATTAAAGCCAAAATGCCAATCAACCCCACCCCTGTGCCCAAATCGCAAACAATCTCCCCTTTTCGGAAGCTTGCAAAGCGGGAAACCAGCATAGAGTCTATATTGTAGCGGTATCCTTTTTCGGGTTGAGAAAGCTCCAGATTATTTTTTGCGAGGGTCATGCAATTTCTCAATTACACCACAGGCAATTCGGGCGCCCGAGTTTCCAGAAGGATCAGTCAATTCATCATCTTTATCGGCATGAACCACAAGAGCGGTTGCATCGGATTTTACTAAAGAATTATCTTGGTTTTTATCAAGACTTAAGCCTCGGAGTAAAAAGTCTATTTTTCCTTTGCCTTGAGCATTCACCTCTAAATTCGGCAAATCGCCCCCATGAGAGCCGTCTGGATTTTGCAAACCATGCTTTTTATGATTCGGATTAAAATGTCCGCCTGCGGATTTAAAATCAGGAGTTTCACAAAGCCCCTTCTCATGAATATGAATTCCATGTTTTCCCGGGGGTAAATCCCAAACTTTTAAATTTAAACTCACTCCCTCGATTGTTTCTCTCAAATATCCCTGCCCTACTTTTGCACCTTGGGCATTGTAGAGAGTGACTTTCCCAAGCTCAGCAGAAAAGGCAAACGACGAAAAACTTAAACTTAAAAACAAAAAAGCCAAAAATAATTTGTTTTTCATGGAGTTCCTTTATCCCAAGCTTAAATCTTCGATTCCTCGAATCTCTGGGATCATTTTCATTAGGTGATTTTTGATTCCTTCTTCGACCGTTCTTTTTTGTGAGCCACAGCCCACACAAGCGCCTACCAGTTTAATTTTAACCACACCTTCTTCTACAGCCAAAATCGATAAATCTCCACCATCGCGTTTTAATCCGGGGCGAACATCACGATCTAAAACCTCAATGACTTTTCGAATCAATAAGCGATCTTCTCCTTGGATATTTTTTTCATCGGACGGCTGAATTTCGGGTTTCTCCAAATCACCGGAATATCCCGCCATTCCTCCTAGTGCATTATAAACATATTTATAACCTTCTTTTGCCAGCATTTGAGCAACCGTTAAGCCTGTATTTCCATTTGCGCAAATGGTTAAGATAGGACGATTTTTATCAGAGAGCTCTTGAAGACGCATCAATACTTGTGTTGCGGGGATATGTTTTGCCGCAGGAATATGCCCATTTTTCCAACCTTCATCTGATCGTACGTCGAGCACTAAAAGGTTAAAGGTATTTTTAATAAAAGAAGGCACTTGTTCTTTGGGAACTTCAGAATAATTTAGCCCCTTTATTACCGCTTCGGGGCTAGGGAGATAGCCTACTAAAAAAGAAGCGAATTGTTGTCTTAAGAGGCGAATTTGATTTTCGTGTTGAGTCTCGAGCTCTTGATTTTTTTTCTCAAGTTGCTCGATTTTTTTCTCAAGGGCCTCAATTTCTTTTTTAGAACTAAACATATTAAATTTCAATCACCACAGGACAGTGATCGGAACCCAAAACATGGGGTTGGTAATAAGATTTCTTAATTTGATTTTCTAAGGCTCTACTCACAAAAAAATAATCGATTCTCCACCCTACATTTCTTTCACGAGCGGCTGTTCGGAACGACCACCAAGAGTAATGCCCCGATTCTTTCTGAAAATTTCTAAAGATATCTACAAAATCATTTGCCAATAATTTATCAATCCAAGCCCGCTCGTGGGGTAAAAAGCCTGTATTTGCTTCATTCTCTTTAGGACGAGCCAAATCAATTTCTTGATGAGCTGTATTAAAATCGCCACAAAGAATCACGGGCTTCGAGCTTTTAAGCTGATTCGCCAAGTTCAAAACCGCGTCGCTATATTCAAGCTTAAAATCCACTCGGGAGAGATCGTCTCTTCCATTCGGATAATAACCATTAATCAGAAAAAAATGAGGGTATTCGGCAATGAGAGTTCGCCCCTCGTCATCAAAATGGGTAAGAGAGATTCCTTCTTGTACTTCAATCGGTTTTTCTCGCGAGAATAGCGCAACACCACTATACCCTTTTTTTTTCGCAGAAGACCAATACGTATGATAGCCCTCCGGATTTAAGAGCTCTGCGCTGAGCTGATCTGGATGTGCCTTCGTTTCTTGCAGGCCCAAAATATCGGGCTTTTCTAAACTCAGCCAATCGAAAAATCCTTTTTTTTGAACAGAACGAATTCCATTCACATTCCAACTGACTAATTTCATAAATTCCTTGAGAGAATCAGATCTGGGTTTCAGAAGAAGCCATAATCTGCATTAAAGCATCGCGGTGTTTTTTGGCATCTTCATAACCCAAATCGATTAATTCTTTGAGATATTCTGGAGCAAAAGTAAGATAACTGAGCAGCTCAACCGCTCCTTCGGCATCTACATCAAGCATTCGAGTTAAGAGTTTTTCTAGGGTAGAGAGTCTATAGTTTCCTTTATCAAGCTTGTGAAACCAACGCGAAAAAATTCCGCTAATAAATTCACTAGGCCACACTTCTGCCGTTTGAATTTTATGAAAACCGCGTGCATGAGGGTGCAATTGAGGCACATGTTTTTCTAAATGTTCATTTAATTTTTCGAGGTAATCGTTCCCGTAAATTTTTTCGCTACACTCAATAATGCGATTGATACGATCGGTTTGCTCTAAATCATATTGGATGTGATCTAAGAAAACACCGTTCATGATTCTTCCAGCTAATTCGACCACCGAAGGCGGTGATTTCATATTTTGGCTATCATAGGCTTCAATTTCTTTAAGACTGGGCTTATGGCGCAGCCCAATCACTAAGGCGTGATCCGCACCCAGTTGAATTGCCGGAGAAAGCGGAGTGAAAAGCCTCAAGCCCCCATCGGTGTAATAAACATGATTAATTTTTACAGTAGGAAAAATAATGGGAATCGCTGCAGAGGCCATAATGTGCTCAACACCCAATTCTACTTCGTGATGGCGATAAGGCCCGGTGTATTCCACATCTTTATGTTTTTGAATAAAGAGTTCTACGCGGCCACTGCGTGTATTGGTTGCGGTAATACAGGTAGCATGCACATGACCTTGTTGGGTATTTTTTGTGAGCTGTTCCCACGGCACGTGTTTTCGTAAATACTGCCAAAGCGGGCGCGTATCGAGAAAGTAATTCAAATGAGGACCACTACTTTTACCCAAATGGAAAGGGTTTAGTTTGGTGAGATTTCTTAAAATTCCTTTAAAAGAAGAAACAAAAAACTCTCCAGCGGCTCCAAAATCGCGACGGAAAATATCATCAGGGCCCAAGTGTTGCCAGAGGTCATGAATCGTTTTTCCTTGCTTCACAGGATCTTCGGCCATCGCCGCCATGGCAATGGTATTGATTGCCCCGGCCGAACTTCCGCTCAAAACATTAAATGCTTTTCGGGCGTATTCTGCAGGCAGCCCCGTACGAATATAATGAATCACTCCTGCTTCGTAGGCACCTCGTGCCCCGCCCGCTGAAAGTACTAAAGCTAGTTTTCCCATGGTTTCCAACTCTCGTTTCCAACCATTTCTTCGTCCACCCCTTCGGGGTACCCGGACTCGGTCATATCTAGGTTTTCTAGCGTGATTTTAAAAAAACACAAAATAAAAAAGGCTCCTGTTTTACAGGAGCCTTAAAAAAATCAGCCTTACTAAGCTTATTTCAATCGGCGTCGTAACCCTAGAAAAGCTGGGAAGATCGCTAAAAGAGCTAACTGAGCAAATGAAAAGACGGCTTGAGGATTAAAACTACAGCCACTACCCGAATCTGCACCTGGTGCTGGTGAAGGTGAAGGCGTTGGAGCTGGTGTAGGCGTCGGAGTAGGAGTAGGAGCTGCGGGAGGTGTTGCCCCTGCACCGGTTCCTTCTGCCGTGACTAAAGTGCAATGATGGCGAGTCACGCAATTTGAAATACTTTCATCCGTATTACAATTTGCCGTATATGCTTCGTAGTGAGAACGGCTTGGTGAAGGACAGGTTGCTGCACCCGTGTAACCCGGAAGGCAAGGAGCATAAGCTTGAAGCATTGAAATCGTTTCTCGACTCAGATCACAACGTGGCATAACCGCCGGATCTACAGTAGGAACAGTATCTTCTGGCCCTCGAGCAAAAGACAGCGTGGAGACGAATAATAAACCCAAAACCAACAATAATTTAACTTTCATAAAACATTCCTCCTCAATTTTAAATTTGTTTAACAGGCTTATTCTAACAACCCTTCTTTAAAAAGTATCGACAATTCTTAATAAGAGAGTTGTGCCGCTGAAAAAAGTGCTTAAACTTGTTAAAATTTGCTAAGTCGAAAATAAAAAAGGCCCCTGTTTCCAGGAGCCTTTTTAAGAATTCATCTCAAGATGAACTTATTTTCTTCGGCGTAAACGGAATCCTACAAAAGCCGGGAAGATCGCCAAAAGTGCTAATTGGCTGAGCGAGAAGACGGCCTGAGGATTAAAGCTACAGCTGCTTCCAGAATCACCGGTGGGAGCACTTCCACCGCCTGCTGGGCCTCCAGGCGCGCGACAATCGGCCGAACAAGTGCTCGAAGTTTCACCTGTACTACAGATTCCATCGCCACAGCG
>CAYLKF010000012.1:0-81562 GCA_964384365.1 uncultured Pseudomonadota bacterium | reverse complement strand
AGAGGAAGTGTCAATTCATTTGTACAAGTTGAGAGTAAGAAAAATGGGGAATAAATAAAGAAGGGGAGCTTGAGAGATTTCCCGATCTCATTTATTTTATTGAGAGAGAATTGAATTCTTGTAAGAAAAGACCAATAATCCTCTAAAGATATGTGGAGACTTACTCAACTTTTAATAATTTTTCTGCTCGAAGTATTGAGCCTCCTTTTTTCTCCTTCGCTAAAAGCGGGGGAGGGCAAGCCCATTCCTTTTATTCTGAAACAGCAAAAAATAGAGCCAATTGCTGTAAGCTCTCTTCTCAAGGCCGTAGAAGAGGATATTCTTAAGCAGACCAATCACTTTCGTGCGAAAAAAAATCTCAGTGTTCTTACATCGTACAAAACACTTTCAGAGGTTGCGCGAAAACATTCTCAAGATATGCTGCGACGAGGCTACATCAGCCATTATAGCCCCGAGGGTTTATCGGCCCTCGATCGTATTCGAAAGGTAAAGCCCGATTACGAAGAAAGTTGTGGGGAGAATCTTCATGAAATTTTTAGTTCACAGGGTCTTCATGATTCTGAGGCAATTGCCACTCAAATGATGAAAGATTGGATTCATTCCCCCGATCATCTTAAGAACCTCATTTCTCAAGATTTTGCCCTGCTGGGTGTGGGATGCGCGAGCAATGGTTTTAAGATTTATTGCACCCAGCTCTTTTCAGGCCCTCATTTTTAAGTGTTTGATAAAAAGTGATAAATCCTTCATCATGGAGGGATTATGGAAGAAGGTGCCCCGAGTGCGACTCGAAAAGATTTGCAGTTTGGCCGGCGTTTTTTTCACATGGCCAGCGGCATGGCAATCGTCATGGCTTACGGTTTTTTCTTAAGTCATGCGCAAATGGTTCGTATTCTAGGAACCATTGCCTGTATTGCCTATCTCTTTGATCGAGTTCGCGTTGCCTACCCCGAAATTGCCAAAAAAGTAGAGTGGATTACGAATTTCTTTTTACGAGCGGAAGAACGCTTGAAAGAATCTTCGATGATTCCCTTCGTCATGGGAATTTTATTAACCCTTTTGATTTTTCCAAAACCGATTGCCTTAACTGCCATTTCAATTTTGGCCTTGGCAGATCCTTTTTCGGCGATGATCGGAATTCAATATGGCAGACATCACTGGGTGAAAGAAAAAACAATCGAAGGCTCTACGGCATTCTTTGTGATTGCTTTTCTTTGCGCTTTTTTGATCTTGCTTCGAAGCTCTCCAGCCCCTTGGTGGCTTACGCTCTGTGTTTCTTTATTACTTTGCGTTGCGGTGACCGCTCTAGAAATGCTGCCCATTAAGCTAGATGACAATCTCACGATTCCACTTTTTGTCGGATTTGTAGGGTGGGGATTTTGTCTTATTTTTGGTGTTCCTTTATTCGGCTAAATTACTCCAGATATTTTGAATCCGTTCGACGAGTTGAAGCGGATCAAAAGGCTTGGTGATAATATCAACTGCGCCTACTTTTTTATAAGCTTCAATTTCGTGTGCTTGGACTTTTGCGGTCATAAAAATGATTGGAATTTTTTGGGTGGCGGGGTTTTCTTTTAATTTTTTGAGAGTAGTGAGGCCGTCCATATCGGGCATCATCACATCCATTAAAATGAGATCGGGAGCATAGCCTTCTACAACCTGAAGAGCTTCTTTTCCAGAGGAGCAGCACTTTACTTCAAAACCGCCACTCTCCAAGACAATAGTTGCAATAGTTTGAATGTCGGGTTCATCTTCAACGTACAGGATCTTTTTTAAAGGTGTTTTCATGAAAATCTCCCAATGGTTTAGTAACTTTGCATCTTTGAAAATTCAAAATAAAAAGTAGTGCCTTTACCAATCTCGGTATTATAACCCAAAACCCCGCCGCTTTTTTCTATAATTAATTTACAAATACTCAAGCCTAAACCTGTGCCTCCTTTTTGGCGTGAATCAGAAGAATTCGCTTGAGCAAATTTTTTGAATAATCTTTCTTGAAACTCATAGGGGATTCCCGGCCCTTTATCTTCTATTTCTACTCGAAGTTTATGACCTTTCTCTTTTAAACGAATGTAAATTGCCTGGCCCGCTTCGCTGAATTTTACCGCATTTGAAATTAGGTTGGTGAGTACCTGGGCGATTCGATTGGGGTCTACAACAATCAGAGGTGAAGATTGAGTAAGATTTTCAAATTGCATCTCGACCTTAAATTGCATGGCATAAGGGCGGTTTACTTCAATGTTATGTTGAATAAGCTCGGATAAATTGGTTACCTGGGGATGAAAATCCATTTTGCCCGATTCAATTTTTTGTAGGTCAAGAATATCATTAATGAGAGCGATCAGTCGTTGAGAATTATTGAGTGCGATTTTAACCAATGGTTTAATTGGTTCTGGAAGTGTAGCTTTTATTTCACCATCTAAAATGCCAAGAGCTCCTTGAATAGAAGTGAGCGGTGTACGCAACTCATGGCTTACTGTGGATATAAATTCATTTTTCATTTTTTCCATTTTATGTTCTTCGGTAATATCTCGTCCAATAATTGAAAATCCTTCGAGTTTGTTGTTTTGACTATAGAGAGGGGTAATGAGAGTGTCGGTCAAAAAAGTTGAGCGATCTTTGCGAACTGTCCAATGGGTATAGTGGTAAGATCCTAATTTTCGCGTCTGATTTAAAGCCTCTAACGGGAGGCGATTTTTTTGATCTTCCTCGCTGTAGAGGAGAGAGAAGCTTTTTCCGATTATTTCACTTTCTTGATAACCACTCAAACGAGCGGCTCCTTCTCCCCAGCTTTGAATTATTCCCTCTGTATTAATACGGATGATTGAATAATCCCGCACAGAGTTGAGCATCAAACGGAAAAAATTTTCGCTTATTTTTAATTCATCGGCATTCCGATTAGCCCAGAATTGGGCCGTTTTAAATTTTTGAGCCAGAAGTAAAGCCAGAGAGACTGTGATAGAAAAGAGTATTCCGAAAATCAGAATAATCTCAGTAGAAGAAGAAGCATTGTTAGAGAGAAAATTTATATTGGGATAAACTTCCAGGGTCCATTTCTTATCTGCAATCTCTAGCGATTCTCTTTGTAGGGCATATTCTTTGGTAGGGGAGGCTTGTGTCTCAGTGCCTGTTTCAATAACCTTCATATTTTCTTCAAGGATCGTTATTGTATAGTTTTCATCCGAATCTGCTTTTTGAAAAATAAAATTGAAAAGTTTTTCAAGATTAAGAACTGCAATGATGAGGGCTCTTTCTTGCGTGCTATCTTGCTGAACTGGGAAGATAAAGCTCAGTAATAGTTCTTTGTTGAACGGAAAAATCAAAGAGCTTTCTTTCGCGTTGGATAAGAATTTTTTAGATTCTTCAATCACCTGTTTGATTAAGGGGAAATCTTTTTCTGCGGCGTTGGAAGAAACAAACCATTGAGCTGAGGCGTGAGGATTATAAAAAATAAATGCGACGTAATAGGGGGCATCTCTTAAATAGTTGTTGGCATCATGCTCCCACTCCTTTTGTGTTAAGTGAGAATTATATTCTGAGCGCGTCGCCATTCGATGGATGGCATGCAGTTGAGCATCGATTTCGGTTTTAATAATGTTGGTCAGTTTTTGGGACTCAAGTTTCGTAGAGTTGATGACTTGTTTCTGTTCTATGTAGTTAAAGTATTGCCACAAAATTAAAGTGACCATGAGAATGAGAATGCCTGGGGTAACTGTTAGCCAGGAGGTGTGAAGTCGTGGGTTTCGGATTCCGGCTATAAAGAAAGAAATCCCCCAAATCGAAAAACAGAGAGCGGTATGAGGCGCCATGTGAGTGAAGCGTCCCCAGCCGTAAGCAATTTTAAAGTCGGTAATATAACCAAAGAGGGCCACGATACCAAAAGTGGCAACAATGAAGGTGAGTAGCGGCAAAAGGACGATTTTGTAGCTTGATTCAGAAGATCGATGGGTTGCCAAAGTAAGGGCAATGCCAGAAAGTACAAAGGCTAGGGCGGTGTTAGGCGCCATTCTCCCAGGGTGAGAGGTGTAAGTAGAGGTAAAAGGGGTAATAAAGAGCTGATCAATTTTTAAATTAATATCGAATATGTATTGGCACAAGATGAGAGATGAAAAAATAGTGAGGAAAATAGCAAAGCCTAAGGAGAGGCGAGAAAAATTAAAATTTTGGCTGAAGATAGTAAGTGAGATTAATGAAAAGCCAAGGGCTGTGTTGAACTGCATGGGAACAAGGGTAGGATAAATTTGCACCAATAAAGTGCTATGGATTATCCAGCCCCACATAACGAGTGTAGATAGGCAAAACAGGATTATCGCTGCAATTTTTGTTTCAATTTTTGAAAGAATTAAATTCTCTTTCATGGTTTTCTCGCTTTAAGATTCGGCCAATTCAAAGTAGAAAACGCTCCCTTCTCCTTCTTTTGTTCTGTAGTCGATCTTTCCACCACTTTTTTCGATGATGGCTTTGCTAATGCTTAAGCCGAGTCCGGTGCCTCCTTTTTGTCTATTGTCAGAAGAATCTACTTGAGAAAACTTTTTGAAAATATTTTTTTGAAAACTTTCAGGAATTCCCTGCCCATGATCTTCTATTTCCACTCGCACCTTGTTCTTTTCTTTCAGAATTCGAATGGTGACTGTTCCTTTGGGGCGTGAAAATTTTACAGCGTTAGAAATAAGATTGGTGAGCACCTGCAAAATTTTATCGGCCTCTGCAAAAACAAAGAGAGGAGAGGTGGCGGGAGTTTCGAAAACCAATTTTATTTTAAAACTATCTGCATAATTTTTGTTTATTTCGAGGCTTTGCTGAACAAGTGCCACCATATTAATTTTTGCAGGATGAAATTCCATTTTGCCTGATTCCATTTTTTCGATGTCTAATATGTCGTTAATCAAGCGAATGAGGCGTTCGCAATTGTTGAGAGCAATCGATATAAAATCTTTTGCCTTTTTGGGTATTTCTCCAGCCATGCCGGCATTGAGCAGGCCCAGTGAGCCGCGTATTGAAGTGAGGGGCGTGCGTAATTCATGGCTTACCGTTGAGATGAATTCATTTTTCATCTTATCGATTCTTTTTCGTTCGGTGATGTCGGTGGCAATCCCTAGGTAGCCATTTACTTTGCCATTTTCATCTCGAAGTGTGGATATCGAAAGTGAAACGGGTAGACGGCTTCCATCTTTACGAATATAGGTCCATTCGCGTTCTATCGACGCTCCGCTTTCGGTTTCTATAACAAATAATTTTAAGCCTTGAATTTCTTCTCCGGTTTTTTGGCTGAGTTTTTGGGCATATTCAGAAATTTCTGTGGGGTCATGAAAAAGAGTGGGGCTATATTTTCCGATCACTTCTTCTGCGGAATACCCCAACATTTTTTCGGCACCGAGGTTAAAGCTTGTGATGATTCCGTCGGTTTGAGTGGAAATGATACTCAAGTTGGCAGAATCGAGAATTGCTTTATTCAGTAAGTTAGATTGATGTAATTCGAGCGACATTTTTTCGGCCAGCTTGAGAGCGCGTTTGCGGGTTGAAAACAGGCTTTTGAAAAGTAAAAAGAGCAAGAAAGAAGATAGGCCGCCTCCAAACAAGATAAAATTTGGTTTGTTGCTATGAACAATACGAGAAAATTCGGGGCGTGTGGAAATGTAAAAAGTCCAGGTGTGTCCTGCTATCGGAATGGAGACCTTTTCCAAAAAGAGGGATTTAAAGTTAGGCTCAACCGCATGAAGTATGGAGTCATCATCATAAATCATGTTTTCACGACCCGTTGAGGTTCCATCAAAAATTTCTATGTCGAGTAATGAATTTTCTTCAGGGAGCACTCCACGCATCACGTTTTCTACGTTGAAAGCCCCATAAACCCACCCCTCGAGATATTTTCTTTTTTCAGCGAGAGTATTGTGCGGTTGACCATTTTGGTAGATGGGTAAAAGCAAAAGAAAACCTTCTAAATTATTTTGAACAAGTTTTACCTTAGCCGTGATTCGAGCCTCTCCCGAATCTCGGGCAGCCAAGGCAGCCTCAGCCCGTTTAGATTCGGTAGAAATATCAAATCCGCGAGCTGTTTGGTTTTCTTGAAAAGGCTCTACGTAGAGGATGGGGAAATACTCTGGGCGATTTCCCTCGGGCCATATTTTGTAATCTTGGCCCAATTCTTGGTTTGCCTGCTTTAAAAAAGCCGCCTTGTTTTCTTCGGGAACATATTTAATGAATCCAAAAACAAGCATTCCCGGATAATTTTTGGAAAGATCCATAGACCATGCAAATTTTTTCCATTCTTCGGCGCTTACCTCTTTCGAAGCGGTGAATAGAGCTTTGCCAGCTAGCAAAACCGTTTGGTATTTTTCGAGTCGTTCCTGAATTGAAGTTTTAACTTTTTGAGATTCTTGTTCAAAATAACTTCGACTAAGCTCTTCGGTTTGACCCTTTGAAATATGATAAGCCACTGCCGTGAGAATCAGAGCGAGCATTAAAATAAAATAGGGCAACAAGCCTTCTGTTTTACTTTTCAAACTCATAAAAATTGGGCCAATTTGATAAGTAGCGTAAACTCTGATGATATCAGGAAAGGGGAGCTTAAGAAAGAATTCCGTTTGGTTTATTTTGCCTAATAAATGTAAGAATTGTTAAGAATTGTATTATTTGCTTTTTCTTGAAAGATTTCTCGCTTATCATAGCCAAGTTTTATTTTTATCAATCACTTTTATCTTAAGGGGGAAAGAATGAAAAAAATGTTTTTACTTTTGGCGTTTGTGGCCACGTTTGCTTTAACGGCAGGTTTACAGGCAAAAGAAAATGATAAAGTTAACCTGGGTACTCCACAGGCTTCAGTCCAGGCAAGCTTGATTACGCTCACCGCAAAAGTAACCGATATCAACTACGATACGAGAATTGTGAGTTTAGAGGGCCCCGAAGGGAATATCTTGAGCTTAAAAGTAGATGAACAAGTGAAAAATCTAAAAGAGGTTAAAAAGGGAGATTTGGTTAAAATTCAGTATAAAGAATCTTTGGCATGGAGCTTAAAAAAGAAAGGCGACAAAGAAACCCCTTCGAAAACAGTTACCAAAACGACTACCGTAGAAAATGAAAATAAAAAGCCAGAGTATTCTGCAAAAGAGAAAATTAGTATCGTGGCAACGATTCAATCGATCGACAAGCAAAAACCCTCGGTGACTTTGAAAGGTCCTGAAGGAAATACCTTTAAAGTGACCGTGGCCGATGCCCAAAGCTTAAGTGGCATTAAGGCAGGAGATCAGGTTGATATTACTTATTCCGAATCGGTTGCAGTGGCTGTTGAAAAGGCAAAGAAGTAAGGTTTTAATTTTTTTAAGAAAGGAGAAATCCGAGTTTGAGGTTTCTCCTTTTTTTTATGCACTTACTATTGATTTCAATTTTACCTCTCGGATTAGGAATCGTTTTAAGCCCTGAAATTTTTCTTTTGGGTTTTGGTTTGGCCTCTTCTCAAAATCGCCCTTGTTTGAAGGCCTGGTTGTTTTGCTTGGGAGGTTTTTTGGGTTTGATGCTTATGAGCACTTTGGGAATTTTTCTCCATGCAAATCTCTCTCAAGGCCCTTCTTGGCCAAAATTTTGTATTCGTGCGGGCTTGGGGAGCCTTCTTTTTGTAGTGGGGATTCGGGCCTTATTTAAAAAATCGTCAGGTGAGAAGAAAAGAAAGATAAATTTTACGCATGCAAATCTTTCGGGCTCTTTCGGGTTAGGAGTTTTAATCACCACCGTAAATTTAAAAGTGGGGTCTTTTGCCATTACGGCAGGGCATCAAGCTTGGGTTTTGTTTCGCTCTGTTTCTGAGCGAGTTTTTGCATTAATTTTATTTTTATTTATTAGTGTGTTGCCTTTAATTATTCCAGCAATCATTGAAACTATTCGCCCGGGGCGGGTAGCCCTGTTAATGGAGCCTTTTGGGCGCGCTCTAGAACATTACGGAAAATGGATTGTGGTGCTCATTTGTTTTTTGATGGGAAGTTTATTGTGGCGGCATGCCTTAGTGAGTTTGCCCTAGAAATTTTGCTGTTTGCGGGCGTCTTGTCTCGTAACATTTTAGAGTAGTAACTAAAATTGGTAAAATAAGCTCGAAGTATAGGTTTGAACAGTTTGGCCATTATTTCGATTTTCATAATCTCCATCAAAACGAATCCCCACACCATGAGTCATGACCCATTCAAATCCACCCCCTACGTGGTTTGATTGATATTCATCAAACTCTAAAACGTTTCCAGGATCAAAACTTTCTTGTTCACGCACGTAAGAAATATAAAATTTAAACTTATCTTCGAGAGGAATAAAAGTAAGGCGGGTGCTGATGGCATAGTCGAGTTTTGTAGAAGGAATTCCATCAATTTTCACGATAGGAAAAGAATAATTCACATCAAAAATTCCCCATTCGTTAAAATACCAGCTTACTCCGGGGGTGATAATGTGCACGTTTGAAATTTGATAGAAGCGATAAGAATAGCGCGTGTAAAAGTTTACTCCATGAGGAAGAATGCTGCTTACTTCGAATGTATTTTGAATTTCAGGTACCACAAAAGCAGAAGGAGCAAAGGCAAAAGAATCACTTAAAATCACCCGAGGATGCACGTAATATCCACCTCCGAAGGTTGTAGTGTAAGAGGTATCCCCAAATTTGTTGAGGTAATCAAAGCGCCCTAGTATGAAATATTTTTTGGGGTTGTTGTAGTAGGTTTGAAAGAAAATCGTGGGAGCAGTGGAGGTGAAGTTAAATTTTGTGGCGCCTGCACCAAAATCGAAGCGCCAATGCTTTTTGGCAGGAGATAAAACATCGAAGTGAGTTGTGTCTACCGCGGTGAGAGGATCTTTCAGATTTAGCTCGGCCGATTTTAGCCCCTCTTTGGCCTCGAGATTGTTGGGCTCTTGTTTCAAAACTTCCTGGTAGTAGGTTTTGCTTTTTTCGATTTGGTTTGTTTGTAGTTCAAGATTTCCCAAAAAAAGGAGTGCTTCAATAGAGCCTGGATTATTTTGCTGGGCTTTTTCTGCCCAAGTTCGGGCAGCAGCCGGATTGCTTTTTGATCTCTCCAAGAAGGCCATTCCCATTTGAGCATCATAGAAGTTGGGTTTGACTGCTAAAATTTCGGAGTAACAACTTTGGGCTTCTGCTTCTAATTTTTGCCATCGATAAAGGGTGCAGAGCTCTAGTTTCCAATCGAGATTTTTGGGATTTTGTTGAGTCAACTGCCTCAGAAGTTGAGAGGCTTCGGAATATTTTTTTTCTTGTTTGAGCTGTTGCACCTGTTGATACACGAGGGAGAGATCTTTTGCTTCGAGCAAAGAGGGGGAGGGGAGGAGTAAAAAAAACACCAAAACCCAACGAATTTTATAAAAAAGTTTATCCATTTTGTGAGGCGAGTTTTAAAATGACAATAATCAGGTTTTTGTTATAATTTGGATCAAGCTTAGAAACAATCAGAAAAAGAATGGATGAGGGGTATGGCAGAACAATCTCCTGATATTCTCTTGGTAGAAGATGATGCGGAAATTGCCTATCTGATTCGCTTTATGTTGGAGCGTGAAAAAATCAGTGTAGAGCATACTCTTGATGGCCGTTTGGCGAGTGAATGGATACAATCTCACCCTTCCCCCAAACTTGTTTTACTTGATCTGATGCTTCCTTACCGAGATGGATTTCAATTGCTTGAAGAGATGCGACAAAAATCGGGCTGGGAGAAAACTCCGGTGTTTGTGCTTTCTGCCAAAAATCAAGAAAGTGATATTGTTCGCGCCCTCGATCTGGGTGCGAATGATTATGTAACCAAACCTTTTCAGCCGCTTGAACTTTTGACTCGTGTCAAGAAAGCGCTGCGTTAAAATAAAGGATCTTCTATTTTTAAGAGGTATCGGTCCCAATTCTTTTTCTTTGTTTTTTTGGTTTTTTCGCTGTTTTTTTCCCCACTTTCCGCGTTTTCTAAAAACATGAATTTGCCCTCTACCGAAATTCTTCTTTCGGATTGGGGCATTCAAAAAGTTTCCGAAATTGGTTTTGCTTCGGTGGGTGTGCAAGATTTTAAAACTCATCAAAAACTTTTGATTTATGATCTTAGAAAAGCGAAGCCAGCCCGTGTTGCAGTGCCATCCGATAAAAAATGGGATTTCTTTTCACAAAAGAGAGGTCGTGTAGAAGTTAAGCATCTTGCCTTTTGGCTGTGGGAAACGGAAAAGATTTTAAAAAATCCGGGTGCTTTTCAAAATCTACTCCTTTTTGTTGAAAAAGAAAAAGTGACCGATCTGTTTGTTCAGATTCCTTATCAAGTTGGAAAAAAAACAGAACAAAATCAAATTCACTGGGATTCTTCTTTGTTTGTTCCTTTTATTTCTGCTCTTCATCAACGTGGGGTAAAAGTTCATGCGCTTGATGGGAATCCACAATTTGTTTTACGCCCCTATCACCCTCAAATGCTTTCTCTGGTTCAGGAAATCATTCAATTTAATCAAAAAGTACCCCTAGAATCACGTTTTGCAGGAATTCATTGGGATCATGAACCCTATCTTTTGCCAGCGTTTAATGGCGTACACAAACAAGAAGTTTTACAGCAATATTTGGAGCTTTTAGAAAAAACGTATCCGTTGTGTGCACAACATCAATTAGAATTTGGGGTAGATATTCCTTTTTGGCTGGATAGGCAAAATGAGTTTGGCGAATCTCTTGCGAGTTTAAAGGGCAAAAGTCTGGATCAGTGGATAATCGAAAATGTCGATAATGTGGGGTTGATGGATTATCGAACTGAAACTGCTGGGCCCGATGGGGTGGTGGCACACGCGCTGCCTGTTTTGAAATATGCCAGCCAGTGGCATAAAAAAGTTTTTGTGGGTTTAGAAACTTCAATGACTCCGAATGAATTTCTCTTTGAATTTTTGCCGGGTGAAAAAGAGGAGGGGGAGGTGCTGTGGATTGAGGCACTTCCAAATGAAAAAGCACGGGTTTCGCTGATTACCCGACAAAATCTCCCTAAGATGAAATCAAAACTCCAGAGCGGGCTTGTTTTATTTCAAAATAAGCAAATTGAAGTGCCTAGCTCTCGACTCAGCTTTGCAGAAAAAACACCTGAAGATCTCGAAGAAGTAATGAGAGAAAGTGCAAAATATTTGGCCGAATATTCTAGCTTTTATGGCTTTGCCATTCATTCTTTTGAGAGCTACAATGAGCAGTTCAATAAAAAATAAGTATTGGAGCCATTTTAAAACATGTTTCACTTACAATTCACACTGGTATTTGATGTTGTATTTTATGTAGCCGCATTTGCCTTTTGCTGTTCGATAATTTTTGGTTTCGTTGTTTTGTTTCTCCATTTATTTCAGCAAAAAAAAAGCCGTTACCGTGAAGAGTTTAGAAAAAAAATTCTTCCCTATTTTGCAGAGGTGCTTTTCAACCCTGAGCTCAAACTTCCAGTGCTCTCAAAAAAAGATCGAGTTCTGTTTTTAGAGATCTGGAATCATTTTAATGAATCAGTCAAAGGGAGTTCTGCAGAAAATCTTAACCAGTTGTTGAGGCAGCTTGGCTTAGAGGAGTTTATTTTTCAACTCGTCAGAAGAAAAAGTGAGCGTTTACTCGCTCTCTGGACCTTCGGTAACCTTCGCGAAGTAAAAGCATGGGAAATCGTTTTACACTATTGCTCTGCTGAAAATCCGATACTTTCACTGACGGCGACTCAGGCTCTTTTGAGAATCGATGCGGTGCGGGGTTTGCCTCTTGTGCTGGATTCAATCAAACAAAGAGAAGATTGGCCTGTTGATAAGGTGAGGTTGATACTCAAGGAGTTAAATCCATTTTTCTTAGATTCGATTTTGGTTCAAACGAGTTTTAATACTCAAGCACCTCTCCAACTGAGAATGATTTATTTTTTGAAGGCGCTTCGTTTGCCTTCTTCAGGTCTCATCATTCGTAAAATTATAGAACAAGCTACAGAGAACCAGGTGATTGCCGAAGGTTTGAGCTATTTGCACACCCCCGAAGATTTAAGTTTGATTCGATCCTTCTTGCATCATCCCGATGCAGGAGTGCGGGCGCAGGCTGCTTTGGCATTGGGTTATGTGGGAAGCTCTGAAGATATTGAAGGATTAACAAAATTACTTTCTGACCCCAACTGGAAGGTTCGATATCAAGCCGCCAAAGCGCTTGCTCAACTCCCATTTGTGGGGGCGAAAGGATTAGAAGAAATGAAAGATCGGTTTTCGTTTAAAGCTCAAGAAATCATCACTCACGTTGTGGCCGAAGAGGCTTTATGAGTCAAACTCTTATTTCTTATGTTGAGTTGCTTCTACTGATCTATTTCATAAGTGTGAATGGAGTTTACTTTTTTTTGAATGTGATTGCCTTGCTTTTCATTCTCAAGCATTTCAAAGAAAGAAAGATTCAGAATTTTCCCGAAACAGCTTTGGGCCTTCAATTTCCGATCAGTATTTTGGTGCCGGCACACAATGAAGAAACAACCATTGTAGAAACCGTGCGCTCTTTATTTCAGCTTACTTATCCGATTTATGAGATTTTGGTAATCAACGATGGTTCAGAAGATAATACTTTGAAAGTTTTGAGAGAAACTTTTTTTCTAGATCATTTTCCCGAGTCGATTCCAGAAGATCTGAGCTCAAGGCCCATTCGTGGAGTTTATCGATCTAAAAAATATCCGAATCTGAAAGTGATCGATAAAGAAAATGGGGGTAAGGCAGATAGTCTGAATGCAGGGGTAAATCTTTCTCGGTATCCGCTCTTTTGCAGTATTGATGCGGATTCTGTGCTTCAGCGAAATAGTTTGCAGCTTGTTGCCACCCCTTTTGAAGAAGACCCTCTCACGATTGCGACCGGAGGAATTGTAAGAATTATGAACGGCTGTGTAGTCAAAGAGGGGTATCTTGTAAAAAGTGGTTTGCCCAAGCAGTGGTTGGTGCTTTTTCAGATTGTTGAATATCTTCGGGCTTTTTTATTTGGTCGTTTGGGTTGGTCACCTCTAAATGCCTTAATGGTTATTTCGGGAGCGTTTGGTCTTTTCAAAAAAGAGGCGGTGCTTAAAGCAGGAGGCTATAGTACGCATACCGTGGGAGATGACATGGAACTTGTGGTGCGCCTGCACCGAGTTTTCATTCAATCGAAAATCCCCTACAAAATTAGTTATGTGCCTGATCCTATTTGTTGGACCGAAGCACCTTCTAATCTAAAAGTTTTAGCTTCTCAAAGAATTCGTTGGCAACAAGGGCTCGCAGAGGGGTTGAGTGCAAATCTTTCGCTATTGTTTCATCCCCGTGGAAAAGCGGTATCGTGGCTTGCTTTTCCGGCGATGGTTATTTTTGAGTGGGTTGGCCCCTTGTTTGAGATGTTTGGATATCTTTTTACTTTGGTAGTTTATTTGTTGGGACTTTTATCGTTTGAATACGCCCTGTTGTTTGTTTTTGTTTCGATCGGCATGGGACTTTTTCTTTCTACTAGCACGCTTGTTTTTGAAGAAATCTCTTACCAAATTTACCCGAGCGAGAAAGATTTATTAAGGCTTATTCTGGCGGCTATAGGGGAGAATTTTGGTTACCGACAACTCAATTCGTATTGGCGCCTTAAGGGGGTGCTGCGCTGGATTTTCAGACAAAAACCGAAGTGGGAGATGCCTCGTACGGGAGATTGGGACAAAGCCAGTTAGCGAATTCTATTCATCTTCTCCATCTCCATACGGGCAGTGCTTGCAGCCGCTTTCGCAGCAATATCCACGCCGAAAAAGATAATCGGCAGTAAATACGACTCGCCCTTTTTCATCGTAATAAAAATCGATCTTTTCTTTTAGGTTTTCTATTTTTGCGTTCAAAAATTTAAATCCTCATCTAAAAACTGTTTTAAAATATTTTGCATTTCGCTTTCTGTTTTTATTTTTTTTTCGGAGCGATGTTGTTTTTTGAAGTGCTCCCATAAGCCCCAGAGATAAGTGATTACCACCGGGCGAGTAAAGCCGATAAAATATTTATAATTTTGATAATCGGAAGAAATATTACTAATTTTCAAAATTTGATTTTGTTTCTGGTTTTCAATTTCAATGCTGGGTGTATTATAAATTTGATCTCCAACATACTCCGAATATTCTGCGAGGTCGTTTTTCCAATCATAAGAAGAAACGAAGTGTAAAATTTCACTAGCACCCATTTCTCCTTTTTTCTCAGGGGAAATTTCGCGCGGGTGATAGACACGACATAAAAAAGTGTTTTGTGTTGCCATAACATTTTGCTTAAAAAGCAAGCAGACGCTTTTTCTTTGAGCAAGTTTTAAGAGTTCTTTTTCTGAGTTTTTCTCAAATTCTTTTTATTAAGCTATTAAAAAATAAAACTAATTTTTTTTAAAGTGAAGAAAAGCGCCTTGGTCCTTTTTTTGCTCAGCATTGGGAGTTTATCTCAAAAAGGAGAGAAGGATATGACTCAAGCGTTGAATGAGGTGAGCTGGCAAGAGCCCATTGATCTTATTTTAAAACCGTCAAATCCCGCTCTCTTTTTAGAATCTTCCGATTCTGAAGAAGATTTAACCGTCGTGGAGGCGGCTTCGTTGAGAGTTTCTAAATTTTATCGTTTTTTACATTCTCATTATTATCCGGAGCCTTTTTATCTCATGTTGGTAAGATTTTTAAAAGAGGTGCAACAACGACGAATTGAACTGAGAGATTTTGAGCGGGTTCAATATGCGCATACTCTTTGGCAGACCCTTTGCCGTTTTGGTCGGAGATGTATGTTGCGTATAAAGTTGAATTTGAGTTCTTAAATTACTCTAAAAGCGGTGTTGTTTCTCCGATTCGATTCGTTTTCTTAAAAGTTTCCCATTTTTTTATTTTCTGCCATAAGAGGTTGATCTCAAGAAAATAAAAGAGGGAGATAGACTATTAAAAATAATTCGTTCAATTGTTCTTCGTGTTTGCGCAAGGTTTCTTCTGAAAAGAGTTTTCGTTGTGGAGTTTGCGACTGTTTACTTTGTAAAGAGTGCGCCCAGTTTCAAGAAGAGTCTTTTTTTTCTTTTTTGAAAGAGATCCCTAAGGCACTCAGGCACTCCATTTATTGTGCCCCTTGTCACGCTCGAGAAGTCGAAGGAGCAAAACAACCTTATCTTGAACTTCTCGAGAAAGCGAAGGAGGTCTACGTTTTTTTCGAAAACCGCGCTGTGCCTTTGATCAGACGTTCAAAAACGAAAGTGAGTGTTGAGAATTGCCCCGACCGAGATGAAACCCTTCTTCGCCTTGCCTTTTTTGCGGCCGAACAATCTTTTAATGCGCTGGTCGAAGTAGAATTAAACTCTGAAAAAGTTTTTAATCATGGCTATCAAAGCTTGAATTGGAGTGGAACAGCTTATCCGGCAGAGATTCGGGCAGCGAGCTTAGATGAAAATCGGTGGAAAAAAAAGAAAGAGATTCCTCAGCCAGAGCGGATTGTTCGAAAAAAGAAGAAGTAAAAATAAAAAACCCCAAAGCATTACGCTTTGGGGTTTAGTCAAAGCCAAAAAAATATCTATTGTTGTTGGGGCGCACGTTTATAGCGAATTTCCATCATTTTGAATTCTTTACCCTTTGCATCTTGCCCATACATACTAAATACCGTGTTATCTTTATTCAAAACCTTCCATTCATCTCGAAAGGCTCTATTTTTTTCACCCGTCATTGGGCAGCTTGCGCTTCCTGTATCGCTTAAAGTGCGGGTTTTGGGGTTGTATTGACCTGAAGCCTGATACATTCCGGTTGCCATGTTATCGAGCCATACCGAAACGTATTCTTTTTTCAGTTTGTCGTATCCTACAAAGCCAATGCCTTCAAAGTTTTGCCCCATCCAGGTGGATTTAAATTTTTGTTTTAAAAAACGTCCATCTAATGTCCATTTGATACTGCTCGTTCCAGTGCTTGTTTCCGCTTTGTCGCCGGGTTTCATCCAAGAACGAATACTCACATTCCATTCTCCTTCAAAAGCTTTCAAAATCTCATGCTCCGGGCCAGGGGTACTGTATTCTTTCATTTTGGCCATTTGTGCCTGCATTTCGGGAGTTAGGGCTTCATCATGACGTGCTTGCGCAGGGCTCCAAGAGAGAGTTGCGCAAACCAAAACTGTGAGCACAACGCTTAAATTTTTTACGTTCATTTTTTTCTCCTTAAAATTAAAAGTTAAAAGCAGGGGAAGCGTATCAAAAAAACACCGAGAGGAAAGAAAATAAATGGGATTTGGCTAACATTTGCTGGGATACCGTCGAAAAACGCTTGGGTTCAAAGAGGAAATAATTCGAATTGCCGGATTAATTTCGGTTTAGTAGCCTTAAACGATGAGTAAGCGCGCTTTGATTACCGGAGTAACCGGGCAAGATGGTTCTTATCTTGCTGAATTTCTCCTTTCTAAAGATTACGAGGTGCATGGCATTATTCGCCGAAGCAGCAGTTTTAATACCCAGCGAGTTGATCATCTTTTTGTGGATTCCCATGCGGTGGGCGCGCGATTTTTTCTTCATTACGCGGATCTTTCCGATTCTACGCAAATCACGCATTTGATCTATAGTTTAAAACCCGATGAAATTTACCATCTCGGAGCTCAAAGTCATGTGCGGGTGAGTTTTGATATGCCCGAATACACCGGCGATATTACCGGGCAGGCGACTTTGCGCGTTTTGGAGTCGATTCGGAGAAGTGGAATTAAAACCCGTTTTTATCAGGCTTCTTCTTCGGAGATGTTTGGCGCTTCTCCGCCGCCTCAAAATGAAAAGACTCCTTTTTATCCACGAAGCCCTTATGCGATCTCTAAGCTTTACGCTTACTGGGCGACGGTGAATTATCGAGAGGCCTATCAACTTTTTGCGAGTAATGGGATTCTCTTTAATCACGATTCGCCACGCCGCGGAGAAACTTTTGCCACCCGCAAAATCACTCGTGCCGTAGCGGCCATCAAAGCGGGAAAGCAACAACGGCTTTACTTGGGAAACTTGGAAGCAAAACGGGATTGGGGCTATGCGCCCGAATATGTGGAGTGCCAATGGAAAATTTTGCAGCAAGAAAAACCCGAAGATTTTGTGATCGGGACGGGTGAAAGCCACTCCGTTCAAGAATTTGTAGAAGAAGCGTTTGCGTATGTGAATTTAGATTGGAAGGAATTTGTAAAAGTCGACCCGCATTATTTTCGCCCGACCGAAACCAACGAACTCCGTGCGGATACTGAAAAAGCGAGAAAACAACTCGATTGGAACCCCAAAACTTCTTTTAAAGAG
The DNA here is from genome assembly GCA_964384365.1 of uncultured Pseudomonadota bacterium. GTDB lineage: Bacteria > UBA10199 > UBA10199 > JADFYH01 > JADFYH01 > CAYLKF01. The sequence goes on along the minus strand of CAYLKF010000012.1, from coordinate 64,350 downwards.
CTTGTTAAAATCATGATGGATGCCGATCTTCAGCGGCTTGGGCTTTAATCATGCAAAAAACAGCAAAGATTTATGTTGCAGGGCATACGGGGTTGCTGGGTTCGGCTTTAGTCCGTAAACTTCGGGAGCGGGGCTTTTTAAATCTTATTTTAGCCCCTCATTCGGAACTCGATTTGACTCAAGCCTCAGCGGCATTCGATTTTTTTTCAAAAACCCAGCCCGATCATGTCTTGATGGCCGCAGGTAAAGTGGGGGGGATTTTATTCAACCAGACTTATCCTGCCGATTTCATTCGAGAGAATTTGGCAATGGCCCAGAATGTGATCGAGGCCTCGCACCATTATTCGGTGAAGCGCTTATTGTATTTCGGAAGTTCCTGTATTTACCCCCGAGATTGCGCCCAACCGATTCGCGAAGATTTTTTACTTTCGGGGCCTCTTGAAAAAACAAACGAGGCCTATGCCGTAGCCAAGATTGCCGGCATTCAGATGTGCAAGGCCTATAATCAACAATACCAAACCCGTTATTTAGCGATTCAACCCTGCAATTTATATGGCCCTCAAGATCATTATGACTCTCTCAAAAGTCATGTGATTCCGGCTTTGTTGAAAAAAATTCATGAAGCAAAGATTTCGGGTTCTGCTCAAGTTTCTCTTTGGGGAACAGGAAGGGCTCGACGCGAATTTCTTCATTCCGAAGATTGTGCAGCGGCTTGCTTGAGAGTTTTAGAGTTATCCGATGCAGAGTTCGATCTTTTATTAACGGCGAATTCCTATCCGATTCTCAATGTGGGATCGGGAGAATCTTTGAGTATCCGCGATTTGGCGCAGCAGATTCAGGATTTGATTCAATATTCGGGGAGCTTGATCTGGGATTCTGAGCAGCCCGAAGGAACTCCTGTGAAGTCGCTGGAAAGTTCGAAAATCCGTAAATTGGGATGGTCTCCTCAAATCTCCTTAAGCCTCGGATTGAAAGAAGCTTATCGAGACATGTTACTGAGATTTTTTCCCACGCATTCTGCCCAATAAGCTAAGCTCCCCTCATTTTTTACCTGTGTTGAGAGGGTGTGAAGTAAATTTTGTATGTTTTGTATGTCTGGATTTTTCCATTCGCAAGGAAGTTCTCGCTCTTGTCGCGACATGAAGCGCAAACTTCCCCAGGCGGGGGAGTAAAGCGGATCGACCCGCAAAACGCTTAACCATCCTTCAAAGGCTTTTTGTTTATCTCCCAAATAATAATAAGTGAGAGCTAAGTTGTATTGGGCTTCAGTAGAAGTTGGATCAATTTGCAGAGTTTGCTTAAAAAGTGGAAGCGCGTCTGAAAAATTTTTATTTTTGGCTTTTATTTGGCCTAAATTATTAAGCGCTTCGGCGTACAAAGGATGGGCCCGCAAAGAAGCTTTGTAGTGGCTTTCGGCTTCTTGCAAAAATCCTTTTTGATCGAGCGCAGTTCCCAAATTATTATGGGCCAGAAAGTTAGAAGGGTTGATTTTTAAGGCGCGTCTAAAAAGGGTTTCGCTATCTTTCCAATAAAAGATTTCCGATCGAGTCCGGACTGCAAAAAAACAAATCAAAACGATGAGAAAAGTATAGATGATTTTTGAAGGGGCTTTTGAGGAGTTTTTTAAAGCTCCGCAAAATGCAATCGCAAGCCCGACATGAGGAAGATAGGTCCAGCGGTTGGCAATGCTTTGTCCTCCAATTTGAACGAAACCTAAAACCGGCAAGAGTGAAATGAAAAACCAGCCCCATCCAAAAAGAAGAAAAGGATAGCGAAATTTCAGTTTGAAGAAAAGGAAGCTTAAAAATAGAAAACCCAAAGATGCACCGTAAAGGGTGGGAGAAGAATAGCTTTGCCACGGATAAAAAATCGATAAATTGAAAGGCCAGATTGTTTTCCAGAGATAGAGCCAAAAATGCACAAAGGGAGTGCCAATCTTTTCGATTGCCGAAACATGCTCCATGAGTTTCAAGCCTTTAGATTCCCCCTGCATTTTAAAAGCAAGAATGCTGAAGAGTAGGGTGATGAGAAAAAGGGGAGTTTTTTCGAGTACTCTTTTTTTGTGGGATTGAGTTTCAAAATTTCTTAACGGCCAGAAATCCAGCAAAAGTAATAAAAAAGGAAAACTCACGAAAGTGGGTTTGGCTAAAAGGCTTAAGCAAAATAAAAGAAGCATTCCCAGATAGCGTAAAAAAGATTTTCGTTGGCAATAAGAGAAGTAGGCCAGAAAGGCGCATAAGCCGAAGAAGAGGCTCAAAACATCTTTTCTTTCACTAATCCAAACCACAGATTCTAATCGAAGGGGATGAATCGCAAATAAGAGGGCGAAAAGAAAAGCCAGGAAAGACGATTTGAACAGTTTCAATAAAATCAAAAAAAACAAACAGGCATTCACCATGTGAAACAGGATATTGGTTCTATGCAGCACGCTCACTTGCGCGCCGAATCGATGGCAATCGAGTTGATAGGAAAGCCACGTGAGAGGATGCCAATGCCCACCGTGGTGAGTGGTAAAGGCCCAAGAAATATTTTCGGAGTTTAGTCCGGTGAGCACATGGGGGTTTTCAGTGACGTAAATCGGATCATCGAGATTGATAAAGTCAAAGTGCAAGGCTGTTTTGAAAGAAAGAAAAACGCTTATTGCTAGTAAAAAAAGAAGCAGAAAATTGAAAACTTTTTGGGAATGGACTTTCATAAAGGTTTATTAGACTCTTCGCTTATGAAGCTTAGCATTTTGATTCCCTGTAAACGAGAAGGGGCAAGTATAGCGGCTTGCTTGGAGAGAACAATCAAAACTTATCCGCAGGCCGAAATTTTAGTTTTAGATTCTGGCCTCGATGATACTCCTCAAGTTGTCGACTCCTTGAAAAAACGTTCCGCTCATCTTTTTTATGTGCCTCTTCAATCCGATCGCGGCAAGGGAGATGCGATTGCCCAGGGAATTCTCAAGGCTTCGGGCGATATTTTGATTCAAATTGATGCCGATTTACAGTTTTTTCCTGAAGAGCTCCCGCGTTTGGTGCAGCCCATTCTCGAAAATCGTGCGGATATGACTTTGGGTACGCGTTTTAGCCAAACTTCTCAGCGGGCTTCGCAAAGCTCTTCTTTTTTAAGAGGCGGTGGAAATTTTTTAATTAGCCAGTGGGCTTCTTATTTAGTTGGGCAAAAAATAACCGATGCTTTAGCCGGAATGAAAGCGTGGAGGCGGGAAGTGACTCAATCGTTTTCGTTAACTAGTGTTGGTTTTTCTTATGAAGTGGAACTTTTCATTAAAGCCCTACGCAAAGGATTTCGGGTGATGGATGTGCCGGTGAGCTACGAAGCTCGAAAAACAGGGCAAAGCAAGGTTTCTGTATTAAAAACAGGTTTGCAAATTTTGAAAGATAGCGTTCATTTTCAATATTCTTCTTTATGAAAATTATCGTGACAGGCAGTGCAGGGTTTGTGGGGTCTTCATTGATTCCTTCTCTTCAAAAATTAGGGCATGAGGCAATAGGGATCGATCTTCGCAAAGATTCTCTTTCTTCTTTTTGTTTTCGAAGGGATTTGCGAGATATTTCAGCTCAAGAGTTACCCGAATCGACTCTTTGTATTCATTTGGCGAGTTGGGTGGGCGGTATTTTACGAAATCACACCGAGCACGGACAAGAAGTTTATGAGATCGATCTCCTCAAGAAAGTTTTGGAATGGAAACAAGAAAGAAAATTGAAGCGGCTGATTTATCTTTCTTCGATCAATGTGTTTGAAAATGCTTCAGGTTATGAATCGGGTGCTTTAAAGTGGAAGAATCAAACAAGCCCGTATGCGCGAGCGAAAAGCCGAGGCGAAGAATTCGTTCAAAATAATTTTACCGACTTCGTGGTTGTGAGGCCCACGAATCTTTTCGGTAAAGCACAAGCTTTGCTTGGCGATCATCAAGTGGGAACTTCGCATGTGATTCCGGATTTATTGCGAAAGATCGATCAAGGCGGTGAACTTGAAGTTTGGGGCGATGGAAGACAGGTGAGAAATTTTCTGCATGTTTCCGATCTTTGTAGTTTTCTCGTTTTGATTTTAAAACAACCCGTTCAAGGATTTTTTAATTTGAGATCGGAGATTGAAGTAAGTATTGCCGAACTTGCGCAGAGCCTGTTAAATTTTCGTAAAACAAAAAGAGCGATTAAATTTTTGCCCGAATTTTTAAAATATGAAATGCAAAGGGTGAGTCTTTTTGATATAAAAGATTCTCTTAAACTCGGATGGCAAGCAAAAGTGATAACAATTGAGCAAGGCCTCCAATTCTAAAACAGGAGACATTAAATGATTGGGTTAAAAAAACTTCTTTGGATGATGAGTTTCTTTTTTTCTTTCATCGCGATTCAACCTCTTCAAGCTCAACCTTGTTCACCTGGCACTTTCAGTGGAACCGGTAGTGTTCCCTGTGACAACTGCCTTCCGGGTAGCTATCAACCCGATTCTGGGCAAACACTTTGTTTATCTTGTTCACCGGGTACCTTCCAATCTGCTTCGGGTGCATCAACCTGTGCCAATTGCACCCCTGGTACCGTTCAAGCCGATTCGGGAAAAACGGGTTGCACATCTTGTGGTTTAGGAACTTATCAACCGAATTCTGCAGCGACTGTTTGCCTTTCGTGTGCGGCGGGCAGTTTTGCCGATGAAGAAGCCTCCACGGCTTGTACCGCATGTAGTGGTGGAACTTATCAGCCCAATTCAGGGGCGAGTATTTGTTTAAATTGCGCGGCAGGTACTTTTCAAGCGGATGAAGCTTCTGCAGACTGTGATGCCTGTCCGGCCGGCACTTATTCCGCTGCAGGAGCTTCTTCTTGTACGGCTTGCCCTGCAGGTACGGGGTCTGTAGCGGGCGCCAGTACTTGCACAGAAAATGAGGATTTAAATGGGGGGTGTAGTTTGAATAAACAATCTAATCCGACATTTCCTTTCTTTTTCTATGCGCTCTTTTTAGGGCTTTTTCTTTTGATGAGGAAGAGGTGTTTTTTTTCGGGGCAAAAAACATAAAAATATTAAAGATCATCAAAGATCCAATAATCAAAGTGGCGAAGAAACCATTGAAGTTTTTCCTTTGTGATTAATTTTATATTAAAAACTTGATTCTTTTTTACACACCTTTACAATTTCTACCTACACAAATCTTTGTCTTTTCATTGACGTTCTCAGCTTTAAGCTTAAGCCCATTTGCGAGGTTTCTATGAGAAAGCGTGATTTGATTGTCCGATCTTTATTTTTGCTTTTGTTTTTGTGTCTTTATTTTTCGATCGTGGCTTGTAATTCTTCGACAACCTCTGTTTCGGAAGCCGAAGATCCGGGGAGCATAGAAAGTATCACACAAAAGCGTAAATTAAAAATCACCGATGTGCCCGATGATTATGTTTTTACGCTCTGGGTTGAAACGAATTATCCTCCCGATACTACCTATTACGATGACTTAGCGACGGTGATTACTTCGAATCCGAATTTGGCTTTTAATAAGGTTTTGCTGCGTATCAATGGCGATGGGGCTGCCGTCAATGAGCCTTGGTATAACTCCATGAATCCGGCCGGAAACAGTGGTGATCCTATCGTCTTGGAACTTTTAAAAAAGTTGGATGGAACTGGAGTGGTTGTTTATGCGATCCCGTATCTTTCAAAAGTAGTGACACAGCATGATAATGAAACGTGGGATATCTATGCCGGTATGGCCGATGATGCGCCTTCTTTGCAAAGCTGGTGGACCTCTTTAGGGGTGAGCGATAGCTATTATGCCGGCTCTCTCAAACAAGCGGTACGCTGGGTGGGTGATATGAATGCTGCTGCGGCTGCTCAAGGGATTAGCACCCGTTTTACGGGCATTGTCTTCGAGCCCGAAGGTTCTCCTTATCCGAATGATGAAAGAACCCTTCAAGCAATCGCCACCTATAAACAAACTTATAATCAGCCCAATTTAATTGTGGGAATTACGGGAGACGCCGCGCAAGGTTATGCCTATACTCAATATGCGAAAGATGGATTCTTAAATGAAGGTTATCTTCAACTCTATAATTTAACAAACACCTCGTCGCAAAGCCCGGGCACCACTTATATCGATGCGATGGCAGAAGGTGCGCTTACGGGTCCGACCATTCCGAGTTTTCCTAATTCAATTTATAGTCAAGCCTGGCTTGCCAATTCAACTACTGCTGCAGAAACGGTCTGGACGACCAATGCGAACACCTGGAAATCGACCGACATTATGGGTTTCGAACATTCGCACGATGATAGTCAAAATATCGGATTACTGAGCGCCGATTTTTATAACGATGGCAATGGCTATTCTTATCAGTGTGCGGATGGGGCAACGGGTTGCGCGAAGATTTACTTCATGTTTTCAACGGAGTGCGGAGATGATGATGGAAATGTTCCTCCCGGAATTCAGTGTGATTGTGTGATTGCAGGGTGCCCACAATCTCGAATTAATGCTTTTGGCGTTTGGAATGATGTTACGGGTGTAAGCCAATTTCTTCATTTCTTAGATTTGGGAAATGAAGATTGGCAGATTCCTCTCGATCGGTTTGCGATTTTTCAATATCAACTTCTGCCTAAATCTTGGGTAGGGCAGCAGTAGTTGCGTTTAGGTTTTCACTCCTTCAAGAATTCCAATGATTATTCATTCCGATTCTGGAATTTTAAATTTACAACCTGATCTGATGATCAAACCCGGGATGTCTTTTTTAGATCTTCCAAAAGAAGTGGGTCAGCTCAAAGTTGGCTTTCTCAGTATTCCACTCTGTTGGGATTTTTCAAATATGCCTTGGTTTGCAGGGCTCCATGAATCGAAGAAATTTTTTCGGAGAAGAATTTCTCAAATTTATTTAGGGCCTGATCCTTATCCTGAAAATACAAGTCTAGAAGAGGCCAATCGAGAAGAAGAAAAGGCCTTTGCTCAGCAAGAGTTTCTAAAAAAAGAATTAGGTAATCCGCACGAGTGTCGTGGAGAGGCGGCCCATTATTTGGGGAATCCTGTTTTTGTTTATTGGGCGTATGAGTACCGGTGGGGAAGGGTCAGTTGTGAATGGGATCCTAAAAATATGCTTTCGACTCCCATAAAGATAGAATACTTTTAATGAAAAATATCTGGAAAATTTTGACGTTAGGAGTTGGGCTATTTTTTATTTGGCCCAGTTTTGCTCAGATGAATTTACCCCAAGCCATTCAGTTTTACGGAAATGAAAAAAAGAAAGAAGAAATTTTTGCTTGGGTGGATCAAAGCCTGAAAAGCTATGGAAACTTTGGAGTCTATGGAGATTTAAGCTCAGGCTTAAAAAAACTCTCCAAAGAAAATGAAATCGAAATTCGAGAAATGGAGAATTCTTATCATTTGAGCATTGCGCCTAATTCGAAAACTGGGCACGATTTTTCGTTTCAAATCGATAAGAAGACTGGAAAAATTTCAAACTTAGCAGTGGGAAATTTAAGTCCTGATCCAAAAAGTAAATTGAAAGAAAATTAAAAAAAATATCGATGACCGATCTGATTTTTCTCCAATCCACTCTCATTTTAAAGTTAGAGGAAGTTAAAACTTGTTAAGTTATTAAAGAAGTGAGGATTTGTTGGAAAATTGTTTTGTGGCTTCGCAGGGTTGTAGTATCATTGACTTTTTTGCTTCAATACATTCATTGATTTTTTAAAAACGTTTTTATTTTCTGGGGAGGAAATATGCACGTTTTGCGTTTCGCTTTGATTTTATGTTTTTTGTTTTTTTGTGCTTCCTTACAAGCAGCCACTCACACGGTTACTAGTACGGCCGATAGTGGCGCGGGCACTCTCCGTCAAGCGGTGAGCGATGCCAGTTCTGGTGACATCATTAATTTTGCAGTGACAGGAACCATTACTCTGACTACCGGGCAAATCGAAGTCGATAAATCACTCACCATTCAAGGCCCCGGAGGGGATATACTCGCAGTTTCGAGTCAAGGAGCTCCCAACCGCGTATTTTATTTTTCAAGCGGTACGATTTCTGTCTCGGGCATTTCAATTACGAATGGAAATACTCTGGGGTATGCCGCTCCTGAAGGAACAAATGGCGGTTGTATTTTGAATGCGGCGACTCTCACCCTCGATAGTGTGGCCATTGGAAATTGCACCGCTCCCAGTAGCAATGGAGGTGCAATTGCAACTTCGGAAGATATTGTGATTCTGAATAGTAGCATTGAAGAGGGAGATGCCGATTACGGTGGTGCGCTGATTGTACCCGCTGGGGTCTCCGCCGTTTTGAATGGAGTAACGATTAGCCAGAGTGTGGCTGTGTTTCTTGGAGGGGGTGTTTATAACGAAGGAACATTGGAAGTTTCAGATTCGCTCTTTATTCTGAATACGAGTGATTCTGCAGGTGGAATTATGAATATAGGTGGAATTGTAACAGTGAACAGTTCCACCATTAGTTCCAACTCTGCCACCAGCGGATTTGGAGGTGGAGTTTATGGTTTAGAGGGAACAGTGACCCTCACCAATGTTGCGATGGCAGGGAACACGGCGTCTTCAGGAGCTGGAATTTTTATGGAGGGTTTCCCAACGGGCGATTTAGTGATTAATGGTGCAACGATCAGTAACAATATCGCGAGTGATGCTGGCAGTGCGGAGGGGGGAGGACTTTTTATCAATGGTACTTCGGTCACCGCTACTTTAACCAACGTGACTATTGCCAATAATCAGGCGAACGGCACAGGGTTTGGGGGTGGGCTTGCGGTGGATGGAGGTTCAACGGCTACTCTGAATAACGTGACTATTGCAGGCAATACTGCAGCGAGCAGTGGTGGAGGAATTTTAGTCAATGGCGGCGGTACAGCAAACGTTGCGAATTCTATCTTTGCTGATAACGATGCCCCTGCGAGCGACGATTGCGTTGGAACTTTGAATTCCCTCGATTATAATTTAATTGAAGATACAACTGGCTGCACCATTTCAGGGACGACGACTCATAACATTACGGGAGAAGATCCGGAGTTGGGGACTCTGCAAAACAATGGCGGAGATCTCAATACCATGGCACTTGCGACCACTAGTCCCGCCTTGAATGCTGCAAATCCGGCCAGCCCGGGAAGTGGAGGAGCGGCTTGTGCCGTAGTCGACGAAAGAGGAGTGAGTCGTCCTCAAGAAACTCTCTGTGATATGGGAGCCTTTGAACTGGCTCCCGGGCTCATTGCTTTGTCATCGAGCACTTATTCGGTCAATCAAACAGCCTCGAGCGTGACTATTACTGTTCAAAGAACTTCGGACTCCAATACCTTCGATGGCAGTGTTTCGGTGAATTATTCTACCAGCGATGGCACGGCAGTAGCGGGCACGAATTATACCGCAAGCTCTGGCACCTTAACTTGGTCTTCCGGAGATTCGACTGCGCAGACTGTGGTTGTGCCCATTCTGAACGCGGGTGCTTCCTCAAACCTTACTTTTAATTTTATTCTGAGTGACCCGACGGGTGGGGCAAGCTTGATTAATCCGACTTCCGCCGTCGTCACAATCGTGTCATCCAGTGAAAATGATGTTTTGTCCGGCACAAAATGTAGTCTGAGTCGGCAAGACTCGGTACCCATCTCTTTTGCTTCTTTTCTCTTTCTTTTGACTCCCAGTATTTTATGGGGTTTGAAAAAAAGATTTCGAGCAAGAGCTTAAAGAATTTTATTACTTTTAACTACAGGGGAATTGTGCGGATTTTAATTTCAACTCTTCGAAGTTTTATCTTAATTTTTTTTGCCTTCTTTCATTTTACTCCGTTTTAGTCTGTGTGGAGCAGTAGAGATTTTATGCAACTTGAATCTTCTGAACAAGCGCGAACTCGATTGGCCGCAGAAAGAACTCTGCTAGCTTGGATTCGCACAGGCTTGGCCTTGATGGGCTTTGGTTTTGTGGCCGCCCGTTTTGGTTTCTTTCAAAGAGAGCTTGCGTCGATGAGCGAACAAATTCCTTCAACTCGGGGGCTTTCGATTTGGATTGGCGTTATATTTGTAAGCGTGGGGATTTTGGTGAACTTGGCGGCGGGTTGGGAACATATTCTTTTGCTCAAAACTTTTCAGAGCGCGCATAAAAAAACGTATTATTTGGGTTCTTGGGTAGCGCTTCTGCTTGCCCTGTTAGGAGTGGGGATGCTCGTTTATCTTTTAAGTATGAAGATATAAAACCTTCGATTTTTACTCAGTGAAATAAGAATAGCCAAGAAAGAAAACTTCTTTATAATCTACCGGGTCGATTACTCTAGACATAAAATTATGCAAACCCATCAAAAAACGATTCGTTTTGGTTTTCTTTTTTCTTTTTTTCTCCTTCTTTTCATTCTTCAATTTCAAGCAGCCTGTTCGGGCCACCTTTATTTTAGCATTGGAGGAACCATTACCGGTTTGAGCGGAACGATTGTTCTACAAAATAATGGTTCTGGAAATTTAACTCTTTCTCAAAATGGCGATTTTACCTTCGCGACAGCCGTTCTCAATAGCACTCCTTATTCAGTGACCATTCTCAGTCAGCCCGCGGGGCAAACGTGTTCGGTCGCTAATGGGGTAGGAACCGTGAGCTCTGAAAATGTAACCAATATTGCGGTGACCTGTGCAAATAACGGGTTTAGCGTGGGGGGCTCGATTTCGGGTTTGGGTGGAATTCTTGTTTTAGAAAATAATGGAAATGAAGAACTTGCATTAGCCTCCGATGGGGAATTTACTTTTTCAGGATTGGTGGGAGAGGGAGCCGATTATCAGGTGACGATTAAAGAACAGCCTCCTGGTCAAACTTGTGTCGTCAGTAATGATTCCAATGTTGTGCTTGATCATGTGACGCAGGTTTTGGTGATTTGCTCGGATAATTCGAATTAATCTTATCGAGTTCATTGAAGTTTAAAATCAGAAAGGAAAGGTATGAATAAAAAAAACGGAATGCGTTTGGGTGTTTCTCTCGTGGCCCTTTTTTGTTTTGCCCAAGTGAATGCGGCAGCGCCAGGAGGAATGGGAGATAAAATGGCGAGTTTAAAAAAGGCGCTGCAGCAAAATCAAGCCAGCTTAAAACAATACGAGTGGGTGGAAACGGTGACGGTAAGCAAAAATGGGGAGCAAAAATCTCAAAAACAATTTCGTTGTTATTACGGCTTAGATGGCACTTTGCAAAAAATTCCCCTCGCTTCTTCTCAAGACGATGATCAAGGGGGCGGGAGAGGTTTCTTAAGGCGTAAAATCATGGCCGATAAAAAACAAGAAATGATGGACTATATGCAAAGTGCGAACGCGTTGATTAAAAAATATATTCCGCCTCAATCGGCTTTGATTCAATCGGCGATGGAAGCCAATAAAGTTTCGTTTAAGCCTAATGGCGATCAAGGTGTTGAGTTTGTGGTGCAAGATTATCTTTTGCCCGGTGATTCATTAGATCTTGGTTTGAATCTGGCAAAGCCTGAAGTAACGGCTTTATCGGTAAATAGTTACTTGGAGAACCCGAAAGATGCAATTACGATGCAGGTGACTTTTGCCAATTTGCCCGATGGAACTTCTTATCCGAAGCAAACGGTGATGATGACGAAGAAAAAAGATATTACGGTTACTACCGATAATTCGGGCTACAAAAAGATGGCGAATTAGATTGGTTTTTTTCAAGTGCCAAACCAAAACACCGAATTTTTTTTCGGTGTTTTTTTTACCATTTTCTTGAGGGCTATTTTATTCTCTCTTTTAATTCCAGAAGGCTACGATCACTCTTATCGATTCGAATCAGGCCAATGCGCGGGTATTCTAAATCGAGAATTAAGTAAAAAGTGATGGCGGTGATTGCACAAAAAATGAAGCGATGTATCCAGTTTCGTGTTTTAGAACCTGCCATACTATAACCTGCCAAAAAGGCGCAGATGATCCCTATAAAAAATAGCATTCCTACAATGATGATGGGAATATGCATGTGAGCCTGGGCATTGCGCTGATTTTCTAAATCAAACATCTGATTTAAAGCAGGAATAAAGAGAAGAGGGGCTGCGTGTGAAGGTTCAGCCTTGATGGCCTTTAGGGTTTCATCCCAGATTTGATGCTGAATTTTTTGTGATTGCGCAACTTTCTGGAAAGCAAGTTCAAGGTTGGGGATGGCTTGGTAAATTTCAATGCGTAAATCTAAATACTCTCGAAATAATTGGCGTATTTGCGCCTGAGCGGCTGAGGGAAGAAAATCGATTCTCCAATAAGTAGTACCAATCGCGTTGGCTTCGCTCACAATCAGCTGTCGTCTTGCTTCGAAACGAGAGGCCGAGTTCGAAAAGGTAAAAGCAATAATTAAGCCCATTAAGCCGAAGATAGCTCCTTCGATAACAGTCGTTCCTACCTTGTGTTGGGCCCCTTCTTGCTTAAGAGATTTATTGGCAACACTCCTTCCCCATTCGGTCATGAGTAGCATGGTGCCGAACAAAAGAAGTGAGGCAAAAATGCTGTAGTAGTAAATAAGGCTCATGAAAGGCTAAGTTTAAGCCAAAGCTTGCTGTAAAGAAACAAGATTTCAGAATGGAGTTGTTCTTACTTTGAATTGCATCGGTGCTTGAATTTGTTTAAGCTTTGACAGATTTTAACAAGCCCCCACATCACCTACCAAAATTTATGTGATTTTGTAGATATTTTACTCGGAGTTTGGGCAAGGGGAGTCGCTTACTTCTATTCTGATTTCTCAGGCGATGGGGCTTAGCCTTTTAGAGGAGTAGAGTTGGAATAAATGCTTGTAAGAATTTGTCACAAAAATTCTCGGGCTCCGTATTGAACGCAAAGAGTAAAAAGTTGAAAGGGAAGAAGATGAAACTGAAGAGTTTTTTAATCTTGGTGGGGGTGTGGTTTTTTTGCATGCCTTTATCTTTGTTTGCCAAGACAGATTCAATCGAAGAGGTTCATTTGCTTCTTCGGCAAAAAGATCAGTCTTTAAATCTTTCGGAAAAAAGAAAAACCCCAGAGGATTTCTTCTCGCAGAAAATAACTTTAGAAGAGGCGATCCGGTTTGCCCTAGAAAATAATTCGGCTTTTCGGCAAGCCCTCCAAGAAGTTTTAATTTCTGAGAATAAGATACGCGAGGCTAAAACAATTGAAAACCCGGAGCTTTCTGCAATTTTTTTCTTGGGTGAGAAAGAAGATTCTACTCAATTGTTTCCTCAGGTGGGGCTTAGTCATAATCTTTTAGATCTTTATCTGGCAAGGCTTCGCAAGCGTGCTGCAAGCTCCGAGTTGGAGGTGACCAAACTTCAAACGGCTGCTTCTGCTTTTCAACTTATTACAGAAGTGAAGAAATCTTTTTATGAGCTGCAAGCTCTAGAATATTTTCGGCATCAGCTTCGGGAAATTGTGCAATCGACTCAAACTGCTGTTGCACTTTCAGAACGCCAAAAACAAGCAGGCAATGTGAACTCAACCGAAGTCAATACGCGCCAATTGATTGCCGAACAAGCCGAGCTTGAGCTTGCTCGAAATGCCAGTGAAATTGAAAGAGCCCGTGTGAATTTGGCCCAACACTTAGGCAACTCTGATTTCGCGAATAAGATTACGATTGAAAAACGTCTGCCGGGCTTTCCTCGAAAAGAGGCTTCTGTAGGAGAGTTAGAAGAATTGGCTTTGGCCAATCGCTTAGATTTGGCAGCGCTCAAACAAAAAGAGAGTGTGTTTACTCGAGAACATCAATTGGCGCGTTGGCAATCTTTTCCGTCTTTTCGTTTTGGAGTGGAGTATGAGCGAGATCCCGATATTGGCACCGCGGTAGGCCCCACAATGGGTTTTCAGATTCCAGTTTCAGGGCGAGGAGAGGTTCAAAAAGAGCTTGTTCAAATTCAACGAACCCAAAATCAATATGCCATTCAAGCGCTCGAAAATGGCATTCGGGCCGAGGTGCGAGAAGCTCATGCAGCGCTTCAGGGTGCTCGACAAATAGCAGCCCGTTATCAAACAAAGATTATTCCCCTCTTGAGTAAAAATTTGAAAGAAACTCAGTTGGAATACAATTATATGCTCAAAGGAGTTTATGATTTATTACAGATTAGCCGAGAACAGATCAGGGCTCAGCAAGAGTATGCAGCGGCCTTGCGAGATTATTGGGTAGCAAGGGCAAAACTTGAACAAGCCTTGGGAACGTCTTTCAATTCCGAAAATTTAAACCCTGCAAAGGTAAAAGTTTCGAAGATGCCAAAATCCACGGAGCAAAAATGAATAAAATTATTATTCTTTTTTTAGGGTTATTTTTTCTACTTTCTGCGGCCGCTTGCGAAAAGAAAGAAATTGATTCAAAGGCCGCGAAAAAATTGGCGCAAAATTCTTCTTCTCAAAAATTGGAAAACGCTTCTCAAAGTGCAGAAACTTATAGGCCGGTTATTACTCCGAATGGCGCAACCCTTGAATGGAAAATGGTTGATGGAGTGAAAGAGTTTCACTTAACAATCGAAGAAATCGATTGGGAAATCGCCCCCGGAATGAAGATTAAGGCCTGGGGTTATAATGGACGCACCCCCGGGCCCACGATTGAAGCGGTGGAGGGCGACCGAGTTCGAATTTATGTAACCAATAAGCTCAAAGAGCCTACGGCTGTTCATTGGCATGGTTTGATTTTACCCAGCGGAATGGACGGCGTGAAAGGTTTAACTCAAAGAGGCATCGAGCCGGGTGAAACCTTTCAATATGAATTTACTCTTAAGCAGCATGGTACTCAAATGTATCACTCGCATGGTGATGAAATGGTGCAGATTGGTTTGGGTGCCATGGGATTTTTCGTGATTCATCCCAAAAAACAAGAACCCAAGATCGATCGCGATTATGCTATTTTTTTAAATGAGTGGGCCGTGCAACCCGGAACTTCTCGCCCCAATCCGAATGTGATGACCGATTTCAATACTTTTACTTTTAACAGCCGTGCCTATCCGGGCACGGTGCCTTTGGTAGCCAAAACCGGCGAACGTGTGCGCATTCGCTTGGCCAATGTTGGGCAAGAGTCACACCCGATTCATCTTCATGGTCATAATTTTAAAATCGTTGGAACTGAAGGAGGAGATGTCCCGGAATCGGCTCAATATCCGCTCACAACTGTGGTGGTTGCCCCGGGAGAATCACGAGATATTGAATTTATTGCCAATGCGGGGGATTGGGCTTTTCATTGCCACCGGCGGCATCACCCAATGAATGCGATGGGGCACGATGTTCCGAATATGCTGGGAGTAAGTCAAAAGGGGTTGGAGAAGAAAATCCAATCGCAGGTGGGTGGGCATTATATGGCGATGGGTGAAAACGGAATGGATGAAATGGTTGAAATGCAAATGCAGGGTCCGCAAAATACTTTGCCCATGGGAACTGCAGGCGATGGCCCTTTTGGTTCAACCGGAATGGGCGGCATGTTTACGATTTTAAAAGTGAGAGATCAGTTAGAAGAAGGAAAAGATCCGGGCTGGTATGCGAATCCTCCGGGAACAGTGGCCGATGTGGTTGCTCCAGACGCCGACAAAAAAGATGCTCCAAAAAAATAATTTTTTAGATGCTTAGAAAATAAAAAAACCCCGAAAGAATTTTCTTACGGGGTTTTTGTTTCAATAATTAAACAAATTATTTCACTCTTGTGTATTCCATCGTGTGGGGTTTTTGATCTTCACTCCCTTTGCCGCGCCCTTTGCAAGTTGTTGAAATATGGTTTTTGTCTTTAAACTTGATTGTTAGGGCGCCCATGCTGGGATCATCCGCTGATTGCAGGCCATCCACTTTTACAATATCCATGTTGATGGTGTTTTTATTGCTGCTCGCAAGCTTGAGCTGTGGGCGATTACGCATCATGCAGTAGTGGGTCATCGCCAATTTTCCATCGTTATCATCGTAGTAAACCGAGATCATTTCTTGGGGCGTGCCCGGAAAGATTTTTTCGAGCACGGCTGAGCCGCCCGAGGTCACTTCATATTCTACAAAAACTTGCTCATTTTCTTTTCCAAACATCGAAGTGGTAGAGCTCCAACGTCCTGCCAAACTTTTAATACGCTTCAATTCTGCAGAACTATTATCGGCGGGAGCTTGAGGGGTAGATTGTGCTTGAGGTTTACTTTGCACTTCTTCCGCGTGAGCGAGAGGAAGGAAGGTTAAAATAAATGCCGCTGCAATGAAAATATTATGAACGATTTTTTTCATAAATCTCCTTATATTTGAAATGAGACTCCTTATCTAAGGAAGCGAGAGAGGCTTGTCAAATGCGAATCTTAAGACCAAAAACCCTCTTAAAAATTCATTTCGTCTCTATTCAAGTTTTAAGTATAATTAAATTTACTATGAAATCTTATCTCCGATGGAGTTTCCTTTTGCTCTATGCCTTAGCCCCTCTTACGATGGGGGCTTCTGATATCACCGGAGGAGGGTGTTCACGGGAAAACTCTGAAAATCAAACGACTTATACTGTGGGGGGGACGATTACGGGCCTGAGTGGTTCGGTAGTTCTCCAAAATAATGGGGGAGATAATCTTACTCTAAATGCAGAGGGTGGTTTTACCTTTTCAACGGCTTTGCCTGATTCTTCTAGTTATGCGGTGACGGTGCTTAGTTCTCCTTCGGGGCAGGTTTGTAGTGTGAGCAGTGGGACAGGGGTGATTAATGGGAGTAATGTGAACAATGTTTTGGTGACTTGTTCGGCGAATGCTTACACCGTGGGTGGAAATGTCTCGAGCTTGGCCGATGGTGGCACTGTAGTTTTACAAAATAATGGCACGGATGATTTAAGTATAAGTGCCAAAGGAGTTTTCACCTTTGCAACACAAATAGCAGAAGGTAGCCCTTACTCCGTAACCGTGCTCACCCAACCGAATGGTCAAACCTGTGTGGTGACCAATGGCTCCGGTATTGTGAGCGGTGCAGTTACAAACGTCGATGTAAGTTGCACGCTCGATGCAACAACTTTATCGGTGAGTGTAAGCGATTTGTTTTTGGCAACGAATGGAAATTCACGAATAATTACGATTGCGAATACGGGAGGCAGTTCGGCGGTTAATTTATCAATTGATTATCCTACCTGGCCGAGTGGCACCTCGGCTTTGAGTGATTGTGGGAGTACTCTAACAGCCAGTGGAACCTGTACCATTACAGTTACCCCCGGAGCCAATGCCACTTCCGATTGTGACGCGGGGACGGGTAGTGCACCTACCCCCGGAACGATTACCGTTAGTGCCGACAACGTTATTTCCTCCGTCGATACTCAAGTCTCTGTTTTAAACTACGGCTGTATTACGCAAGAGGGGTATTTGTTCGCGATTGATGATACGCCTCCCTCCAATACGAGCATTGCAGGGGCAGTTTTATCTTTGGCGGATAATTCAAACAGTTCTTTGTGGGATGATGGCAGCTTTACTCTCACGAATGCGACGAGTCTTACCGATGGAGCATCCAATACGGAGCTTATCGTTACTGCAGTGGGGCCGGGAGATTACGCCGCAACCGTTTGTACTGGGTATGAGATTGATTCGGAAGGGAATACACCTTGTGTGACAGGAACTTGTTATTCGAATTGGTATTTGCCAGCCATTTGCCAAATGGGGGCTTCGGGAGGCAGTGCAAATTGTCCTGGCGGCCTTGAAAATATTGAAACAAATTTAGCCGCTTTATATACCGCTTGTGTGGGCGCTGAATGTTTAACAGTTAATTATTGGAGCTCCACCGAAGATTCTGCCTTTGTAGCTTGGTTTCAATCCTACGCAGGAGGCCCCTCTCAGAGCCAAGGCGTTAAAGCTTTGGCACTTAATGTGCGTTGTGCGCGTGATTTAACTCCATAATGTTTGGATTATGAGACTTCTTGCATAATTGTCACGAGCAATTGGTCTGTAAAGCGCGGTGGGAGCTCCCGCAATGCGGGATGAGTGAAATGGGGGAAACGCAACCCCACAGGGTATTTGCGCAGAAAATTATGCAAGAAGTCTATTTACAAAACAAATGAATGAAGAAATCTCCGTTCAATGCCCATACTGTTGGGAAAGCTTCGTGATCGAACCGGAATTTTCCGATGAAGTCGTCGAATATGTGGAAGATTGCCATGTTTGTTGCCATCCGATTCTAATCACTGTCTCTTATTCCGAAGAGGGGAGCCAGGTGAGTGTTCGACGAGAAAATGAGTGAGAGTTTAGGGCTCAAAAGCCCTTCAATAAAGGCGTGCAAGAAGATTGAGGGGATGCTATCCTCTTAAAAGGGGGCAATTTATTTGAAGGAGGAGGCTCGATGTTTTCTTTAAAGAGAGTTTTGTTTTTAATGATGGGTTTCTTCGCTTTTATGAGTTTTCCCTCGAACCTTCTGGCCCAAGGGATGTCGGGTCAAAACAACACGAATATCCTCATCACTCCGCCTCCGCCTAAACTTCCGAATATCAATTCAGTTCCCGTGGCTAGTTCGGAACCCACTGAAGAAGAGTGCGAACAGCTTTTTCAACGCCGACGCGCAAATCAGCAAGCCTTCAAAAATGCCGGCATTTATGCCGGAAATATTTCTTTAGAAGAGATTCAAATTGGCCCGCGTGAACAAATCTGCATTGATCGCGAAGTGGCAAGGCAATTAGCACGAGAGCGAGCGGCCCAGTGCGCAGATCTGGAAAGCAGAACCCGCAGCGCGCATCACTTGATTGGGGAATTGCGGCAACAGGCCCAAGAAGAACTTACTCGCTTGCAAACACGCCGAATGGAACTTCAAGATCCTCGACAAACGAATGGGCAGGCAGGAATTTTAGGTGCTCCCGTGCAAACCTCTTTACTCATTACTCTGCAGGGGCAAATCAGAAGTTTAGAAAGCAGGCTTCAGTCGAATTGCATGGATTCTTCGATGTGTGATTTTTTCATTCGTTCTCTTGAAGAATACTCTGCAACTTGTGGAAAAACACCTTTTGATGAAGGTTTTTTGAATACTTGTCGTGGGTGTTCGGCAACCCAAGACCCACGTTGCAATAAGCGTTAGTGTTTCGATGTAGTAGCTTTAGCATTCAGGTATATTTTCAGGCACAGGAGCCCTCCTGGAACACTCGATATTTCTTTTAAAAGCCAAGTAATAACAGTTGACGGCAAAAATCCCCCTTTGATAAGGTCCGCCGGCTCAAAATTCCTATTTTCTTGATTTTTTATTTATCAATTAATGGGGGTTGTCAGGGGGCGCTAGTCGCTTCCCCTGACTTTAGCGAACTTTGGTTTTGCCAAAGTGAGCGAATGGGCCGGTAGCTCAGTTGGTAGAGCACCGCCCTTTTAAGGCGGGTGTCCCGGGTTCGAGCCCCGGCCGGCTCATACATTATGTGAGAATTTGAGAAAGATCTCAGCTGCAAGGCAGCCATGAATGAACAAGCGCAGCATACCTTTGATGGTATGTGAGCATTGCGAATGAATGGCAACGCCGCAGATGAATCTTTATCGAATTCGACGAGTCCCCATCGTCTAGTGGCCTAGGACACTGCCCTTTCACGGCAGCGGCACGGGTTCGACTCCCGTTGGGGACGTTTTGAAAAAGCCCAACTTTTTAGTTGGGCTTTTTTTATCAAAATTTTGTGAATAGTTTCCTAGAAGCGATTATTATTCAATTGTGTGTGTGCGTGTCGATCTACAGGTGACTAGACTCTTGATTTTATTTAAAAAGTCTTTAAACTGTTAGGTATTATGAAAGTCAAAAGCATTAAACTCCTTTTGATGATGCTCCTACCACTC
Organism: uncultured Pseudomonadota bacterium; assembly: GCA_964384365.1. Classification (GTDB taxonomy): domain Bacteria; phylum UBA10199; class UBA10199; order JADFYH01; family JADFYH01; genus CAYLKF01. The sequence goes on along the minus strand of CAYLKF010000012.1, from coordinate 44,702 downwards.
TTGCTGTTGGCTTTAACACCAATTAAAAGCATGATATGCCTTCAAGGTATGGAAGACTGCGGCGGTTGTTGTCCTGAAATGGCAGAGGCTCGAAGTGCTGTAGAGCCCCAAATCGCACCCGTCGATCTATGCTGTTTACTCCAATCTTCCGAAAACATCACCACGATCGGTCCCCTTCAAAAAACTGAAGACCTTTCTCAACAGAAAATTCAGGCAATAAAAATAAATTTCGATTGGGCTATTTCGATTCAGCAAAACTTATCACGCGTCGAAACAAGTAAGTTAGCCCCTTCATTTCTACTCCCATCCCCACCTCTCATTTTAACAAAAAGCAGTCTTATCATTTAGAACACCTTCCTTAGTCACAAAGTTAATATTCCATGCGTATAGACTCATGGAATATTTGTTTTCTGTCTTTGCACTTTAAGGATGACCTTATGCACAAAAGCATTTTCTATGCGCTTCTATGTCTTTTAGGAATTATTTACAGCTCGAATGGATTCGCCCAAGTACAAGAGAAGATAAAACCTTCTCTTCTCTCCGTTGAAGAAGCGGTCCAACAAGCTATAGGTCAAAATCCAGAGCTTCAATCAATGCAGAAAGAAGTGGAGGCTATGAAAGCCAAGGTGCCTCAAGGGCGCGCTTGGGAAGATCCTCTCATTGGGGTTCGATTGTATCAGGTACCTTTCAAGGGAGGTCTCGACGAAGCTTCGGACATTGATTATATCGTCTCCCAGAAAATCCCATTTCCAGGCAAGAAAAAGGCCGCCGCAGAGATCATCTATCACGATTATCTTCATCATCTAGAAAGTCTAAATGCCAGTGGAAGAGTTTTGCTCCGGGAAGTGAAGCAAAACTATTACTCCCTTTTTGCGGTCAATCAGCAAATCGAGCAAAGCAAGCAGGTGGAAAAAATTCTCAAAGGGCTTGTGCAATCTGCGCAATCGAAGCTTGCTACGGGAGAAGCTAGTTCTACGGACGCGCTTCAGGGACAAACCGATTTGGCCAAACTTTTGGTAGAGCGGGAACCTTTGTTGGAGCGTAAGAAAGTCTTGGAAGCCAAACTGAACCAATTGATGGCTCAGTCTGCTCAAGACGCTATTGTCCTCCCTAGTAAGCTGGAAATACCAAAGTGGAACGTAAAATTAGAAGAGTTGATCGACATCGCGCAGCTTCGCCATCCTTCCATCAAACTGGCTGAGCATAATGTCGGGCAAAAACAATGGGGCGTAAAAGCTGCTAAACGAGAATATCTTCCTGATTTGAATGCCCAACTTGAATATGTACAACGCCCCAATGGCTCGCCAAGCTCGAGCTTAGGTAATGCCTGGACGGGCGAGTTCATGATTAATGTCCCGCTCATCTTGAAAAAGAAATCGAAAGCGGTGGAGCAAGCCAAGGCGGAGCTTGCGAGCGCCGTGTACTCCAAAAGTGCGGCCAAAAATGAGGTCACCTACAAGCTTCAAGAAACTTATGCGAAAATGAAGGCTGCTGAACGAATCTTGCAGATCAACAAAAGCACTCTGCTTCCCCAAACCAAACAAGCCTTGGAGGCGAACTCGGTAACCTATGTCACCGGAAAATCACCCTTCTTTTCCTATCTCACCGCTGCCCGCAGTTATCGGGATGCAGAGCTTGAGTATTGGAAATCGTACGAAGCCCTGGCCACCTCTCTTTTCGAGCTCGAAGAGGCCGTCGGCATAACAAAAGAGGAATGGGCAAAAGCTCCTTCCGAGTCTCAAAAAAATCTTTCTTCTCTTCTCCCGGAAAGCGGGAAGAGCACGACGCAAAATGGAGAAAAACAATGAAGAAGAATATCTTGACCTATTTTTTAGTTATTTTGCTTTTAGGAATAGTTGGATTGACGGCAGCAGGGTGTTCAAAGAAAGAGTCTTCGGGACCTTCTCCAGCTTCGGACTCTAAAAAAGTAAAGTATTACACTTGCTCCATGCATCCTTCTGTTCATGCGGACAAGCCGGGACAATGTCCTATCTGCGGAATGAATCTAGTGCCAGTCTATGAAGAGGCAAATAGTAGTCAAAATTCTTCAACGGGAGCTACTGGAAGATCGACAGTTCATCTATCGCCTGAAAAGCAGCAATTAATCGGAGTGAAAACTGAAGTTGCCGCGCGAAAACCTTTAAGTCGAGAAATTCATGCAACGGGACGAGTCGCTTTCGCTCCCGATCTTTTCATCGCGCAAAGCGAATATCTTCTCGCCCTCAAAACCCAGCCTCAGGAGAGTGTTATTTCTGATCTTCAAAATAATTTAGTGAAGGCTTCTAAGCTTCGCCTTGAATTATTAGGCATGAGCGAAGAACAAATCCGACAACTCTCCAAAACAAGAAAAGCGCAAGGCAACCTACTACTCCCCCGTAAAGGTGGAGAAGTTTGGGTTTATGGATCTCTTTATGAATCTGATCTCCCCTGGGTAAAAACGGGAACTCCTGTGGAAGTCTGGATTCCGGATTCATCTGATCCGCAAACTACGAAGATTGAATCTTTAGATCCTGTCATTGACCCTAATACCCGCACGATTCAAGCGCGCATGCCTGTGCCAAACCCCAATGGTTTCTTAAAACCCGACATGTACGTAAAGCTCAAGATTCTGGCGCAAACGGGAGAGGTTTTAGCGATTCCAAATGATGCGGTGCTTTCTTCGGGAACGCGCAAAATTGTTTTTGTGACTCAAGGTGATGGAAAGTTTGAACCTCGAGAAGTCAAAGTAGGTCGACAAGGTACAGGATGGGTGGAAATAATTTCGGGCATTTCTGCAGGTGAACAAGTGGTAACAAGCGCAAATTTCCTTCTCGATTCGGAATCCCAACTTAAGGCCGCCCTTTCCAACATGGATCATCCAGAAACAAAGGCAAATTCACTATGATAGAAAGAATCATCGAGCTTTGCGCCCGGAATCGAGCCATCACCCTGATCTTGGTGGTAGTGGCGATTTTGATTGGAATCTGGTCGCTTCAACGCGTGCCTCTTGACGCCTTGCCGGATCTTTCAGACACACAGGTCATCATCTATTCTAAATGGGATCGCAGCCCTGACATTCTTGAGGATCAAGTCACCTATCCCATTGTGACGGCTTTATTGGGCGCTCCGGGCATCAAAGCAATCCGTGGCTTTTCCGATTTTGGTTATTCTTATGTGTATGTCATTTTTGAAGAAGGCACAGATATTTATTGGGCGAGGAGTCGCACTCTCGAATATTTGAATAAAATTACCCCACGCCTTCCACAAGGCGTAAAGACAGAGCTCGGACCAGATGCCACTTCTGTCGGTTGGGTTTTTCAGTATGCACTCGTCGATAAAAGCGGAAGAAATGATTTATCCCAACTCCGCTCCTATCAAGATTGGTATCTGAAATATTATCTTCAAAGCGTTCCGGGCGTTTCTGAAGTCGCTCCCATCGGGGGCTTCGTTCGGCAATATCAGGTGAACGTAAATCCTAGTGATTTGCAGGCCTATGGCGTTTCTCTAAATCAGGTAGTGGAGGCTGTGAGAAAAGGCAACAATGACGTAGGCGGTCGCTTAGTCGAAATGTCGGGCGCAGAATACATGATTCGCGGACGAGGTTACGCCAAGTCCATCAGAGACCTCGAGAATATCGCGATCAAGGTTAATGATAAAACGGGAACTCCCGTTTTAGTGAAAAATGTTGCTCAAGTGGAACTCGGTCCAGACATCCGTCGAGGCATTGCTGATTGGAACGGCGAGGGAGATGCGGTAGGGGGCATTGTCATCATGCGTTCAGGAGAAAACGCCCTCAGCGTCATTGAACGAGTCAAAGAAAAGTTGAAGGAAATAGAACCCTCACTTCCTTCCGGTGTTGAAATCGTCACTACTTATGATCGCTCAGATTTAATCTTAAAATCTATCGACACCCTTCAAAGTACTCTCATTGAAGAATTGATTATCGTCAGCATCGTCATTCTAATTTTTTTATGGCACTTTCCCTCCGCCATCATTCCTATTCTTACTATTCCCATCGCGGTCCTTCTGTCTTTTATTCCTTTTCGCTCGATGGGACTAACGGCAAACATCATGTCGCTTGCAGGCATTGCCATTTCCATTGGCGTGCTCGTGGATGGCGCAATTGTAGAAGTGGAGAACGCCTATAAAAAACTACAGCTCTGGCAGGAAGGCGGTCGTAAAGGAGATTTTCATGAAGTGAGGCTTAAGGCCTTGAAAGAAGTGGGACCTTCTGTATTTTTCTCTTTGCTTGTCATTGCCGTCGCCTTTCTTCCCATCTTCACCTTACTCGATCAAGAAGGTAGGCTCTTTAAACCTCTTGCCTACTCAAAAACCTTGGCAATGGTAATGGCCGCGATGCTTGCCATCACACTCGACCCCGCTTTGCGCATGCTCTTTAGCCGCATGGACTTTGTGCATTTTAAGCCACGATGGTTGAGCACTTTTTACAATCATGTCGCCGTGGGAAAATATTATCCCGAAGAAAAGCATCCCATCAGTAAAGTTCTTTTCAAGATTTACGAACCTATTTGCCATTGGGTGCTGCGCAACCCACGCAAGACGATCTTCTCCGCTTTTCTCCTGCTTTTAACCGTTATTTATCCCTTTTCCAAACTAGGCTCTGAATTCATGCCTCCTTTGAACGAAGGAGCAATTCTTTACATGCCGACAACGCTTCCAGGCATTTCAGTCACCGAAGCTTCTAAACTTCTTCAAACTCAAGATAAGATTTTGAAAAGTTTTCCCGAGGTGAAAACAGTCTTCGGAAAAGCCGGACGTGCTGATACTTCCACAGATCCCGCACCTCTCTCCATGATGGAGACCACCGTCGTTTTAAAGCCAGAATCCGAGTGGAGAAAAATCCATCGCTGGTATTCTTGGATGCCGGAATCTCTGCAAAGTCCCTTCACTCATCTATGGCCCAATCATATCTCTTGGGAGAACCTGATCGCTGAGATGAATGAAAAAATGCAATTCCCCGGCACTACGAACGCTTGGACCATGCCCATCCGAAACCGCATCGACATGCTTACCACCGGCATTCGTACGCCAGTCGGCATTAAGGTTTATGGAGCTGATCTCAAAAAAGTGGAGGAGATAGGACTGCAGTTGGAAGGCATTCTTAAGAATATTCCAGGAACTCGAAATATTTTTGCGGAGCGAGTCGCGGGCGGGTACTTTTTAGATTTTGATTTGAAACGAGAAGAAATTGCGCGGCATGGCCTTACGGTAGACGATGTAAATGGGGCTATCACCCAAGCTATTGGCGGTGAAACCGTCACCACGACAATTGAAGGCCCCGAGCGCTATTCGGTAAACGTCAGGTATGCGCGCGAACTACGCGATGAAATTTCTCAATTAGAAAGAGTTCTCATCTCAACTCCTTCAGGAAAAAATATTCCACTGATTCAACTTGCAGATATTCGACTACGTGATGGCCCTGCCATGATCCGCAATGAAAATGGACTGAAGTCGGGATACGTTCTCATAGACATGACAGGACGAGATGTTGGCAGCTACGTCGATGAAGCAAAAAAGAAAGTTTCCGAAACCCTTCAAATGCCTCCCGGTTACACCCTGCAATGGAGCGGACAATACGAAAATATGATCCGAGTGAAAGAGCGTTTGAAAATCATTCTACCTCTCACCCTTTTTTTGATCTTTCTGCTGCTCTATATGAATACGAAGTCTCCCGTGAAGGCCTCAATTGTCATGCTCGCTGTTCCTTTCTCCGCCATAGGCGCTATCTGGCTACTCTATTTTTTGGGTTACAATCTTTCCATTGCTGTCTGGGTGGGCTTGATTGCCTTGATGGGTCTCGATGCTGAAACAGGAGTGTTCATGCTGCTCTTCTTAGATTTGGCTTACGATGAAAAAGTAGCAAAGGGAGAAATGAAAACGAAAGAAGACTTAAAACATGCCATCATTCAGGGCGCCGTCAAAAGAGTCCGGCCTAAAATGATGACAGTCACCGCAGCCTTCATGGGCTTGGTTCCGATCCTGTATGCAGTAGGAACCGGAGCTGATATGATGAAGCGCATTGCAGCTCCTATGATTGGCGGCCTCGTCACTTCCTTTGGACTGGAGCTCCTGGTGTATCCCTCAGTCTATTACTTATGGAAATGGAACTATGAAATGAAGAAGGGTAAAGCAAATGGGGCATAATTGGGGCATCTATTCAAATTGACTTCAATAAGACATTTTAAAATCAACATATTAGAATTAAAGTTCGCATTCCGTTGGGCAGTATCGAGGAGACCATTTAAAGTGGTCTCCTCGTTTTTTTTGTGCACCGCCAAGGGGCCTCTGAGGATCTTCTTTACGATCCCATTGTACCGATCGCCCTTAGCAGCAATGTGGTCGATTATTGTCTCAAGTCTATGCTGGGCCAGGTAAAGGGTGATTAGAAATCTCTTTCTGTCTTAGCAGTTGACTGACAGATTGTTTTGACAGTGACAGTACTCATTGAAACCAATACTAAAAGTCTCACCAGTGCTCGAGATAACTACTATGTGGCCATCCGTCGCGCCCGGCATAAGGTAAAGATTTATACGAATGATAAAAGTAAACTTCCAGAAGCAATGAGTCGAGTGAATGAAAAAGAAGGCGCTTTACACCTAATTAAAGTCCGTGAATCTGAATTGCTTCCGCAATAAAACTGCACCAATCTTTCACAATTAAGCTCCCGGCGTTCTGTTTAAATTTTTCGGCAGCCTGAGGACAAGCAGTAATTAAAACGGCCTTCTTTTCTCTCAAATTCCCCAAAGTCAATTGAGCTAACGCATTGGAACTTTGAGGGTCAATGAGCGAATATCCCCCACCTGCACCCGAGCATAAACTTTCTTGGCGAGAACAACGCAGCTCTAAAGGAGAAAAACCAAGCACTTTTGTGAGAAGATCTCGAGGTGCGTCATATTGGCCCAAGTGGCGTCCCAGATAACAGGCATCGTGATAATAGTATTCCCGGGTTTTATCCCCACACTTCAAGTTTAATTTTGAAAGATAGGGGGCTAAAAATTCAGGTAGCGTTAAAATTTTAGTTTTTAGCTGAAAGCCGTACTTCGGATAGAGTTCACGAAAAGCCCAAGCACATTCGGGCGAGCCTACGACCAGTGTTTTGACCTGTTTCAATTGCTTGAATTGAAGTCTCGCATTTTTTTCAAACTCCTCCTCGTGCCCAAGCACTTGAAGCGCTTGTCCACAACACTGAAGTGCTTCAGAATAAATTCCGATATCGGGAATTTTTAATTTTTGAAAAAGCTCCCAATACAAGGGAAGAGATTCCGGTTGAAGAGCTAAACTATGACAACTTGCAAAAAATAAAGTAGAGCCCGTTCCGGATTTTGAGATCGTGGGAATTAAAGATTTTATTTTTTGCTGAAGATTTTCAGCATAGGGATTGGAATGAAGTCGGAATTTTTCTGAAAAATGAAGTGCCATTTCGGGAGCCAACCGTTTACGTACCGATTGGGCTCGAAGGGCGAGCAAAGATTCTGAGTCTGAGATCTGGTGATCGCAGGCACTTTGGGAGCGGCCGCATGTCAAACACTCGTAGGCTAAGGCCGCGGCCTCTCGACTCAGAGGCATTTGCCCCGCATCCACCATTCTAGCCACCTGCTGTTTCCCCCAAGGGCTTAAAGTTTCACTGCGCTTGAGGTCGGCGATCGGACAGGCGAAATGACACATTTTCGGGCAAAAAGTGCAATAGTCTTCATTTTTTCTTATCCCTTTGGGTTGCATAATTTGTTCATCCATTCCTGTTTAAGCTTTTCAAGTTCAGGGCTAGTGCTGTGTAATGGAAGATTTCTCCAGGCTGGAAAAGGTGTTTTCTTTCGAAGCAATTCTTGAATTTTTTGGGAATACGCTTCTTCCTGAAAAAAACGATGAAAATAAGTTTTTCCTAAAAAGCGACTCCATTCCAAAATTTCAGCATCGATGAGAGCGGGAGGACCTCTCCACTCCAGGATTAAAACTAAAGAGCCTGACTTTAATCCTTCCTGAAGAAAATCAGTTAGGGACTCTTTCGCAAAACGCCCGAAGCACAAAGGATGGATTTCACGGGCGTACAACTTTCTTTCCAAGACAAATCCGCTTTCTAAATCAGGAAGTTCAATGACGCTATGTCGAACATAAGAATAGAAAGGAAAAATACGAAGACATAGGCGGGCGATGTAACCCAGCTTGTCTTCGGCACCGATGAGAAGGTTTTTGAAACTAGGTCCCGTGGCTTGTTTGGGGACAGGATAAGTTTCGTAGAGGATCTCTCTTCCATCCAGAAAGCAAAGCGCCACGCAAAGGTCCTGAATTTGGCCATAGATCAAGTGATAGAGGTTAGGGATCTTCTGCGAAAGAATCTCTCGCAGGCTCTGAGTCTGGAACTCAGGGGAGTAATATCCTGAGCTATAGCCTTGGTGTTGCAAGTGCGCTTCGAGTTCTTCCGCACTCACGGTGGCGTCTACCCAAACCTGATGAGAAAGTGAATCGATTTTGATCATAAGGGCAGCCCCAACTTGCCTGGGTTTAAGAGGTTCTTCGGATCAAAAAAGGCTTTGGAAGCTCTCAGGTAATTCATCAGAGTTCCCATTTCTCGAACAAAGCCTTCGGCTTTCAGTACCCCCACACCGTGATGATGACTCACCGTCGCCCCACACTGATGGCAAGTTTTCAGAGCTTGAGCCCACACTTGATGATGAAGAGCCAACGAGGTATTCATGTCTTCAGTCCGGCCGGCAAAAGTGAAGTAAATACAGGCCCCGTCCGAGTAAAAATGAGAAAGGTGGGCCATGACCAAGGCGTAGGGAGCGAGCGCCTTTCTCATTTCATGGTAGAGGGTTTCGATTTTAGACCAAGGCGCCGCCACTTCGAAAGTGTCCGCAAAACAGCCCTGGTAAATGAGCGGGGACATTTTGTAAGAAACACTGTAACGTTTTTTCAACCAACGCCAGCCGGGCTCTTCCCCTAGATCTTTTCCTCCTCCCTTGAGGCAGATTTTTTTTACTTCTTCGTTTTCCAGCTCGACTCTCCACGACGCCCCTTCGAATCCTAAAATCAACAGAACTCGGTGCAGGCTCCAGTCGAGGATTCGGTTCAGGGCCTGAGGATAAGAAAATAAAGTTTGGTGGGTTTTCTTTTTGATTAATTCCAGAACGGGGTGAAGAGAAGAAGCGTGAGTTTTTGTATTTTTTTCTTTCCCCTTCTTGAAGAAGATCCAGGAATCTAAAGGGTCATACAAACGGACCACCGCAGGCCTGAAGCCTGCCTGCATGAAGTGACGGATCGCCGCCATTCCTTCGTAGATGTTAGAAAAAGAAAAAGCCCGAAAAGCTTGAGCTTCTGGCTTAGGGGCAATCCTTAACGTCGCTTCTGTTATCAAGCCGAGCACACCTTCCGATCCCAAAAATAATTCTTTTAAATCTAAAGGTTGATCATTTCCGATTTGGAAAATCTGACCATCGGCAAGACACAGTTCCAGAGCTTCCACGCGGTCTTCGATCTTTCCATACTTGGTAGAAAGCTGGCCAGCAGAGCGACAGGCAAGATAACCTCCTAAAGTAGAGCCGTAAATGGAGGACGGAAAATGTCCGAGAGTGAACCCTCGATCTTGAAGTTCTCTTTCTAAAATTTCGCCAAGAATCCCCGTTTGAACTCTGGCTTCTAAGTTTTCAGGATCGATGGAAATGATTTTTTGAAACCGTTTCAAGTCGATGCAAACGCCTTCTTTTAAAAAGAGAGTCCCTCCGCAAACTCCAGAACCAGCTCCAAAGGGAATAGAAGAAATTTCTGCTTCGTTTAAGACTTTTAAGACTTGAGAAAGTTGTTCGGTATTTTCGGGCCAGAGGATCAGTGTCGGTTTTTTTTCGACCACGAAATCTCTCATCTTGATTAGTGAAGAGATGTTACAATCTCGGGCATAAGAAAGACGGTCCAATTCGCGATCGGAAATTTGATGAGGCTGAAGAAACTCGAGAAGTTTGGGTTTGAGCCCTAGCATTGAACTCCCGAGTTTTTTCGATCGTAATAATACCAGTTCAAAATGAGACAAAGCAGATAATAGATCACAAATCCATAAAGTGCATATTCGGCGTGGCCCTTTTTAATTTGTTGCCCAAAAACAATAGGGATGATGAAAGCACCATAAGCCGCAATGGCGGAAGTCCAGCCTAGTACAGGGCCCGCTTGCTCTTTTGGAAAAATATAGGGAATGCTTCTAAAAGTAGAGCCATTGCCAAGCCCTGTCGCCACAAACAGAATCATAAATAATCCAAAAAAAGGCCACCAATAAGCCTCGGGACTTGGGGCCGCTTTTGCTTGCACAATACAGTAAGCAACACCCAAAGCAGCAAACATTTGAACTAAAGTGCTCCAGGTCGTAATTTTAGATCCACTTTGAATTTTGTCGGCCCACCATCCTCCGATAGGACGAATAAAAGCTCCCAGCATAGGGCCTAAAAAAGCCCATTTCATAGGATTGGGCGCATAAGGATTCACAGCACCATTGGGCAAATATCCAAAAACATCTTGAATCAATTTTGGAAAAGAAGAGGAATAGCCAATAAAAGAACCGAAGGTCATGACGTAGAGTATGGTCATGATCCAGTTGTGTTTGTTTCTAAAAATTGAAAATTGTTTTTCCAAATTTCCTTTAATATCTTTGGGTGAAAAAACTTTCATCAAGAAAAGAGTCAGCACAATGGTGAAAGGGAGAACCAGCCATTGGTTGAGTTTCACTTGAGTGAGTAAATAGGCCCCGGCTCCCGAAGCAATGAGGCCAAAAAATAAAAGGAGAAGAATTTTGGAAAACTCTCCAAAAGTATTTCCTAATTTGGGAGTCGCTGTTTTCAAATTATTCATTCCTACAAAGGCCGCAAGCGCTGAAAGTGATAAAGGCAAGACCCACAGCCACGCCGCGTTTTGTAAGTACACTAAAGTTCCCTTCACTTTCGCTCCATCCGCTTCTACCAAAGGCAAGGGGTCTCCAGCGATTCCACCAAAGTAAGCACCAGCGATTACGAGAGGAATTAAAAACTGCATGGCACTCACGCCCAAGTTTCCCAATCCCGCATTAAGGCCTAAAGCTGTTCCCTGCATTTTTTTAGGAAAGAAAAAAGAAATATTCGACATCGAGGAAGCAAAGTTTCCACCCCCAAACCCTGATAATACCGCTAAAATAGCAAATACTTGATAAGAGGTATTCACATCTCGCAAAGCGAAAGCTGCACCGAGGGCTGGAAAAAGTAAAAGCAGTGTGGAAATAAAAACAACATTTCTTCCACCCCCTAAAGCAATGAGAAAAGAATTCGGAATCCTTAAGGTAGCGCCTGACAAACCGGCAATGGCAGGTAAGGTCCATAGCAGCTCATTAATTAGTTTGAGTTCTTCGGGGCTGGAGTGGGGGAGCCCCAGATTAAAACCTAGTTTTTTCATTTGAACTATGAGCATTCCCCAAATCATCCAAAGTGAGAATGATTGAAGTAAGGCAGGAATAGAAATCCACAAATTTCGCTGGGCGATTTTTTTTCCTTCCGCTATCCAGAACTTTTCATCTTCGACATCCCAGTGTTCTAGATTTATTTTAGGCATAGCCTTCTCCTTTTAAGATTCGATTCTTCGCGCAGATTCGGGATACTTTTCTTTCATCATTTGAGCGACAACTGCTTGCATCCAAACAAAACAAGCCAAAGAAACTAAAAACAGAAACATCCAACAACTGGTCCAAAGCCCTGTCAGATTTAAAAGATAGCCAAAAACGATAGGGCAAACAAAACCACCCAAGCCACCAATGACGCCCACCATTCCTCCGACGACGCCCACTTCTTGGGGAAAATAATCGGGAATGTATTTGTAAACTCCAGCCTTTCCAATTCCCCACACTATGCCCAGGACAAAAACTAAAAAGGCGAAAATCCAGACGTTGGCTTGAAAATAGATGCGCGTTTGCCCTTTGGCTAATAATTCTTTTCGTTGAACCTTTTGGCCCACCTGCACTACCGCCTCCTGCCAAACTTCTTTGCTGGGGAGAATCAGGACTTGGTCGTCTTGAATGGCTGTTTGAGTTTTTCTTTCTAAAAGAGGATAAACTTGATCATCGATTCGAATAGAAGAAGAAGTCACTTCACTCACTATACCGGGGCGTTTTGCCATCACTCCTTCTCCCGGAGAATAGATGTCCATTTTGGGAACAATCAGCAGCAGGCAGAATAGAGTAGAAAGTCCCAAAACATAATACATCACTTTTCTAGCTCCCCACTTATCAGACATCCAGCCGCCCATGGCGCGAATCACTCCAGAAGGGAAACTAAAGAGGGACGATAGAAAACCAGCAGTAACCAAAGGCAAGTAGTAGGCATTCACAAAATAAGCGACGAGCCATTGCGAAAAAGCTACAAAGCCGCCGAAGACGACAAAATAGTATAATCCGAAGCGCCACACTCGAATACTTTTTAGAGGTTTGAGCAATTGACCTATTTTTTTTCCGCTAGACGCAGGCTTTTTATTGACCGCAAACAAAAGAAATAAAATGCCCATTCCCAAGAGGAAAGCTGCATAGTATTTGGGAAGCAGACGCCAGCCTTCGAGATTGTTCCCATTTTGAGTGAGATGATTTAAAAGCTTGGGGGCAAGCAAGGTGGTGAGGGCGGCGCCCGCATTTCCTGCGCCGAAGATTCCGAGCGCAGTGCCTTGAGATTTTTGCGGGTACCATATCGAGGTGTAAGCAATTCCAATTGAAAAACTTACTCCCGTAAAACCAAAGCCGAAACTGTAGAGTGCAAAATCTGTAAAACCTTGAGCCGTAGAAAGCAGATACATGGGAATGGCACTCAAAAAAAGCAAAGCGGCAAACACAGGTTTACCACCGTATTTATCGGTAAGCATTCCCGCCGGAAGTCGAAAAAGGGAGCCGGTTAAAACGGGAATTCCAAGGAGCCAGCCCATTTCTACAGAGCCCCATTTAAAAACTTGATTGGTCGAAAGAAAGGTGGCCAGCACGCCATTGAGCATCCACGCGGCAAAACAAACCGTAAAAGCCAAGGTATTCAAAAATAAAATTCGGTGAGAAAGGGAAGTGGTTTTTTCCTGCATATTCATCTGGTTTTTTTACGATGCCAGTTCACTCTTTTTAAAGTGCTCCAAGAGCTCAAGGCACAGCATGACAAAGCCAAGCCGCTTAAGACCAAGGCTTCCTCGAGGTATTGCACATTGCCTAAAAAATAAGAGTGCACAGAAGAAGTCAAAATCCAAATCTGAATAAAGATGGCACCCAAACTTAAGATCAAGCCCAGGTAATCGCGCATCTCCAAGTTTTCTGAGACAGGGTCTTTGAAACGCATTTTTTAAGCCTCCTTCTTTCCGGAATTTTCGACAAAACCTTCAAAATAAACGCCATCACTTTTGAGCGAAAGTTTGGCTTTGGGCAAGGGCCGCTCGGGAGGTCCGTAAAGCACCTCACCCGTTTGAACCTGAAAGGCCCCATGATGACAGGGACAAAGAATTTTGGAATCCTCACGACGCCAGATAACCGGACACTGAAGGTGGGTACACTTTTGCGAATAGGCGACGTATTCTTCGTTGGCCAGGCGAATGAGTAAAATCGGTTCGTGTTTTTTCGGAAGATTAAACACATAAGAACCGCCCACCTCGATATCGTTCAAACCGACAATACGAAAGGATGAGGTGGGAGAAGGGCTCTCTTTTTTACTCCACCATTTTTTAAACAACACTCCTCCCTGACCTACAAAAAGCCCCAGAGAGACAAGAGATAAATAACGGATGAAATCTCTTCTTGCGATTCGAGCCTCACTTTTAGTTTCGACGGGGAAATCTTCAGCCCATTTTGGGATTTCACCTTTTTCAGAGAGTCTTTTTTCGACAGCGTCATTCATGGGGGATCCTTTTTTTAATTCCAGGGTGCTTCTTCATTCAAACTGTCTTCCGAAATAAAAGACAGAACATCTATTTCTTGTGATTTTTCATGGGGAGCAGTCATTAAATAAACTTTGGTTGAAATAATTTGATCGCCAAATTTGAACTGATTATTTGGCGAATTTTTTCTCATTTGTTCAATGAAGGAACGAGGGCCGAAATAAAGCGCTTGCGAGGGGCAAACCGTCGCACACATCGGTTTTAAACCCACGGAGCTGCGGTCGTAGCAGAGATCGCATTTCATCATTTGAGCGGACTGTTCGTAAATTCGGGGCACACCGAAAGGACAGGCGATTTGACAGTTGGAACAACCGATGCAGCGCGGACTTAAAGAAGACTGCACGACTCCATCCTCCGTTTTTTTAATCGCATCGGCGGGACAGACTGCGGCACAAGAAGGATCATCGCAGTGCATGCAAACCATGGGGGCTGTTTTGACGGAGCTGGCACGGTCAAAGACATCGAGGTGAATCATCGGAATGCCTCGGTGGGTCGAGCACTCCCCGCAAGCAGCCACGCAGGACTTGCAGCCGATGCATCGCTGGGGATCGATAAAAAAATCATTTTCTTCATTTAAATTTGTCTTAGACATGCTCTACCTTTTGTATGCGCACCGCACTCATTTTAAATTCCGGAATTTTAGACAAAGGATCCAAAGCGCGTTGGGTTAAGCGATTCGCTGATTGTCCTTCCGGCCAATGGTAGGGAATAAAAACCGTATCGGGACGAATGGTTTTCACCACTTTTGCTTGGAGTCGGATGCTAGCTCGTCTTGAAGTGATCTCCACCCAATCGCCTTCCGCAATACCGTATTTCGTAGCAAGCAAAGGATGGAGTTCGAGATAAGGCTCGGGGCATTGCTCAGTCAGAAAGCCAATTCTCCGGGTCTGAGTTCCGGACAGATAATGAAAAATAACGCGTCCTGTCGTGAGATAAAGGGGGTACTCTTCGTTAATTTCATCGGCAGAGGGGCGATAAGTCACGGGATGAAAAATCGCCTTGCCATCCGGGTGGGCGAATTTTCCGCCTTCGAAAAGACGCGGAGTGCCGGGATGATCCAGAGTGGGACAAGGCCAAAAGATGCCTTTGTTTTTTTCTATTTTTTCATAAGTGATGCCAAAATAATTCACGTGGCTGCCCTTGGAGGCCACACGCAACTCATTAAAAATATCTTCCGATTTTTTATAATCGAAATACTTTCCCTTGCCCAAACGACGGGCAATTTCACAAAAGATATGCCAGTCAATTTTAGCTTCTCCGGGTGGAGTGACCGCAGCGCGAATTCGAACCACGCGGCCTTCCGCAGTGGTGGCTGTTCCTTCGTCTTCTTCGTGAAGCGAACCCGGTAAAATCAAATTCGCATAACGCGCCGTTTCGCTCATAAAGAAATCAACCGCGACAAAATATTCCAGTTTTTTCAAGGCTTCTTCGGTAAACAGCGAATCGGGGAGACTCACCAAAGGATTAAAACAGATGAGTATCAGCCCTTTGATTTCCCCGGAATGAATCGCATTCATAATTTCTTGGGCAGAAAGCCCTTTGCCGGGCAGGTCTTTTTCATCGATGCCCCATACTTCTGAAATATATTTGCGATGTTCCGGGTTGCTGATGTCGCGATTTCCGGGAAGCTGATCGCATTTGTGGCCATGTTCGCGCCCTCCTTGTCCATTTCCTTGGCCGGTGATGGTGGCATAGCCGCAACCTGGCTTACCGATGCGACCGGTCGCCAGAACTAAATTGATGCAGGAAAGCACATTATCGACACCCTTCGTGTGATGCTCGATGCCTCGCGCGTGAAGTAGAAAGCTCCGTTGAGCTTCGCCCCACCATTGGGCCGCCAATCGAATACTCTTCGCCGGAACACCGGTAATCTTTTCGCAGGATTCAACCGTGTAAGAGGAAACAGTCTGAGCGACTTCTTCAAAACCGTTCGTGTGTTCCCGAATAAAGTCCGAATCAATTTTTCCCTCTTGAATAATGAGATTGAGCAGCGTGTTGAAAAGATAAGAATCGGTTCCAGGCCGAAGCGGCAAAATCAGATCAGCGGTTCTGGCAATCGGGGTGATGCGAGGGTCCACCACAATTAATTTCGCTCCTCGATCCCGGGCACGCCAAATATAGTCTGTGGTGATCGGTGAACATTCAGAGATATTGGTTCCTGCGCAAAGAATTAAATCGGTTTCCAACAAATCGGCCCAAGAATTGGCAGCTCGGTCCACGCCGAAAGCCTTTTTGTTTCCGGTACCCGCCGAAACCATGCAAAGCCGACCATTGTAATCGAGATTTTTTGTTTGCAATGCCACTCGCGCAAATTTTCCCATCAGGTAAGATTTTTCATTACTCAGAGAAACACCCGATAAAACGGCAAAACTATCTTTTCCATATTTGGATTGAATGTCTTGAATGGCTGAAACTACTTGCTCATAAGCGGCATCCCAACTCAATCGCTCATAACCCACACCCCTTTTGTTTTGTAAGGGATATAAAAGTCGATCGGGATGAGAACCCTGCATGTAACGCTTCACCCCTTTTGGACAAAGCTTTCCTTCATTAAACGGAAAATCTTCCCAAGGCTCGAAGCCAATTACCTGATTATTTTTTACCTTGAGCTGAATTCCGCATCCTTGGCCACAAAAGCAGCAATGGGTTTTTACTAATTGATCCGGAGCAATGGAAGCGGCTTCCCAACCTCCAGGGGGTTCGAAATTGAGGTGGGGGCCGTAGAGTTCGGCGATTTTCTCTTTTGAGAGAGGTAATTCAGCCATGAAATTTTCCGTTCAATTGGTGATGTTGAGTCCACATGAATAAACGCCTCCGGCATAGGGGGCAGAGATCTTGGATGCTTTCATCCTTTTTTGACGTTGAGTATTTAAAACCCATTTCCTGCAAAGAATCTTTTACATCCTTTTTTTGAATGGAACTCACGTAAGCTTCTCCACATTTGACACAACAATCGGAGCGCTCTGATTTCTTTTCGGAAATATAGATCGCCGCACCCAACAAAGCTCCTCTTTGGAAAATATGGAAAAATTTTCCAAAGGGTAAGTAGACTAAAAAAATGACAACCGTGAAACAATGTAAGGTGGAAAGAGTTCGAAAATGCTCACCCCCTAAAAATCGGGAGCTGTAGGTCAGAAAAATTCCAGTGATGGAGACCGCGAATAAAATTAATAAGGGTAGAAAGTCATTCATGAAACTCTGACCCGCCACCAAATTGGGATGAAGGATGCGGCGTGTGAAAGCCATGATGGTACCTAAGCAAACCAGCAGCGAAGAAAAATTGAGGGAGTTGAAAAACAAGAAAGCCAAAAAGCCATCCGGCAAAAAAGTGATTTGAGGAAACCCGAAGGTATAGAGTTGGTAGAGCCCGGGTTGGCCTTGTGCCGTTCCAAAATGAATCCAACCCAGCACCAGGGGGAAAGTAACCATGAAAGCAAGCAGGCAACCCCAAGCGATACTAAAGTGCATGACCCAACGATAAAAACTTCTCCGCTCAATAAAATGCTGCAAAACAAGCTGCCTGAAAAAAACAGAAAAGAGAGAGAAAATCCTAGAGATAAAATCACGGTGAAAAAAATAACCGAGACTACGACGCCATAGCTTTTGAGTGGGGGGTCTATCGAGCCAAACCGAATAGCGATAAACAATTCCGAAAGTGGCAAACAAAACCGCAAACAGATAAGGAATTAAAGCCGCATCAAAATACTGCAATTTCCTGGACCCCAGTAAAACGAGGACGAGTAAAAAGAGGCTGACCCCTATGCCATTCCGGAGTGCTTTTTTATGAACTGCTTTCATCGGGCACCTGCCTGAATAGATTGAGGGATGATCTTTTCAGTATTTTTTCGGGCTCCGCCTATCAAAACAGGTAAGTAACGAATTCCCCATAAGAAGAACGCGAGCCACCACAAGAAAGCGGCATGAACAGATTGCTCCCTCAGAAAACCCCACTTTATTTCTAAGAAGGGCAAGAGAACCCGTAGGATTGCGGCAAGCTGGAGAAGTATAAAAATAAGATAGTCGATGGAGCCAAGCTGAAATCCGAGTCCGCCGTGGCCTCGGGTAACGCGGGTACTGATTCCCCAAATTAAAGTGGAAAAACTGCCCAGAAAAAAAAGATGTTGAATGGCCAAAGAAATTCCATAATTTTGAGAGAGAAGAGGAGAAAAAGCTTGGGCGCTTTTGAAAAGTAAAAACAACACGGCCCAGAGAAAGGCCACATAATGGGAGAGAAGCAAAAAATGAGAAAAGGATTTTTTCCATTGCCAGGTATGGATCTCTTTCAAAAAAAGTAAAGCCATCGCCAAAAAAACAAGACCCTTCAGCCAAACTAAAGATTTTAAAAAAGGAAGAAATTCCAAAAGTCCCAAGGCAAAAACCAGAAGCAGCATTCCGTGCAAGCTCCAGCGGCCTCTTTGGACTTCTGTCTGAGGAGGAAGGTTCGAGGTAAAAAAGGGAAGGATACGATAAGAAACCGCCAACATCAGAAAAAGTAAAAAGGGAAACTGCGCCAAATAAAGGCTGAAAGAATAGAAAGAAAAATAAGAACTGTAAGTTCCCCAAACACTCCACTGAAAAAAGAGTTGGGCTAAAATGCCAAAGCCTAAAGCAAACAAAACCATTGAACTTTGATCAAAAATTTTCTTCTGCGTTTGTCGAAAATAAATTTTAAAGAGCCTCGTCGTTAAAAAAACCATCAGGAAAAATTCAAATGCCAAAGCAAGTTTCAAAAGAGATACAGAAACCAAAGTGCCGACAAGAACTAGGGCCTGAGACGAAAAAAGCGCCAAGGCTAAGAAGATATTATAAGGCCCTTTGCTTTGCGGGGCACTCACCCATTTTGGGAAAGCGGTCAGCAGGAAGCCGAAGAGATAAAAACTTGAAAAACCAAAAACCATCCAATGAAAATGAGATTGGATAGGAGAAATTTGAAAAGAAAGAAACGCTCTCCCCATCTCCAACCCATGTAACCAAACAAACCACAAGCCCATCACTATGAGATTGTAAAAGGCAGCCACGGCAAAGAAAGGTCTATAGGGCTCAGTTAAAAGGCCTATCATATGAGATTTTGCAGGGCGGAATGGGCATTTTTTTGGATTCATAAAATTTTCAGAGAAGCTATCTTCTAAAAATTTATCCCATCTTCTAGAAAGATTGGATATGATTTAAATCATATCAACATTTCTTTACAAAAATCTCAAGAACCTGATTTAGCTCATACTCCTTATTAAAAATTTGTTTTCTAAGCAATTTAAAAGGAGTGAGTATGAAAAAGTCTATCTCAATTTGTTTTTTATTCTGTTTGGTTTTTGTCTTTTGTTTTCTTCCTCGGGCTCTTTGGTCAGAAGACAAAAAGAAGTCGATTTGGCCGGACCGAGTTAAAGTAGGTGGAGAACTTCGTTTCCGTTATGAAAATCAGATCAACTATGATTTCAGCAACGCCACCGCTGCCCAAACAGATATTTTTCTCCTGATGCGTACTCGGATTTACCTGGATTTGAATCCGGCAGACTTTGTCCAGCTTTATGCAATGTTCCAAGACTCCGAAACATTTGGACAGGACGATTCCCTGGTGAAAGTTCGCGATCGTCATAAATTTTATCAGGGCTTTGCCAAATTCAAGGGGCAAATGGGGCCCTTAAAAACTAGTTTTAAAGTAGGACGCCAGGAGATTATTTATGGAGAACAACGTCTCATTGGAAATGCCAGTTGGAGCAATGTAGGACGCAGTTTTGATGCCGCAGTCTGGCGTTTGGAAAATAAGGATTTCTGGCTGGATATTTGGGGAGGGCGTCTTCATCCAAGTAACAATCCCGTAAACATTGAATATCAGTTGGCGAGTTTGTATGCCCATTGGAATCATTTTCCACAAGGGGAGTTGGAACCCTACGTGATCTTTACTCATAGCAATAATGCCGGGGTCAATAATGGCCCGCTTTCTCTTGCAACAATAGGAACAAGAATTAAGGCTAAATTTTTGGAGAATTTCGACTACGGTTTTGAAGGGGCTTATCAAAGCGGTTCCTCAAACTATAACTTAATCAATGCAGGAGCCATCCATACCCGATTGGGTTATACTTTTCCTGTCGACTGGAAACCCCGCGTGGGCGGAGAATTCAATTTTGCTTCCGGAGATGCCAATCCGAAAACAGGTCACGTCACTTTATTTAACAACTTATTCCCCACCAACTTCGATAAATACGGCTACATTGATTTTTTTAGTTGGAGAAATTTGTATGATCTTCGCCTTGCCCTTTCGGCAGAACCTTTTTCTTTTATGAAGACTTCGCTGGATTATCATGCTTTTTTCCTTCCAGATCCGGGCAATGGCGTTCTGCAGGATAACGGCACACAATTGCGGGCAGGTAATCCTAATGCCAGCCACTTCGCAGGACAGGAAATCGATTTGGTTTTAAAGTTCGAACCCCTCAAATATTTCAATGCCTGGGTAGGATATTCTGTATTCTTCCCCGGGGAATTCTTTGCCGACACAGGAGGCTCAGATATTGCCCAGTTTGTTTACCTGCAATTGACCGCACGCTATTAATTCCAAAAAACTTTAAGCGACCTGACCTAGGTCATATGCCTTATTTTCAAATCTGCTAAATAAAACGTCTGAAGTTCTATTTTTAGATAATTGCACTTGAAAAGGAGAATCAAGATGAATCCCATCCACCAGCTCATGGAAGATCACGAAATTATTCTTGAGGTTCTTCAGGAGGTAGAACAGCTTGCTTTAAAATTACAAAACGGAGGAGAAATATTGCCTGAGAAATGGAAGAATTTTATCAACTTTGTGCGTCAGTTCGCCGATGGTATTCATCATGCCAAGGAAGAAGAGTTTTTATTTCCGGCTTTACGTTCCGCAGGCCTTTCCGTTGAGGGAGGACCCATTGGCTGCATGTTGCATGAGCATAAGATGGGACGATATTTGATTGGAGAACTCGAAAGAGGGCTTCAGAGAGGGGGCGAAAACCCCATGGAAGCCCGAGAAAAAATTCTTCAAAATGCCAGGGGCTACATTGATCTTCTGCGCAGTCATATTCAAAAAGAAAATCAGGTGCTTTTTGTCATGGCGGAACGATTGCTGAGCTTATCCGATAAACAAAAGTTAAAAGAAGCTTTTCAAACTCTTGATCAAGGTTCTGAAAATCAATCTTTTCAGTCCATTCTTTTATGATAAATCCGATTTTAGAATCCTTTCTTCAAAAACATCGGGTGCTTTGTCTTTCGACGAGCGGCTCTGACGGCCCTCATTCCACCCCTTTACGCTACGCCTTTCAGGCGAAACCTCTTTCATTCTTCTGCATTTCACAATCTGATTCTCGCCATATGCAGGAAATTATTCGGGAGGCAAAAGTCGCGGCTTCCATTGCCGGCGCCATTCACCAAGGCGAAGACCTCGAAGGAGTTCAGCTTTGGGGAAAGGCCTTTCTAAGAGAGGCTCACGATCCTCAAATCAATCCCTACTACCGTCAGTTTCCAGAAACTCGCACTCACGTTTTACTGAAGAACAAGACGGTTTTTCTGGAGATCCAAGTGGAGAGGCTGCGCTGGATTCAAACTTTTTTAGGTCTCCCTCAAAGAAAAGAGTGGAGTATTGAAGGTGAGCGATGGACACGAGTCAATTAAAAATCTTCGCCCCGAGTTCAAACTCGGGGCTCGACCAAAGGGCGAGCAATCCTCGCTCCCCTTTGGAAACCCCATCGGATAAGGTGCCTCTGGAGCAAGCTCCAGAGTTTGAAACTGATCAAATAGAAGCTTGTAAATTTCGGATTCACTACCAGGAGCCTCACTTTATTTTTCGAGGTTCCCTTCCCGCCGCAGAGCAAGATTATCTTTTGTCTTATTTGAAAAAAGTCAGCGCTTATAAAAAGATCGGCTCTTTTCAAGGTCAGCCTTTGTTCTCTCTCTATCAGGCACCTTTGAGTTCCCCAGCGGGGGAACGCGCCTTGAGTTTGCGCCTCAAGCGGCGCTTTGAAAAACAAAGGATTCCCGCCGTGGCGACCATTGCGGTGAATAAACTTTGTCAGTGCGAGTGCCAACACTGCTCCGCCGTTTTTTATAATCATAAAGCCCAGGCGGATCTGGATTTTGAAGTGCTGAAGCGGGCCTTGCTCGAAGCAGTGGAATTGGGAGTAAGCCATCTTCTATTGCTAGGCGGTGAACCCTTACTGAGAAAGGATCTGGCGGATCTCGTCGCCAGCGTGCCCAAGCATCAATCGACAGTTTGCCTCTTCAGTAACGGGGAATACCTCAGTCTCGCAAAATGCAAAGCTCTGGCAGAAGCGGGCCTCATGGGCGTTTTCGTATCGCTCGATTCGACAGACCCCGAAACACACAATCGCCTCCGACGGCGGCCACGCCTCTTTCATAAAGCGCTTCAGGGAATAGAAAATCTGCAAAAGAGCGGAATCGCCGTTGCGCTTTCTTCTTATTTAAGCCCGCAAAATCTGAAGGAGGGCCATTTAGAAGCGATGATGGATTTGGGAAAAAAATTAGAAGTGCAGGAAGTCACCTTTTTCGATGCCATCCCCAGCGGCCGTTGGCTTCAAGAGGAAAGCTGCCTGCTGCAAGACGAAGATCGGAAAAAAATCTTAAAATTAGTTCTTCTTTACCGAAAGAAAGCAGATTATCCCGGCATCACGGCACAGTCGACCCTGACCAGCCCCGAAGGCTCCGCTTTTTGTTTCGCCGCGAACACCCAATTCTACCTCAGTGCTCAAGGGGATCTGAGTCCCTGCGATTTCACGCCCCTCACAGTGGGACGTTATCCGGATTTCAGTATTGCCGATCTCTGGAAAAAAATGATTCGTACGCCTCCTTATCACGAACGGGCTAAAAGTTGCCGGATGCAGGACCTTTGTTTTCGAAAAAAGTACATTCATCCGCTGGGTCAAAACAGCCAGCTTCCCGTCCTCTTTCCATATGATGGGCATCATGTACTTCACTCGAAAAACATCTTAGACTGAAAACAGTTTTTGATTTTTTTATAACTTATAAAAAGGAGATTCGCATGAAAACACTCAGTAGCTTCCTCTTGGGAATCACGCTCTTGGGATTTTGTTTCCCCGCCCAAGCTCTCGATGTCGCAGCCGGCAAAGCCAAGTATGATCAGATGTGTGCCTCTTGTCACGGAGCCTCGGGAAAAGGCGATGGCGTAGCTGCTTCGGCCTTAAATCCAAAACCCAGAAACCTTGCCGATCAAGCTTATATGTCGAAAAAGACAGACGCCGATTTAAAAAAGGTGATCAAGGCTGGGGGAGCGGCGCTAGGACTTTCTTCTTCCATGCCTCCCTGGGGTTCCAGTCTTAGTGATAACGATATCAGTAATATTGTCGCTTACATTCGAACGATGAAATAAAAAAACTATGAGTACTCCTTTACATCCCCTGCTGGTTCACTTCCCAATCGTCCTCACTTTCTGTTTGCCTGTTTTACTCTTTATTTTTTGGATTGCAGAACGCAAGGGTTGGGTAAGCCAGAAAATTTGGTGGATCGCATTTACTCTGAGCCTGGCAAATCCCTTAACAAGCTTCTTGGCTCTGCGCACCGGAGAACAGGACGAAGACTTGGTAGAAAAATTCGTTTCGGAAAATTTGATTGAAGCCCATGAGGAATGGGGAGAACTGGTTCTGTGGATGGGAATTGGAGTCTGTGCCTTATTACTTGCTCAAGTTCTTTTCAAAAGATTTAATTTCCTTAAATTACTCACACTCTTGTTTGCTTTAGCAGCAGTTTTTCCCATGATTCAGGCGGGCCACACTGGCGGAGAATTGGTCTACAAGCATGGGGCAGCTCAGGCGCATATTCAGAGGGCAGCCGCCACTCTTTCTTTTCCTCAGGAGCATCATGATCAGGATTCCGGAAAATAAACCCAGTCTGACAGGTTTTTCAAAAAAAATAGAATTCATGATCTGTATCATATCCATCTTTTTTATTTTGATTAGAGAATAAAGAATAAAAATAGGAGAGATTATGGAACCCATTAGTCGAAGAAGCTTTTTGAAGGTTGCCCTGCAAGGGGGTGCTGCTTTGTTCTTGGCGAGTTGTGGGGCTGATAAAGTCGCCGGGGTTTTTGATTTTATCCAACCCTTCGATCATGATAACCCTTTAAAAGGGTACCCTCACCGTGATTGGGAAAAAGTGTACCGAGATCTCTTTCACTACGATTCCACTTTTAATTTTTTGTGCGCCCCAAATGACACTCATAATTGTTTACTCACGACCTACGTTAAAAACGGTGTCGCCGTACGAATCGGGCCTTCTTTTGGTTTTGGAAAGGCGACAGATCTAGATGGTAATCAAGCCTCACACCGTTGGGACCCGCGCTGTTGTCAAAAAGGCTTGGCTTTGATTCGTCGTATTTATGGAAACCGCCGTTGCAAAGAACCCATGGTGCGGAAAGGTTTTCTGGAGTGGGCGGAATCCGGATTCGAACGAGATCCACAAACCGGTGCTGCTCCCAAAAAATACATGAACAGGGGAAAGGATTCATGGGTGAAGGTCACTTGGGATCAGGCCTTTGAACTGTCAGCCAAAGTCCTTGAGAATATTGCCCGCACTTATTCTGGGGATCAAGGAAGTGAATACCTCAAGGCGCAAGGTTATGATCCGGCCATGATTGAAGCAACCAAAGGAGCCGGTGTGCAAACCCTTAAAATGAGGGGGGGGATGGCCGCTCTGGGAGCGACTCGAGTATTTGGAATGTATCGTTTCGCCAATATGCTGGCACTGCTTGACGACAAAATCCGTCAGGTGGGCCCAGAGCATGCCTTGGGAGCAAGAGGATGGGACAGTTATTCTTGGCATACCGATCTTCCTCCCGGCCACACGATGGTGACGGGGCATCAGACGGTGGATTTTGATCTTTCCAACACCGAATACACCGACCGTGTGGTGGTTTGGGGGATGAATTGGATTACCACCAAGATGCCGGATAGCCATTGGTTGACGGAAGCAAGGATGAAGGGAAAAAAGATTATCGTAATAGCGTGTGAATACAGTGCCACTTCATCAAAGGCCGATCTGGCTATTGTAGTACGTCCCGGAACAACACCCGCTTTGGCTTTGGGCTTGTGTCATATTTTGATTAAAAACAAAAAATTTAACGAAGAGTACGTGAAAAAATATACCGATTTACCCTGCCTGATCCGCATGGACACCTTGGAACCCCTTAAAGCGAAAGACGTGTGGAAAGATTATCAAAACGCCGAATTGAACAATTTCTTTCATACTTTAAAAGAAGGTGAAAAGCCTAAAAAACCCCTAAAACAAAAAGAGGTTAACGTCACGGCCGCTCTTCGCGAGAGCTGGGGAGACTGCGTGGTGTGGGATCTAAAATCAGGCAAACCCGTAGCACTGACCCGCGATGACTACGGAAGTCGCTATGTATCGAAAAATATAGATGCCGCTTTACAAGGAAGCTTTTCACTAGAGTTAGCTAATGGTGAGAAAATAACGGTTCGGCCCTCCTTCGATCTGACACGGAAATACATAGACGACAACTTCGACCCTGCCAGTACCTCACGCATTACCTGGGCTCCGGAAGAATCCCTTCATCTTTTAGCAGAGGAGATTGCCAAGAGTCCGGGTAAAACGCTGTTTGCCCTTGGCATGGGCCCCAACCAATTTTTCAACAACGATCTCAAAGACAGGACTGTTTTTCTGCTAGCTGCCCTGACCGAAAATATCGGAAAGCCGGGTGGCAATATTGGCAGCTTTGCTGGAAACTATCGTGCCGCATTCTTTCCGGGACTTGGCCAATATGTCACCGAAGATCCGTTCAATATTACACTCGATAAAAAATCTCCGGCAAAAACCGCTTACTATTACAAAGGGGAATCCGCACATTTTTATAATAATGGAGATCGGGTGTTGCGCATGGGAAAAGAGTTGGTGACTGGAAAAACTCATATGCCCACGCCAACAAAGTCCATCATGCTGTCCAACGGAAACTCCCTCATCGGAAATATAAAAGGTCATTATGATGTAATCAAAAATACTTTTCCCCGTATTGAGTTTGTGGCGGTTGCCGAATGGTGGTGGACGGCCTCTTGTGAAGTTGCAGATATCGTGTATCCCGTAGACAGCTGGGCGGAGTTCAAAGTCCCCGACATGACCCTTTCGGTGACCAATCCCTTTCTTTATATTTTTCCAAGAACTCCTCTGAAGCGTGTGCACAATACGAAGCCGGATATTGAAGTGACCGCAGGAATTGCCAAGGCCCTAGCGAAACTTACTGGAGATAAGCGATTTGAAGATCACTGGCACTTTGTTCACGAGGATCAGACAGAAGTTTATCTGCAACGCATTTTGGACCATAGCAATTCTACTAAAGGATATCAGATAGATGACCTTGAGAAGAAGGCTCAGGAGGGTATTCCTGCTCTTTTAATGTCCAGAACCTCTCCTAAAGTGGGGGCCTGGGAACAAGCGAATGAAGACAGACCTTATTATACCAGAACTGGCCGTCTCGAATTTTATCGCGGTGAAAAAGAATTTATTGAAAGCGGCGAGAACATGCCTGTTCATCGTGAGCCTATTGATTCTACTTTCTATGAGCCCAATGTCATTGTTGCGAAGCCTCATCCGGCTATTCAACCGAAAGGCCCTGAAAAATATGGGGTACCCCTTTCGCAGATAGATGCCGACACCAGGCAGGCACGGCATGTGGTAAAGCCTTGGAATGAGGTTGAAAAGACAAAGCATCCCCTAGATGCTCAAGGACATCGATTTATTTTTCACACTCCAAAATATCGTCACGGGGCACATACAATGCCTGTAGACACCGATATCATTGCGGTCTGGTTTGGTCCTTATGGAGACATGCACAGAGAAGACAAGAGAAATCCATTTGTGGCGGAGGGTTATGTCGATATCAATCCACTGGATGCAAAGGAATTGGGTATCGAAGACGGAGACTATGTTTACATCGATGCAGATCCAAAAGACAGACCTTACCGTGGATGGAAAAAAGAAGATGGCGATTACAAAGTAGCCCGTTTACTTTGTCGGGCCCGCTATTATCAGGGAACTCCGCGCAGGGTAACCCGCATGTGGTATAACATGTACGGAGCAACTCACGGCAGTGTCAAAGGTGCTGAAACGCGGCCTGACGGTTTGGCGAAAAACCCAGAAACAGGTTATCAGTCTTTGTTCCGCGGAGGTTCCCATCAAAGTTGTACACGTGCATGGTTAAAGCCAACTTTGCTGACCGACTCGCTGGCCAGAAAGGATTATTTTGGTCAAGTGATTGGTTCTGGATTTGCCGTAGACATTCATTGTGCAACAGGGGCTCCCCGTGAATCTTATGTCAAAATCACCAAGGCAGAAGATGGCGGCATGAATGGCCAGCGTTTGTGGAAACATACGGCAAATAAATTGCGCCCCACCTACGAGAGTGAAGAAATGAAAAAATTCTTAAAGGGTGGTTTTACCAAGAAGGGGTAAGTAAGAACCTTTTACCTTACTTTCATAAATAAGGAGCAAAATTATGTCACCCGTGAAAAACTGGCAGCTTAATCGAGAAATGGAATATCCTTACGTCGAAAATCGCCCAAAAAAACAATTGGCGTACATTTTTGATACAAACAAATGCATTGCCTGCCAAACCTGTACCGTTGCGTGTAAAACCACTTGGACTTCGGGTGAGGGGCAGGAAAACATGTTTTGGAATAATGTGGAATCCAAGCCTTACGGTTTTTATCCTACGGCGTGGGACCTCAAAATATTAGATAAAATGGATTCTCAAGAATGGAATGATAAAACCTACGCAGGAAAAACTGTTTTCGAAGCGGCACCCTCAGGAGAACGAGTGTTGGGTTACTTGCCGGAAGATTCCGATTACGCCAATCCTAATTTGGGCGAGGATGAAATTGCAGGAACTATCGATCAAGGTGCTTTTTTTCAAGGTATCCATAATGTGTGGATGTTTTATCTGGCGCGAATTTGTAATCACTGCACCTACCCTGCTTGTTTGGCCGCTTGTCCTCGAAAAGCCATTTATAAGCGCGAAGAAGACGGTGTGGTTCTTATCGATCAAGAGCGATGTCGTGGTTATAAAGAATGTGTCAAAGCCTGTCCTTACAAGAAAACATTTTATAACATGGTGACGCGTACTTCAGAAAAATGCATTGGTTGTTTTCCTCTTTTAGAAAAGGGGGAGCAACCTCGCTGTGTCCAAACTTGTATTGGCAAAATTCGTCTTCAAGGTTGGCTATCCAAAGCCGAAGAAGCGAAAGAGGATAATCCTCTAGATTATATCGTTCACATCAAAAAAGTTGCGCTTCCGCTTTATCCCCAATACGGCACAGAACCGAATGTGTATTATATTCCTCCCGTGCATGTGCCACGCGATTTTTTGATGCAGATGTTTGGTCCAGGATCAGAGGAAGCCATTAAGCTTTACAAAGCAGTGAAGGATGATCCTAAATTGTTAGCCGCTTTTCTACTTTTTGGAAATACACCCAAAACAATCACGAAGTTCGATTACAACGAAAAAGAAGCGATTGGTTTTAACGAAAGCAATGAAGAGGTCGTGCGCGTGCCTCTTGTTGAACCATTTTTTGAAAGAGAGTTTTTTGACGCTAAGCGCGAAGTGTATCGACACAATACGCCTTGATTCGTTTCTGAAGGGGAGCTGAGTAGTTACTCTGAAAGATAAAGGAGAAAAAATATGAAGAAGGCTTTTTTCTTGGCTCTGGTTTTTTTGCTGCTTTGCCCTTTGGCTGTCCGAGCTCAGGAGGTTTTAGCAAAGAACTTGTCTGTTGGACAGAATTTCTTCGAAAAACCCGATCCACAGGCGCAAGAGTGGGCTGGGGTTCCGGAATCGATTGTAGTCCTCCTGCCACAAAATATTACTACTCCTTCGCTAAGCGTAGCGACTGTGAATCAAGTTAAAGTCAAAGTGGCCCACAATGAAAAGTGGTTGGCGATTCGAGTCGAATGGCCGGACCCAACGAATGACCACCAAGTGAGTACCGATAGGGCCACTGACGCAGTTGCCGTGCAATTTCCTCTGAAAGGAGCCGATCAAACTTCCCCTTTCATGGGAGCTAAAGACGCTCCTGTGGCCATTATGCAATGGAAGGCTCTCTGGCAGCACGATATCGAAAAGGGGTATCAGAAAGTAACCGATATCTACCCCAACACCTATAATGAGACCTACCAATTTGGAATTCGGGCAGCTCAAAATGCGGGAAACCCCGTTGCCAATAATCAACGCAAAACAGCTGCAGAAGAATATGTCGCCGGCGGTTTTGGAACTTTGACGGTACAAAGTCATCAAGATGCTTTTGCTTCAGGTCAGTGGAAAGACGGAAAATGGGCAGTTGTTTTCAGTAGACCTTTAAAAAATCAAGATCAAAACGATCCCCAACTGAGTGTGAAGGGAAAGACCTCATTTTCTTTTGCCATATGGGAGGGGGGGCAAAAAAATGTGGGGGCTCGGAAAAATTACGCGATGTGGACACCACTCGTTTTGGAGTGATTTTTAATTGGGAGTATTTATGAATGTTCAAAATTCAGTCCTCAAACATTTATTTCGTGCCGATCTTTACCGCATTTTGGCCCTAGGATTCGATGCACCGACTTCAGGAAACTTGGAGGCAATCAAAGAAATTACAGAAGGACTTTTAGAACTGGTTTTAGAAACAGAATGCTCTAAAGATTTGGCAGATGCTCTTTGTGATCTTGTGGAAATTTTTCCTCAAGATGCAAAAAATTTGGAAGGTGAATACCATCGCCTCTTTGGAACCCATGTCGCTTGTCCCTCTGCAGAGGGCAGTTACCAGCAGGTGGAGAGAGGCCCCATCATTGGAGATGTGTCCGCTTTTTATGCGGCCTTTCAGATGAAAGTGTTAGAGAAACAGGGGCCTCCCGATTCTCTCAAAATGGAATTGGGTTTTATGAGTTTCATGGCACTCAAAACCGCTTATGCCCTAGAAAATGGATTGAAAGAAGAAAGAGAAATTGTGGAAGAAGCCCAAACGAAATTTCTCTCTTCTCATTTAGGGCGATGGGCGAAGTGTTTCTCCACAAAATTAAAAGAGGTAAGCGAAAATGTTTTTTACCAAAATCTGGCAGCTCTTTTAGAACAATGGATTGCAGAGGATTGTCAGTGGGTGAATGCCTCTCCTGTTTTACTTCAAGAATTTGAGCTGAAAGAAGAAGGGGAAGTTTCCTGTGCCTTAGGGAATTTAAAATAGGAGATTCTATGTTAAAACTCGGTATGGCAGAATGGATTACGATCGTTGCTTTAGCTCTATTGTTTTTCGGCCCTAGCCGCTTACCTGCTTTTGGAAAAAGTTTGGCGGACGGAATCAAAAATTTTAGAAAGGGAATGAAGGAGACTCAAAAAGAGCTCACTGAAGTTGAAAGAATATAAATAGGACTTTCTCATGATGAGAAAATCCTAATAAATAACCTTCTCCAATCTTTTGTTCCTAAGTCCTTCAGCGGATAAGGAAGAAAAGACGGGGTTCAGGGGGAAACGCCTGGGCCTAGCGATTCTCAGAATAATTTCTGGGATGAATTCTGAAGGAGAGAATTATGCTCACAGCATCTGCTGCATTAAAATGTATTTTAGATCATAGCGTTCTTTTGGAAGATGAACTTGTGCCTTTACTGCAAGCCCGTGGGCGCTATTTGAGTAGTGATTTGCATGCACCAATTTCTCTGCCTCCTTTTGATTCTTCGGCCATGGACGGTTTTGCTTTACGGGCCGAAGAAACTTGTTTCGCGAGCCTTTCTTCACCTGCAGCCTTTAAAATTGTTGATACACTTCCCGCAGGTATTCAAAATCTCGAACAAGCCCCTTTAAAAACTGGAGCAGCAGTTCGTATTATGACTGGAGCTCCTTTGCCTCAAGGGGCGGATACCGTATTGCCTTTTGAAGATGCCGAAGAAAAAGACGGATTTTGTTTAGTGCGTGAAAGTTTAAAGTCTGGAAGACATGTTCGCCTGAAAGGCGAAGACATTCAGTCCAAGGATTTGATCTTAAAAAGTGGAACTCCTCTTAATGTCCAAAATATGGCTTTGCTAGCCGCATTAGGGATGTCGGAAGTTCCTGTGGTTCGTCTTCCCAAGCTAGCTTTATTTGCCACAGGAAATGAGCTGCAAGCCTTAGGTTATCCCTTAAAACCTGGACAGATCTACGATTCAAATTCTCCAAGTTTGAGCTTGGTTCTTCAAGAGCTCGGTATTCTGGCTCAAAATATTTCAACACCCCAAGATAAAATTGAAAATCTTGAAAAGGCCTTTTTCGAAGCTTCTGAGGCCGAAGTGATTTTAAGCATGGGAGCAGTTTCAGCAGGGGATTTTGATCTCATTCCTGAGGCACTCGAAAAAATTGGAGCAAAAATTTTGTTTCATAAAATTGCGATTAAACCTGGGAAACCCTTGCTATTTGCGCAGTGGGAGCATCGACTTATTTTTTGTCTTCCTGGTAACCCCGTCTCCGCTTTGGTGGTTTTTGACCGTTTTGTCCGTCCTGCTTTACTGAAAAAAATGGGGGCATCGGATTTATTTCGCAAAACTTATCAGGCTTATCTCAGCCAAGAGATTTCCGGTACAATGGGAAAACAAGACTATTTGAGGGCTTCTGTGGAATGGAAAGAAGATCGATTTATTGCAAAGCTTTCCGGCGGACAAGGCTCTGCGCAACTTGGGTCATTTGCAAAATCAAATGCTTTAATTATTCTTCCAGAATCAATTAAAACTCTAAAAGAAGGCGAAAAAGTAAACTTCGAATTTTGGAGTAATTTATGAAAATAGCACTCAAATATTTTTCCATTTATCGTAGCCGTTTTCATCAAGAGGAAGCAGTGAAGGAATATCCAGAAGCTATTTCTGTAAAGGAGGTTTTCTGTTCCCACTTTCAGGAACAAGCGGAAGCAGAAAAGTGTTTGCGCTTCACTCGCTTTGCACTGAACTGTGAGTATGTGCCAGTGGAGAGTGTTTTGAAAGAAGGAGATGAGTTAGTTTTTATTCCGCCGGTGAGCGGGGGTTAAGGATTTATTTATGATCCGTATCATTGCAGAACCTATTCCCGTTGAAGAGGTGATTCGCTCTACCCAAGATGAGAGCGCCGGGGGGCATGTGCATTTCATCGGTACTATTCGCCGTGAGCAGGGAATCGAAGGGATTGAATATCAAAGTCACCTTCCCATGGCGATGAAGCAAATGGAAATCGTGCTTGAAGAAGCCAAACAAAAATGGCCTCTCAAAAAAGTAGCCGTGGTGCATCGGGTGGGCTGGGTGCCAGTCGGAGAAGCCGCCGTGGTAATTGCTGTTTCGAGTGCCCATCGCAAAGAAGCCTTTCAAGCTTGCGAGTTTATCATCGATCACATCAAGGAAATTGTTCCTATCTGGAAAGAAGGGGGCGATGCATGTTGCAAGCATTAGTTCTTCTTTGTGGTGGAAAGTCTAGCCGTTTTGGATCCAACAAGGCCTTGGCAAAAGTTTACGATACGACTCTGATCGAACAAATTGTAAAACAATTGCAGGCAGTTTCTTTGCCTCTCGTGTTGGTAACCAATACTCCCGAGGAATACGCCTTTTTGAATTTGCCATGTTTGACGGACTCCAAAGCTTATGCAGGTCCTCTGGCAGCCTTGCTTACGGTTTTCGAAAAAACATCTTATGATCAGGTGCTGCTCGTGGCTTGTGATATGCCAAGGCTGGAAAATAAATTGCTCCAGGCTTTACTCCAACAGGCTTTGGAAATGGATGCCTGTGTTGTGCGTGATGCGGTGGGTCCTCAATATCTTTTGGGATGCTACTCGCGCAGGCTCCAGCAAACTCTCACCGACTTTGTTCAGCAGGGCGGAAAGTCTTTTAAAGAGTTTTTTCAACTTCATCCGGTGCGTTTAAGTTTTCTGGATTCAAAAAAAGAAATTCCGAATGTGAATACACTCCAAGAATGGGAGGATTTCAATGCTCTTCGATCTGAAAAATAGAAAAATGGAATATCTCCGACTTTCGGTGACCGACCTTTGCAATCTGCGTTGCCAATACTGCATGCCTCTGGAGGGAGTGCCCCGTTTCCCAAAGGAAAAAATTCTGACTTTTGAAGAGATTGCCCGCTTAGTGAACATCTTGTCGGATTTGGGCATACGTCGTGTACGTCTCACAGGTGGGGAACCTTTGATACGAAAAAACCTGCCAACTTTAGTTGAAAAAATTCGCTCTGTTCCAGGGATTGAGGAAGTGGTGCTGACCACGAATGCCCTTTTGTTGAAAGATCAGGCCAAAGATTTAAAATCTGCTGGACTTGGTCGTATCAACATTCATCTCGATAGTCTTTCTCCCGAAAAATTTCTTCAGATTACTCGATGGGGAAAAATTGAGCAGGTTTTTGAAGGAATCGAGGCGGTTCAAGAAGCGGGTTTTTCACCTTTGAAGCTCAACATGGTTTTGCAAAAGGGCCTCAACGAAGAAGAAGTTCCTGACATGCTTCGTTTTGCGGCTTCCCAAAACATGATTCTCCGGGTGATCGAGCTCATGCCCATCGGAGAAGCGCGTTCCGGGGGAAGTCAATTCGTATCTGCGCAAGCTGTGTTTGAAAAACTTAAAAGTCAGTTTGAAATATTTCCTTCTCTTTCCAAATGGGGACGGGGGCCGGCGGTCTACCATCATGTGCCGGAACTCAAAACAGATATTGGATTTATTACGCCCATGAGTCAGCCTTTTTGCGACACTTGTAATCGGATCAGGATTTCAAGTGATGGGCGTTTGCAGGCCTGCCTGGCTTATGATGGGGATGTGTCTTTAAGGGATTATTTACGGGACTCCTCTTTGAGCGACGAAGAAATTTCGCGTCGCATTCGGAAGCGGCTTTTTTTCAAGGTGGAAGGCCACGACGGTTTTCAACAAGGGGAGGAGGAAAGAACTCCCTGCATGTATGGAATCGGAGGATAATTCAAGTAGCTCCTCCCTTTGTAAAAGGGAGGTTGGGAGGGATTTTATGATAGAGAAGTACCTTTTTTAAAAGGATGTCTATTATAAAATCCCCCTGAATCCCCCTTTTTCAAAGGGGGAAAATAGTCAGGAGAAAAAACTATGATCGACATCTCAGCTAAAATTGAAACTTTGCGTACAGCGATTGCCGAAACGAAAGTCTTGGCAAAAAATGAAACGCTGCAAAAAGCGCTTCGCGGTGAAACGCCCAAAGGTGAAGTTTTACCGGTAGCGCGCGCCGCAGCGGTGCTGGCCGTAAAAAAGACACCGGACTTAATTCCCTATTGTCATCCCTTGGCGATTGATTCGGTGAAAGTAGAATTTGAAGCGAAAGAAAACGAAATGATCATTCGCGTGGAAGTGAAAGCCATCGGAAGAACCGGGGTTGAGATGGAAGCTCTCACGGGTGCCGCCATCGCTGCACTCAATGTTTATGACATGCTCAAGGGCATTGATAAAGAAGTATCGATCGGTGAAACAAAACTTCTCGAAAAGCAGGGCGGAAAAAGCGATTTCCAAGAAAGAACAGCGAAACCTTACTCTACGGCGGTCTTGGTTTCATCGGATACCGTAGCGTCTGGAAAAAAATCCGATAAATCCGGAAAATTAATTTTAGAAAAGATGAAAAAATTTCCGGTGGAAGTCTTGCATTATGAAATTGTACCGGACGAAACAAGATTGATCCAAGAAAAGATCAGTGCCTGGTGTGAGCAGGGCATTCAACTTATTCTCACGACGGGTGGAACGGGTTTGGGGCCACGAGATATTACCGTGGAAGCAGTGAAAGCAATCCTCGATCGGGAGATCCCCGGTATTGCTGAAGCTATGCGGGTTTACGGTCAGCGACGCACGCCCTATGCCATGTTTTCACGAAGTGTGGTCGGCTTCAAAGGAAATACTCTAATTGTGACACTGCCGGGATCTTCACGGGGAGTCGAAGAAAGCATCGCGGCAATTTTTCCGAATGTTCTGCATCTGTATCCGATGATACGGGGAGGAGGACATTAACAAATGGAAACTTCCATCTACATTTTGATCCCACTCTTTTTTCTGACGGCCATCCTTTATTCTTCAGCGGGTCTCGGTGGTGGCACGACCTATCTTGCCTTGCTGGCTCTTTTTAGTTTTTCTTACACCAGTATTCCGATCTTTGCGCTGAGTTGCAATATTTTGGTGGTGAGTGGAGGCTTTTGGCATTTTTATCGGGCGGGGCATTTTCGTCTAAAAAATGTTCTGCCTTTTCTGATCACTTCTATTCCCCTGGCTTATCTGGGGGGGAGTTTGAGTATCAGTAAGAAAGTCTTTTCCCTCCTTCTGGCTATTTCCTTGGCTTGTGCAGCTTTCCGCCTTTTTTTGAGGGACGAAGAAAAAGCTTTGCAAGAGCTTTCCTGGAAAGAGGCCTATATTTTGGGTTTGCCTGTCGGGGGGCTGATCGGCTTTTTGTCTGGTTTGATTGGGATTGGAGGGGGAATTTTTTTGAGCCCCCTTCTGATGCTGTTTCGCTGGGCGAACTCAAAGCAGGCAGCAGCGGCAGCGAGCCTTTTTATTCTTGTGAATTCAATATCAGGTTTGCTGGGCCAGCTTTCCAAGGGGGCTTCTTTTGAAGCTTTACCCTCATTACTACCTCTTTTGATCGCTGTTTTCCTGGGTTCTCAAGTGGGCGCCCGGCTGGGAGCCTTTCAACTTTCAAAATTCACCCTGCAGCGCGTATCGGCAGTAATCCTGCTGTTTTCCAGCGCCAGAATATTAGCGGGCTTTCTATGACTAAAACTCCGGATTGTAAAACTTGCTCTACTCGTCTTTTGGGAGTGTTTTGCCGCTTGAGTAATTCTGCCTTGGGTGAACTTGAGAAATATAAAACAAGCAACACCTATAAGAAAGGTCAGCTGATTTTTTATGAGGGGAATCCGTCTTTGGGACTTTATTGTATTTTTTCTGGCCGGGTGAAACTTTACAAATCCCTTTCCAGCGGATCCCAACAAATCCTGCGCATTGCAGGGCCAGGTGATCTGCTGGGTTACCGCTCGCTATTTGCAGGTGAAAACTATCACGCCAGTGCCGAAGCCTTGGAAGATTCCAATATTTGTTACATCGACCCCAAAGTTTTTTTCTCTGTTTTAGCTAAAAATCCGGAGTTGGCTTTGAATCTGATCAAAAAACTTGCTCAAGAGTTACGTGTCGCTGAAAATTTAGCCGTCAGCATTACTCATAAACCCGCTCGAAAAAGAATGGCGGAACTGCTTTTGGTGTTGAAGGAAACCTACGGTAAAAAAGTCAAGGGGGGTATAGAGATCTCTCTTCAACTCACCCGACAAGAAATGGCCGAAATGATTGGTAGCACTCAAGAGACCAGCATTCGTTTACTTTCTGATTTTAAAAAGGAGAAAATGATTAAAGTACAAGAACGGAGCATCACCATTTGCAATTTAGAAGCCTTGTTGGATGCCGCAGATTTAGAAATTTGAGGTGAAACTGATATGCATCATAGTACTTTTTTTTTCGATAAAGTACTCTTTACTCTGTTATGCAAAACGAAAAAAAATTCCTCAGCGAATTAGAAAAGAAATGGCCTTATTTAAAAAAACAGGCTCGGCCCATTTCTTTTCGAAAGGGGCAAGTTCTTTTTTATGAGGGGCATTCTCCTTATGGCCTTTTTCTTTTGCTGAAAGGAGAACTTCGTTTTCTCCATCATGAAAAGACTTGCTCTGAAAAGCACTACTGGTCTTTTCAAGACACCCAAATCCTTTGCTTGGAATCTTTTTTAAAAAACAGTTCTTATACTTGCCATGCTTACCTACTCAGCGATGCCGATTTCCTTTTTCTTTCTAAAATTGATCTTTCCTCCGAAAAGTTTTGAAAAACTTCAACGATTGTTTTACGGTCTTTTTTGTGCTAGGCAATGCTTGATATTGCACTGTCCATGTCCTCTTTGAGCTTGTTGAAAACAGACTTCTTTCCTAACCTACGCCGCAGGGCATTTGCGCAGTAGGTTAGGAAAGAAGTCTAATGAAACACACTCTAGGGGAGTATGGATCAGCAAGGAGGGTTTATGAGCGGAATGCATGTTCGCTTTGAGGTCTCACCCGAGCAGTTTCTTGCCGATTTGACTGAAGCTGCTTACCAGGTTTCAGTTCGGCACGGTTTTCAAGCTCCTTTCATTCAAGTAGAACTCGAGTTATGGGATGCGCTCAGGGAGGTGCTACGCAAGGACACTTTAGTGAGTGACAAATGTGGTAGTTCCACATTGGGAGTATGTCGGGAGGCCTGCCAATTTGAACCGTGGTCCAAGGAAGCAAAGAACTTAGAGCTGGAAAATTCCCATTCAGAATAAGGCTTCTTCTTGAGGAGTAAAAATGCAAGCGGCTGATCATCTTCTGGCAGAGCACGAGAAAATTTCTTCGATGCTTCGAGTTCTTGAACGAATGTGTGGATCTTTAGAAAAGGGAGAGCTTCTTCCCCGGGAACAAATTGAGGATCTTCTTCTTTTTTTCGAGTTATTTTCTGATCAATTGCATCATGCCAAAGAAGAAGAGATTTTACTGCCTGCTTTAATTCAAAGTGGTTTCCCCTGGAAGGGAGGCCCTCTTTGTAGCTATTTCAAGCAAATGCAGATGTTGGATGAAAGTATTCAAGAGCAAGTCAAAGCACTCAATCAGGAATTTGAATTGAATCTTATTTTTGATTTAGATCCCTTTTCCCCCAAGCGGTCTTTGCCGATATTTGAAGAACATGTGTTGGGAAGAGCTCTTGTGCGAGTGCTTCGTTTGGAAATAGCTAAGCCCTCTTCTTTCACCCGTTTCGCACGTCGCTTCATTTCATTACTGGATGCTCACATCGACAAAGAAAATCGGTGCTTGTTGCCTATGCTGGAGGATACTTTTAATTCTGAAGCACAACAAAAATTGACAAGCCAATTCTGCGAAATGGAAAAAAAATTTGTAAATCAGGAACGGTTTCAGCAACTGGAACAAAAATGGAATGAACTCCGCTCAATTTGGGTTTAATATTTCCTCCCGATTTTTATTTCGCATCCATATTTCTATAAAACTCCAAAACCTGTTTATCCACATCTGCGGCAGTTATTCGAATTTTTCGAATAACTGATTCTTTTGCTCATTTTGCTACTCATCATCGACTAGCTCTTTTCTTGCTAAAAGCAGTTTTATAATTCTTTTTAACCCACTCCACCAAATCAGATTCCAAAATGACCTTTGTTTGTCCAAATTGAGAAAGAGGAATCAATTTCCTATGCCCACGAAGAGTTCTTAACGAAACGCCCAGGAAAGTAGAAATCTCTTTGTAACCTGAAGGGACTTTGTCGGGGGGGGCATCAATTTTCCTTTCTCATCGAAGCTGCAAATTCTCACCTGCGAGAATTTATGATTTTTCACAATTCGGCCCTATCCAAGGATAACCCTCTGATTCTTTTAAATTATCTTAATATTTATTTTTTTTAGGATAGGTTTAGCGTCAGTGTTCAGCCATTGGATAGTTGAGGACGCCTTACAGAAGCCCTTGATTTTCAAGGGCTTCTTTTTTTTTGTGGGATCAATAACCGAACCCTTGGTCTGTTTAGAAGGTTTTGATTTGAATTCTTGTAGACCTATCTATTGATTGTAGTTCTTCCAGGTATTCAATGAATATATCTTCAAGAAGCATATCAATGAGTTTTTTAAGTGTTGAAGAAAGACTATCAATTTGGATGTCGGATGATAATTCATTGCCCTTGTTGTCGATAGGTTTGTTTT
This sequence comes from uncultured Pseudomonadota bacterium, assembly GCA_964384365.1. Classification (GTDB taxonomy): domain Bacteria; phylum UBA10199; class UBA10199; order JADFYH01; family JADFYH01; genus CAYLKF01. Next base: position 6,096 of record CAYLKF010000012.1, on the reverse strand, counting down.
TAATACTCATATTGTTCCTTTCTATTTATTGGATCCGACTATCGGAATATCTGGGAAGTTTAATTAATGTTTAAGTCATCAAGAAAAATAGTTTTTCTGTTTGGCGCAGGTGCCAGTTATGGTGCAGGAGATATTGTCCCAGAATGTCCTCCTCTAGGGTCCCATTTGTTTGAGAAACTTTGCAGTATTTGGCCAAGCACCTGGGGCAAGCTACCAGAGAACATCAAAAATAAATTTAAAAATTCAAACTTTGAATCTGGAATGGAAATAATTTATTCCAAGTTCGGTGGTGCTATTCCAAAGTTGATGCAAGAAATGGCTATTTATTTTGTTCAGTTTCGGCCGTATCAACATCATACTTTATACAACCAATTATTGCGTCTACTCACCGAGAACAGCCTTATTCAAAAGACTTTCCTATCCACAATCAATTACGATTGTGTTTTGGAATATGCATTACTTCATGAAGGCATTTCTTTTGATTATTTTTTTGAAAGTGAAGATAAAATCCCAATTTTGAAACTACATGGCTCATGTAATTTTTTCTGTAATAATATTCAAGGCAAGGGCATTCAATATGGCACGGGTGTTATTATTGATGGTGGCATTACAGCTTCTTTAGATCCTAACTGGGTTATAGAGCAATGTTTAGTAAAGTCAGATCTTGCACCTGTAATGTGTTTATATATGAGGGAAAAGCCACTAAACATTTCACCATCAATAATCAAAAATCTCCAAGAGAATTGGTCGAAAACAATCATAGAGGGAGATCTGTTTTTTTGTATTGGAGCAAAACCACTATTCGACGATGACACTCATATTTGGGATCCAATCAACAATTCGAAAGCGGAAATATACTATATTGGTAGCAAAAGTGACTACGCGGCATGGCAGGAAAATAAAAAACAAAATAATAAGTATTTTTTAGGTGAGACTTTTCGAAAAGCCTTTCCTGAAATCGAAGAAAGGTTAAAAATTTATGCAACTCACCAGTAATGACAAAGAAAAAATAACAGAGTGGTTGAAAGAAAAATGCGGGGCAATGCGTTGCTTTTGTTGTGGCTCCAATGTTTTTCAATTATTAGATATAGCTACTCTGCCTATCGGTATCGATATCCATACTACACGTTTTCTTTATGCAACTGGGATCCCTCAAATTTTGATTGCCTGTTCCAATTGTGGCAACATGGTTGCATTTAATGCTGCTATTATGGGCTTCAAACCTGGCGAACCAAAATCCAAGGATTAGAAAATATTGCAAAATCCAGCGACAGTTCCTTCTCAAGCTCTTTAATCGTAGGAAGATAGGGTAACCAGGCAGCAGTCTGCTACCCAACTTTGCCATCCGGGCACAGCTTGGCAAAAAAGAACCTTCAGACATTAACCTCCCTTGATTAGTTTTTGATTCTTCTCGATGCGTTCTCGTTCATGTTCTAGCTCTTTGATCCATTCCTGCTCCGTGGGGAGATACAGTTTATATTTGGAGGCAAAGATTTGTTTGCTGTCTTGCAGCACCGAATATTTTGCCAAAGCCTCATTCTTCTTTGAACACAAAATCAATCCAATCGTAGGATTGTCTTGTGCTCCGCGGCAATGCTCTTCGAACATTCGCACATAGCTATCCATTTGACCGATATCCTGGTGGCTAAGCTTGCCAATTTTTAGATCAATCAGGACAAAACATTTGAGGATGTAGTTGTAGAAAACCAAGTCGACATAGAAATCTTCCTCTTCAAGTCTCATGCGTTTTTGCCGCGCAACGAAAGAAAAACCTTTCCCAAGCTCCAGCAAGAAATTTTGCAAATTGTTGATGATCGCTTTTTCCAACTCCGCTTCACGAAGAGCAGGATAGTCTTTTAGATTCAGAAATTCCAAAACGTAAGGGTCTCGAATGAATTTCTCTGGTACCACTTGCGTCAACTTTATCTCTGCTTCTTTGCGAACTGATTTCTTATTTTTGCTAGATAGAAGACGTTCATAATAAAGACTGCTGATCTGGCGTTCCAGTTGGCGGGTAGACCATCGTTCTTCAGCAGCTTCCTGCATATACCATTCACGTGCTTGCTTGTCTTCCACCCGAAGCAATAAGCGATAGTGAGTCCAAGACAATTCGGGACGCAGCGGGTCTCGTTTTTGTGCCTTGGCAGATTCGAGACGCACTGCGCCTCGTTTTGGAAACATCAAGTAAAACTGCCGCATTTTCCGAAGATTAGTGAGATCGAATCCTTCCCCAAACTCTGATGTCAGGCGCTTGGATAATTCTGACAAGACAGCTTCACCATAGGCGGCACGACTTTTTCCCCCTTGCTCCTTGTCGACAATCAGCCGGCCAACGTTCCAGTAGGCTTCAACCATAACCGTATTTACTACCTGATAGGCTCGACTGCGTGCTTCGAGGATAATATGGCGAATCTGAATATATAGATTATTTTTGAGAGATTGATCGCTCTTGCTAACAACCAAGGATGTCTTCTTTTTGTTCATGGAAATAGGAGTCCTTCAATTTATTCAACAGGCTATTCTTAAATCATAGCCCTCTGTATACATCAAGGCTTCAATGGGAGTGACGCTAGCAAAATCAGCGATCATTTTTCTTTCTCTTGGAAATTTTGTAGTTACTTTTAATCCAATCTACTAAATCCGACTCAATAATGATGATCTTTTTCCCAAACCTTGAAACTGGAATCGTTTTCAGATGCCTTTGAATGGTCTTGGTCGACACACCGAGAAAAGCTGCCAAGTCTTTGTAACCGGACAAAACTTTATTAGAAGTTTGTTTGTAACCTGAAAGAACTCTGTCGGAGGTCATAAACTTTCCTTTCTCACCAAAACTGTAAATTCTCACCTGCGAGAATTGACATTTTTTCACAATTTTGCCCTATCCTAGGATAAGCCTATGATTGCCTTAAATTATCTTTATATTTATTTCTTTGAGAATGGGCTTGTCGTCAGTGTTCAGTCATTGGATAGTTGGGGACGCTCTGGAGCAATGGCTCGCACCCATTGCTCCACCTATATCGAGGAGACCATTCAAAGTGGTCTCCTCGTTTTTTTTGTTCACTGCCAAGGGGCCTCTGAGGATCTTCTTTACGATCCCATTGTACCGATCGCCCTTAGCGGCAATGTGGTCGATTATTGTCTCAAGTCTATGCTGGACCAAGTACGGAGTGATCAGAAACCTCTTTTCCTCGGTATTAGAGAGTTTGCCTAACTCTTCCGAAATCCTGGCCTTACTGCTTTCTCTTTCCCTAATCGCCAATCGGATGGTTTCCAGATCGGGGGCATCCGCCGCCAGAATGAATGAACCAGCTTGGAAAGCTCGCTTGAAACTCTCTGTAGCTCTTTCTCTAGGTCTCTTTTTTTATTGGGGGCTTTTCTAAGGTAGACTCGGACTATCTCGTTGTACCTCTCCGTAGCGTATTGGATCACTTCTGGATCTTTCACTACGTATTCACGAAGATAATTCAAAAAATTCTTCTCAATCTTTTCTCTCCGAATGAGAGAGCGATTTTTACAAATCCCCTGATTATAGGAAGCAAAACATCCATAATAACCGCCTCTTCTCCCGGAAACTAAAACCATGGCTGCCCCGCAATCGCCACAAGTCAAGCTACCTGAAAGGAGATGGCAATTATCCAAGCGCTTAGTTGGACCAAATATATGCCGCTTTGTGCCTGGATTTGTCCGCTGGCGAGTCTCTTCATTAGCCTTAAACCGTACCTGAACCTGTTCCCAAAGCTCTCCGCCAAGCAATACGACCCAGGAAAGCTGCGAAGCCAAATCCTACAACCGCCAAAATAGCGACGTAGCGCGCGGTGCTTCCGGCCACATAATCAACGATAGTTTTGAGGGCGCCTTCCCAAGCAGGAGCTGCGAAGGCAAAACTGGGAACTGAGCAGAGGAGAAAGAGTAGAAAAGCAAAATAAATATGATCGTTCTTTTTCTGAATATTCACGCGGGCTCCTGTTTGAAATTTGATTGATTAATTTCAAACAGAATCGCTTAAGGCGGAGATTTGCTCAACGGACAAAACAGGACTGAAGTGGACTTAATAGGACATTTCGGTAAATATTTTTTATAACTTGTCTAAATGATCTTGAATGCGTTTCAAAATTTCTGACAGCTTAGGAAAATCTTTGTAATAGATAATTTCAGTTTTCAAATATTCCTGCTCAAACTTTTTAAAAACCTCTGGTGAAGAAAGAGTAAAAGCATCGGTCTTTCGAAGATCCATTTCCGAACTCTTAAAACGATCTTTTTTGTGCTGAAGATACTCTGGAGTGCCAATAAATGCGTCGATCTCCGGACGTTCTATCAATTTATAAACATCGTAATAATGTCTCAGAAAATTATTGCTGAGCTTTCCAGTTTCTTGAAAATTACGATACTTGCTGGAGATGGTTTGTAGCTTTTCAACGAAAGTATATTCGGGATTGTAGCAATGCACTCCGAAAGCACGATTATCTACGACGTCGCCTATCTTTCCCGAAGCCTTGTCGTAGGCCCAAGAGGAGATATTCACTTCGGTATTGGGTGTCGTCTTATCAAAACCTACTTCAAGTAAAATACCAGGCTTCAAACCAATGACTGGATCAAATTCGGATTTGTAATAAAGGCGAATCCCAGCACTTCGAAATTTACTATCATCGAAGACCCGATCTCTTTCGATATTTTCAATATCAGGAATTGAAATTTCTTCTGCAAGCCAGTCGAAAAAAGATTCTCTCGATTTTACCTGACTAGGATTATCTTGGTTTTTTCCTGTTTTCACATCGCGCCCAACAGGAGGATCGATTTTGATATCAATGTCTTCCGAGAAACGATTGATGATTCCGAAACCTTTTGAAAGAGAAGTGCCACCCTTTAATTGAAACACCCAACCTTGTTTTTGAAGAGCATACAGAACATGCATGATCCAATAATCTTTTTCGACAAGCGATGGCTCGTTGATCTGCTGATCCCTTGCTGCAATGCTTAGCAGTTCTTTGAACTCTTCATGATGGTGAAGGTATTTAGGAGGCATACGTTAAATTCTTCTCCAACAAGTCATGCAAACGCTTTTGCGTCGAATAAGTCCCATAGCGTTTTGCGCTTTTCTCTAAAGTTTTTTTATCAAAATCAGGAAGTTTTTGATTTAAGACTTCCAATAATTGCCCTTGTTCTTCAGGCAACATTTTTAAATTATTCAACAGCTCCACCAAAAGCACTTCCTTTGTCATTTCTCTTGGGACATTCAGGCGTCGTTGAAAAAAGAATGTTCTCTCACCTAAACTCAATTTACCATGGCGTTTTTGATTCAAGACCACGGGCAAGTTATAGAGTTGGGTGGTTCCAAGACCCAGAGAATTAAATGAATTAGGAGAATAAACAAGAAATTTGGAAGACTTCAAAAATCTCTCCAACAATTTATTCTCTTCAGCGGGCACTTCTCCAAAAGTGGATTGCCGAGGACAAAGATAAAGTCCATTTTGGAGCTTGGTTAAAACACCTTCTTCGACAAGAGTTTTTAAATGGCGATCCACATTGGAAGAAAAAAGCGCAAGATCAGCTCGCCGGTAAACTTTCCCCGGATAAAGTTTTCGTCTTAAAACATCGACTGTTTTTTCATGCATATTCATAACCTCTTGAGTATTATCGGATATCAAGAGAGAAAAGTACATTATTTTATTAAAAATTCATGTAATTACACTTGTAACTATATGAATATATTAGTTAATATAAAACTATAATATTATTATATTATAGTCATGGCCTGTATATAGATCCATTACTACTCTGAATACTTGTTCATTTGGATAACTGAAGCTTCCTGGAGGATCTCTTAGACCTTCTTTGTAGCCAATTAATCAAATCAGATTCCAACACTACAACCTTTGTCCCCAACCATGAAACAGGAATTGTTCTTAAGTTTCGTTGAACCGTTTTAGTGGAGACTCCCAGAAAAGAAGCGATGTTCTTGTAACCGGATAAAATTCTCATAGATGACGTATTCACCGCATGCCTGCTTTCTTTTTAGCATTGATAGTGCGAGGTGGGGGGACAATACGTATGCAAAAGGGTTTACTGAGCAGTACTTCGTCCTGAAGTTCGGGGACG
>CAYLKF010000011.1:0-85506 GCA_964384365.1 uncultured Pseudomonadota bacterium | reverse complement strand
ATCTGGGTATTTCGCTGCAAGTCCTTCAAGTTTTGCAGAAGATGAAGATTGTCACCCCCACCCCTATTCAACACCAATCGATTCCTGCCGCGATGCAAGGAAAAGACGTTTTGGGAATTGCCCAAACCGGCACCGGAAAAACCTTGGCGTTTGGAATCCCCTTAATAGAGCGCTTAAATCACGTGAAAGGAAAGGCTCTGGTTTTACTTCCTACTCGAGAGTTGGCGCTTCAAGCCGCCGAAACTTTTCATCGGCTCGGACATGCCTTCAATCTCAAGAGCGCGGTTTTGATTGGCGGAGAATCGATGTTTGGGCAAATTCAAGAACTTCGCCGGCATCCCCGCATTATTATTGCCACTCCCGGGCGCTTGATCGATCATCTCGAAGAGAGGCGTGTTCAACTGGGTGATATTAAGATTCTTGTTTTAGACGAAGCCGACCGCATGCTCGATATGGGTTTTGCACCTCAACTGAATCAAATTTTAAAGACTGTGCCGAAAGAGCGGCAAACCCTGCTTTTTTCGGCCACTATGCCGCCGACCATTCTCAAAATGGCGAGCACGTATATGACTCTGCCGCTTCGCATTGAAGTGGCTCCTGCGGGTTCGGCTGCGAAAGATGTCGAGCAAGAAATTTTTGTTTTGCCGCAAGAATCAAAACTCTCGCTCTTAGAAAAATTATTACAAGAATACAAAGGCACCGTTTTGGTTTTTTCGCGCACGAAATATGGCGCCAAGAAAATTACCCATATTTTAAAAGTGATGGGGCATCGTGCCGCGGAGATTCATTCCGACCGCAGCCAAGCGCAGCGTCGCGAAGCTTTGGCTGGCTTTAAATCCGGCAAATACCGGGTTTTGGTGGCAACCGATATCGCCGCACGGGGAATCGATGTGAATGATATTGAGCTCGTGGTGAATTTTGACTTGCCCGATAACTCCGAAGATTATGTGCACCGAATTGGGCGAACCGGGCGGGCCGGAAAAACCGGCAGAGCCATTTCGTTTGTAACGCCCCAGCAAAAATACGAAATTCGCATTATCGAAAAATTAATCCGCAAAACGATTACGATTTCAAAAGTTCCGGAATTGAAGGGCTTAAAACCTGCTCCCGCGGTGAAGCAAGATCCGCGCGAGATGGGAGAAGTCACGGTGAAGCCCAGGCCCTTTGATGAAAGACCTCGCCGAGGCCAAAAACGCTTTAAGCCGCGTTGGCGAAATCAAGAGGGCCGAGGTAAATCTTCTACTCCTCGGCGTTCTCATTCTTAATGATTAGTGAGCAGCGTTTGGTTGGCGTGCGCGAGTCCAGAGGGCGATCATTCGATCGAGGTTCCCTATTTGATCGCGGACGGTTCTTATTTCATTGGTCCCGAAGTCGCGGTTTTGTTGAAAGGTCTGCAGATCCCGCTCGTAATTTGAAATGAGTGCCATTGTGGTAGGGATCATCCGCTCATGATGTCTTAGAGTATGTTCGGTAGACTGAATCTCTCCTCGTAATCTCTCCTGTGCAAGACGAGCGTTATCGAGCTGCTGTTCCGCAGTACTTTTTTGCGAACGGAGTGGCAAATAAATATCCGGGCGATAAAAAGGTGCGGCATCAATTTCTCGTTGCAAGCGGCTAATTTCACCCGGCAGACGAGCGATATTGGCCTCTGCAGCCGCGAGTTGAGCCCTTAATCGAGGAAGTTGTGTTTGGGCGGTTGCGAGTTCTCTTTGATGCTCTGCAAGCTCTGCCCGATTTCGGGAGATATTCGCTTGTGCTCGTTGAATTTCAGCGCCTCGCTCTCTTTCAAGCCGAGCTTGTTCTGCCTGCAAACGTTGTTTTTCTGCCTGAGCCAATTCAAGGCCTTTGGCGTAAAGCCTTTGCCGTAAGGTATTTACTTGTGCGGTGAGGGCAGGATCTAGATTAAACAGAGGACGATTCGTGAAATCATCGAAAGGAACATTTAAATCTCTTAAGTCATCCCAAACTTCACCCAAATGCGCGATCAAGTTTTGATTTAAGTGTTGTTCGGTTCGCGTCACTGCAGCCAAGTAAGCATTGCCTTCAGATCGAGAACTGTAAGAGGCGATTTCTTGAGCTAGAGCCACTACGGCAGAATTTTGGCGCCAAGCTGCAGGAAAATTAGGAGAGCGCATTTCGTTTTCCACAGCCTCTAAAACATCGAAAACATTTTGAATATCATCTCCAGAAGGCAGGTTACCATTGTGGGCTTGTTGGGCTCGAGTAAGCGCTTCACGGGCAGCGCTAACAAAATCGCTCACATTACTATAGTTTCTAGAAATAGGGTGTTGATCCAAACGAGCCGCTACGGAGGCTTGGATAGTGCAGTCCACATCGTATCCTGCATCCTCTGGTATGTGGCAAAAATAGTCTTGAGCAAAGAGTCGGGTTGAATGATGAAGCATTACTGTTTGCCAGTTTTGTCCTTGGCGGGCTCCATTTTCAAAGGCGTATAATGCATCGGCATAATTTTGGAGATTTTCCAAAGAGATCTGTTCAAGTTGGCGGGGATATAAGCCTAAGTGCTCAACTAAACTTCCAACCCTTGAGTCGGTAGTATTGATAGTAGTTCTTTGATGGCTAGTGGAATCTTCGACTTGAATGGAATCTCCTGAGTTTCGTGAGCTGAAACGCCCATCATGATTATGATCTAAGAAAATTAAGTTACCAATGCGGTATTCGCGATCTGACATAAATTCTCCTCAATAAATGATTTGAGAGATTCTCGGATAATTTCAAAAGAAGTTGCGTGTCAATTAAGCGTTTTAGAGGGAATGTTCCTGGTGCTTTTCCCAATTGGCCCGATAGGCTTCTAATAATTTGGAATCCTTCAAGATTATCAAATTCTCGGCATTGCGCTCTTGAGCGGCTTTGGTGAAGTTGAAAGACCCGGTGAGCACGGTTTTCTCATCAATCAAAATCACTTTGTTGTGGGCGATGGCGTGTTTTTTATCGGTAAAGACGGCGACTCCTTGATCTTTCAAGAAATCATCCATCTGATATTTGGGCTCTTCATTCGATTCATCCACAATCACTTGCACGTCTACGCCTCGTTTTTTGGCTTCGATGAATGCTTCGGTGATGGGGCGTGAAGTAAAAGAATAAGCCTGCACCCGAATTTGTTTTTGGGCTTTGCGGATTTCGTTCACAATTTTATCGGTGCAATCGCCGCCGGGTGTGAAGCAGACTTCCCAAGTATTTAAGCATTGCGGCGCCGGAGGTGTTTCAGTTTTTTTGTTTTGAAAATAGAGAAAGGCGATCAAGCCAACGAGTAAAAAATTAAGAAGGGGAGTGAGGCGGAGTTTTTTCATGGCTTCTTCATTTGGGTATAAGCTTTTTCAACTAAAATCAAATCTTCTAAAACTTCTTTCATATTCAGTTGGGGCTTGCGATTTTGAGAAAGAGCCTCAATAAAATCTTTCCACATGGCTTTAAATCCACCGAGATCGCGAAAACAGGGCAAGAAAACTCGGAATTTTTTTCCGAAAGCCAAGCCCCCTAAACATTTTCCGCTAAAATAGATTGAATAGTTTTCGCAAAGCAAGCGCGAGAAGTTGAAAAAACCAAGAGCTCGGTTGGGCACTCGCCAGCTATGGATCAGCTGGGCGATTAATCCTGATTTTTGTTGAAAAACTAAAATGCTCGAATCTTCAAATTTCGAATTGCAACAAGGAGCGAAGGCCTGCATTTGAACGATCGATTCGATTCCTTTTTGCTTTTCAAAGCAATCGGCCAAATCGCGTAGGCGCCTTACCCAATGCACACCGCCTTCATGCAGGGCGCCCCATTTCATTTCTTGTGGATCTTCGCGCCACCCTTTTAAATTATTTTTACCCACGCGAACGAGTTCTAAAAAGTAAGGAAAACCCGCTGAGTGATTTTGAATGAAGCCGATGAGTTTGCGATGAAAAGGGTCATACCATTGATTTTCAGCCACCCAGAGTTTTTTGCCTTTCTCTTGGGCGAGCTGAAGTATCTCTTGAAACTCGGCTACCGAGTTAAATGCTGGTTTCTCAACGATCACGTGCTTGCCCGCCTCGAGTGCTTTTTTGCAGAGAGAATAATGTGTGTTGGGAGGTGTGGTGATTAAAATAATTTCTTCGTCTGATGCAAAAGCTTGTTCATAAGAAGTGTAAGCTTGCTGAAGATTAAATTTATTTTTTAAAGTCTGGGCTTTTTCGCCCGAGCGGCTGGCGAGAGAAAGCCGCACAGTGGAAAAAGATTTTAAAATTTTAAGATGTTTTTGGGCGATTTTGCCAGTGCCTAAAACACAGATTTTAAGGGTCATAAGTTTTTTGATAACGTTGATCAGCATTTCTTTAGGTCGCGGAAAAACGCACCGTAGGGAAGCATTTTGCAAATTTGAACAGCTTATAAAATAGGTATTCGTTAGTTCGGTGCTTTTCCGCTTACTTCAGAAACACTGATCAACTTATTCATTTTGATTATAATCCATTCGCAATTCGTAACGCATTCGCTGCAATGGTTAAACTCGGATTCACTCCACTGGATGTCGTAAAGGTGGAAGCATCTCCTACATAGAGATTTGAGGCGCCCCAAACCTGCCCTTGTGCATTGGTTACCGAATTTTCGGGAGTTTTTCCCATACGTGCTGTTCCACAAGCGTGATAGACCGATTGCCCCGCAAAGTTCAGCGAAAAAGCGGCACCCGATTTTCGCATGATTTTTTTCGCCATTTTAGTCAAAAATTTACGCTTTTGTAGATCTTTCTTCGAAAAACTTTGATGGACGACAATGCGGTTTAACTCCGAGCTTGCGTCAATTCGATTTAACTTTTGGGGTTCATCTTCTGCAATAATTAAAAGTTGGCAGGTGCGGTAATAAAAGAATTCAATCAAGGGCTGCAGATATTTTGGAAAACGTCCGACTACTCTCTCCCATGTAGTCAAATGATCTTGTTGAATGAGGCCTCGTACTTCGCCATTGTCTTCAAAATAAAAATCATCCACGCTAAACCACTTATGAAAATCATTCTCCGCGCTGATTTGCTTGGGAAAGACGCCGACGACTAGTCCTAAACAATGCGTCATTAAATGAGTTCCGAGTAGAGGGAATTGTTCTTGAAGCCCGGATTGAATGAGAAGAAGCGGAGAGGTTAAGGCCCCTGCGGTGATTAAATATTTTCCGGCTTCCACATGCTGAGGTTCAGCTTTATTTTTCTGAACTAAAATTCCGGTAATTTGAATCTCCGAATCTTTTTTCTCCCAGAGAATTTTTTGAACAGTCGATTCATCCCAGAGCGTGATTTTTCCGGATTGATGAAGATTTTTTAAAATCCGATCGGGCGACCATTTCGCATCGACTGGGCAAGGCACTTGATTGCAGTAATTGCAACGTTTGCAGTGGGTAAAATCAATCGCGAAGGGGTGTTGGAAGGGTTTTGCTCCCGATTTTTCAGCGCCTCGAAAAAGAACTTTCGAGAGCTCCGACATCGGAGGAAGCGGGAGCGGAAAATCAGAAGATCGAAAAGGTTCTAAAGGATCTGCCCCTGCATTTCCAGAAACCGAGAGGAGCTTCTCAGCTTCGGAATAAAACGGCTCAATCGCGGAATAAGAAAAAGGCCACGCTTCAAATTCTTTTTCGCGCATTCGGAGCGAAACTCCCGCATAAAAACGGGCGAGCCCCCCCACTGCTTGGGGTAGAAATTTTTTCTGATTTTTTTTCTGGGCGAAGCTGACCTCTGCTTTGGGCACATGGGCCGAAAGTAAAACGCTTTGTTCGGAAAAAATCTCTTCGATCTGGGGCTGACTCAGCAAAACCCCGCGATCAATCACCAGCGGGTGAAACCCTCGTTCTACGAGCTTGTGGGCCGCTAGAGCGCCCGCAATACCGCCCCCTAGAATCGCAATATCAAAAGATAAAGTAGACACCTCAAAAGGTGTAACAGAGCCGTTTCAAGATATGCAAGAGAGGATTAAAGGATCGTCTAAAGGAAGAGCTCTATTCTTTAGCCGACTTATCGTGCTTTTGGATAAACTTTTTCACGTCTTCGATGTGTTCTAAAACGAGTTTTGCTTTTTTAAGCCCAAATTGAAAAGGAAACTTATCATCTTCGGTGTTCTTCAAAACAAGCATGGGGTTTCCTTTGTATTCGGATTCTTCAACGATGGCCATAACCACTCCTTATATTTTGAATTAAAAACTTTTCTTGCAGTACACAAAGAAGAAAGGGGGAAGCAAGTTTAAAATAAAATGGAATTATTGGAGCAAGAGTTGCACAGGCAGTGCCCCATTCATCAGTGGAATTATTTTGGGTGATTTTAGTCCGAGTAAATGAACCGGAGCTTTTTGAGGGATAAGCAGCGCAATACGCCAACCTGAAAAATGTTCTTTTAGAGTTTGCCCCACCTCTTGATAGAGAGTTTTAATAGCGCCCGCACCAATCCGTTCCCCATAAGGGAGATTAGTAATCAGTAAACCTGTCTTCGCTGGCGGAATCCATTCTTGAAAAGGTTTTACCGAGAAATCGAGATATTTTTCTACGCGAGCACGCAAGGCCGAGGCGCGAGCGACTTCTACATATTTTTCACGGATGTCCGAGGAGTAGATGGGGTAGGGTAGCGCATTTTTTTTCTTTGCCCGCAGTTGATCGGAAACACGGCGCCACAGAGCGCGGTCAAAGCCTGCCAAATTTTCCAACGCAAAATCATCTTTGCCGCGATGAATGAGGGGGGCTTTGTCGAGCGCAATGTAAGCGGCTTCGATGGCGATAGTGCCTGAACCACACATCGGATCAAGCAGCACTTCTTCGCCGGTGTATCCGGCGAGAAGTAAAAGAGATGCAGCCAGCGTTTCTTTTAAAACGGCGGGATGTCCGTTCGTTCGCCAGCCGCGTTTATGCAACGCACGCCCGGCGGTATCGAGGCTGAGTACGGCTTTTTGATTTCGAATAAATAAAATAATGGTGATGGGGTTATCGGCTTCTGCGTCAAAACGAGGAGCAGATTTTTCAAAAGCGCTTTGTTGAACCGATTGCACAATCGCTGTAACAATCGCTTGTTCACCTAAAACTTCGGCGTGTGAATCGGTTAAAACGGGAACCACCGTAAAGGGCTTGTGCGATCTTAGCCAATCGGGCCAGATAATTTTTTTTAATTCATTTTGTAAATGAGAAATGTTCGGTAGAGCAAATTCTGCAATCACTCTCTGAATACGGCTGGCACTGCGTAAAAGCAAATGCGCGCGGTAGGCTGTTTCCAAATCGGTTGTAAACGCAATTCCGCGATAGAGAGGGCTTTGGTTTTGTATGCCGAGTGCCGTCAATTCTTTTGAGAGCACTCCTACCGTTTCATGAGGGCAGGTCGCAATCCAACGCGGGTCTGACATAGTGTTTTACTTCGAAAGAAGGGAGTAGATGTTTCTTTTTAAGCCTTTTTTGATATCGGCATAAGTCGCGCGATTTTTTGAGCCCAGAATTTTTGCGAATTCCAAAACTTTCGGAAAAAGTTCTGCTTCGCTAAAGCAATCGGTTACGACTCCCTTTTGCTTGGCTTCTTCTCCGCCAATCCGTTTGCCGGTTAAAGCGAGTTCCCAAAGGGCTTGTTTGTTGGGGAGGCAGGCAATGATCTCATGCATGGCATCGGTAAAAGGGATGTTCACATCAATTTCCGGAAAACAAAAAAAGCCGCGATCTTGACGCATAAAGCGAAAATCAAAGGCACAAGCCAAAATTGCTCCGCCCCCAAAGGCATGCCCATTCAGTGCCGCGAAAGTAGGGAATGGCAAGGTAGCCCAACGGAGCAGCATGTCATCAATAATATCTTTAAATTTTGGAATATAATCACCGCCTTGAGCGATCAACCATTCGAGGTTAATGCCGTTGGTCCAAAACTTTGGATCATTCGAAGTGAGAATTACCGCACCTGATTCCATGGAGTTTTCAATTTCATCACACACGGCCATGTGCTCGCGCAAAACTTCTTCGGTAAAGGTATTGGCGGGGGTGTTGCCAGTCATGGTGACGATAAAAACGCCGTCTTCTTTTTTAACGCTAAGATGTTTCATAAAAGGCTCCTTATATAGGAAGGGCGCTAAAACTAAACGCCTCTTTCGTCAACCAAAACACCGCCAGAAAGGAATTTTTTATCTCTTCTTGATTCTGGTTCGATCGCCACTTACACTGCTAAAAATCATGGGCCTTTTTTAAAAAGGGGAGAAAAATGAAAAAATCGAAAGGGAATTTTCTAATAATTTTTTCTTTTGTTTTAATTTTTTTCACCTCTCTTAGTTGGGCTGAGCCCCCTCCTCGCGTTGTGGATTTGCCGAATCGTTATCCGAGCGGACTCTATGTGAGTGAAAATTTGCCTTCCCCTGAAAGTTTAATTTTTCGAGTACGGGGCAATAACTTAGAAGATTTGCGTTTTAGTATTCATGTGAAATGCGTTGAAGATGCTACCGGGGTGCAGCAAGACCTGTTGTTTACTTCTCATAGTGCCAGTCCACGAAGCAGTATTCCGGATATTCCTCTTCCTCCTGGCGTTACACGAGGGCCCGATACCGCCACTCCTCAAATTTTGTTAGATGCTTATGGAAAAGCAGATGCAAGAGGGGTTCCGGTGACAGATAGCGGGCGAAATCTAAAAATGCATTTAACGGTGCATGTGCAGCCGGATGGGCGTGCCACCGCGAGCATTAGCCTGCGTTCAGATGACCTTCGGGCGAATGAATTTTGTAATGCAGAGAGAAATTTAACTTTAAGAAAAGTGAATTAATACCCGCTATTCACCCCCCAACTTTCATCTTCTCTTAACTCGTTTCAGTAGTTTTTTTTCCTTTGAACCTTCTCCTCTTCCTCTCGTTAAACCACTCATAAATTAAAAAGCGCAAAGGAGGAAATATGAGTCAATTCTTTTCTACAAGGTTTTACTTCAGCCTATTTCTTTTAACGTTTTTATTTCCTCTTTCTATTGCCAAGGCGTCTGCCCCAGTAATCTACGGATCAGGATCTTATGCCGATAGCGTGCCTTCTGGGTTTCCTGTCCCATCCGATTTTAACAATAATCCGGTATCGCCCAAGGTAACCTCGAGTTTCAATCAGCCGGCGGTGACCAATAAATTTTGGTCGTCTTTTATTTACAAGTTTCACAACCACGGATCCTACTCCTTAAATGTTTATCCTCATCCGTTGGTGGTGAGAGGGCAGGCACAAGGTTTAGAAGTGCATTATCCAACGCATCCTACGGCGCATGTTTTTAACAGCGCTCCTGGGCACTTTATTGAAGCTTTCTGGTATACCGAGCCCGTTGATTTTACACTCGGGCTAGAAGGATTAAATGCCAGTGAGGCGAAGGTTGATTCTTACTCCGATTGGATCGTTACTGCGAATTGGAATGATGGTGCGCGAGATTTGAAAGTAACTTTGGGGCATGGTTTTCCTTATTTATATGCGAAGGGTTCGGGTGGAAATGCCAAGATTACATTCAATGGAAGTCCTTTTGTTTGGTACGATCAAGGCAATGTTCGGGGCGTAACCGTGAATGGTCACTCTTACGCTTTGTTTGCTCCGAGCGGTTCATATTGGAGTGGTACTGGAGTGATGACGGCTCCGCTCACTGCTCAGAAAAATTATTTTTCGGTTGCGGTTTTGCCCTCCCAAGATTCTGCATTATTAGAATTATTTAAAAAACACGCTTATGTTTTTCCAACTCAAACTACCACCACCTGGGATTACGACGCTCAGCAGGCGCGGGTAAATACGCATTTCAATATTGAATCGACTATTTTGGAAGGAAGCGAAACAAAACCTTTGATCACGCTTTATCCGCATCAATGGAGAAACAGCAATGTTGTGCTCGTTCACAACGCTTCTTACACATCTCCCAGGGGAACCCTAAAGTTAGCCGAGACCTCAAATTTTACCACCTCGGTGAAAACCAACGGAATACTTCCTGCATTGCCCACCGCGGCGGGCGTTGATCGTGATCGCTTAAGAGATTACATCAATCAGTATTACCAACACCCCAACTTGTTTCCAACAACCGATGTCTATTTTAGCGGAAAGACCATGGGGCGAGTAAGAGATCTTATCTATCTCGCCAACGATATTGGCTACTACGAGGCCCGAGATTATTTTTTGAATCAGTTAAAGGGAGAACTCGAGAATTGGTTCACTTACTCGGGGCCGGGCGATAGTAAATTCATCGCTTACAACTCTCAGTGGAAAACCGCACTTGCATATCCTGAAGCCTTTTTTTCGGCGGCGATGATGAACGATCATCACTTCGATTACGGGTATTACATCATGGCTGCTGCCGCGGTTGCTCAATTCGACCCTTCTTGGGCATCCGATACAAGATGGGGGCCGATGGTGGAATTTTTAATCAAAGATTCAGCCAACTGGGATCGAAACGATACGCGGTTTCCTTTTTTAAGAACCTACGATTCTTACGAAGGCCACTCTTGGGCCTCGGGCCACAGCGGTTTTGATTCGGGAGCCAATCAAGAATCTACTTCAGAGGCCATCAATTATGCAGCGGGTATTGCCTTGTGGGGAGCTGCGAAGGGCAATCCAACGATTCGAGATTTAGGTTTAATGCTTTATGCAAACGAGGTGACGGCGATTGAAGAGTATTGGTTTGATATGCATCAAGAAAACTTTCCGTCAAACTTTACACGAAATGTGGTGGGAATGATCTGGAGCAACGGCGCTTCTTATTCAACCTGGTGGACCGATTCCACTGAGGAGATTCACGGTATTAATATGCTCCCGATCACGGGCGCATCGCTTTATTTAGGCCGTGATCCAAATTTTGTGCGATCGAATTATCAAAGTTTAGTCGAGACCAATGGCGGGCCCGAGGCATTTTGGCAGGATATTATTTGGAGTTATCAGGCGTTAGCCGACCCCGATCAAGCCATGCAGAAATTTAACTCGAATCCGTTCTACCTGGTAGAAGAAGGCGAATCGAAGGCGAGAACTTATCAATGGATTCGAGGCATGCAAGATTTTGGGCAACTCGATTACAGTGTGATTTCAAATTCTCCCACCGCAGTGACGTTTAATAAAAATGGAACGAAAACTCATGCCGCTTACAATCCCAGCAACTCCACAGTGCTTGTGAGTTTTTCCGATGGTGCAAGTTTGACTGTGCCTCCTAGAAGTACCCTTACCGATCAAAGTGGAAGTGTGTTGCCACCAGAACCTCCGCCGCAGTATCCGGTTCCAAGTCCTGAACCTACTCCCACACCGCAACCCACACCGACTCCGACCCCCAGCCCCACACCAGAGCCGAGCCCAACTCCGCAACCGGATCCATCTCCTACTCCTACACCGAGCCCAGATGGCCTGAGTGCTTATAGTCGAATCGAAGCCGAGTGGGCCTCGAGCATGACGGGCGCAAATGTTTCAAGCTTAAGCAATGCCTCGGGTGGCCAAGCCGTCAGTCAACTTAAGAATGGAACGGTGCTTCGTTTTGATAATGTAGATTTCGGAAACAACAATCCGTTTCAAGTGTATTTGCGATTGGCGAGTAATACCGGTGGCTCTGCCTTGGTTGAGTTTAGGCGGGGTAGCGAAACCGGGCCTCTCTTAACTAATTTGGGAGTTTCGGGCACGGGAGGCTGGACGACCTGGAAAACAATACCCATGAACATCAGCAACCCGGCAACGGGCAAACATACCGTGTTTGTGCTGGTGAAGACGAGCTATAACGAAGACATACTCAATCTCGATTGGATTCAGTTTGGTAGAATGGGTGATCCAATTCCTTCTGACTCACCGAATCCTTCAAACCCGGCTCCGAGTCCGGATCCTGTTCCCGAGCCACAACCGACTCCAAGCCCAGAACCACAACCCACGCCAACTCCGACCCCCAGCCCTACACCGGAGCCGACCCCAACCCCGCAACCTGAACCTACACCAGTGCCTGCGCCCGAGCCCGGTCAGTTGAGTGCTTACACTCGAATCGAAGCAGAGTGGGCCTCGAGTATTACGGGTGCCAATGTTTCGAGCTTCAGTAATGCTTCGGGTGGCCAAGCCGTCGGTCAGCTTAAGAATGGAACGGTGCTTCGTTTTGATAATGTAGATTTCGGTAGCGATAACCCGTTTCAAGTTTACTTGCGAATGGCAAGTAACACTGCTGGTTCTGCCTTGGTGGAGTTTCGCTTAGATACTGCGAATGGACCTCTCTTGACCGATCTGGGAGTTACCGGAACGGGCGGGTGGACTTCGTGGAGAACGATTCCCATGAACATTAGCAATCCAACACCCGGTAAGCATACGGTGTTTGTGTTGGTGAAGACGAGTTATAACGAAGATATATTGAATCTCGATTGGATTCAGTTTGGTAGACGAGGTGAGGCGGTTCCATCGGAATAAAAAATGATATCTGGTACCAAAAAGCTTTTTCGTACCAGGTGAGTGGTTCTAATGTATTGAAAAATAAAAAGCCCTCGGATTTTTCCGAGGGCTTTTTTGTTTCACAAAACTCTGACTCTGAGTCTCTCGATTTACTGTTCTATGCAAATCAAGGTTTGAGGAACGGTGCCACAATATTCTGGAGAAGCTTCGGCGATGGCGGTGCTATCGGTGGCATTGTTGATTCCAGTGTTGCCATTCACGCCCACCGTATCGGTCCAATTTAAACAAGTATCCGAAGCTACGGCCCAAGCGCTTGTTAAGCCTGTCCAACTGGTGGTGCTGATTGTGCCAAACGAATTGGTGAGAGGAAAAGTAAAGATGGCACTCGAATTAGTGGTGCCAATCACGTTGCTGGTGTTGCCCGCTTGCACATATAGAGTGTTTGCCGCCAAAACCCAATTCGAAGAAGTGCTGCGCGAGGCGCTTCCGAGAAGGGCTTTGTAGGTTCCGGTGTAGCCAAACATCGTCGCTTCGCTTGCACAAGTTGCATCGGCACCCGAAATTCCCCCAAGGTTACCCGTGCTTGATGTGCTGGTTACAAATATTTTTTTACTTGTCGATGAACCGCAAGTGACCACGATATTATCGATATCTCTTGCAGGGACGATTCCAGTCCCATTTGTGACTGTGCAGGTTTGACTGTCTGGTTGAGTCTCAATGGTCACCACATAAGGAAAGAGGTAGGGAAGCAGAGTAGGGCCACCATCGGAATCCGTAAATTCAAAAGATCCATTGAAACCTCGGGTGTAGGTAACGAGCGAACTCCCCACGGCAGTATTGAGTCCTAAAGTAACTGTTTTTCCGGAACCTAAGCCACTTAAAGTTCCACCAATAGTATAAGGCGCTCCACAATACACATTAATGCCTGTGACATTATTTCCATTTATATTTCCTGAGGGGTTTGCGACGGCACATTGCTGTCTTTCAGGAGATTCAACAATTTCTACGAAGTAGCTATCACTCTCTGTGTAACCCTCGAATGAATAAGTAATAGGACTTGTTAGTGTTTGGCCCGTAGGAGGACTGTATACCTCCAATTCGCCACCTAGCGAACTGTCATCGACTAGGATAAGATTCCCACCTAAACCGTAAATGGTACCGCTTACAGAATAACCTTCGCTGAATGAAGGTGCACCCGCACATTGGACTCCAGCCAATATGCCTATAAATGGAAATACCAACACGAGACTTAAGCCCCTGAGAATTTTTTTCATTTCCCCTCCGTGGGATTTTTTACTTCAAAAAACGATACCTGGCGCCAAAAGGCTGTTTCATACCCGGTAACAAAATATTTTTAGGATAAGATGTATTGTAGCAATGAAGTGAAGGGGATCAATCGAAATTTATTTTTTTATTATTAGTCCCCGGCACGTGCCGGAGAGATTTGCAAAGTCTTGAAAAATAAACCGCTTGGAAAAGCCAAAACCTGTCCGATTTTGTTGGACAAAAAGATGATTGAATTTCAATGACATAGAAAAGAGAAGCTCAGAGCGGACACAAAACCGACCTTTTAAAATAAAATCGGATCTTAAATCCGACATTAATTTCAAAGACTTAAGGAAAGCACGCGACTTACGTCAGGTGTGTATGTCATTTTCAAGGGGGCGTAGCCCAAGGGTTATTTGGAGTAGGATTTTCGGTTTGTGCAATTTATGTGGATACGAGGAATGAGCATCGTCAGAGAAAAAATGAAAAGCAATAAATCGAACAATCGGGAAACAGGGCGGGTATTTGATTGAGTTTTCATCTATCAGAAGCACATAAATCATGATTAGAGGAATGCGATGTCTGAAAAGCAAACCAGAAAAGAAATTATCGATAAGCGGCTTAAGGTAGCTGGATGGGATGTCGCTAATCCCTCTCAAGTGATTTCAGAACATGAGGTATTTCACCAGTTCGGAAAAGAAGAAGGGGTTGGATACTCGGATTACGTCCTTCTCGGCCGTGATGGAAAACCGCTTGCCGTTGTTGAAGCCAAAAAGACGTCTGTCGAGGCCGAGGTGGGTCGGGAACAGGCGAAACAATATACCGACGGTTTTGAGAAAACGTATGGCATCAGGCCCTTCATCTTTTACACCAATGGGCATGATATCTTTTTCTGGGACGATAAGCGTTATCCACCCAGAAAAGTTTTCGGTTTTTTCACTCGTGATGACCTGGAAAGCTTGCGTTTTCAAAACGACCAACGACAAACCCTTTCCGCAGCTCTTATCGACAAAAAAATTGTGGGACGTCCCTATCAGTTAGAAGCCATTCGGCGTGCCCTCGAAGCGTTTGAAAATAAAAACCGCAGAAAAGCCCTGCTGGTTATGGCTACAGGAACTGGCAAGACCCGAACTGCCATGGCATTGATCGATGTCCTGATGCGTGCCAATTGGGTGAAGCGAATCCTGTTTTTGGCGGACCGCAATGCCTTGCTCAAACAAGCCGATGGAGCTTTCAAGGAATACCTACCCAACGCACCTCGCGTGAGGGTTTCAAAAGACAATTGTCCTCCAGACAAACGGGTTTACCTTTCGACCTATCCCGCCATGCACGGAATTTATCCCAGCATCTCGCCTGGCTTCTTTGATTTGATCATTGCCGACGAATCCCATCGAAGCATTTATAAGCGTTACAAGGAAATCTTTGATCACTTCGATGCTTATCAAATAGGCTTAACGGCAACCCCTGTCGATTTTATCGAACGCAACACCTTCAAGCTTTTTGAAACCGGGGATGCAGAACCTACTTTCAATTACAGCTATGAAGAGGCTGTCGATCAAAAACACCTCGTTTCCTTCAAGGCCCTCAGCATCCAATCTCGATTTCAAGTCGAAGGTATTCAGGCTGGGAATTTACCTGTCTCCATCCAGAAAAAACTCATTGCCGAAGGAAAGGATGTCGAGGAAATTGATTTCGAAGGGACTGATCTCGAGAGAAAAGTGACTAACTCCGGGACCAATGAAGTCATCGTTCGTGAGTTCATGGAGCAATCCATCAAGGATGAAACAGGAACGAAGCCAGGCAAATCCATCATTTTTGCACTTTCCCATCTCCATGCCCTGAGACTTGAAGAGACCTTCAATCGCCTTTTCCCTGAATATCAGGGCCATTTCGCGCGCGTCATCGATTCACACGATCCAAGAGCTAATACTGATGGCGGTTTGCTTGATCAATTCAAAGATCCAAAGGATCCCATGAGAGTCGCCATTTCAGTGGATATGTTGGATACCGGTGTCGACATCCCGGAAGTCGTCAATCTTGTTTTCGCCAAACCCGTTTTCTCGCGCGCGAAGTTTTGGCAAATGATCGGCCGCGGAACGCGCCTGTGCAAAAATCTTTTTGGCCCTGGAAAGGACAAGGAATATTTCCTCATCATTGATCATTGGAATAATTTCTCCTACTTCCAGATGACACCGGAGGGCAAAGAACCCAACGTCACGCTTTCAATCCCCGAGCGGCTTTTCGAAGCAAGGTTGAATCGCGCCGAGGCGGCGATGCTTTCCGGAAATGACAACATCGTCAGTCAAACAATCGAAGAACTTAAAGCTGACATCGCCGCACTTCCCAAAGAAAGCGTAGTCGTCAAAGAAAAAATGATGGAGTTCGCTCGTACTGAAGAACCTGCTTACTGGGCAAGTTTTAGCGAAAAAACAGTTCAAGACCTTCGCAAAAATATTCAACCCATGATGCGCGTGAGAAATATCGAAGATTTTGATGCGCTTCGTTTTGATATTCAGGTGATTGATGCGGAAACCGCATTGCTGAAAAAGGACACGGAAGTTTTCAAAATCTATCAGGCAAGAATTTTAAATAACCTTGAAGAATTACCACTGACCCTGAATCAAGTGCGCGCCAAAGAAAATACAATTTCAAAAACAAAGACGCCAAAGTTTTGGAATGATGCCGACTTCAATGCATTGGAATTAATGAGAAGAGAACTGCGTGCGCTCATGAGGCACAGAAGCCGCCAATCCGTCGATATTGAAAAGCTCGACCTCGCCGATCATATCCTCATCCGCGACACCATTGAGTTTGGCCCTGAAATGGAGCGTAGTTCCACGGCAGAGTACCGGCGTAAAGTCGAAGAAAAAGTAAAGGAGCTTCTCCAAAGCAATGAAGTCTTGCAAAAAATCAAATCAGGAAAACCCATCGATGAATTCGATATCCAATCGCTTGCCGATTTGCTCCGCTCGCAGGATCCTTACGTGACCGAATCGCTTCTTCAAAGGGTTTATGATAATCGCTCGGCTCGATTCATTGATTTCATCCGCCATATTTTAGGCCTGCAAAAACTTCAGACACGCAGCGAAACAATTTCCAAAGCCTTCGATGATTTTATCTCTACGCACAATGACCTTCGGGCCGATCAAATCCAGTTTTTGAGGATGATTAAAACTTTCATCCTAGATCGCGGCAAGATTGAGCGTGAAGATTTAGTTGCCCCTCCTTTTACCAACATGAACCCCCATGGGATTAGAGGTATCTTTCCACCTACCCAATTAGGTCAGGTCCTTCAATTTATTGAAGAAATAGGGCAATATGTTGCTTAAATGGGGTAGTAACTGCTTGATATTACCCAATTTATTTTTATATCGCTTTTTCTTTACTTTTGTTATATATCATCCTGTATATGGCATTTGATCCAACATATCCTTTTGAACTGCCTTCTTTGCCTCCAACCCTTAATTTTAAAGACCCTGTCTTCTTCGATCTATTACTTAAAGCGCGAACCGAACTGGCAGAACTCAACGGCTCAAGCATTGCATTGCCCAACCCCATGTTGCTGTTGTCTCCTGCGATTGTAAAAGAATCTTTGGCCAGCTCTGAAATAGAAAACATCCACACGACATTAGTGGAAGCCTTGCAAAATCAGTTACTACCCGAATCCGAACAAAGGGGCCCAGACAAGGAAGTTTTGCGGTATCGAGAGGCCTTGTTGTGGGGCTTTAAAAGCCTAAAGCAAATCCCGATCAGCACGCGCATTGTTTTAGGGATACATCGTCAATTGCTTGCTGCGGGAGGCGAATACCGGCAACAGCAAAACAAAATAGAGAATGTCGCTTCGAAAGAAGTGCTCTACACCCCTCCCATTGCTGCCAACATCGGGACACTCATCGGCAATTGGGAAAACTTCGTCAACCAACCGGAAGATGCGATAGATCCTCTGATCAAATGTGCCATTGCCCACTATCAGTTCGAGGCGATTCATCCTTTCACGGACGGAAACGGGAGAACGGGAAGAATTTTAATGGTCCTGCAGCTTGCTCAGGATAATATCCTTCGTCTTCCCATTCTTTACATCAGCGGTTACATCAATAAAAACCGCTCCGAATATTATCGCCTGTTGCGCGGCATCACCACGCAGTCCGATTGGACCGCCTTCATCCTTTTCATGCTGAAGGCATTTTATTCGCAAGCCAAAGAGACCAAAACCATGTTTTTGAAGATCATGGATTTGTATCAGGTCTTCCTTGAGGAAATAAAAAAGCAGCATCCAAAAATTTATTCGGCGGATTTAATCCAGCAACTTTTTTCGTTTCCGGTTCTCACCCCGGTTCGTTTGGGGAACAACCTCGGTATTCATTATACAACGGCAAGTCGGCATTTGTATGCCTTGACTCGAAGTGGCCACCTCAAGAACACCAAATTCGGGAAGTATCATTTCTTCGCTAACCATCGCTTGATCAGCATACTTTCCTGAGGAAAAATAATGCTAGAAAAAGACCTACGTTCGAAAATAGACAAACTTTGGAATCTCTTTTGGTCTGGCGGAATCGCCAATCCCCTCACCGCGATCGAGCAAATTTCCTACCTGATCTTCATGAAGCGCTTGGACGACATGGACTTCAAGCGCAAGGCGGATGCCGAGTGGTTGCATAAAGAATACAAATCGATTTTCCCCGATGAAAAACTCCGTTGGTCGCAGTGGAAGCACATGGAAGCAGAAGGCATGCTTGCCCACGTGCGAGATCAAGTTTTCCCCTTCCTCAAAAACATTCAAGGAAACGGAGAAGGCAATCTTTCCCGGCACATGAAAGACGCCGTTTTCATGATCCCCAAGCCTTCGCTCGTGGTTGAAGCCGTCGAGATCATCGACGGGCTTCACATCATGGAGCAGAACCAGGACACGCAAGGGGACCTCTACGAATATCTCCTTTCGGAACTTCAATCTTCCGGAAAGAACGGTCAGTTTCGCACACCTCGCCATGTCATTAAAATGATGTGCGCTTTGGTAAATCCTAAGCTTGGGGAAAGTGTCTGCGACCCGTCTTGCGGCACCGGTGGATTTTTGATTGGCGCTTACCAACATATTTTGCGCTCCAACACGAGTCCTGATCGAATCACTCTTCAAGAAGACGGCACCGAGCATGGTTTGGTGGGCGATAAGATCACCGATTCCAAGGCCTGGGATTTTTTGCGCGACAAGACATTCTTTGGCTATGATTTCGATTCGACAATGCTCCGCATCGCAGCGATGAACATGGTCTTGCACGGCATCGAGCATCCCAACGTTGATTATTTAGACGCACTCTCCAAACGCTGCGAACTCGAAAACCGCTTCGATATCATCCTCGCGAATCCCCCTTTCAAGGGCAGCATCGACAAAAGCGACATCCACGAATCCCTTTCCCGAACTGTGCAGACCACCAAAACTGAATTGCTTTTTCTGGTGCTCATGATTCGCCTTTTGGTGAACGGTGGGCGTTGCTCGGTGATTGTACCGGATGGCGTTTTGTTCGGCTCCAGTAATGCACATGTGGCGGTGAGGAAAAAAATCATCGAAGAATCTCAGCTTGAAGGGGTGATTTCAATGCCTTCCGGAGTGTTCAAGCCTTACGCTGGAGTTTCCACGGCTGTGTTGGTTTTCACCAAGGGTGGGGAGACGGATAAGGTTTGGTTTTACGATATGGAGGCTGATGGTTTTAGTCTCGATGACAAGCGCAATCCTATTAAAGAAAATGATATTCCCGACATTGTTGATAAATGGAACAAGCGCCATCAGCTCAAAGAACCTGTTAAAGGTGATAAGTGGTTTTGGGTGGAGAGGAAGCAGATTGTTGAGAACAAGTATGATCTTTCGATCAATCGTTACAAAACGGTGGAGTATGAAGAAGTTGTTTATGATCCGCCGAAAGTAATTTTGAAAAAGCTCATGGAGATGGAGCGTGAGATTCAAAAGGATTTGGAAGAGCTGGGGGGAATGTTGCGGTGAATTTAGCTCAACAAATAGCTCTTAAAGAAATTATAACTGTTCATTACGGTGAACCATTACGCCAAGAGGAAAGAAAACAAAAAGGTTCATTCGCGGTTTACGGATCAAATGGATGTATTGGAAATCATGATGAATGTGTTGTCAGTTGTCCTACAATCATCATTGGAAGAAAAGGCTCCGTAGGAGAAATTATATACGCACCCAATGGCGGATGGCCGATTGATACAACTTTTTATGTGGAGATTCTGAAACAGAACGAAGTTGATTTAAAATATCTTTATTATGCCTTAAAAAAAGCAAACCTAGGTAGTAAGAAAATTACAACATCGATCCCAGGTTTAAATAGAGATGAAATATATAGAACATTAATTTACTTACCACCACTCCCCGAACAACGTCGTATTGCCACCATACTTGACAAAGCCGATGCCATTCGCCGCAAACGCACCGAAACTATCAAACTCCTCGATCAATTTTTGCGCTCGGTGTTTTTGGAGATGTTTGGGGATCCTAATACTAATCCAAAGGGATGGCAGAAACATAAATTAGATCAGATAGGCACATTAGATCGGGGAAAGTCGAAACACAGGCCAAGGAATGCACCAGAACTTTTAGGAGGCGTTTATCCATTAGTACAAACTGGAGATGTTGCAAATTGTGGTGGTTATATTACCAAGTATGAACAAACGTATTCTGAGTTAGGTTTAAAGCAAAGCCGCATGTGGCCAAAAGGCACGCTCTGCATAACAATAGCGGCCAACATTGCTAAAACAGGCATTCTTACTTTCGACGCATGTTTCCCAGATAGTATCGTCGGTTTTACACCATCAAAAAATGTGAGGACAGAGTATGTTCAGTTTTGGCTATCGTTCTTACAAAAAAAACTAGAAGAAACTGCTCCTGAATCAGCCCAAAAAAATATTAACCTTAGGATTTTAAGAAATCTTGATGTTCCATTACCCCCTTTAGATTTACAAAATAAATTCATTTCAGTCGTCATACGAAATAAAAAAATCAAAGAAAATATGGAGCATGAAACTGCAGAACTGGGTCTATTATTCGACTCTCTCGCTCAACGTGCCTTTCGGGGCGAGTTGTGAAAAATACAAGACTTCATCAATCACCATTGTGTTACAGTATTTTTTCAAAGCACTTGAACGTGCTTAAAGATTATCGCCAGAATCTCGAAAACTATTTTGAGATGTGCAAAAAATATGGCTATGACAACCGATCCCGACCAATGGCGGAATACATTTCAGATCAATATCCAGAAGATTATGCAAAATATGAACAGTCAAAAAGGAACCTGAATTTATTAGAAAAGAAAATTTACCAAGCCCTGAATTTGGCCGATGTCAGCTCTAAAGTATTCTATTCGCCACCTCCGATCACTGGTGGAATTCAAGGTTGGATTTCTTTACCCGCAAATATTTTCAATCACCGAAGTTACGAATTCTCCAAGCAAGAATTCGTAAACATGATCGAACGCGCTGAAGGCTATTTTACTGACTGGATTTCGTATTGGCGATACCGTCGTTGGAATCCCTATTTTTACTTTAAAAAGATTATTCTTAAAATTCTTAATTTGCCAGTAGACGCCTATGAATATTTTTATAGAAAAGACGATTCCAAAAATTTACCCGCAAAAATTACGGCCATTTTTCTTTTTGGCATTTTATCTTTGATTATTTATGGGGGCACATTGACAGCTGGAGGCTTGGCAATTTTAAAATTTATTCAGACGATCACTCAAAATTAAAGGTAATCATAAATGAAGGCAGAGGACTTAGAAGAATTGTTGGAAGCGGGGCGAGAGACGCCGGAACTTGATTACAAAGCTTCCTGTCCATGGAATGTTGCGACTTTTGCGAAAGATATTCTGGCAATGTCGAATATGGAAGATGGTGGTAACATTGTCATTGGTGTTGAAGAGCTTTATAACGGTCGATTTAATCCTTGCGGCATAAAACCTGAAGATAAAGAAACTTATAATATTGATACAATGAAGGATCAGATGGGTGGATTTGCTGATCCTCACGCAGATTTCTCTTTGCATTTTTCTGAGGATAAAGAGGAAAGGCACTATGTAGTTATCCGAGTGCATCCTTTTAAAGAGGTGCCCGTAATTTGTAAAAAGTCATCAAAAGACACCAATGTGGGCGTAATGTATTTTCGCAACCGTGACAAATGCGTTCAAAGCGCACCTATTTCTAATTCATTCGATTTGAGGACCGTACTTGAGAGAGCCGCTTTTATGAAAATGAGAAAACTACACTCAGCAATCGAATCCGCTGATCTCAAGGTTACTCCAAAACAGACCGTATCAGAAATACTTGACCAGGAGATCCAAGATCTATGACGACAGAACCTGTTTTAAAAGAAATCAAGACGAGAGGATATTGGCGAATTAATTTCCGCCCCATAACTTTGGACAATCAACTTCACGAGTTGTCAGATTGCCTGAATATTGTTGCAATGAATAAAGTATCACTACGTGGTTGGAGTTACCCCTATGTACCAAACGAAAATGTAGATAGAAAAGGACTCGCACCTGGAAATGATTATTATGAAGGGTGGATCAATTCCCGTATTCACTTGGAGTTATGGAGAATGTACCAAAGCACACAGTTTATCCATTATTGTGCTTTGTGGGAAGATTGGGAAAATGAAGATAATTTTTTTCACCGTGATAATCCAAAGAAGCCAGGAAGCTCATTGAGCGTAATAGGTACAACATATCATGTTGCTGAAGTTTACGAATTTATTAGGCGTCTTGTGCAAAATGATATTTATCCCCAAGGTGTTCAGGTAAAAATTGAATTGTGCAACACAGAAGAAAGAATATTGGTAATTGACGATCCTTTTAGAGGACCATTTTTTCAGGAATATAAAACTGCTGCCACATCGATATCCTATGAACAGGTTTATGAAAAAGAAGATATCCTACTCAAATCACAAGATTTGGCATTGGACTGTATAGTTCATTTTTTTAAGAGATTTGGCTGGCATCAACCAAATATTCAGGTAATTCAAGAGGACCAGAAAAAATTATTGTCAGGAAGAATTTAGCGACATGACAAATTCCTATCTTACCGCCACCGACCTCTTCAACTACGCCAAGTGTTCACACCGGCCCTTCATGGATTTTCATGGCGATCAAAGTTTGAAAATCGAAATTCATCCTCTGGTAAAGTTGTTGTGGGAATCCGGCGTTCAATACGAAACCAAAGTCATTGAGAGTCTTAAGAAAGATAACTCCGATAAATCATTTGCCGAGATCGCTCCCAATGAACCGCTATCCGAAGAACTATTTCTTCAAACTCAACAGGCCATGCAAAGTGGTTCTGATTACATTTATCAAGGCGTGATCATAGCCCGCAACTTGGCAGGCCGTCCGGATTTACTCGTTAAAACAAAAGGGGCATCTGATTTTGGCGATTATCATTATGTGCCCATGGACATTAAACTGGCTCGAGTCGAGAGCACTTGGGATGATGGAAATGAAAAAATTCAAAAGGAACAACAGTGGCAAATTCTGTTCTATGGGGACCTCCTCGAAAAGGTCCAAGGCGTTCGGCCTCCATATGGCTATATTTACAAAACCAAATCTAGAAAACTAGCTGTCAATCTGCACAAATCTAACGATCCATATCAAAATGCTTTGGCAAAGCTGATTGGTTATCAGGACAAAGAAAATTCTGAGTCGGAGCCCGCACTCAATGCTAATTGCAAGATGTGTGAATGGAAATCCGTTTGTAAAAAGTGGATCGTCGATAATAACGACTGCACTCAGATTTATTACGTCGGCAGTGCGATGCAGCAGGGCTTGCGGAAACTTGGCATCAAAACTACTGATGACTTGGCTGCTCAAGATCCTGAAGATCTCAAAGCTAAGGTCCGGGACCTAAAGTCTAAAGGATTTTTCTGGAAATCGCTTTCCGATGACTTGGTTGAAAAATCAATTGAGCGAACTAAGATTTTTAAATCAGGCAAAGAGGTTATTCATAGCCAAATAGATTTTCCCGACCATCAGTTCGAAATCCACTACGATCTTGAAGACGATCCCACCCAAGACTTTGTTTATTTGCACGGCATTGTTCTCGCTGAAAAGGGCAAGGATCCTGAATATCATGCTTTCTTCGCAGAATCGAAGGACGATGAAAAGGCCATCACAGAACAACTATTTGATTTTTTAAAAAGATATGCGGGCGTCCCAGTTTACCATTATTCGCCGTATGAAAAAACAACTCTCAAACGACTCCTAGGGAAGTATTCCAGTTTAAATTCAAGCGTATTTGAAATGCTCTTTGGTGAGAATGGTATCTCTATCGATATGATGAAAATCGTAAACGACAAAACAGATTGGCCACTTTCCAGCTATAGCCTTAAAGACATTTGTCGCTATTTAGGTTTTCAGTGGGACGCTGAGGATGCCAGCGGAGCAGCTTCCATTGTTTGGATGAATGATTATTTGAATGGCAATAAAGAATTAAAGACAAAAATGCTTCGATATAACCAAGATGACTGCATGGCGACTTATTTTTTGAAGCAGTCGCTTGAAAAGATGCAAAAGGGTAATAGCTGATGATCTTTTGCCATCAATTTTGATCAACTTTTCCTCAATTTTCTCAAGAATGTCCACTTGAGTCCGATCATGTCCGTTGTAGAATCGTAACGCCCTTCTGTATTCTTCCTCCATTGACGATGTTTTTTCTATGGCCGCATTTGGCCGTTTTGATTTGATTCAAGAAATTGAATGGTGCCGAGCCGGAGAGATATGCAAGTTGTTGAAAAACAAAAAGCCCTTGGAAAAATCCAAGGGCTTTTTGTTCTATAAAACTCCGGCTGTTGGACTTCCGCCAAAAAGCGTGGCGGACAAGCTTCTCGTCCAACAGAAAATAAAAATCCGAAGCTCCCAAAGGAACTTCGGATTTTTTACTCCGGCTGTTGGACTCGAACCAACGACCTAGCGGTTACGATCTGACTCTGCTTTCGCAGAGAGTCGGACTTTATCTTCATCCTTTCCAAAGATTAGGATGGTGGGTGTAGAGTCTCTGCACTTGCCCTTGCCTATTTTTATAATAGACAATGCTAGCTCAGGATTGCCTTATTCGTTGAAGAACTTAGGTTCCCCTGAATTAGCCCACTTATCATCTCAACGTCTCCGTTGAGAGCTGCTAACTTGGCAAATCACTTTGCCTTCGGCACAGCCGCTTGCTCTACCGACTGAGCTAAGCCGGAAAAAATTCTTTATTTAAGCTATTGCGCAAAATTTCTACTACGTCACGAAACCCAACAAATCCTCACGTACATCTGAGTACGCTGCGGTTTGTCGGGGCCCTCGTTCCTTGTAGAAATCCCGCTCATAACGCTTAAGTAAAGAATTTTCTTATATTGTAGGACCCTGCATGCTGTCAACCTTGGATTAGAATTCGAAAAACAAGGTTGTTCGGATTGCGAATGCCATCTTTGCGGGGTCGTAAAGAATGGGATTCATCACTGCAGGGTCTAGAGTTGCGTTAGAGAGATCGTCATTTTTGATGTCGAAAGCGGCTCCCGGAAAAAGCACGGCAATGGTTGTATTCCAAAAGACATGGTCTAAGAAGCGCGCCTCAGCAATTAAATCGGCTTCAAGTCCATACCAACGGCTATCGTTATAGACGTGAGGAAGAGCTGGGTTATCCGCCAATTCTGCGAAATCAACGTCAAACACGCGAGAAGGGGCCCAAGCGCTTAAAATATGGCCACCCAGTTTAATCCATTGGGCTTGAGGTACAATCTGAGAAATATCAAATTTATGTTTGTAGGTGACTCCCACGTAAGCCGCGTTGTTGACGTAGTTGGGAGTAACAGGATCGTTTCCTAAATAAGTTGTTCCATTAATTTGAATTGCAGGAGAAGTTCCTAAGGGAGATTGGAACATCAACAAACCCACGTGATAGTCCGGACGAAATCCAAATTGAGTGATGGTGCTGGAAAGCGGGTGAGAATCGCCTTGGGCAAAACCGGTGATGAATTCCCATTCTTCATTATTATGTTTTCCATTCACTTCGATTGCACCCATGTTGACGCTCAAATCATTTGAGCCATTTAAACAAATAGGATCTGGCAAAAGCGTATTGGTGGGATCTTGAATCGCGTCGATGCAAACGCCAGTACCCAATTTTCCACCAACATAAACATATTCAAGTTGAAAGGTTACGGGATCTTTTTCCCACTTCAGGTAGACGTCGGTATAGAAGGCGCGGGTATTTCCATCTTGTGCGCCGGTTGTGGGCGTTCCTGAGGCATCTAAAGGAGTACCAATCGTTCCATCTGTTTTTTGGCGAAAGCGGAAACCGGCATAAGTGCCCACTTCAAGGTGCGGACGCTGATAAAGTAAAACCTGGGTAAACTGATAAGTATCGTGCTTGGAGCTGATTTCTGGAGCAGAGAGTCCTGAAATAGCGGGCGGATCGTTATTTTGAAAGGCAAAGTCGATCAAGGTGGCAAAGGCAAAGTTTGAACCATCCGATAAATCATACTTACCAATGTAGAGAAAACGATCGAAGGTATCGCCGAAGAGAGAATCCCAATCATTACCATCATTTTGAAAGATCCCTAAGCCCCAATGCGACGGCTGGCGGCCCAAACGAAATTTTCCAATGGGGGTGAGCAAATCCACATAAATTCGGCGGACGTTGATATTGCCACCGTAATCTCCTCCTTGGGTAATATCGCCTGCGGCACCTCCGGTGACTCCAAAGCCTCCGGTTTCAACAGGAAGATCGATGGTGCCGGTGAGAGGATTAAACACGCTCAAGGTTTTGGTGCTATTGGTACCGAAAGTAACGTCATCTAAAAAGTCGATTTGAGCTTGAAACGAAATATTATCGCTGACTTTCAGGGCGGGCTCTAAACGAAAGCGTTGAATACCGTAAAAGAAAGATCCACCCTGATTATTGCTGCCTTGGGTGCCTTGATGCACATCGTCGTTGCCTTGCAGATCGAGATCATAGTCAAATTCCATTCGAAGGCGGTAATAGCCATGTGCCGAAAAATCTAGAGCCTGAACTGGGAAAGAAAGTGTGAGTGCAAAAAATGAAAGAAAGATCGTAAAAATCTTTTTCATGGTCTAACCTCCGCCCTTATCTCTCTTTAAGAGAGAATTTTTTAGGAAAAAATTGTGGGGATATTTTAGAAAAGAATTTGCCCAAACTTTATTTTTGACTGCATGAAAATGATAAACAAAGTTTGAATAAATCCTTTATTTCTAAAAGTGAAAAACTTTTAGTGAGGAAAGATTCAGGTGTCAATCAAATTGAAATAAATTTGCGCAAAAAAAAGAAAAGAAAAATGGTGCAGGGTGTCAAAGTCCAGTGTCATTCCCCGACCCCCGATCGGAGTCGAGGGCAGGCTTGATCGGGGAATCTAAGTGTACTTAGGATAAAAATGGATCCCCCGGTCAAGCCGTGGGATGACATGCATGGATGAATGCGATTTAGAAATATTCTCCAAATAAAAAAGGCGTTCCGGATTCCGGAACGCCTTTTGTGGATGAGTATCCGTGCAAATTACATCATGCCGCCCATACCACCCATTCCGCCCATGCCGCCGTGTCCGCCCATTGCAGGCATTTCTTTTTCTTCTTTGGGTTTGTCAGCGATTAAGGCTTCGGTGGTGAGCATCAATGCAGCAACGGATGCCGCATTTTGAAGGGCATTTCGAGCCACTTTGGTGGGATCAATAATACCGGCATCGATTAAGTCTTCGAACTTA
The DNA here is from genome assembly GCA_964384365.1 of uncultured Pseudomonadota bacterium. Lineage (GTDB taxonomy): Bacteria > UBA10199 > UBA10199 > JADFYH01 > JADFYH01 > CAYLKF01. Next base: position 58,171 of record CAYLKF010000011.1, on the reverse strand, counting down.
TCTTTTGCGGCATTGTATCCATAAGCGCCCTTGTTTTTCTTGATTTCATCAACGACGATTGCGCCTTCAACTCCGGCGTTCTCGGCGATTTGTCGGCAAGGTTCTTCTAAGGCACGTTTTACAATGTTGATACCCACTTGCTCTTCTTCGGAGCTTACTTTCACTTTTTCAATCGAGGCCAAGCAGCGAATTAAGGCTACTCCGCCGCCGGGGACGATTCCTTCTTCAACTGCAGCGCGAGTTGCATGAAGGGCATCTTCAACGCGGGCTTTCTTTTCTTTCATTTCGGTTTCGGTTGCAGCGCCCACGTTAATTACAGCGACTCCGCCTACAAGTTTTGCCAAGCGTTCTTGGAGTTTTTCACGATCGTAATCGCTGGTGGTTTCGGCGATTTGAGCGCGAATTTGTTTTACGCGGCCTTCGATATCGGCTTTGCTGCCTGCTCCATCAACAATGGTGGTGTTGTCTTTATCGATTACAACACGTTTTGCACGGCCCAAATCTTTAATCGAAAGGTTTTCGAGCTTAATGCCTAATTCTTCAGCGATACATTTTCCGCCGGTTAAGGTGGCAATGTCTTCGAGCATGGCTTTACGACGATCGCCGAACCCAGGGGCCTTTACTGCTGCGGCATGCAAGGTGCCACGGAGTTTATTCACCACTAAAGTGGCTAAGGCTTCACCATCGACATCTTCTGCTAAAATCAGAAGAGGTTTGCTGAGCTTGGCGATGTTTTCTAAAACAGGGAGCAGCTCTTTCATGGAGCTGATCTTCTTTTCGTGGATCAAGATATAAGGATTTTCGAGAACGCATTCCATTCTTTCGGGATCGGTCACGAAATAAGGAGAGAGGTAACCACGATCGAACTGCATTCCTTCGACCACGTCTAGGCTAGTTTCCATTCCTTTGGCTTCTTCAACGGTGATTACGCCTTCTTTACCCACTTTATCCATCGCTTCAGCGATGATGGTTCCGATGGTATCGTCGTTGTTTGCCGAAATGGTGCCCACTTGAGCAATTTCTTTGCGATCTTTAGTGGGCTTCGAGAGTTTTTTGAGTTCTTCTACGGCTGCGGCAACAGCTTTTTCGATTCCGCGCTTTAAAGCCATGGGGTTGTGTCCGGCGGCCACCATTTTCGAACCTTCACGGAAGATGGCTTGAGCAAGAACGGTTGCAGTGGTGGTTCCGTCGCCAGCGGTATCGCTGGTTTTGGAGGCCACTTCTTTCACCATTTGAGCGCCCATGTTTTCAAATTTATCTTCAAGCTCGATTTCTTTTGCAACCGAAACACCATCTTTGGTGACGGTGGGTGAACCAAAGCTCTTATCGAGCACGACGTTACGTCCGCGAGGGCCTAAGGTAACCTTCACGGCGTTTGCCAAAACATCCACTCCGCGTAAAACCTTACCGCGGGCTTCTTCTCCAAATACAATCATTTTTGCCATATCAATCTCCTTTTTATTACTTGTAGGGGCGTTTCGTTGGAACGCCCATCGTGTGAAGGCGACCCACCGGGTCGCCCCTACAGTTTTTTATAAAATTACGCCTTGAATATCGTCTTCTCGGAGGATGAGATATTCTTCGCCTTCGATTTTTACTTCGGTGCCCGAATATTTCGAGAAAAGGATTTTATCTCCCACTTTCACATCGAGAGGTGTGATTTTGCCATCTTCGGAAATACGACCCGAACCCACGGCCACTACTTCTCCTTCTTGGGGTTTCTCTTTTGCGGAATCCGGAATAATGATTCCCCCCTTTGTTTTTTCTTCTTCATTGAGTCTTTTTACCAAAAGGCGATCCCGTAAGGGACGAATATTGGCTTTCTTAGACATGTGCATCCTCCATTTAAGAATCCGCTAAAAAGCGGTGATTTAACTTATTGATAGATTTTGGTTTTTTTCTCTCTTGTGAGAGCGGCTCTGATATAAGGATTTGCAGGGCGATGTCAAGAGGGCGGGGCTAATTTTTCAATTAAAAATGCTTTTTCTGGGCCTCTTCTTCGTAATATTTTTTGTAGAGGATATCCCATTCGCGAGCACCCTCGTTAACCCCGCGTTTTAACGAGGAAATTTTTTGTCGCACAATCGAATCGATCTCGTCATCGATTTTAAGATAATTAATCAGTGTCCTCTTAATTAGAGTGAGAGCCTGATCATCATTGGGATAATCGACCAAGTCATCGTCGTAAAGTTTGTCCCAGACTAAGTGGGCAATGTGGCTGATCCGTTCGTCGGTTAATTTCATGAATATATATCTCCTCCTCTTAGGATTAAGAGGAGGTCGGGAGGAGTTGCGAGCTTTTTCACAACTCCCCCTAACCCCCTCTTGATCTCAAGAGGGGGAAACATAGTAAATTCAAATTACCAAATTCCGTTCTTTCACGAGCTGTTTCTTAATCATCTGAAAGACTTTTTGTGAATCGAGTTGGCCCGAATTGATTTGTGCCCGATATTGCTCCATGAGTTTTCTCACGTCATCTTCGAGTTTTACTTCTTCCATCATATTTTGGGTGATGATTTCTTGGATGCGCTCGCGAATTTTTTCTTCCGAAACTTTAAAGCTGGCGGCTTTTTGCTTTTGAAGTTCCGTCGCAAGAAGAGAGGCAATTTTTTGGATTTGTTCTTTTTTGAGGCGCATGAAACTTACCTACAAAAGAGAAATTGAAAAGGCTAGTGGAGAGTTTAAATAAAAAAGGGCATTCAAGAATGAATGCCCTTTTTGTCTGATAATTTTTATTTGAAATAATCAATCGCTTTTTCCCATAAGCTTGGAGTTTTTTCAGGCGGCGGATTAAACTTAGGGTCGGGGGGGTTATCATCTACGAAAAAACGCTCAGGTTGGTAGTAAATGGGAGGATACAAAAGTTCATAGGTTGCAGTCGGAGAAGAGTTTAAGTTGAATCGTACAACCTTTCGAGGAGTGGTAAACCAAATATTATTATCCGGGCCTACGGTGATGCTTCTGTAACGAGGAGTGTGGTCGTAACCAAAGGGGACGACCGTCCCGTTGGAATACTCGGTTACACGACCTGCTGGGGTGATTTTACCGATTCGGCCTACCGCTTCGATAAACCATAAATTTCCATCTGGGCCTAAGGTGATATCCGTGGGATTACTGAAAGCGCTGACCCCCTCCCAAAAATAAGTAACAACTCCTGATGGGGTAATTCTTCCGATGGAATCAGCACCGGATCCCACGGTAAACCATAAATTTCCATCAGGGCCCGAGGTTATAGAATTTGCACAGATAAACGGAGGCAAATTAAGAGGAAATTCTGTAACACGACCGCTTGTGGTAATTTTTCCAATCTTTTGGCCTTCTCTTCGGCATTCGGTAAACCATAAATTTCCATCTGGCCCAGAAGTGATATCTAAAGGATGTTGGGTAATGCCTTCTGTAAATTGGGTGACGACTCCTTGGGGAGTAATGCGCCCAATTCGACCTTCCCCAGTGCCGTCAGGAAAAGTAAGCGATTCGGTAAACCATAAATTTCCATCTGGCCCAGAAGTGATGCCAGTCGCTCTGAAATAAAAATCAGTGGTCGCGGGAATAGGGATTGGGAATTCAGTAACGACTCCTTCGGGTGTAATGCGCCCGATGCGCGGAGCATCTTGGGTAAACCAGAGGTTGCCGTCGGGTCCTAAAGTGATTGCCCTCAAGCCACTTCCTATTGTGATTCCGTTCGAAAATTCAGTGATCTGCCCGCGCGGAGTAATTTGCCCAATTCTATCGTATCCGACATAGTATTCGGTAAACCATAAGTTTCCATCCGGTCCTCGGGTTATGTCATCGGGAGAAAAATGCCAAGCATCAGGTCCGGTTGTGGAGAATTCTGTAAAAGTTTGAGCCTTTGTTTCAAAGGAAAAACAGCAAACCAGGCTAAAAAAGAGCAGAACTGTAAATTTGTTCAAAAATGAATATTTCATAAAATCTCCTTAATGTTCGGCTATAAGCTTATATTATTAGATAAAGCAAGTTGGAGGCCACTCTTAACAGAGTTACAACATTCGTAAAGTTGTTAGGACAAGTTTGGTAAGAAATGGGGCATGGCGTCAAGAATGAGGTCTTTTTTGGTGTCAATTTACCCGGGAGAGAAAATGTTCGATATGAGTTTGAGGGATGGCTATCGATCCCAAACTTCCATGTCCCTTTTTTTGATCGCCATGAAAATCGGATCCACCAGTGACGAGCAGTTTTCTTTCAGTGGCCCATTTTTCATATTGAGCGCGTTGCCACGCGGCATGAATGGGGTGGTAAGCTTCTATTCCCGCTAAACCCTGATCCACCAAGCTTTCGAGGTGTTCTTGTTTTTTGATCAAGCCCGGATGGGCCAAAACAGGGAGGGCTCTCACTTCTAAAATAAGTTGTAACACTTTTTCGGCTGCAATTTTTTGCCGCGGCACATAGCCCGAAGTGCCGGGCACTAAATAACGTCGAAAGGCTTCGTGGATCGAGGGCGCATAACCTTTATAGACGAGGGCGCGTGCCACATGAGGCCGGCCTGCAGCACTTTCGGAATGAATATGGTGTTTAACATCATCAAAACTTAAATCGACTTGAACTTTTTCGAGCTGAACTAAAATTTCTTTTAAGCGCCGAAGTCGATCTTGGAGTTGAAGCTGAAGAAAGGCTTCGAGTTTTTCGGAATTTTGTGGGATTCCATAAGCTAAAATATGCACTTCTTCGTCATCCACATGACAAGAAATTTCAATTCCAGAAATAAATTGAATGCCCGCTTTTTTGCAAGCAGACTCAATTTGCGGGAGTGCCGCTGTAGTATCGTGATCGGTTACGCTTAAAACGTCTATTTTTTTGCGTTGGGCAAGTTGAACGAGTTTTTCGGGAGTATAGGTTCCATCGGAGGCGGTGGTGTGGTTATGCAAATCTGCCTTCATCAAAAACTTTCCAAAAATCGGCAAAGTGTGCGCACCATAATTCCGGTGCCACCCTTGGGGCAATAAGCCCAAGGTTTATTGGCCCAGCTGGGGCCCGCAATATCTAAGTGTGCCCAAGGAGTTTCTCCCACAAATTCTTGCAGGAAAAGTCCGCCGTTGATCGAACCGCCGTAAGGGCCACCAATATTTTGAATATCGGCGATGGTGCTTTTAATTTCTTCTTTATAATCTTCAACTAAGGGCAGTTCCCAAACATTTTCGCCTGAGATTTTTGAAGTTTCGATGAGTTTTTGAATCAGTTCCGGATTATTTCCCATGATGGCGGAATATAAATCACCCAAGGCTACCAAGCAGGCGCCAGTCAATGTTGCTAAATTAATCATGTAATCGGGCTTTCGCTCTGCAGCAAAAGCCAAGGCATCGGCCAAAATCAAGCGCCCTTCGGCATCGGTATTTAAAACTTCCACTGTTTTACCACTATACATTTTGAGTACGTCGCCAGGCCGCATGGCGCCTCCATCGGGCATGTTTTCGGCAGAGGGCACATAGCCGCGTACTTCTACTTGAGGCTGAAGATCTTTCAGGGTTTTCATCACCGCCAAGATCGTTGCTGCGCCACTCATATCATCTTTCATGGTTTCCATGCTTTTCGGGGGTTTCAAAGAAAGTCCGCCAGAATCAAAGGTGATACCTTTGCCAATGATTGCGATTGTTTTCTTGATGCGGTCTTTTGGTTTGTAAATCATTTCTATGAAAACCGGAGGAAAGTTCGAGCCTTTTCCAACGCCAATGATTCCGCCCATGCCTAAGCGTTTCAAGTCGGCCAGTTTATAAACGCGAGTTTTAATGCCCGGAATTTTTTGCGCTTCTTTGGCTAAAAACTCGGGATGTTTATCGGAGGAAGGCATGTTGATGAGATCGCGTGCATAGTTGGTTGCATTCGAAATGGTGGTGCCAATCGCAATGCCTTTTTTGATTTCGGCAGCATCGTGTTTTAATCCAATGAAATGAATCTCAGAAAGAGTTGGGGCGTCTTCTTTTTTTGATTTGTAGGTAGTAAAACGATAAGACGAGAGGATAAAACCCTCTGTGGCAGCCTGGGCAGCCTCTTGCGGAGAGCAAAGATCTTCGTAGATTTCATCGAGGGCAAAGCTTGCTTTGGTAATTTTGAGCGCTTGAAGCGCTGAAGAGAGTTTTCCGCAGGCCTTGCGGAGATTTTCGAGATTAAACTTTTTCATCTCGCCCATTCCCAAAACCAGCACATAGCGAGATTTAAGTTTATAGTGAGTGTGGAAGTTTTTGATTTCTCCCACGGTGCCTTTAAAGTTTTCTTTTTTAAGTGTTTCGGAGATTAAACGGGCTAAAAGTTTATCGATTCGGGCTAGGCCTGAATCAGAATCAATTTTTCCATCAAAAAGTGGAAAGACTAAAATTTCAGAAGAAGTTTTTTCAATTTTTTCAAAGCTTAAGTTGAATTTCATAGGGTTCCTTCGTTAATGGGCTAAGAGCTGCGAAGTCTTTAGGACAAATTTTTCAAAGTTTTCAAACGTTACTTTTTCTTTTAAAGTGGATCTTAGAACCGTCTCCCACTTGAAACCTTTTCAAAATTCATCCTAAAGACTTCTTCACAATAAAAGGAGAAAGAGCGCATGTCAAAAAAATCTTCAAAGAAAAATTTTGAAAATTTAAAAGTAGTAGAAAATTCTGGCATTGCTGAAATTCGTTTAAATCGGCCCGAAAGCTTAAATGCCTTCAATGTGGAGCTTGCCACTGAGCTGGGAGAAGCGCTTCAAGAAGTTGCCAAAAATAACGAGATTCGAGTCGTAGTTTTGCGTGGAGAAGGAAAAGGTTTTTCAGCGGGGGGTGATTTGAAGATGTTTCATGGCTTACTTCCGAGAGCGGATCGTGGATTCCAAAAAATTAGTGGTTTGCTCAATCAAGCGATTCAAATCATCCGCACCATGCCCAAGCCTGTGATTGCGGCCGTTCACGGCCCTGCCTTCGCGGCGGCTTTTGGTTTAACGCTTGCTTGTGATTTGATTGTCGCCTCCCAGTCTGCCAAGCTTTCTGCATCTTATATCAATATTGCCCTTTGCCCCAATGGCTCGGCTTCTCTTTATTTGCCGCGTTTAGTGGGTGTGCATCGTGCCAATGAACTGTTTTTTACAGGACGAGTGCTTTCGGCCCAAGAAGCCCTCGAATGGGGAATTGTCAATCGTGTGCTCCGAGAAGAAGAGTTCGAAGCAGGTTTGATGGATATTGCCATTGATCTAGCCAATCGTCCCACTCAAACCATCGCCCGCACCAAGTTGCTTTTAAATGAATCGTTAGGAGTTGATATCGCGCGTCAGCTTGGCCAAGAAAAATCTGCCATTGCGTGGTCGGCCACTACTCCCGATTTTGCCGAAGGCGTCACAGCCTTTGTTCAAAAAAGAAAACCGAAGTTCAAAGGCCTTGTTTAATCTTAGTTTTTTTCCGACGCAGTAAAATCTCTTTTTGTCGCTGAATGCGAACGACATTCCTTCTCATGTAAAGCGTTCCGAGTAAGAGAATCAGAACAAAGCCGTAGAGTATCGGTGTTTGAACGACGTTGTTTTGCAGAGAAAGACTGCATCCACCCGTGACATCCGATTCGGAGAAAGTAACGCCTTCTGATCCTATGGCCGTTGTGGTCGTCGCTCCAGAGGAGCTCAAACTTCCGGTGACCTCAATGCTTCCTGTTGCGATCAGTCGAGCGGTGAGTTCAAAAGTCAGCAGGTCGTCGGAAATCAAAGTTCCCAGACTGCAAGAAACAACCGAATTCGCATAACTGCAGTTATAAGAGTTGGCGAGAATAAAGTCCGAGTTGAGTGCGGCAAGATTTTGCACGGCTGTGAGCGAACTGTATTCAAGGGTAGGGGGTAATGCTAATGTGAGCGCACTATCAGGAGCATCTCCTCCGATGCTTTTTACTTTTACGGTGTAGGAAACAGTGCTGCCGATCGAGAGAGAAGAGATCGAGCTCGAGGTGGGGCCGGCAATGCTTAAACTCAAGCTTGGGCTGTCTCCTCCGCCGATGTTTCCGGTCAAAGCGACTTGCAAAGTAGTACTACCATCATTCGTAACATCTAAAGTGGCGGAATAAGTGCCTTCTGCTGTTGCCGTTAACTGAACATTATTGATGCTGCAGGGGTTCCCCGGACTAATCACAGTCACGCAGTCGGTAGAATCGAAAGAAAAAGAAGCAGCGTCAGTTCCTGTAATTGTGACGGCAGTAATTTCGATGGGGACAATTCCTTGGACGCTGATTGTAATATTTTGAGGAGTATTGTCTGTGAAGCTGACCGAGTCGGGGCTCGCTTCCAGGTATCCTACCACTGCTTCATAAGCGCCCATGTCGCAGACGGGGCCTTGAGGACGGGGAACGAGCCTTGCGTCCGTTCCTGAACAAGTTGAATTGTTGCCCCCATCGATTGCCGGGCTTCCCTCGAGCAACGAAACCGTAGGAACATTTGAAAAGCTTACCGTATCAAAAGTGCCCAATACGGGATCCGTGTTATCTAAATCGCCTGTCTGATTGAGAAAGGTGCAAGTACTATCGCTGCTGATGTTGTATCCCAATGAAGTAGGGGGTGTCATGATCATCGAAGGACAATTGCCGCCGGTATTATCGCCAAAAATAGTATTTTGAATCGTGACCCCATTACTCGGGCCGCCAAAATCAAAAGCGCTGGTATCAGGCCCTGAAGAACTATTCGCAGCAATGGTGACGTTATTGACATTCACATCTGTAAAATCAAAAATCGAAATTGCTCCGCCTCCCCCTATAGTGGTGCTGTTTTGGTAAAAGGTCACATTCTCTAAATTTAAGGTGGGATTTCCTCCATTTCCCGACATCACATAGAGAGCACCCCCTTCATCTTGCGCAGAATTAGAACTGAAACTGGTATTTAAAATATTGAAAGTGGACTTGATACAATCGTGAATGACTAAACCTCCGCCTTTTGCGCTCGTGGTATTGTCATGAATCCAAACATTCGTAAGGCTAAGATTCATGGCACCGAAAGTAAAACTATCGCAACTAAAACGGATTCCTCCGCCATCATTGCTACTTCCATTTTGAATGCTTAAGTTCGAAAAACTCATGGTGGGAGCCAGGGCATCGGGTAAATTGCTGGAAAAGTTTGCAACCACAACGGAACCATTCCCATCTAAAATCGTATTTGCAGTACCCGCCCCCACAAAATTGAGTGATTTATTGGATACGCTAATACTATTGGCACTCGTGTAAGTCCCGGCTTCAATGTTAATCGTATCTCCGCTGCTTGTCTTACCCACAGCACCTTGCACCGTTAAACAAGCGCTACCTGCAGAAAGACAGTCATTCGAATTATCGCCGGATGTGGAAACGTAATAATCGGTTGTCCAGGCCGTTGAGCTGATCCCCAGAAAAGAGAAGAGAAGGAATCCAAACAGTGCGTTTTTTTTGATGAAATTTTGGAGACTCATAAAATTGCCCCTTTTTTTAGATACACGAGCCTCCCCCTCCAAACTTGTAAGGCCGGTATGTGATCTAATTGTAGAAGCAAAAGACGCAGATGGGAATTAGGCGTGTTTAAGCAGGTTTAAAGAATTTTCTACTTTTTCCACTTAATCGAACATCCCATCGAGGGAATTTGGGGAGAGGGTGGGGTTTTATCTTGCAGAAGTGCTTCAATGGCCTGCTTCAAATCGTGTTTGGTGACTCGGCTTGCGTCTTTCCAGTTATCATCTAAGCGGCCATGATAAGCGAGTTTACGGCTTGCATCTAAAACATAGATTTCCGGCGTACACACGGCTTTATAAGCGCGAGCGATTTCTTGAGATTCATCCACCAGATACGGAAAACCATAGCCTTTTTCTTCGGCGTGTTTTTTTAAATTTTCAGGGCGATCTTCGGGGTAATCGCCGCCATCGTTCGAGCAAATCGCAACGAATTGCACCGATTTGCCTTCAAGCTCTTTACGGAGCTCAATGATGCGGTTTTCGATGGCCTGAACATAAGGGCAATGGACACAAAGAAACATCACGACCAAAACTTTTTTATCGGCAAATGAAGAAAGTGAATAATTCTTGCCCGTAATGGCGCAAGGTAAATTAAAGTCGGGAGCGGGTGTTCCTAGTGGAATGTTATCGGAGTTTAAAAGTACCATGATTTTTTCCCATGTATGATTCGACTCCGCTCACTCTGCCTCGAGGCAGGCAAGAGCCTGAGCTTGTCGAAAAAACAAAATTTGTGAGATTTAAGCCCTTAGTATTTCTTTCGCTTGGTTTCAATCAAGATTCTCACAATAGCCCGAATTTTTTGAAGGGCATTTCCACCAAAGTCGCGGCAGAGTTTTTTGAGCGTGTTGTAAAGGGTTTTGTCGTAACCAAACCACCAGAAATCTTGAATGAAAGGGAGTAAATTTTCATGAATGTGTTGAATATGAACGAGCTCGTGTAAGCCTTCAATCCCATGAGTTCGGCCAAAGCCACTTTCTTTGATTCCGCCCCAGGGGGTTTGAGAAAGGGCATAGGTATATGTGCATTCATTAATATTTACGGTTCCGGCACGAACTTTCGAAGCGATTTTTCGCGCGCGTTTAAAGTTTCGGCTCCAAACCGAAGCGGTGAGGCCATAATGCGAATCGTTGGCCAGTTGAATGGCTTCTTCATCGGTTTTGAAAGTCATGATGGGGAGCACAGGCCCAAAGGTTTCTTCTTTTACGCAAGCGAAGCTATGATCAACCGCCGTGATGACGGTGGGTTCAAAAAAGAAGCCCGGATATTTTGTATTACGCTTTCCGCCAATTAAAATACTCGCTCCGCGTTTGCGGGCTTCTTCGACTTGTTGTTCCACAATCTTCAGCTGATTTTCGGTTGTGAGGGGGCCTATATCGTTGTCAAAATTGTTTCCGGGGCCTTGTTTGAGTTTTTTGGTTTTTTCTAAAACTTTGTGAATAAAATCTTGAGCAATTTTTTCTTGAACATAGATTCGTTCCACCGAAGCGCAAACTTGGCCGGAATTACAGAATCCACCCCAGACTGCGGCTTTCGCAGCATTCTCTAAGCCTGCATCGTCGCAAACAATCATTGCATCTTTTCCCCCGAGCTCGAGAGTGCAGGGGATTAAACGTTCGCTGCATTTTTGCATAATGTATTTGCCCACACGCACACTGCCGGTAAAAATCATTTTATCGATATCGGCATCGAGCAAGGCTTGGCCCGTTGAGGAATCGCCCGGTAAATGTTGAAAAACGCCGTCGGGAAGACCCGCGGCCTTGAAAATCTCTTCAATTTTTGCACCCACCATTGCCGTAGGATTGGCGGGCTTGAGAAGAACGGCATTTCCTGCCATCAGGGCCATTACGGTTTCGCTCATCGGAATTGAAAAAGGAAAATTCCACGGCGAAATAATTCCTACTACTCCTAATGGGTAATAATGAATGGTGGAACGTCTGCCTAAAAGACCCATGAGGCCGATTGAGACTTTCTTGGGCTTCAAGAGTTTTTCGGTGTTTCGGGCAAAATAACTCATGAGATCGCAAATGGGAAAAACGTCGGTTAAGAGCGCTTCGGTAATCGGTTTGCCATTACTTTTTGAGATAACTTCTGCAATTTCATCGAGATGGGCCAAGATATATTCTCGGGCTTTTAAGATATATCCCGCGCGTTCCGAATAAGACAATAAACCCCAAGCGGGTTGGGCATTTCGTGCCTCTTTGGCTTTCGAAAAAACAGTTTCTGCGGAGCTTAAAGGGACCCTGCCGATTTCTTCGAGGGTGGCTGGATTTTCATCGATGATCACATTGTGAGAGGCACTTTTAGAGGCGATGGCAATCGACATGGTTTTCCTCCTAAAATTAAGGTCTAGTAATTTCTTTTTTGCTGCGCTAGGGGCTTAAGCCCTTTATGACTACAGTCGAGCAGGATCATCACAAAAAGTCAAATGCTTCGGATGATGAAAAACTCTTAGAGTTTCATTATCAAATCGGTTTTCACCCGAAACGCAATGTCTTAATTGTAGCGGTTTTACACAAAGGAAAGCCTTTAGTTCGTTTTGAGCGCTTTGGCATTCATGCTTTGAGCTTGCAAGATCGCAGCTCGGCCTCTGTTTTAGAGCCCGCCCACCGTTATTTTATTCAGCATTTATTCCGATTTGCCCAGGTCGATACGGTAGAAAATTGTTTTATCATTCCCCGAAAGCAAGTGGCCTATTTTTTGACCCGGCTTTCGCATTTCAAGCAAGTGGCTCCTTTAGAAGGTGGAAAGAAAAATCCTTTTTCAAAAGTTTGTTTTGAAGCCCATCTGGAGCTTGTACGCCAGCAAGAAAACTCGGTTTCGCTCAAAGTTAATTTCACCAATCCTCAAAAAGGTGAGCATTTCGATTTTGCGTCAGCCGTTGTGTTTTCGGGTGCCCGGAATTGGATTCTTTATAAGGGGCAGTATCATCCTCTGCAGGGTCTTGAAGAAACCAATTTTTTAGAAGATTTCGATGCCGAAGGAAAACTCAATCTTACCGGAAGAAAGGCAGCCGACTTTACTGAAGAAATTCTCCCAACTTTGATTAAACGCGAAGAAATTCAGTTGCCCGGTGATTATCATCCCTCACAAGTTTTGCGGGTGAAACCCGAAGTTCAATATCAACTTTCTGAAAACCTTGAGACGGCCGAATTAATTTTAACCCTCCATTTCACTTATGAAGGGCACCTCTTGCCACCCGCGCGCGATGAAAAAGACTTGCTCGCCGAGGTTGATTCTGAAGGCAAAAAGCTTTTGGTTCGGCGCGATTTGGCCTTTGAGAAAAACATTATCGATAAATTTGCAGCTCAAGGTTTTCGCCGTATCGGGCTTGAGACTTTCAGCAATAAGGCCGAAGACGCGCTCGATTTTATTTCGCAGGGCTTTGCCGAGCTCAAAACCCAGGTGGCCTTGCACGGAAAAGAGAAGATCAATTATTTTCAAGTTTTGGGTGAGTTGGGGCGGGGCCAACTCAAAGCGATTGCGAAGAGTTCGAAAACCGATTGGTTTGCTGTTGAAGTGGGATTTGAAATTGAAAATATGCGGGTTCCTTTCGAAGTGATTCGCGCCTTGGTGGCAAAAGGGGAGAATTATCTCGCGGTTCCAGGAAAAGGTTTTTTAAAAGTAAATCGCGATGATTTTATTTCGCTCGAAGAAAGCTTGAATGAACTCGAGGGAAACATTGATGAAGAAGGAAATTTAAAACTTCCGGCCTATCACGTGCCTTATCTTCAAACTTTAATGAAGATTGATTGGAGCGGAAAAGATTCGTTGCTCAACTTGTTTTCTTCTTTTCAAGCCACCGAAAAAATTCCAACTTGTCCTCTACCCTCCACGCTTCAAGGCGTTTTACGGCACTACCAGCAGCTAGGGTATGATTGGTTGAATTTTCTCCATAATCACCGCTTTCACGGAATCTTGGCCGATGACATGGGGCTTGGAAAAACCCTTCAGATGCTCAGTTATTTACAAGGTGTTCAAGAGCGCGAAAATGCTTCGCCGCATTTGATTATTGCGCCCACTTCGGTTGTTCTCAACTGGCAGGCCGAGGCCGAAAAGTTTAGCCCAAATTTAAAAGTTTTGTTGTGGGTGGGGCCCAAGCGAAAAGAGAATGAAAAATTAATTTCGGAGAGCCATTTGGTAGTGACGAGCTATGCGGTGTTCAGGCGTGATGCCGAGCTTTTGGGCAAGCACGATTGGAAAAGCATTGTGCTCGACGAAGCACAAAATATTAAAAATTACCGCAGCAAAACCGCTCAGCTGATGAGTGAAGTAAAGGCCGAGCAACGTTGGGCCCTCACCGGAACCCCCCTTGAAAACCGTCTTTCCGAGCTCTGGTCTATTTTTAATTTTTTGATGCCGGGCTTTTTGGGTAGCTACCTTCATTTTCGGCGCAAGTATCAAGATCCGATTGAAAAAGAAGAAAAAGCCGATGTGCTCGAGCGTTTGAAAAAACGAATTTATCCTTTTGTGATGCGGCGTTTGAAACAAGAAGTCGCGCCCGAGTTGCCCCCCAAAACAGAGGTGGTTCATTATTGTGAAATGGGAACTGAGCAACGCAAGCTCTACGATCAAATGCTCAGTGCGTCACGTAAGCGTGTGTTTGAAGAAGTGGAGAAACAAGGTTTGGAAAAAAGTCGTTTTTCAATTCTCACTGCTTTGCTGCGTTTGCGCCAGGTTTGCTGTCATCCTAATCTTTTGGGAGATGCATTTAAGAAAAAAGAGATGGACTCGGGAAAAATGGAAGATTTCAAAGATCTCCTGCTCGAAATTTTAAGCGAAGGGCACCGCGTGCTGGTGTTTAGTCAGTTTGTGGAGATGTTAGGAATCTTGAGAAGATTTTTAGAAGATGAAAAAATCTCTTATGAATATTTAGATGGGCGAACTCGCCACCGCGACAAACGAATTAAAAATTTTAATACCGATGAAACGATTCCGGTTTTTTTGATCAGCTTGAAAGCAGGGGGCACAGGTTTGAATCTCACGGGCGCGGATTACGTGATCCATTTCGACCCGTGGTGGAACCCCGCCGTTGAAGATCAAGCCACCGATCGTGCGCATCGCTTAGGCCAAAAGCGCCACGTTTTTTCTTATAAATTGATCACGAAGGAAAGCGTCGAAGAAAAAATCCAAAAACTCCAAGATCGCAAACGCACTTTAGTGAAAGGCATTCTCACCACCGATTCCGCGATTGGGAAAAGTTTGAATCAAGATGATCTTGAATATTTGTTTTCGTAAGAGCTAAAAGTGAAAATATGTCGGATCCTATTCAATATTCAAATCTGAATTTCGAAAAAAATCTCGAAGAACTGAAAAGCTATTCCCGCATCCAAAGCGTGAGCTTTGAAGGTTATCCCGCTCACACCCTCGAAGAATCGGCCCAATGGACTTTCGATAAAATGAAAGAGGTGGGGTTGGAGAATGTGCAGATCTTGAAGATCCCGAACGCGCATCCTTACGTATATGGCGAATGGCTGCATGCGCCTGGCAAACCCACGGTGCTCCTTTATGGTCATCATGATGTGCAGCCGCCCGGAAGACACGAGCTTTGGAAATCGCCTGCTTTTGAACCCACTTTAAGAGAAGATGGAAGACTTTATGGCCGCGGAGTAGCGGATGACAAAGCCGGAGTGATGATGCATTTGGCGGCTTTAGAGGCTCTTTTTAAAACTCACGGCTCTCTTCCTCTGAATGTAAAATTTATTGTGGAAGGCGAAGAAGAAACCGGGAGTGGTCATCTCACAGAATTTTTAAAAAAATATAAGGAGCTACTCAAGGCGGATGTTTTAGTGCTCACCGATACTGCTAACTTTGAAGAAGGCTTGCCTTCGATTACCTATAATCTCCGTGGAATCGTTGATGGTGAAATTGAAGTTCGTACTTTAGATCATCCTGTGCATAGCGGCATGTGGGGTGGGCCTGCGGTCGATGCGATTACAGTGCTTTCAAAAATTATCGCCCGTTTAACCAATGAAAAAGGCGAAATTGCGATCCCGAATTTTTACGACGATGTGCCCGAAATTACCGCTTTTGAAAAAGAAAAACTCCAAGCTCTTTCTTTTGATGAGAAAAAATTCAGGCAAGAACTCGCCTGTGTGAATTCTTTTGCATTGGGAGGTGAAAAAGATTTTTCTATTCTCGAACGGCTTTGGTATCGGCCGTCTCTGGCTGTTTTGGGAATTGAAGTTCAAGATGTAGCGACGGCCAGTAATAAAATTGTAGAATATGCCCGTGCCAAGATTTCGATTCGTATTGTGGCTGGGCAAGATCCAAAGCGTTGCATGAAGTTGCTATCTGATTTTCTTCAAACCAACGTGCCCAACGGGGCCGAAATAAAATTTCATTCGGGAGTCGCCAATCCTGGTTGGCGCTGTAACCCCGAAGGACCTGCGTTTGCAGCGGCGGCAAAAGCTTTAGAAAAAGGTTATGGCACTCCTACTGCTTTCATCGGTTGTGGAGCGTCTATCCCCTTTGTAAAACCGATTAGCGAAGTGTTTGGAAATATTCCTGCCTTATTGATTGGGATTGAAGATCCCGCTACTAACGCGCATGGCGAAAATGAAAGTTTATCGCTTTCCGATTTCAAAAAAGGGATTCAATCGGCGATTTATCTTTACGAAGAGCTTGGGCGGATTAGTAAAGATTAATGATTATTTTCTTCTAAATGGATGAGTTGAAAGCCAAGCTCCTTTTGAAGGCCTATGAAAATTTTGTCATAGGTAATGAGGGTGGCTTCTTCTGTCTGAGCAGTTAAAGCAATCAACACATCATTTTGTTGCCGATTTTCTCTCCAATTAAACTGTTTCATCAGAAATGTGGTCTTTTCCCATGCCTCTGCAGAGGGTGCCTCAAAAGAGGGGCATTGTCGGAAAAAATGCTCGAGTGTTTTTCTGGTTTTTGCATGGATACTGCCCAATAACAGTTCATGCTTAACGATGGGGCAAAGCCAGATTTCATAGATGGAAAAATATTTTTCGAAACTTTCGTGAGGAAGGATGGGACGAAAGAAAGTATTAATGTAGACGTTGGTATCAAAGAATGCCTTCATCGAAATCTTCTGCTTTAAAACGGCCATAGAGTTTGAGGTGGGCTTTCATCACTTTTTCGCGCTCAAAGTCCTGCTCAAAAAAACCCCGAATAATTTCAGAGGGGGTCTTCTTACGATGCCTTGCCAGGGCACTTTTTAAGAGCTTTTTAGGTATTCTTACCGAAATTTTGATTAAATCCGAGGAAGGCATAACATCTCCTGTCCCCCAAAGTTAGTTTATTGTCCGACAAACGTCAATAGGTTTATTTAAGGGTGTCTAAAGTAACCTTTTGTTGTGGATAAGGAATTTGAATTTCATTCTCGCGGAAGCTTTGTTCAATTTTATGAAGTAAATCGGTTTGAACTCCCCCGCGATCGCTCACCTCTTGCACCCAAATTTTCAGTTCAAGATTAAGAAAATAATCTCCAAAACCATTGAGAGAAGTATGTGGAACAGGATGCTTTAAAATCTTTGGATGATTCTGCGCATGTTCAACCAGAATTTTCTCAATCTTTGAAAGGTCGGCTCCAAAAGGAACGCGAATGGGAATGCTTAACCCCGCATGGTTATTGCTATAGGTCCAATTGGTAACTTTGGTAGAAAGCAGTTCACCGTTTGGAATCAAGATGCTTGCTTGATCTCCGGTTTCAACCACCGTTGAGCGTGCGCCAATCTTTTTTACCTTTCCGGTGATGTCTCCAAATTGAATTAAATCGCCCACTTTAATGGGGCGCTCAATCAAGAGTACAATTCCGCTCGCAAAATTGTTTGCAAGATTTTGCAGACCGAATCCGAGCCCCACGCCTAAGGCCCCTGCCAATACGGTAATATTTCGAATGTCAAATCCCAAAAACCGAAGTGAAAAAAGAATGGCAAAGAGCATTAAGAGATAATGAACGCCAGTACTGATGGCATTGCGAATGCCTTGATCCCAAGTTTTGCGCGGGTAAATGTTTCTTTCCAGCAAGGTGCGGAGTAAACGGGAAAGAGAGACACAAAAATAAAAGACGACTATCAAAGAAAGAAGAAGGCCAAGATTAAAATTGATTTGGCCGACTGCAAAACCTCGACCCAACACATTTTTTAGAAACGCAAGAAATTCAGGGGTAAGATCCCAGATTCCGCTTAAGGCAAAGATAAAAAAGATCGAAAAGAGTAGAGTGCTCCATTCATTAAAGCTGTATTTTAATTTTTCTAGTAAGTCTTCTTCCACATTGATGCGAGTTTGATTCACCTTAAAGAAGTGAAGTTCTACAAATTCATCTAGGCCTTTTTTCAAAAGAAATGCGCAGGGGAGCAAGGCTAAAGATTTTAAAATTCCATCGGCCAAATAATCAGAAAGATGCGTGTAGCCCGCAATATCAAGGCCCAAGAGCAGAATGAGGGCTATCGAAAGTGAGGGGCGTAAGCTGTGCGCTAAGGGTTTGAACCATTTATTGCCAGATGAAAATTGAATGATCCAATCGGGTTTGGAAATAATGATCAAGCCCGTGAAGATGAGAATTTCAAGCGCCCATTTCAAAAGGCGCGCCGCTTCGGAATCGAATTCTAAAAAGCGGTTGGCTGCCCAAAGAACGATAAAGAGATAGGTCATGCTCACCAAAAAAACCGCTCGACGCCGAAAGCGATAGGCAATCTTGGGAGAAATTTTAAAGATCGCGTGGATTGGATTGAGTAATTGCCAAATCATGCGAATGATTACCCAGGCAAAGTATTTTGCAAGCAGAAGGGCGAATAAGAAAAGTCCGAGGGGGGTGCGGGTTTCTTTGAAAAAGAAAAGCTCAAAACCAAAGAGAAGAACCAAACCCAAAGAGATAAAATGATGGGTAAAATTTAAAAAGAGATGCAGAGAAAATTTTTCGAGTAGTGAAAGTTCGGATGGCATCCCTTTCTCAACTTTATTGCATAATTTTCTGAGTAAAAATAAAACCAGTGCGGTTAAAAGAAAGATGCAGGCGCCAAAGAAAGGTTTTTGAACCCAGGTGTCTTTGAGCAGCTCGGCGTAATCGGTGAGCGCGACCCAAGCTGTTTGCAGATCTGATTTGCGGAGTTTCATTTCGCGAATGGCCAAATTTAAATTTTCCCAAGAAAATTTGGGTTGCTGACGATAGGTAAGTCTCGAAAACCGGATTTTTTCCCAGCGTGCGGTTAGCGCGGTGTAGTTTTGCTGACAAATTTCATAGGAGTGAAGTAATACCGTTTTGTTTTTTCCGAGATCTACCAAGAGAGCTTCTGCAAAATCTTGTTCATTATCGTAAAGGCGAATGGCCTGGCGCGTTAGATCTAAGGCCTCATGAAGGGTGGGGTGTTCTTTCGGGTGGCCTCCGATTTCGAGTTTTAGATCACCTTCGCGAAGTTTGAGTAAACGCAGCCTGTTTTGAACTTGAGTGAGGGTTTGGTTTACCGCGTCGATTTGATTGTCTACATCTTCTGATACATCATGATAAGACGAAGTGATGGTTTGCCATTTTTTGAGGTAGGGCTTGAATTCTTCGGGAGCGATATCTTGAATCTCTAAATAAGTTTTAGCGCGGTCGGCTTCAGTTAAGATTTCTTTATTTCCCGTTTCGAGGCGGTTTTTTAAATTTTCTTGCTCGGCTTGAATATCGGCCAATTTGGCATGAATGGCTTGAGTGTTTGCTTGGGCTTCTTGGAGTAAAGATTGAGGTTCAGAAGGGGGGAGTGGGGCTGATTCGGTTTTGGCAGGCAGAGATTCTTGCGCTTGGATGGGAGTAAAAGTTCCCGAAAAGAGAACCAAAAGAAGCAAAAATATTTTTTTGTAAAGCATGGCCAAAAGATACCCTTTTTTGCTAAGCTGGCAATTGAAAAACTTTATTAATTTTGAGAGATGAGAAACCAGTTTATAGAAGGGGAATATTATGAAAAAGATTTCAGGATTTATTTTATTTTTTGTTTTTAGTTTGTGTGCCTTTTATGCCGAAGCCAAAGAAATGGAAGGCTTTGTGCGCACCGTGAATCATGGTGGGCATAGTTTTTCGGTCGATGGCCCCCCTCTACAACGCGTTTGGGTTTTGCCGAGTACTCAATTCGATTCGGGCAGCGGTTATGAGGCCTTCGAGAAAATCAAAGATGGAGATCGGGTGCGCGTGGAAGGAAATTTACAGTCGAATGGTTTGCTTGTTGCCCGTAAAGTAACCTTGCTCGCAGAACCAGTCGCAAAAGAAGAAGGAAAAGTTGTGGAGCTCGGGCGAACTTTTTTGATTGAAGAAAATCAAAAAGTTCAGGTGAAAGGCGAAAATCTTACTCTCCAAGGCGCAGGGATAATCGATGAGTATTGTAAGCAAGGTCGTTATTGCGAAGGCGATGGCACCATTAGCTTTCGCCTCAAAATCAATCATGATGGTAAAAAACAGGAAGTTTTGCTGAGCTCTCAGGGGGGGCGAAAACCGGTAGTTCCCATCAAAAAAGAAGTCATGGGTTATACTTTTGAATTGATTGAAGTCGGAGAAAATTCAGCGAGTTTAGTGGTGAGAAAATAATTCAAGCTATGAATCAAAAATTCTTAAGAGTGACCTTGTTCCTTTTCGCTGGTTTGATCTTTGTTTTGATTCTTTTCGTGATCGCCGCGATATTGGTTTTTATACCCTTTGATCAAGTGAGTGGCCCGGTTCCAAGTACTGAAAGATTAATCTGCTTTGGAAGTTTGTTTTTCTTGCTGGCTCTCGAATATTTCTTGGTAAGAAAATATCTAAAATTATTCTATTCAAATTCGATTAACGAACCCCGAAAATAAAAAAGGATGGCAGTTTTGCCATCCTTTTTCCTTTTTTAAAAGAGAGGGGGTTATTTCACCGAGATCGCAATTTCTTTTTCTTTGGCCTCCGGTTTTTTGGGAATTAAAATCTCCAAAACTCCGTTGGTCATGCTTGCTTGAATCTTCTCTCCGTCGACTGTGGTAGGCAGCGAGAAAGAACGGGCAAAAACTCCGTATTGGCGCTCAACCCGGTAGTAATTGTTTTTCTTTTTTTCTTCGTGTTCAAATTTGCGCTCGCCCTGAATGGTAAGCACCCCATCGCGCAAATTAATTTTTACATCTTCTTTTTTCAAACCCGGGAGTTCGGCATGAATTTGAACGGCCTCATTGTTTTCAGATACGTCTACAGCGGGCAGCCAATTGCTTCGGGTTTCTTTGCCCTCCCGTGATTTGCCAATGCCCCACAGAAAACGCCCCACCTCATCGTTTAAATTCCAGTCTTCAAAAGCATCATAAAGTTTTAATGCAGACATAATTTGCCTCCTCTTAAATAGATTATTTTAAATTTTTGTATTCCCGGGATCATGTTCCGAAGCTAGAAATAAGGTGGGTTTTTGCCGAGTCAAGAGGAGGGGTGAAAAAAACTAAGAAGAGAATATTTCTGTTAAGAGTGGAAGCTGGTGTAAATCTTGGGAATCATGAATTAAAAAATCAGGCTGACATTTTTCAACTTCTTCGCGTTCGCGAAAGCCGTAGGTTACCCCGCAGGTTAGTAAACCGGCATCGCGGCCCGAATGGATATCGATATCGGAATCGCCAACCATGAGCCCTTTGGGTTTTTGATCGAAATCTTTAAAAATGGGGTTGAAAACCAAAGGATTCGGTTTTTGAACAGAAAGAGTATCTCCCCCGATTAACCAGCGAAAATAATGGTCGATTTTTAAACCCTCGAGAATCTTTTTCGAAAAATCATAAGGTTTGTTTGTTACCACAGCCATGGGAGTTCCGCGTAATTTTTCCAGCAAATCTCGGAGGCCCGGGTAAAGCTGGGTTTGATCGAGTAGATGCATATCGTAATGCCGGCAAAATCCTTGAGCCACGCGCAAGGCCTGCTCAGCACTCGGGTTGCCAATTGCATCGCGAATCAGATGGCTTAAGCCTCGCCCTACAAATCCTTCAATAATATTTTGGGGTAGGGGGGCAAAACCCTCTTCTTGAAGGGCATAATTAACCGAATTGGCGATATCGGTTTTAGAATCGACTAAGGTTCCATCGAGATCGAAAATAACGAGAGAGAGCAATTTTCCTCCATTAAAAAAAGACTTCAAACTCGCTTTGTTCTTAGGCTATAGGGCTAAAAAAGAAAAGGAGTAAAAATGTCTAAGCTCAACAAATACAGTTCTAAACTTACTCAAAGTCGTGATCAACCCGCGGCCCAAGCTATGCTCTATGGCTTAGGACTCAAGAAAGAAGATCTGGACAAGCCTTTTGTGGGGATTGCCTCCACGGGTTATGAAGGTAACACCTGTAACATGCATTTAAATGATCTGGCTAAGCTTGCTAAAACTAGTTGCCAAGAAGCGGGTCTTACCGGGTTAATATTTCACACCATTGGCGTGAGTGATGGAATTTCAATGGGAACCGAAGGCATGAATTATTCGCTTCAATCGCGAGAAATTATCGCTGATTCGATTGAAACGGTAATGGCCGCGCATTGGTATGATGCAAACGTGTCTGTCGTCGGCTGCGATAAAAATATGCCGGGCTCCGTGATTGCGATGGGGCGCCTCAATCGCCCATCGATCATGGTTTACGGAGGCACGATTAGTCCGGGGCACTTTCATAATAAAGTTTTAGATATTGTTTCGGCCTTCGAAGGTTTGGGCGAATTTGCCGCCGGAAAAATCAATGAAAAAGAACTCGACGGAATTTTGCAACATGCCTGCCCGGGCGCAGGGGCGTGTGGAGGCATGTATACCGCCAATACCATGGCCTCAGCGATCGAAACTTTGGGCATGAGTTTACCTTATTCCTCTTCTTTTCCCGCGACGAGTACCGAGAAGAAAGAAGAATGTTTAAAACGCGTGGGGCCTGCCATCCGCAATCTTTTAGAAAAAGACATCACTCCCAAACAAATCATCACAAATAAATCTTTAGAAAATGCCATGGTGAGTGTGATGGCCTTAGGTGGGTCAACGAATGCTGTTCTGCATTTAATCGCGATTGCAAAATCCGTTGGATTAAAACTTACGCTCGATGATTTCCAAAAAGTTTCCGATAAAATTCCGTTCATCGCCGATTTAAAGCCGAGTGGAAAATATGTGATGGAAGATCTCTGCCAAGTGGGAGGAGTTCCCGCCGTTCAAAAACTTTTACTCAAAGAAGGATTTTTGCATGGCGATTGTTTAACCGTCACTGGCAAAACCTTAGAAGAAAATTTAGAAGAACTCTCCGATTTGAAGGCCGGCCAAAAGGTGATTGTGTCTTTATCGGAACCCATCAAAGAAACCGGCCATATTCAAATTCTTTATGGGAATGTAGCACCCGGGGGCGCCGTGGCGAAAATCACCGGCAAAGAAGGTCTTTCTTTTACCGGTAAAGCACGAGTTTTTGATAGTGAAGAAGCCGCGAATGAAGCCTTGCTCTCGAAAAAAATCAAAAAGGGTGATGTGATTGTGATCCGTTACGAAGGCCCCAAAGGTGGGCCGGGCATGCAAGAAATGCTGAAAGTCACGGCGATCGTGATGGGCCAAGGTTTAGGAAAAGACGTGGCCTTAATTACCGATGGCCGCTTCTCCGGCGGCACTCACGGTTTTGTGGTGGGCCATATTACGCCCGAAGCCCAAGAAGGTGGGGTGCTTGCGGTGATTGAAGAAGGCGATGAAATTACGATTGATGCCGTGAAACGCGTGCTGAATGTGAATATCGATCAAAAAACTTTAGATGCTCGTCTTCGCGCCTGGAAAGCCCCGGCTTATAAGGTTCAGAGAGGAACCCTCCATAAATTCATTAAAACGGTTTCTTCGGCCTCCGAGGGCTGTGTAACGGATGAATAGATGAGCTCTTGATCCTTCTCAAAAATGTAGTTAGGCTTTGCTTTGAGGCAAACTAGAAGATCGCGTCCCGGCTTGCCGGGATGAGGAAAGTCCGGACACCATAGGGCAGCGTACAGGCTAACGGCCTGGTGTCGTAAGGCAATGGATAGTGCCACAGAGACGAGTCTTCGATTTGTGTAGCTTGCCCTGAGCGAGTGAAACGAGTCGAAGGGTGAAACGCGGTAAACCCTACGCGGTGCAAGACCAAATAAGTCTCGCAGAAAAGGCTGGCCCGGCCGATGCAAATGGCTCCTGGATATCCAAGTCGTTTGGGAAGCGAGACGGGTAGGTTGCTTGAGGCGGCCAGTAATGGCCGTCCCAGAGAAATGATCTTCCTCGACAGAATCCGGCTTATCGGTTTGCCTCTTTTTTTTGTTTATATTTGTATCACAACGCCCCCTGGCCCCCTCTTAATCTTAAGAGGGGGAAATTTGAAAAGCCCCTCCTCTTAAGATTAAGAGGAGGTTGGGAGGAGTTGTGAAAAGTTTTTACTTTCTTTTATCCAACGCCAAATTTGCCAGCCGATCGGCTTCTTTATTGAATTCGCGCCTGACGTGCTTCACTTCAATTTCAGGAATTTGTTTGAGGAGTTTTTTCACTTCTTCGTAGATCGGAATCAAATCGGGGTGTTTAACTTTGTAGAGCCCGTGGATTTGTTTGACCACGAGTTCAGAATCGAGTTTCACTTCTAGTTTTTTGATTTTCAATTCGATTGCTTTTTGAAGCCCAAACTTGAGAGCCAAATATTCTGCCTGATTATTGGTGATCTCGCCTAAATATTCACTAATTTCGGCCACCACTTCCCCTTGTGGATCTTTGAGAATGGCTCCGGCCGAAGCAGGGCCCGGGTTTCCGCGAGAAGCACCATCGGTAAAAAGTTGGTAGGCCATTTAGGTTATCCTTCGACTCGTTTGCTCGCTCAGGATGAAATCGAGTGATTTCAATCCGCTAAAACGTAGAGAATACGGCTGCAAGAAGGGCAACTAAAAATTTCATTTCCGCGTTGGAGCTCGATAAACATTTGCGCCGGAATAGAAATATTACATTCTTGGCAGGTTCCACCTCTCACTCCGGCCACCGCAGGTTGGCGGCGAAGTAAAACTCTTTCGTAGCGAGTGACCAAACCCTTATCAAGCGTTTCGAATATTTCTTTTTTTAAACGAATTCCTTCGTTCATCTCTTGATTGAGTTTTTCGAGCTCTCCTTGAATCGCTTGTTTTTCTTGCTCGATTTGGCTCTCTATATTTTTATCTTTTTCTTCAAGCTCGCTCGTTTCGGTTTTTAAACTTTCTAAACTCGTTGCCAATTGTTTAAGCTCGGCATCCAGTGAAACGTGGTCGCGTTTGGCGGTGGCTATTTCTTTTAAAGCAGCCTGATATTCTTTGGTGGTTTTAATTCCATAAAGGCGGGCTTCGCGTTGCTTGGTGTGTTCTTTCGACTCTTCTAAATTCCGGACGATATTTTGTTGATTTTCATGCTGCGTTTCCGAAAGTTTTTTCTTTTGGTCTAAATTCTTCAAAGTTTCTTGAAGCTGATTTTCCAAACCTCGCAGGTGACTCTGCAGTTTTTCGAGCTCGGATTTGGCTTTGAAGATTTTGGATTCGATTTCGGAAAGGGCGGCTAATTTAAGTAAGTGTTCTTGAAGTGACATAGTTTTAAATCGAATTTAAGTTTGTGAGTAAGATTAAAAATTATCCAGATGCTAGGCGTCCATGAAGAAGTGACCGGAGCGTACGGGTTGTACGTGAGGATCACGACTGAATGGACAACACCGCAGATGGGTGATTTTTAATCTTACTCAATGGGCCCACTAGGACTTGAACCTAGGACTGGCCGCCGATTATATGATGCCAGCCGGGAGGTTTATTCGCTTAAGTCTGGCTTGCCAGACTTAAGCTATACATGGGGGAGATCTTCTCCCCCAAACCCCCATCGCTCCCGGCTCATAAAAATGGGCCCACTAGGACTTGAACCTAGGACTGCCCGGTTATGAGCCGGGAGCTCTAACCAACTGAGCTATGGGCCCCACACCACGACTTACATAAAAAATCAGCTGCGGCGTTGTTGTCGTCAACGCTCCTTGCGACGTACTTTCAGTACGACTCAGTCGGTTTTCTCCAACTGCCTTGCATCTAATTTTTTCTCTAAGCCTTTTTAATTATAGAGATCAGTACTCTTCTGCGGTTGCTCATTCAGCCCGCCTTGCAGCTAAAGCTTTTAAAACAGCCTCTTCGAATTGCTGCAAGTTTCTTAACTCTTTATTCGAGTATGAGCACTTCTTTTATGATCGTAAAACGTGTTCGTGATACGATCCGCCTTCGGCGGATTTACCAATCGACAAAGCTCTTCAATTGTTTAGCACGAGAAGGATGGCGCAGTTTTCGTAAGGCTTTGGCTTCGATTTGACGAATACGTTCGCGAGTGACTTGGAAATCTCTTCCCACTTCTTCAAGGGTATGGTCGGAACGTTCGCCAATTCCAAAGCGCATACGAAGCACTTTTTCTTCACGGGGCGTGAGAGTGGCCAAGACTTTTTTCGTTGAATCAGACAAACTCATGTTTACGACGGCATCTGACGGATTCACAACGGATTTATCTTCGATGAAATCGCCCAAGTGTGAATCTTCTTCTTCGCCGATCGGGGTTTCGAGCGAAATCGGTTCTTTCGCAATTTTTAAAACCTTACGCACTTTTTCTAAAGGGAGCTCCATTTTTTCTGCAATTTCTTCGGGAGAAGGTTCGCGCCCCAATTCTTGCACCAAGTAGCGCGAGGTTCGAATGAGTTTGTTGATGGTTTCGATCATGTGCACTGGAATTCGGATGGTGCGGGCTTGATCGGCAATGGCGCGAGTGATCGCCTGACGAATCCACCAAGTAGCGTAGGTTGAAAATTTATAGCCGCGCTTATATTCAAATTTATCAACGGCTTTCATCAACCCGATATTTCCTTCTTGAATCAAATCTAAGAATTGCAAACCACGGTTGGTATATTTTTTGGCGATACTCACTACCAAGCGAAGATTGGCTTGAACAAGTTCACTCTTTGCGCGGTCTGCCAAGTATTGTTCACGGGTAATTTCACGGTAGATTTTGTGTAAACCTTCGCTAGAGTGCCCATATTCGAGTTCGAGAGAACGAATTTTCTTTTCGCTCGCCGTGATATTTTTCAGGGTTTCTAAAACACTCTCTTTGGGGAGTTTTGATTCTTTAATTAGCTTACGAAGTGCATAATCGCTGCGTTTCAGAGTTTTCAAACGTTCTCGAAGTTCTTCGAAAGGAATCTTAATTTTGCGGGCTTGATCTTTCATCAAGCGCTCTTCTTCTTCGATCAAGTTGATGATTTCTTTATACCGATCAGTAATTTGATTGATCGTTTTTCGGCTAAAGCGCATGTCTTTGATGAGCTGCACCATCTTCGAGCGTGAGTCGTCGAGAGCCGAGGCATATTTTGCAACTACTTTGCTGCCTTCTTTTAAGGTGGCTACCTTCTTTACCAACTTTGCGTGACTGCCGGCGAGTTGTTTGAATTTTGCGAGATGTTTCAAGATGCGTGCACGGTGCTCGGTTTCATCGAAATCTTCTTCTTGAGACATGTCTTCTAAGTCTTTGACCACTTCGGTAATGCGGGCTTTTCCTTTTTTGATGAGCTCGGTCAAATTCAAGACTTCTTTGATTCCGATGGGGGAGGTGAGCAAAGTATTGAGAACGGCATCTTCGTGACGTTCAATTTTTTTCGCGATTTCCACTTCGCCTTCGCGAGTTAAAAGAGCGACTGCTCCCATTTTTCGCAAATACATACGAACGGGATCCGTTGATTTTGCAAAAGTATCGGCAGCAACCTCTTCGGTTTCGGTTTCGCTTTCTTCTTCGTCTTCTTCCTCTTCTTTTTCTTTAGAAGCTGCGGTGGTTTTTTCGGGAGAAGCTTTTCCTGGGGCCGATTTTTTGCGCGGACGATTATCATCTTCGGTTTCGATGATTTCGATATCCATTTCATCGAACATCGAGAGCACAGTATCGATTTGATCGGCAGAAGTAATGTCTTCGGGCAAGACGTCGTTGACTTCTTCGTAGGTTAAGAAGCCTTTTTCTTTACCGATATCGATCAATTGCTGAATTTCTTTTGGTTTTTCACGCGCCATATTTTCTCTCTCCCGATTATTCCAAGTTTCCTAAAATACTGTGTTTTGCTTTTAAAAGTTCCAACATTTTTTCAGTTTCTTGTCCAGCTTCGGCTTCACGAATACGTATTGAGATTTCACTGAGTTGATTTTTGAGATTCGTCTTTTTTATCTTTTCGATACAATCTTTCAGCACCGTCAGCAGTGTTTCATTTTCAAACGGGCTTTCTTTGAGTGCGATTTCAGAAAGTATTTTTTGAAGCTCAAGGTCAAGAAAAGGATTTTCCCATACATTACTTGTTAATTCCTTCATCTCCCAAAGTTTTTCTGCCACAAATTTAAATTTAGTGTGAGTGAAATCTTTAGGGGTAATACTTTTTACAAGTTCAGCTCGCCTCTCGGGAAAACGAAGAAAAATTTCTAAAAGCATTTCTTCGGCCCGAGGAATTTTTTCATTCACTTTTATTTTAGGAGAAGCAACCGCCGGCATTGCCTTAAGCCCCAGTCCTTCAAAAACCCAAGTTTCCGGGACCCCCAAACCCTCTGCAAATTTTCGAATATAGAGGTTTCTTTCAAAAGCGCTCTCCACTTTCAAGAGAAAAGGTTTGAGTTCTTCTAAAGCCTGCGCTTGTTCTGTAATATCCCCCTTTTTTTGGGCTAGGGTCTTATCGATCAAAATCCCTAAGAGGTTGCGTGTTTCTTTCAGTTTTTCGGCAAACTTTTTGGCTCCAAAGCGCCTCAAGAAGCTATCGGGGTCTTCTCCTTCTGGGAAAATCAGGGCTTTGGGCGAAATTCCCTGAGATAAAGTGAGCTCCAAGGCCCTTAAAGTGGCTTTCCAACCGGCATCGTCGCCATCGAAAAGCATAATAATTTCATCGGTATAACGTTTGATTAAGCTTACTTGTTTGAGAGTTAAGGCCGTTCCTAAGGGGGCAACGGCTTCTTCAAAGCCATATTGATGAAGGGCAATCACATCGAGATAGCCTTCAACCAGGAAAACCCTCTTTTTTTGCCGAATGGCCTCTTGAGCCTGAAGTAAGCCGTAAAGTTGGGCACTTTTGTCGTAAATCGGGCTATCGGGGCTATTGATATATTTGGCAGCGTCGATTTTCTCGATGATTCGCCCGCCCAAACCCACGACTTTTCCATCGCGATTAAAAATCGGAAAGGTAAGGCGGCCTTTAAAGCCTTCGTAAGTGCCACGATCGCCTCGGCGTAAAACGCCGGCTTCGATCGCTGAATCGAGCGAAACTTTGCGTTGCTCGAATTGGGTTAAGAGTTCGGAGTGAAGAGGCGCATAGCCTAAGCGAAATTTTTCGATTTCTTTTTCGGTGATGCCTCGCTCTTGAAGATAGGCCCGCGCTTTTTCAGCCTCGGGCGATTTTTTTAAAGTCTCGTGGTAATACCAAGCGGCCACTCGGTTTGCTTGATAGAGTGCTTCTTTTTGTTCTTTTGAAATGCGCGGCCCGCTGGAGTTTGCCAATTCAACGCCGGCGCGCTCCGCCAGCTTTTCGATGGCTTCAGGAAAGGTTAAGCCTTCCATTTTCATCACAAAGCCAAAGAGATCGCCGCCTTCGTGGCAACCAAAGCAGTGAAAAATTTGTTTATCGGGGCTTACAATGAAAGAAGGACTTTTTTCTTGATGAAAAGGGCAGAGGCCTTTTAAATTTCGGCCTGCTTTTTTGAGGATTACATGTTGAGAGATGATTTCAACGATGTCGAGACGATTTCGAATTTCACTTAAAATTTCGGGGGAGGCCATAGTAAGTTGTAAGAGGTAAGTAATGAGTCGTAAGAGTTTTCTCTTACGACTCTTAACTTACAACTTATCACTTACTTTAATAGTAATCTCGGCGACCTTTTTTCAAGGCTCTTTTTCGGGCAGCCAAGGATTTTTTCTTTTTGCGGATACTGGGCTTTTCGTAGTGTTCGCGTTTGCGCACTTCCGACAAAATGCCAGCCTTTTCGCACTGCTTTTTAAAGCGTCGAACGGCGGCTTCGAAGGTTTCCCCTTCTCGAATTTTTACACCTAACATAAGTAAATCAACCCCTTCCCAAATTAATAGAGCGAGCTTCCTAGCTGGAGAGGGGGAGGGCTGTCAATTGTTTAATCCTAGCCCACCATCGATCCACCCAGCTGTTTTCCACCCAATAAATGCACATGGAGATGATAAACCGTTTGGCCACCTTGCGGATTGGTATTGATCACCGTGCGGTAACCCGTTTCAGCCACCCCTAATTTTTGGGCGAGGGTTTGGATGGTGGTCAGCAAATGAGAGAGTAGGGCAGAGTCTGCCGAAGAAACTTCGTTTAAATTGCTAAAGTGTTTTTTAGGGATTACCAACACATGCACCGGTGCTTGAGGCGAAATATCGTGAAAAGCCAAGAGCTCATCATTTTCAAAAGCAATTTTGCTAGGAATTTCTTTTTTCGCGATTTTGCAGAAAATGCAGTCCATATTATTTTTTATAGACATCTTTTTCATCAAACATTTTTTGCCCCACCGTTTCAACCTTGCCCGTTTTCAAATTGATCTTATTAAAAAAACAGCTTCGATAACCGGTGTGGCAGGCGGCGACGTTTTGTTTGATTTTCACCAAGAGCACATCGTTATCGCAATCATAATAAACTTCTTTCACTTCTTGAGTGTGGCCCGATGATTCGCCTTTGATCCACATTTTATTTCGTGATCGGGAGTAAAAAGTGGCCAGACCTCCGGTTAATGTTTTTTCAACCGCTTCTTTATTCATAAAGGCAAACATCAAGATT
Source organism: uncultured Pseudomonadota bacterium (assembly GCA_964384365.1). Taxonomy (GTDB): domain Bacteria; phylum UBA10199; class UBA10199; order JADFYH01; family JADFYH01; genus CAYLKF01. Next base: position 28,030 of record CAYLKF010000011.1, on the reverse strand, counting down.
TCGCCATTTTCATAATCTTGTAAAATGGCAGGGATCAAGCCTTTGTCATCGAATTTGAGTTGGGGGATAATTTCCTGAAAAGACATAATTTCTCCTAAAGTCGAACACAAACTCCGTGTTCTTTCAGATATTTTTTTACATTTTGAACGGTATGTTCTCCATAATGAAAAATTGAGGCAGCAAGCGCCGCATCGGCCTTGCCCTCAGTTAAACCTTCCACGATATGTTCTAAATTTCCGACACCCCCCGAAGCAATCACCGGAATATGCACCGTTTCGCTCACACGTTTTAATAGCTCAATATCATAACCTTCGCGGGTGCCATCTTGATCCATGCTGGTGAGCAAAATTTCACCGGCTCCAAATTTTTCCATTTTATGGGCCCAATGAATCGCATTTAAGCCAGTGGGCGTGCGGCCCCCGTGTATGAAAACTTCCCAGCCATCGAGTGAGCGTTTGGCATCGATGGCCACAACGATGCACTGCGAACCAAATCGTTCGGCCGCTTTTTTTACAAAGTCTGGATCTTTCACGGCCGAAGTATTCATCGCCACTTTATCGGCCCCGGCATTGAGTAAGTTTCGAATATCGGAAAGATCTCTTACGCCTCCGCCTACTGTAAGCGGAATAAAAATTTGCTCTGCCGTTTTTGCCACGACATCGAGCATGATTTTTCGTTTTTCATGAGAAGCCGTAATATCTAAAAAGCAGAGTTCGTCAGCCCCTTGAGCATTGTAGGCAATAGCCACTTCAACGGGATCGCCTGCGTCTTTTAAATTGAGAAACTTGGTGCCTTTTACCACGCGTCCGTCTTTTACATCGAGGCAAGGGATAATGCGCTTGGTTAACATGGCCTGCCTTTCAGCGCCTCGAAGGCCTTCTTTAAATCTAAACTTCCTTCGTAAATCGCTTTACCCGTTACAGCGCCCACGATGTTTTTTTGAGTTAGGCTCAAAAGTGTGGTGACGTCTTTCATATCTTTCAAGCCTCCTGCGGCAATCACGGGAAGAGAAGTTTGTGCGGCAAAATCGGCTAATCCTTTAAAATTGAGGCCCGAGAGCATTCCATCGCGCTGAATATCGGTGTAAACAATACAGCTTACACCGGCAGTTTCAAATTTTTGAGCGAGTTCGGAAGCCGATAAATTTTGAACTTCGGTCCAGCCTTGGGTGGCCACTTTGCCGTCTTTTACATCAATCCCCACTGCAATTTTCCCCGAATAATTTTTGCAGGCTTCTTTTACAAAATTAGGATCTTGATAAGCGATGGTGCCTAAAATCACGCGATCGGCCCCTGCTTCGTCAATATAGTCTGATAAAGTTTTGGAGTGACGAACACCCCCGCCGATTTCGAATTTTTTGCCCTGTTTTTGAAGTAGTTTTCCAATCTTTTGAATCAGGGGAAAATTGACCGGTTTTCCTTCGAGTGCGGCATCAAGATCGACAATGTGCAGCCATTCGGCCCCGGCGTCGATCCAGCGTTGGGCGACTTCGAGAGGGTCTTCCGAATAAACGGTAACTTGGGCATAGTCGCCGCGGGTTAAGCGGACGACTTTTTGGTCTTTCAAATCAATTGCGGGTAGTAAGTCCATATTTTCTTTGGCCGATAAGGCAGATCCCTTCTCTTCCACAGCTTTTACAGAAGCTCAAGAGTTGTTTCGGGTGGGGGAGGAGTGCCAGGGGCTCTCGGCCATTGCCTCTTTCCAGGGTAAAGAGGGGAGTTTTTCACGGAGTGAATGAACGAGTTTTAGGGTTTTAAAGGCGTCAAACCAGGTATGGAGGTTTTTTAAACGTTGAGCAGGGTTTTTTTGAGTGGGTAGTTTTGAAATTCCCACCAGAAGTTTATTTTTCTGAAGGGCTTCTAAAAGAAGGGGGAGAGAGAGTTTTTCTTCTAAATTTGCGGAGGGGTTTTCGGCGTAATCTTTCAGGGTTTGCAGCCAAGCGCGAAGACAAACGAAAATTTGAGGGTGGTAAAAAAGATAATCTTCTCTTTGGGCCAAGCCCTGAATCTTTCCGAGGGCAGCCCCAGTACCAAAAGGAACGCGGGTAGATAAGCGTGCTTCGAGCTTTAAGGGGGGGCCGCTGAGTGTTTTGATTTCTCCTAATTTTGCGAGTTTATTGAGAAGGTAAAAATCTTCTCCGGCCTGAAGATCTGGAAAACCCAAGGCTTGAGCATAATGATGAGCAGACACCGCGAGAGTGCTTCCTAGGGTTTGGAAGGCATAGGGTGAACCCGCAAAGCTTAAGCCTTCGACGTAATATTCTAAAAATTTTTCGTAAAGTAAGCCTGCTTGGGCGAGTTCAGGATCTTTCGAAAAATGTTGAAACGGGTAGAGCAAGGCTGCTGTTTGTGAATTTGTTTCTTTTCGAGAACGCTCAAAATAATCCGATGGAAGCAAGGCATCGGCATCGGTGCAATGAATCCACGGGTTTTCAATCTTTTTTTCTTGGATCAATCGCCAAGCAATATCTGCCCCAATTTTACGCGCGAGCCCCACGCCTTTTTTACGAGGGAAATAAGAGCTTGGTTGTGCACGATCGATTAGAAGAATTTTCCCTGAGGAAAATTTGAAGGAGCTTAGAGTGTTTCGAAGTTCTTGATTGGCTTCATGAACCCATACCGGAGAATCTTCGGCGGCATTTAAAACAAGAACCACAATGGTTTTACCGGAGTCTTGAGGGATCGATTGCAAAGTATTGAGAAATTTTTTTCCTTCGCCGTAAAGTGGAATTACCAAAACCTGGGCAAATTTTTCGGGTATATCTTCAAGCGTGAGAGCCTCAGGCTCGAGATGCTTAAAATATTTTTTTTCAGAGTGCATGAAATTAGCAAAACAAGGATTTTCACAACTCCTCCTAACCTCCTCTTAATCTTAAGAGGAGGAACTCTTTTACCCCCTCTTTAGATAAAGAGGGGGCAGGGGGAGTTGTGAGGTTAATGCACGGCCGCTCGCACTGGAACTTCTTCAATAATCTTGGCTTCTAAGGTTAAGAGTTCGTCTAGACGTTTTTCAACTTCTTCTTCGGAGAAGTAATGTTTCGCCAGTTTTAAAAATAGATGATGGTGCCGGGCTTCAGCTCGGGTGAGTTCTAAATAAAAATTTTTTAAGCCCTCGTCTTTGAGTGCTTCGGCAACTCGGTGAAAGCGTTCGGTGCCGCGCGCTTCGATCACGCCTGCAATTAAAAGGCGATCCAAAAAATAATCTTGGGGGCCACTTCGAATAAGCTGAGTTAAGCGCTTGACGTAATGATCTTTTGTATCGGGGCTCAAAACTAAACCGCGTTTTTCAATCACTTCATAAACCTGTTTGAAATGCTCGAGTTCTTCGAGAGAAAGTTCCACCATCGCTTTCACCAAATCTTTTCGATCGGGGTAGTGGAGGGCCAAGGAAAGGGCAGTGGCCGAGGCTTTTCGTTCGCAGGCCGCGTGATCGAGTAAAAAGGAGTCGAAATCTCCTAAAACGGTTTGGAGCCAATGCTCGGAACTATTGATTTTGAGCCGCATAAATCTCCTTGCGGGGCGCTAGGGGTTGTGAGTTAAGGTTTATGCGTCATGGACAGCTCCGAGATCAAGCATCTTCAACAAATCGATCAAGATTGTATTTGGCACCCTTTTACCCAAATGAAGGAGTATGCCAGCGAAACTCCTTTGATTATTGATCACGGAGAAGGCTCGTACCTCATTGATATTGAGGGGAATCGCTATCTAGATGGGGTTTCTTCGCTCTGGGTGACTGTGCATGGCCACCAAAAAAAGGAGCTTAACCAAGCGATTGAAGCTCAGCTCGGTAAAATTGCACATTCTACGCTTTTGGGGCTTTCGAATACCCCTGCGGTTTTATTGGCGGAAAAACTTTTAAAGATTGCTCCTCAAAATTTGAAAAAGGTTTTTTATTCGGATTCAGGGTCGACAGCGGTTGAAATTGCGCTGAAGATTGCCTTTCAATTTTTCCAAAATCAAAATCCCCCTAACCCTCCTTTAGTAAAGGGGGGTGGGGTGGGATTTAAGACAAAATTCGTCACCTTAGAGAATGCTTATCATGGCGATACGATCGGCTCGGTGAGCGTGGGAGGAATCGATCTTTTTCACGAAGTGTACCGGCCCCTGCTCTTTGATTCTTATAAGATTAAAAATTTTGATCTCGATTGGACCGAAAAATTATTTGCTGAAAAACATTCCGAGATTGCAGCGGTTTTTGTGGAGCCTTTAATCCAAGGGGCAGCCGGAATGCTGCTTCAGCCCAAAGGATTTTTGAAAAAACTCCGAGAGCTCACCCGAAAATACGAAATTTTATTGATCGTGGATGAAGTCGCCACCGGTTTTGGGCGCACAGGAAAGATGTTTGCCTCGGAATGGGAAGGGATAGAGCCTGATTTGATGTGTGTGGCGAAAGGAATTACGGGAGGTTATCTTCCGCTGGCAGCCACTTTAGCGACCCCCGAAATTTTTAAAGGTTTTTATGCCAACTATGCCGAGCTCAAAACCTTTTTTCATGGTCATACCTATACGGGTAATCCCTTGGCCTGTGCGGCAGCCCTGGCCAACCTTGAGATTTTTGAAAAAGAAAAAACCTTAGAGAAACTACAACCCAAAATTCATTTACTTCGTGAGCTTCTTCTGCCTTTCGAAAAACATTCCCATGTTCGAGAGATTCGTCAACTCGGCATGATGGTAGGAATCGAATTAATTAAAGATAAAACTTTAAAATTAGAGTATTCTCTCGACGAGAGAATTGGGCATCGCGTGACTCTTGAAGCGCGAAAACGGGGGGCTATTATTCGTCCGTTAGGCCCGGTGATTGTGCTCATGCCGCCTCTTTCAATTTCGGAAGAAGAATTAAAAACCCTCGTTCGAATCACTGTAGATTCGATTGAAAAGGTCTGTCATGGTTAAAACACTTTTCATTACGGGAACCGATACCAACGTTGGAAAAACGGTGATTGCCGGCGCAATGGCCGCTTATTTGCGGAATAGGGGCCTGGGAGTCGGGGTAATGAAACCCTTGGAGTCGGGTTGTTTATCGGGCGGACGTTCTAAAACTCCGGGCAAGGGTTTGCATCAATCGGATTCTCTTTTCTTAAAAGAAATGGCTTCTTCGCGGGATGATTTAGATTTGATTAATACTTATGCTTTTGAAGCGCCTCTTGCACCCGGTGTTGCTGCAGAATTAGAAGGTGTGAATATTTCAATTCCCAAAATCTTAGAAAATTTTTCAAAACTTTCTTTAATTCATGAAATTTTGCTTGTGGAAGGGGCGGGAGGTTTGCTCGTACCGATTGCTCCCAAAAAAACGATTGTCGATTTGATTGAGCAAATGCGGGCTGAAGTTTTATTGGTGGCGCGAGCAGGCTTGGGTACGATTAATCATATTTTGCTCAGTCTGGCCTATCTTGAGCGTCGTGGGGTTCGTGTGGCGGGAGTGGTGCTCAATCATTCTAAAAATGAAGAAGATGTTTCTGTAAATTATAATTCAAAAACTCTCGAACAATACACCGCAGCGCCCCTTTGGGGAGAATTTCCTTATCTAAAAAAAGTCAAAGAGCGTTCTCAGCTGGTAGAGGCTTTTCAAGAAACGTTGGGAGAAAGATTTGAAGCTTGGTTGAGCGCTTAATTATCCGGCGGTATGTTCGTATAAAATGACTGTTAGATTATCGGGTTTTGCCGCTTTTCCAGTGGGGAGTATATCTTTTCGAATGCGGTTTAGGGTGGTGTGATAAATTTTTTGCACGGCTTCCTCGAGAGTTCCGTGGGAAGCCAGTTTTGCAAGTTCTTGAAGAGAAAAATCGATTGAGTAGAAATTATCGGTAATGCCATCGCTTGCCAGCAAGATACGATCTCCCTTTTTAAGCTCAAAACTAAAGTTCTCTAAATCGCGATTTGGAATAATGCTTTCTTGGCCCAAACAACGCGATAAAATGTGATTCAATTGATGGGCGGTTTCGTAATCGACCAAACCTTCTCGCAAGAGTTCTTGGCCGTTGGTATGATCGCGCGACTGAGCGCAGACTTTGCCTTGTCGAATTACAATACATTTTGAATCGCCACTGCTTAAGCAACGCAGTTTATTTTTTAGGATTTGAGTGCAAACTAAAGTGGTGCCCATGGCGGCAGAACCCCCTAAGCTCGGATCGTTTTGAATGCGTTGAAGCAGCGCTTCATTAGCAAAAAAGATCGCCTCTTCGAGTGTGTAATCTTGAAGGAGCGCGTACTCGAGAAAGTCTACCACCAAGCCCGAAGCAATATTTCCTCCTACATGCCCCCCCATTCCATCGAGCACGGCCATGATGCCTTTTTGGGGAGTGATCAAGAGCGCATCTTCGTTGCGTTCTTTATAGAGGATTCCTTCAGAACTAAAGGCGAATAAAATTCCAGTAGGAAGAGAAGCTGCAAAGGAGCCAATTTGATTATTGCGAATTTTGTTTCCAGATTGAACCCATTCGGGTTCTCGCTTCATGATTTTTTCTTCGGCCAGCCAAGAGCGGAGAAGTTGCACTTGCTGGCTTAGGTGCATCGGATGATTGAAGTGATGCATCATCTGCGCTTTTTCAAACTCCTCGCAAACTTGGAGAATTCTTGCCCCCTCATCGAGCTCGTGCATGAGCACTTGAGCTAAAAATGCCCTTTGTTCATTGCTTAACTTTGCCCCGGTGTGCACATCGATTTTAAAAAAATCGCGGACCCGCCTCGAAATTTTTCGTGGGCTCCGCACCGAAATTAAATTTGGAATACTCTTTTCAGAGTTTGGATTTTTAAAAGATAAGCCGAGGTCCGGACGCAGTTGGGAAATACTTGGGCCTCGAGTTTCAATGAACTTATTGGACATTAAATACGATCTCCCCTTCGACCTTTAATTAAAGGACAACAGTAGAATTATACTCAAAGATTCAAGCAAAGCTCAAGGGGCTACCCTAAGTTTTTGTTTCTTTTTTAAGGCGTTGAAGGGTTTTGTGAAAGGAAGGTTAAAAGATTCTTAGCGCAATGCGTTAGTTTTAGATAATTTTCATGAGGGGTTCGCGTCACCCCCCCATCCCGCATAGCGGGACGGAGCCTCCCCCTCTCGCTCGCTGTGCTCGCTAGGTAGATTTCCATCTGTTACGCTTTGTATATTTTTGTTTAAAGCCCGGGCTTATTCCTGTGGAAATCTACTTAAATCCCTTTTGAAAAACGATGCGTTGGGCCCTATAATAAAGACGAGGTTTTCATGAAAAATTACCTTCTTAAAGTATTCTTCCTTTTTATCTTTCTTTGCGGAGTTTCTTCGCTTGGCTATGCGGGCACTAATGTAAACGTTTGGTTAGGAAATGGTGGTTGGGGAGGCTATGCCCCTTATGCGGGGTATGGCAGCTATTATTATCCGCCGGTGGGTTATTACTATGGTGGCCCTTATGGGGTGCAGGTTTACACCAATCCGTCTGGTCCTTTTTATTATCGCTCGGGCCCTGTTTATCCTGGAAACCCCTATTACTATAACAATGGGCCATCGAACGCTCAGCAGATTAAGCAGGGAGATCCATTCGATAAGAGGGTGTGGGATGGGGCTTCACCCGCCGGCCGAATCTTACCCTAGCATTTGCATAAATCCTTTTATTCTGCGTTGCGCTCTCGTTCGTAATCCTCATGTACAAACACGTACACTCCGGTTACTCGTTCGAGCGCGCCTTGCCTAAAAAAAATTTTCTGCAAATGCTTGCCAATATCTTGTCTAAAGAAATTTTTGAATGGGTTTGCTAATTTAAATTCAACTACTTCGCGACTTTGAGCATTTTTTCAACTTCTTCAATATGCTCTTGCTCTTGTTGAATTTGTTTTCGGATGAGTTCTTCGAGGGCGACGTTATCTGCACAGAGTGGGAGAAGATCTAAATATTTTTGAACGGCGTCTTTTTCAAACTGAAGACTCTCTTGCAAAATATCTAAAACCGCATGTTTATTGGTTTCAGGAACGGGGCGAACTTTTAACGAGGGGTGTCCACCGAGAGCCGTGATTTTTTCGCCCATGATGGCCGCATGGTTAAAGCCTTCTAAGGCTTGATCTCGAAAAAATTTTACAATGGGAATGCGATTGGGGCCCGTGATCATCAGAGAATAGTGGAGATATCGTGCAACACCCGAGATTTCGAGCTCTAAGAGTTCGTCTAATCTTTTGAGAATTTCTTGATTGTTGCTCATAATGCCCCTTTTTAGTTTAGCGAGTGAGAGCGATTGGAAGTTCTTCCGCAAAATTGGAAGATTCCATGGCTTCATCTCGTCTAAATTTTAAGTCAATTTTTTCTAAGAGTTGCTGATGATAATGGTTAAAATCTTGGATCGGACGTGCGGCAACGCCCGAATCCATTGCGGCTTTCGCAACGGCTGGAGCCACATAAAGCAAAACGCGTGGATCTAAAGGTTTTGGAATAATATAATCGGGTCCAAAATTGAGCTCTTTTAAACCATAAGCTTGGCAAACCGAAAGCGGCACTTTTTCACGGGCGAGCTGAGCCAAGGCTTTAGAGGCGGCAAGTTTCATGGCTTCATTTACCTGCCTTGCACCCACATCGAGTGCTCCCCGGAAAATATAAGGAAAACCCAAAACGTTGTTGACTTGGTTAGGGTAATCCGAGCGGCCGGTGGCCATGATAATATCTTTTCTCACCGAAAGCGCTTCATGATAGCCAATTTCTGGATCGGGGTTTGCCATGGCAAAAACAATCGCTTTAGGCGCCATGGTGGCGAGCATTTCTTTGGAAACAAGGCCTTTATCAGAAACTCCCACAAAAACATCGGCATCTTTTAAAGCGTCGGCTAAAGTTTTTTTGGAGGTGGCTTGAGCAAAGAAAGCGCGGTTGGGCTCTAAATTCGGGCGATCGGTGGTGACAATACCTTGGCGATCGCAGAGCAAAACATTTTCTTTCTTGATTCCAATCGTCAAAAACATTTTTGCACAGGCAATGCCTGCAGCCCCTGCGCCCGAAAAAACCACTTTCACTTCTTCGGCTTTTTTACCACTGATCTCTAAGGCGTTGATCATGGCAGCCGTCGAAATAATGGCGGTGCCGTGTTGGTCATCGTGAAAAACAGGAATGCTCATTTCTTGATCTAAGCGACGCTCAATCTCAAAGCATTCGGGTGCTTTGATGTCTTCTAAGTTAATGCCGCCAAAGGTGGGTTCAAGCGATTTTACGATTTGAATGAATTTTTCAGGATCGGATTCATTGATTTCAAGATCAAACACATCAATATCGGCAAATTCTTTAAAAAGTACCGCCTTACCTTCCATCACGGGTTTTGCGGCATGAGGGCCGATGTTGCCCAAGCCTAAAACCGCTGTTCCATTGGTGATGACCGCCACCAAATTTCCTCGCGAGGTATAAGCATAACTATCTTTTTGATCTTCTTTAATTCGCAGGCAAGGTTCAGCCACTCCAGGGGTATAGGCGAGTGAGAGTTCATATTGGGTGGTACAGGGCTTGGTAGGAACAATCGCCACTTTTCCAGGGCGACCTTCCGCGTGGTAATCGAGTGCAGCTTTTTTAAAGGGCATAGAAAAGTCCTTTTGAAGATTAAGATTCAAAACTTAAGTTTTTAGGTCTTAATTCAAGAAAAAGCTTGGTGTCAACGTCTTAAAAAAGAGGTTAAGCTTTTAAAATGACCACTAATTTCTGGCCGGCTTCCACTGTATCACCCGCTTTAACGGCCACTTCTTCGACTTTTCCATCGATGGCTGCAGTCAGCTCATTTTGCATTTTCATGGCTTCAACAACCACAACGGCCTGGCCTTTTTTCACCGCATTTCCCTTGGAGACTTTTACATCGACTACTTTCCCGGGCATGGGCGCGCTAATCAGGCCTCCCGAGCCCGAGGCACCTTGTTCGCTTTGAGAGAAGATTCGTTTGCGTGGGTCAAAAATTTCAAGGTGATAAGGCACATGGGCGATATTCATATCGCAGGCATCTTTATTAAAGCTGATTTCCGCTTCGAGCACCTGGGCATCGTCCACTAAAAAAGAATAGATGGGATTTTTACTGAGCAAGGCTTGGTAGCGATGCGTTTTATCGCCGAGTTGAATCACATAATCGGCGCCATCTTTTTTGATTTCAGCGGCGATTTCTTGGTCATCGATTAAAATTGTGTATTGTCTAGACATAAAATTTCCGTAACTTTCCCGTCCTTCGCACACCCTCTCCTTATCCTCCAAAGATCCGGCGGATCCGCCTCTGGCGGACAAAGGAGAGGGGTGGGGAGAGGTCTATTTCCTCATCCCTTCCATTCTTCCCGCGAGTCTCCAACTCGACGCATCTTGCACAGCTCCTGCTGTAGCCGCGGGCTTTCTCTTTTCGTCTTCTAAAAATTTTGCAAGCACGGCGGCCATGAGTGCGTGGGTTTTTTCTTCGCGATCAATCTTTAAAATATTTTCTAAATGCTTCGAAACAAAATGCGTATCGTAATTTCCCTTCACAAAATCTTCCACTTCGAGGGCGCGACGGTGAAAATACAAATTCGTTTTGGGGCCACTCACTCGATATTCGGTGAGGGCGCGCCGGGTGCGTTCAATGGCTTCGTTGCGATCGCGTCCCCAGCAAACGAGCTTTGAGAGCACAGGATCGTATTCGAGTGGAATTTGGAATCCTTGATAAATCCCGTTATCTAAGCGCACTCCAGGGCCATGCGGATATTGCTGATCGACCACCAAACCGGGTGCTGGCATAAAATTATGAAAGGGATCTTCGGCATAAACGCGACATTCGATGGCATGTCCGGTTTGTTTTAGGTCTTCTTGTTTGTAAGGAATTTTCTCGCCTTGTGCGACCATAATCTGCAATTTCACTAAATCCACACCAGTAACCATTTCGGTAACCGGGTGCTCCACCTGCAAACGGGTATTCATTTCTAAGAAATAATAGTTTTGATATTTATCAACCAAGCATTCGATGGTGCCTGCGTTGTAATAATTTACCGATTTGCAGAGCTTGACCGCCATCTCACAAACATTTTTTCGGGTTTCGGCGCTGATGAAAGGCGAGGGCGATTCTTCAATCACTTTTTGGTGGCGACGTTGCACTGAGCATTCGCGCTCGAAAAAATGAATTACATTTCCGTGCATATCGCCAAATATTTGCACTTCGATGTGATGTGGGCCTTCGACATATTTTTCAATGTAAATCGCACCATCTTTAAACGATTTTAGGGCCTCGCTTTGCGCCATTTCGAAAGCGCTTTTGAGTTCTTCTTCTTTTTGTACGGCGCGCATTCCTTTTCCGCCACCGCCCGCCGCCGCTTTTAAAAGCACCGGAAAACCAATCTCTTTGGCAACTTTCAAGGCTTCGGTTACATCCGATAGGGGGCGTTCAATGCCGGGCACAATCGGTACTCCCGCTTTTTGGGCAATTTTTCGGGCCTCAATCTTAGAGCCCATGTCGCGGATGACTTGAGGATTGGGTCCAATAAAGATCAAGCCCGCCTTCGTGATTTCTTCGGCGAAGTTTGCATTCTCCGATAAAAATCCGTAACCGGGGTGAATCGCATCAGCGCCCGATTTTTTGGCCACTTCGATAATTTTTTGAGTATTTAAATAACTCTCGGCCGGGTTGCTGGGCCCCAAGTGATAAGCTTCATCGGCACGGCGCACATGAAGCGCTGCACGATCAGCATCGGAATAAACCGCCACAGTTTTGATTTCGAGTTCACGACAAGCGCGAATCACACGAACGGCGATTTCTCCGCGATTGGCAATGAGTATTTTTTTGATTTTTTTTGGTTTCATAATCTACAACGGAATATTCCCATGCTTCTTTGAGGGGTTTTTATCTACTTTGTTTTTTAGCATTTCGAGCGCCTGAATTACTTTCACGCGTGTTTGAGCAGGAAGAATTACTTCATCGATAAACCCAAGCTCGGCGGCTTTATAAGGATTAGCGAAGGTTTCGCGATATTCTTCGGTGAGTTTGCTGCGCTCCGCGTTTGCATCTTTCGCGGCTTCAATCTCTTTTCGAAAAATAATATTCACGGCGCCATCGGAGCCCATCACGGCAATTTCTGAAAAAGGGTAGGCATAATTAATATCGCCTCGAATATGCTTCGAGCTCATGACGTCGTAAGCACCACCATAAGATTTACGCGTAATCACCGTTACTTTCGGAACGGTTGCTTCGGCAAAGGCATAAAGAAGTTTTGCACCGTGAAGAATGATTCCGCCAAACTCTTGATCGGTGCCAGGTAAGAATCCAGGCACATCCACAAAAGTTACAATCGGAATATTAAATGCATCACAGAAACGCACAAAGCGTGCGGCTTTGAGCGAGGCCTTAATATCTAAACAACCGGCGAGCACGTTGGGTTGATTGGCCACGATTCCTACTGTGCGTCCGTTGTAACGCCCAAAACCGACCAGCATATTTTTGGCGTAGTCGGGCCCAATCTCAAAAAAGTAGCCTTCATCCAATGTGGATTTAATCAAGGCCTTCATGTCGTAGGGTTTATTCGGATTATCGGGAATAAAATTATCTAAATTTTCATTTAAACGATTGGCATCATCTTTACTATTTTGCAGAGGGGCATCTTCTTTATTATTGGCCGGAAGAAAATTCATCAATTCGCGCACCATCAAAAGCGCCGCTTTATCATCCGGTGCTTTGAGGAGCGAAACTCCCGACTTTGCATTGTGCGCACTGGCACCTCCCAATTCTTCTTTGGTGACCACTTCATGAGTCACGGCCTTAATCACATCGGGGCCGGTGATAAACATTTGCGAGGTATTTTCGACCATCAAAATAAAATCGGTAATCGCTGGAGAATAAACAGCACCGCCCGCGCAAGGGCCCATAATTACCGAGATTTGGGGAATCACGCCAGAGGCCATTACATTGCGGAGGAAAATATCGCCGTAACCCGCGAGGGATTGCACACCTTCTTGAATGCGCGCGCCACCTGAATCGTTCAATCCAATCACGGGTGCTCCGGTTTTCATGGCGAGATCCATGATCTTGCAAACCTTGCGGGCAAAGGCTTCGCCGAGTGAGCCTCCAAAGCTCGTAAAATCTTGGGCAAACACATAAACCAATCGCCCATCGATGTGGCCGTAACCGGTTACTACGCCATCGCCTAAAATCTTTTTATCTTCCATGCCGAAATCGCCGCAACGATGGGTTACAAATTTATCGAGTTCGACAAAAGTGCCGGGATCGAGCAAAAAATCGAGGCGTTCGCGGGCGGTGAGTTTTCCGGCCTTGTGTTGGGCCTCAATTCGGCTTTTGCCACCACCTTCTTCGGCAGCAGCATTTTTCTTTTGGAGAAGTTCTAGAGTTTGGGCGTTGGTTTTCATGAATATCCTTATTACTTTTTGGCAGAGTCGCGGGTGACTTTGCAGTGAATCGCTGCTTTAGCCACAGCTTTTGCGACAGCAGAATGAATGACGGGGTCGAGTGGATCGGGCACCATTTCACCCTCGGGGGTGTGGGCAACAATCGCGAGCGCAGCGGCAATATACATTTCGTGGGTGATGCGAATGGCTTTTGCATCAATCGCGCCTTTGAAGATTCCTGGGTAACCCAAGAGATTATTCACTCGCGTGCCGTCGGTTGCAAAGGCGGCTCCCGCATTGATTGCATCCGCAATCGAAATTTCGGGGAAAGGGTTACTGAGCGCTAAAATCACTTGCCCTTTTTGAATCATATCCGGCTGGATCAAACCGGGCATTCCGGTGGTGGCAATTACTACCTGGCATTTTTGCATCATTTCGGAAAGATCGGCTGGGATTCCCCCTAAGCTTTTTAAGCGACTCGTGCATTCGGGATTAATATCGGAGCCCATCACGGGGTTTCCGGTGTATTGCATGAGAAGATGGGCAATCGAGAGCCCAGCGGCACCAAGTCCGATTTGTCCGACCTGGGCTTTTTTGAGATCGATTCCGGCCAAATTGGCGGCGTTAATCGAAGCCGCTAGTGCCACAGTGGCGGTTCCGTGTTGATCATCGTGCATCACAGGAATTTGAAGTTTTTTGATCAATTCTTCTTCGATAGTGAAACAATCGGGAGTTCGAATATCTTCGAGTTGAATGGCCGCAAATGTTTCAGAAATAGTTTCGACGGTTTCGATAAAGCGTTGGGGGTCTAGGGTGTTAATCAAAATCGGAATCATGTGAAGGCCCGAGAGTTGGGTGAAAAGGGCTGCTTTTCCTTCCATGACCGGCATTGAAGCTACAGGGCCTAAGTTGCCGAGCCCCAAAACGCGACTTCCGTTGGTGATTAAGGCCACTGTTTTTGAAATCGTAGTATATTCTGCGGCTTTGGCTGGATTTTCTTTAATGAGCCGACAAACACTGGCCACGCCAGGGGTGTAAACCTTGCGTAAATCATCAATTGAGGTAACCGGATATTTGGGTTTAATAACAAGTTTTCCACCGCGGTGAATTTCTAGCACTTCATCAATGACGGCTTCGAGTTCTACCACCGGCAGTTGGCGGATGGCTTCAACAATGCGTGCTAAGTGTTCTTCGTCATCAACAACAATAGAAATATCTCGAATATTGTGGAATTCACCCAAAGAAACCGTGGAAATATTGCCGATATCCCCCCCATTCGAAGCAATGGTGCTAATCAGTTTGGCCAATACGCCAATTGTTTTCTGATTTTTGCAGCGCAGGGTTCGGATCAGTTTTTGTTTGTAGGCCATAGAAGAGGTTTCCTCTATCGGTGGAAAGGGATTTCAGTCAAGGATAAGTTTTGACTTTGAACCGTAGAATTTACTAATGAGATCTCAAAAATTATTCATTATTGATGAAGGAGAATTTTATGAGCTTTAAAAAAGTCGATCACGTGGCCATTGCAGTGCCTAATCTCGAAGATGCCATTAAACTCTATACGAGTTTGTTGGGCAAAGGGCCGGAGCATCTTGAAGAAGTTGCCGATCAAAAAGTGCGCGCAGCGTTTTTTGGAGTGGGCGAAACGAATCTCGAACTCCTCTTTCCAACGGCTGAAGAAAGCCCAATCACCAATTTTCTACAGAAAAATCCTAAAGGGGGGCTTCATCATATTTGTTTGGAGGTGAAAGATATCGAAGCCCACTTAGAAAAATTAAAAGCACAAGGTGTGAAGCTCATCGATGAAAAACCTCGGATTGGTGCGCATAATAAGCGAATTGCCTTTGTGCATCCGAAGTCAACCGGTGGGGTGCTCATTGAATTGTCTGAGCCTCAAGATCATTAATATTGGCCCTTCGACGAGTTCAGGGCGAACGGTTATTTATTTGAGCCGTTCGTGGTGAGCATGTCGAACCATGAATGGCATTTATCAACTTAATAAGTTAACAGAATTTTAAATTTGACAAGGGGTTGTTTTCCGCTCTACCTCTTCACCGTTCATCAACCTCATTATTACATATGGAGTCTGACTATGAGTAAAAATATTCACCCCAAAGAAGCCTTATTTCAGGGCGAAAAACCTTTTCCTATTATTCCTTCCTGCGAACATTTTGCAGGCTCTGAAAAATTGATCACCAAAGCCCTCGAACTGCAAAATAAAAAAGGCGGCGTGTTTGATATTACGATGGATTGCGAAGATGGCGCCCAAGAGGGGCGTGAAAAAGAACATGCTCAAATGATCGTCGATATTCAAAAGTCGGCGCTCAATCAGCATAAGATGAGCGGAGTTCGTATTCACGATTATTCCAATAAACATTGGAAAGAAGATGTCGATATTTTAGTGCCCGCGATCGGTGATCGAGTGGCTTACATCACTATCCCCAAACCCACAGCAGCTTCTCAAGTGAAAGAAATGATCTCTTATATTCAGCAGAAAGCGAAAGAAGCGGGAGTCAAACGCGAAATCCCGATCCATGTTTTGGTGGAGACCCATGGTGCACTGCGCGATGCCGATCAGATTGCGGCTCTTCCCTGGATGCAAGTTTTAGATTTTGGTTTGATGGATTTCGTCTCGGGTCATCATGGTGCCATTCCCGAACAATGCATGAAATCTCCGGGGCAGTTTGAGCATCGTTTGATTGCGCGTGCAAAAGCCAACGTGGTGGCCGCCGCTTTAGCGAATGGAATTATTCCCGCTCACAACGTGACGCTCGATCTGAAAGATCAATACAAAACTTATCAAGATGCCAGCCGTGCCCGAAATGAATTTGGATTTTTGCGCATGTGGTCGATCTATCCCACACAAATTGATTCGATTGTGAATGCCATGACCCCCGATTTCTCACTTGTTAAAAAAGCCTGCGATATTCTTTTAGAAGCCCATCGCAATGATTGGGGTCCGATTCAATTTGCAGGCGATCTCCACGATCGTGCGACTTACCGTTATTATTGGGAGCTTGTTCAACGCGTCAAAATTTCCGGACAAAAACTTCCGGAAGATGCGGAGAAAGTTTTTTTCTCTTAGTAGATTTAAAAAGGAAAAGCCCTCCGCCTAAGGCGGAGGGCTTTTTTTATAACTGGATGGGGAGAGGTTGAAGCGGTTGAATGGCTGGATTTTGAGGGCGAACACCCTGATGGTTAAGATAGAAGTAAAGGCCTGCAGCCCCCGCGGCGATTATTCCAATGGCTAGCCACGAAGCGACTCGGGTTTCGTCTCTCACCGGAGTTCGGCCCTGTTCAAAGTACGGAGCGCGCAACGGAGGTCGAGTATTCGGAGCGCTTGGACGAGCCGCTTGAAAACTTGGGCCTGCTTTAAGATTTTCTGGCTGAGGAGTTTGAGTAGAAGTGAAAGATCGAACTACGGGAACCTTCAAACTAATTTGTGGAATCATATTTTTTTTAGGCTCTCCTTAAAAAGCCTGGTCTATGCCCCTTAAGGATTAGCGCTAACGGGGGCTGTTTGAAGCCAGTTTTAAGATTTATTTTTTAAGAAAATTTGAGTTTGTCTAACTCAATGAATTCATAAGACTTTTTGGAATGGAGTTTTTTATGAAGGAAGATTTTCACCGCTACTTCACCCACGAAGTAACCAATCAGGCGAGCCCTCTGCTCAATTATAATCTTTATGAGTCTGATCTTATTCTTCAAGAAGCGGTAAAACGCGAAAATGCCTCGTGGGCCGAAGCGCAGCTTTCGAAATTAGGTGGGCGATTGGGTTCAGCCGAAACGATTGATTGGGGATTTAAGGCCAATGAGAATCCACCGATTTTAAAAACCCACGATCGTTATGGTCACCGAATTGATGAAGCCGAATATCATCCTTTTTATCATCAGCTCATGGGACTCGCGGTTGAATTTGGTTTGCATTCTTCGCCGTGGAGCGAAACCAAGCCTGGTGCCCAGGCGGCACGCGCTGCAGCCTACTTAATGAATGGCCAAAATGAACAAGGGCATTGTTGCCCGATCACCATGACTTATGCGGTGGTGCCGGTGCTCAAGCGTTTTCCGGAGATTGGAGAGAAGTGGCTGCAAAAAATTTACACCCGTGATTATGATTCTTCTTTTAGGCCTGTGAGTGAAAAGAAAGGCGCCATTTTCGGAATGGCCATGACCGAAAAGCAGGGCGGGTCCGATGTGCGCGCCAATACCACTCGCGCCGAGAAAATTTCTGCACGAGAAAATGAATTTGTTTTAACCGGCCATAAATGGTTTTGCTCAGCGCCCATGAGCGATGCATTTTTGGTTTTAGCGCAGCTTCCCGAAGGCCTTACTTGTTTCTTAGTACCGCGCTGGAAACCCGATGGCGAACGCAATAATTTTTACATTCAGCGGCTCAAAAATAAATTGGGTAATCGCTCCAATGCCTCGAGCGAGATCGAGTTTTTAAATACTTGGGCCCAGCAAGTGGGTGAGGCTGGACGCGGTGTGCCTACCATTATTGAGATGGTCAATCACACGCGTTTTGATTGCGTGCTCGGTTCTTCGGCTATTATGCGTCGAGCTTTAGTCGAGGCGATTCATCATGATGCCGAAAGAGTGGCCTTTGGAAAAAAAATCATCGATCAAACCCTCATGCAAAATGTTTTGAGTGATTTGGCTTTAGAATCCGAAGCAGCCACCGTGCTTGCCATGCGCTTGGGCCGTGCTTTTGATGCCTCGAGCGAAGAAGAAAAGGCCTTCAGGCGTTTGGCCACAGCTATTTCGAAATACTGGGTTTGCAAGCGCGCTCCTTACTTTATTTATGAAGCGATGGAAGCCTTAGGAGGCGCTGGTTATGTGGAAGAATCGATTTTGCCACGGCTCTACCGTGAAGCGCCCTTGAATTCAATTTGGGAGGGCAGTGGAAACGTGAATGCCTTAGATGTTTTTCGGGCGATTCAGAAAGATCCGCTTTCTTTAGAAATGCTGCAAAAAGAAATCGCTTTAGCCTCTCACCCTCTTTTAAATTCTTATGCGCAAAAACTGGTGGCTGATTTTTCGAAGGCGAGCGAACGCGAAAATCAGGCGAGAAGTTTGGTAGAACGCATGACTTTGGCTCTCCAAGCATCCCTTGTTTTGCGTTATAGCCCCGATTTTGTATCGGATGCCTTTGTGAGCTCACGTTTGCAAGGCCCATGGGGGCATACCTTTGGTGGGCTTTCGGCGCAAACCCCTTTTTCTAAGATTCTTCAGCGTGCTTTACCCCGCTAAATTTAAGCCTTGAAAAGCCATCCCAAAGCATGTTTGAAGGCAGTCCTTCATTTTGTTCTTTCTTTCCTCCGATGAGGTGAAAAAAAGAACTTATTTTTTAAAGGACAACATTTCTTCCGTTCGCGAAAAAACGCACCGTAGGGAGCTTCATTTAGTAAAACGGATAGAGGTGCTATTTAAAAATCGATGATTCGGTGCTTTTTCGCTCACTAAGAGAAACGCTGTCCTTTATTTTATTTTAACTTAATTAAGGAGTATTCATGTCTACGATCGCTGCCCATGGGGGTAAACTCATTAACCGTGTTGTCAATGCTGCAGACCGCGAAAAACTTTTGGCCCGTGCGGCAAGCCTCCCTAAAATTACCCTCAACTCTCGCGAAATGAGTGATCTCGATATGATTGCTTGTGGAGCACTTTCTCCCCTCGAAGGTTTTATGGGGCAAAAAGATTATGAGGCCGTGGTTGAAAAGATGCGACTTGCCAATGGACTCCCTTGGACCATTCCCGTAAATTTGGCCGTAAAAAAAGCGGATGCCGAACAATATAAAATTGGGCAAGAAATTGCGCTCGCTTCTCCCGAAGGAAAAATCTTGGCAGTTCTCCATTTAGAAGAAAAGTTTGAGCCCAATAAGAAAAACGAAGCGCTGAAAGTTTACAAAACCGAAGAAGAAGCCCACCCGGGCGTTGCTGCTGTTTATGCTCAGGGCGAAGTTTATCTGGCCGGAAAAGTCGATGTTTTAAATCGTGTTGCATACAATAATTTCTTAGATCACCGAAAAGATCCTGCCGATCTTCGTCAGCTTTTTGAAGGCAAAAAATGGAAACGCATTGTCGCTTTCCAAACCCGTAATCCGATTCATCGCGCGCATGAATACTTAACTAAGTGTGCTTTAGAAATTTGCGATGGGCTTTTGATTCATCCGATTGTGGGCGATACCAAAGGCGATGATATTCCCGCCGATGTACGCATGGAATGTTATCAGGTGCTTTTGAAAAATTATTATCCTCAAGATCGAAGCATCTTGGCGGTAAACCCAGCGGCCATGCGTTATGCCGGCCCTCGCGAAGCGATTTTCCACGCGCTCATCCGAAAAAATTATGGTTGCACGCATTTTATCGTGGGCCGTGATCATGCGGGTGTGGGGAACTATTACGGCACTTTCGATGCCCATTTGATTTTCAATAATTTTACTGCCGATGAAATTGGCATTACCCCTCTTTTCTTTGATCACAGCTTTTTCTGCCGCAAATGTGGAGAAATGGCTTCGAATAAAACCTGCCCGCATACTCCTGAAGATCGCGTAACGCTCTCGGGCACCAAAGTACGTGAACTTCTTTCAAAGGGTGAGTTACCTCCGCCAGAATTTAGCCGCCCTGAAGTTGCGCAGATTTTGATCAATTCGATGAAGCAATAATGTTGGAAAACCCAGCTCAAAAAAAGATTTCGCTGATTTCTCTCGGCTGCCCCAAAAACTTGGTGGATGCCGAGTTGATGCTGGGTTCTCTTCAAAAAGAAGGGTTTTCTTTTTCGGCGAATCCCGAAGAAGCCGATGTGATTGTGGTGAATACTTGCGGCTTCGTAGAAGATTCTAAAAAAGAATCGATCGAAGAATTACTCCGCATGGCGGAGTATAAAAAAAACGGAAAATGCCAAACTTTGGTAGCGACCGGTTGCTTGAGCCAGCGCTATGGAAACGAG
Source organism: uncultured Pseudomonadota bacterium (assembly GCA_964384365.1). GTDB lineage: Bacteria > UBA10199 > UBA10199 > JADFYH01 > JADFYH01 > CAYLKF01. The sequence goes on along the minus strand of CAYLKF010000011.1, from coordinate 7,806 downwards.
CTTTCTCAAGATTTGCCCGAAGTCGATTTGTTTGTGGGCTTGGGAGAGTTCGATCGTTTGCCCGCTTTGCTCAAAAACCAATCTAAAACTTCGAACCGTGTTGTTGTTAATGAGCAAAAAGAAAAACCCTTAAAAGATAATCTGAGTGAGTTTACAACCCATCGCCAGATTTTGCCCGATCCCGATCATCCACGTATTTTAGCCACACCCAAACATTATAGTTATGTGAAAATTTCAGAGGGGTGCTCGCACCGTTGTTCATTCTGCGTAATTCCGCATATTCGCGGCGATCTGAAAAGCCGGCCGATTTCTTCGATCGTGAATGAAGTGGAAGATTTTGCGAATTTAGGGGTGAAAGAATTTAATCTGATTGCGCAAGATTTGAATGAATACGGAAAAGATTTAAGAGATGGTTCTTCACTCACAGATCTTTTGCAAAAATTAGATCAAGTTTCGGGTGATTTTTGGATTCGTCTTCTTTATCTTTACCCACTCGAGTTTACCGATCGCTTAATCGAAACCCTTCAAAAATCGAAACATGTGATTCCTTATATCGATATGCCCCTTCAGCATATTCATGATCGTATCTTGCGTTCGATGAAGCGAGGCTCGCCCGGCCGTTACGTGAAGCAAGTTTTGGGCAAATTAAAAACGGCGATGCCCAACGTTACGCTTCGCACCACCTTTATCGTGGGGTATCCGGGAGAAACAAAAGAAGAGTTTCAAGCGCTCTACGATTTTGTGGGTGAAACGGAGTTCGATCGCGTGGGCGTTTTTCAATATTCGCCCGAAGAAGGAACTCCCGCCGCTCTTCTTGAAAATCAAGTGCCCGAAGAGATAAAGGCCGAGCGTTTTCACCAGCTGATGAGCTTGCAACAAAAAATTTCCGAGCAAAAAAATCAAAAATTATTAGGGCAAGATTTCCAAGCCTTGATCGAAAAAAAATCGAGCGAACGCCCAGGTTTTTATGAAGCTCGCTTGCAATCTCAAGCGCCCGAAATCGATGGAATCACCTACGTGCAGGGTGAAAATATAGATTTGGGTTCTTTTCAAACGGTGCAGATTATTGGTGCAGAGGAATATGATTTAGTGGCAGAATAAAAAGATGAGAAAGCTTCTCTTCTTTCTTTTAATTTTGCTCAGTGCTTGCCAGCGTTCTTCAACCCTTCCGTCTACTGATTCAAGCTCTTCTTTCGAAAATTTAAGTTTAAGTCAAAAAATTGCCAAAGCGCATTTGATTTTAGAAGCTCAGGTTTTAAAAACCGAGGCTTGGCCTGCGCGTGAAGATTGGCAGATTAGCACTTTAAAGCCCTTGAAATTATTAAAAGGAAAAACTTCGAGAGAAATTAGAGTTTTTGAACCGCATCTTTTTCCAAAAGAACCTTCTTTATTTCAAAAATCCGAAACTGTTTTGGTTTTCTTAAAAGAGATTCCTCCTTATACAGCCTGGCAACCCTTGATTAAATCAGGGGTGCGCGAAGAAGTGATTGGAGGAAATCTAGGAATCATTCGGGGTGAAAAAGAAATTGAAATTTATTCTCAGTTTATTGCTGGTGTATTAGCTCAAAAAAATTCTCAAGAGTTTTATGAAAATCTTTTAAGCCAAAATCTGCCGCCTGGTTTTTTAAAAGCTTTAACAGAAGATTATTTTCATTTGTTTCCTGCGGTTTCTCTTTCTGAAACGGCTTTGCATTTTTGGGAAAAACGCTTGCAAAGTTCTCAATTTCCCGATGCAGCAAAAATCATGGCAGTTCAAGAATTGAGTACGGTGCATACACCGGCCATGAATCAAGTTTTGCAAAATTTGTTTTGTTTTTCTCCCACTGAGATGTGTTTGCGAGTAGCAGAAACTTTAGAATCTCAAAAAATTGCGCTTCCGTTTTTGCAATATACTCAAGCGATTCAAGAGGGCTCCGAAGATTTAAGAGTGGGGCTTTTATCGATCTTGGCTCGTCATCAACGCGCGGAAGTTTTGCCACTTTTTGAAAAATACTTGAAACTTGAAAAAGATGAAAAACCAGCCTCGAGTTTGGTTGAAGCACTCGGAGATTTAGGCCCTGGCGCTCAAGATCTGATTTTGGCTTATGCGCAAGATCCGCGTTATCAAGTGCGGTTGGCGGCGATTATAAGCTTGGGCAGGGTCAAAAGTGAAAAGGCAATTCCCATTTTAGAGAAATGTCTCACCGCAAAAGATCCTTTGTTGATTATGATGGCCGCAGAATCTCTCAAACAGATTGGAAGCCAAAAAGCCTTAGGAGTTTTAGAAAAGTATTATCATAAAGATCCGCATGGCTACTGGGAGCCGAGTGGGCCAGAGCATTTTTTGCCTCCGCGATAACCTTCTTGTTCTTTTAGTTTGCCTGTATTATGGTACCATTATGGTTCTTATGGATTAACTTCGAACAAGGAGTTTTTATGGCCACGCTTACGGTGAAAGATATCCCTCGCAAATTGCATTTAAAACTTAAGCAACGTGCTGTGTTGAATCGCCGAAGTCTTAATAGTGAGTTGATTGCTTGTTTAGAAACTGCTGTAACCGCTCAACCTGTTGATGCAAGAGAACTGCTTGAAAAAGCTAAACAGCTCCGTGAGAAAGTTCGGGGGAGCCTTAGCCCAGAAGATTTAGCGCAATTTAAAAGCCAGGGAAGACCATGATTGTGGTCGATACAAATGTGATTGCTTATTTGTGGATCCCCGGAATTTTTACTCTACAGGCCGAGAAGCTTTTAAAAAAAGATCCGGAGTGGGTGGTGCCTTTTTTGTGGCGCTCGGAATTGAGAAATGTTCTTTCGGTCTATGTTCAAAATGAGAAAATGGATGTCTCTACTGCCTATGAGATCATGCAAGAAGCCGAAAAATTTTTTCTAGGGAAAGAATATCATGTTTCTTCGGACCACGTTTTGACTCTAGCTGCTCATTCAAAATGTTCTGCTTATGATTGTGAGTTTGTGGCTCTCGCTGAAGATTTAGAGATTTCTTTGGTCACTAACGACCGACAAATTTTGAAAAAATTTTCGCTCGCCCTTTCTTTAGAAGATTCGATTTTGTAATGTTTGTAACTTCGAATATTTTTGCCTCCACGCTGAATTTCTTTAAATTTAATTTTTGACTTCATTCATTGTTAACCCCTTGGATTTTAAATAAAATATACGCAGTCGACCTAGTTTGAATTGTTAAGAAGAGTCTAAGTTGCTGAAAAAATTCAATTTTAACTCAGTGCGTCAGCAACTTCTTTTGAAGAAATCCGATAATATTAGTGATTGGGAGAGCTTTTAGAATTTCTAACAAGGTGGAGTGTTGTGAGAAAAACTCAAAGAAAAATTCCTTTATTTCCAAGTTTATTACTGGCCCTTTTCCTTTTTTCTTCACTGCTTTCTTGCGGGGGTGGAAATTCCAACAATTCGGGTGATCTGAGCGAAGGGGTAATTGGCCCCATGGTTACGGGTGATCCGTGGGCTTTTCGCGGAGCAGGGGTCATTGGAGAAAATCGATATCTTATTGGTGGGCCGCTTGCACAAGGCCGCACGGGGGATGTGCTTTTACAAAACGATAAGATTCGTTTAGTCATTCAAAAACCCCGTCGCAACGCGGGCGTTGCCCTTTACGGCGGCAATATTATTGATGCCGATATTACGCGAGGCCAAGGAGAAGCCGGGCGCGATACTTTTGGAATCACTTTTCCTCTCATCAATGTTTCGTGGACTCCTTATTATAAACGCCTTGAAATCTTGAATGCCAATTTTGCCAATGGGCCTGTGATTTTGCGAGCCACCGGTATTTTGAATGTTTATGATTATATTCAAACTTCGATTATTGTTCCGTTTTCTAAATTGGCTTCTTCTTTACACCCTACCCTTCTTTTTCCCGCCCAGTATAACGATGTGTTAGATCCTTTTACGAATGTGCCCAAACTCAGAAATGTTTCGACCACAATTGTAACCGATTACATTCTTCGGGCAGATAAATCTTATTTAATTGTTCAAACTCATTTACGAAATAGTGGGAATGATAAAATTTCGATGCCGATTGGCGATTGGGTGAATGGCTCAGGTACTTTAGAAACCTTTGCTCCTCGAACAGGATTCACCGGGCAAGGCCGTTATGCCGATGTTCCCGCTCTTATTTATCCAGGAATGGAAACGAATGTGGGGGTTTCATACGGGATGTTTTTTGATCCAAGTCCTTTCCTGAAATCATCAGATGGAACTCTTCCCCCTACCGATCTGCTTACGGTGTCGGGTGTTTCGATTATGGCCTATGGAGAAAAAATTGCTCCAGCGGGTTTAATTCCAGCACAAGGTATTGATACAGGGCGAGATCCTAAAATCAATTTTTCTCTTCCTCCGGGCGAAACCGTTTATACGCGCTACTTTGCCGTGGGTAATGGCGATGTGGGTTCGGTGATGCAAGGCGGTTTGGAGGCTTTAGGGGTTTCAAGTTTTCCCATTTCAGGACGAGTAACCGATGTCTCGGGTGCTCCCGTAGAAAATGCCCGAGTTCTTGTGATGAATGCCCCTCGATCGGGTAAACCAACTCCAGTGAGTATGTTGTACTCGAAACCCGATGGAAGTTTCTCAGGTATTGTGAGTACCGGCTCCGATAATAAAGCCAAGCTTTTTGGCAGCGGACGTTATCAAATTGAAATTTATAAAGAAGGTTATAAGGCCTCCGCTACTTGGCCTGCGGCGGCGAGCCCCACCGATGTTCCTCCTTATGGGAGCATTAGTGGAAAAAGCAAAGCGGGTTCCTGCGATACTTCTCAAGGTTTAAATAATATTCAATGTTTGCTTGGCCAATCGGGTTTGGTGCAAGTGAGTGCCCGCGATGAAAACGGAGCGAATGCGCCCGCGCGAATTGCAATCGTTGGCTTTGACCCGAGCCCTTATGGAAGTTTGCCTCAAGGCGATAATCCGAATGCGGTGGTGGATGATGCGAGCTTGCTCAGCGATATGGAATTTCAGGCTCAGCAATATGGGTATGTCGATACTTTATTTTTGGGGCCCGATGGAAAAATCAATAATCGCGGCCATGCACGCTTTGTGCGCGATAATATTTTTCGCTTAGAACCCGGTGATTATTCTATCTTTGTGATGCGAGGCCCTGAATATTCGTTGCATGCCCAACGCATTACCGTGACTCCCGGCGGCACTGCCACGGTGAATGCCACTTTAAGAAAAGTGGTGGATACTCGGGGTTACGTTTCGGCCGATTTCCACATTCACGGAATCAATTCTCCCGATTCTCCTTTTGGTCAAGAAGCGCGAGTCAATTTTGCAATGGCCGAAGGCCTCGATTTAATGATTTCAGCCGATCACGATGCCGTCACCGATTACAATCGCACCATTCAGCAAATGGGCGTGGGCGCTTACGTGGCAGGTATTCCCGGAATGGAAGTGACTCCCATGGCGTTTGGACACTTCAATGTGTTTCCGGTTTTGTTTGATCCAAGTAGTCCTACGGGTGGTGCCTTCGATTACACCAAAAAAGGTGGGTTTAATCCGGGCCCCAATCACCGCGAAATGCTTTCTCCGGGTGAGTTTTTAACGATGATCGATGAACAAACGCCGGGTGAGCAAGTGCTGCAAGTCAATCATATTATGGATAACCTTTTAGGAAACTTTGCGCTCTCGCGTTTGGTTACCACCACAAAATTGGGTGTGCCTCCTCTTTCGACTTTTTCAGATCCTACCGAATTTCGTTTGCCTGCCAATAGCAATCAGGGCGGTGGTTACCGGGCTCCCTATCCTTATGGCACGAATAAACTCTTCACCGATAAATTTACTGCTATGGAACTTTGTATTGGTGAATCGGCAGTGGTTCCTCTCCCTCATGTGCTCAATACCGCGATTCCGACTTGGTTTGATTTGCTCAATTTAGGAAAAGCCGTGACCGTCACTTGCTCGTCCGACACTCACCGTCAAATTCGTGAGCCTATTGGAATTTTAAGAAATTATATTGCGCTCAGCACCGATCCTCGCGATGGAGTCGGAAGTTTTAATCAAATCGATCAAGAAGAGATGGCGCACAATGTGAATGGGCACCATGTGATTGTTTCGGCTGGCCCTTTTATGCGTGTGCAGGCTTCTGCAAACGGCCAAACTGCGAATGTAGGTGATTTGCTGAGCGCACCGGGTGCTCGATCGGTGAATTTAGAAATTCATGTGGAGAGCCCCGATTGGATGGATTGGGATACCGTTGAAGTTTTTGTAAATACCGATCCCACGCCTGCAGCCGATGATCTTTCGGGCCCATGGCGAGGAAGCGCCGAAGAATTTGTGGGTATTCGTGTCGATGAAAATCCGCTCCTTTCGCATGTAGAACCCCGCTATATTTATGATCCGACTGTGCGTTACAAACGAGGCGGTGGCGATCGCGCAGAAGCCATGACTCCTACGGTTTCGGGCGGAAAACGGGAAGTCACACTCAATCGCACGATTCCCTTAACCGAAGATAGTTGGATTGTGGTTTTGGTAAAAGGTTCCGATAATTCTCGTACCTTGTTCCCCTATGCGCCCAAAGCCGTCAATACGGTGGGTAGCGATGTGAGTCCCGATCACTTCTTAGATACTTTAGATGCCGAACGAAATAGCCCTGCAACAGGCCCTGGCCCCAATAAAATTGGGGGCGGACGCGCCTTTGCTTTCTCCAATGCTATTTTTGTGGATGTCGATGGCGGCGGTTGGCAGGCAAAGTATGTGAGAAGTGGTCAGTCGCCTTTGCGTTGAGATTTCTTTTTTTCTTCAAGCACAATCAGAGCATCTTTCAGTGCATACATTACCATTTTATCTTTAGGTCGACCGGCGGCTTCTTTGCTTGCGATGATACGATCGAGTGGAAGTACTTTAATAGGCATATCTTTGATGAGAACCGTGTCACATTTTTGGTATTCTTCTTCGAAGCTTTTAAGTCCATGCATATGGCTGACTAAATCCAACAATTCTAAACCCGGACCGCCGATCTGGGGAGGATTCAGCATAATTGTTGGGATATAAGCTCCCCCAACACTTCGGATAGCCTCTTGAAAGTTTGGATCGGAAATTGTTTTTACCCAGAGATCAACATCTTGAGTCACCACAGGAACTCCCTGAAGAATTGCTGCAGAAAGTCCTACAATCATAAAGGGAATATTTCTTTTCAGAAGTTCTTTGAAGAGAAGTAATTCCGTTTCATTAAACGGCAAATTTTCCGGATCTTTGGATCGCAATTTTAAGCCTTTCGAGAGGAGGTTTTTCGAGGAGAACCAAGGTATGATAAATTTCCTGCCATTCCGCTTCCGGATGCTTTTTGTGAATGGCATTGGCTTCTAAAACCCGTTTTAAAGTCTTCTCTTCTTCTTTTTTAAGCTGAGTTGTCTTCACCTTTTCAAAATACAAGATCCCTTTTCAATGGGCAAGCCTTGTGATTTAGACAAGCAACTTTTTCCTTAAAAAACCGATAATTCTCAGGCCACAAAGAGGGGCTTTACACAGGTTTAAGCAAACGACTAAACTCGTTACAAGTTACTAATTTTACTGGATTTTTCGTAGAATTTATTCTTCGTCTTGTTTAGAATAAATGATTAAGTATTTTTTATGATTTTTAGCTCCCCAATCCGCTTGCAGCAAAATATTGGAGGTGTGGGTGGCCCTCGTGACCCCCAAATTCCTCTCCCTACAGCTGCGACTTCTCCTGCTTCTCCTCAGAATTCGGCTCCTGTAAACTCTTCTATTCAGGCTCCTGTTTCAACTGCGCCTTCGTCTTCTCTTCCTGCGTCTTCGTTACTTTTATCGAGCGTTGTTTTAGATCCTTCACGGGTATTCGATCGGG
>CAYLKF010000010.1:30258-102618 GCA_964384365.1 uncultured Pseudomonadota bacterium | reverse complement strand
CTCGCCTCGAAAGCGAGTATACCTTAACGGGTATCGCGGGTTCGAATCCCGCCCTTTCCGTCTTCGCCCGCCGAAGCAGGCTACGACGGACACGGTCCGTTATCCTGCAAAGGCGGGGCGGAATTTCTAAAACCTTTCTCGCATAAAATCTTATAATTTCCCTCTTGCACCCAAGACAAAAAAATCGCTAAAAGACTTTCTCTATATTGGCACTCAAAAAGCTCCAGATGCAAGGCGGCGGTGAGGAGACAAGCGCAGCATACTTCAATGGTATGTGAGCATTGGCGACGAGACGCCAACGCAGCAGGTGGACTTTTTCAGGGCCAATTAGTCAGGTCCTACGCAAGACCGGCCTACAAACCCCGCCAGGTCCGGAAGGAAGCAACGGTAGTAGAATTCGATCTGTGCCGTGGGGAATCCCGTCGTTGCAAAACGGCGGGAGTGCCTGACTATTCATTTAACCAAGCTAGACCTGCTCTCACTTAGCTTAGGTGGGGATTCCGCTCTCCCCCACCCCCCATCGGGGTAAAAAAATATGTCTTATCAAGTCATTGCAAGAAAATATCGTCCGCAAAATTTTGAAGAAGTCGTCGGCCAAAGTGCGATTGTTGAAACTTTAAAAAATGCCCTTTCTGCCAAACGTATTCATCATGCCTATCTTTTTACAGGAGCTCGAGGAATTGGAAAAACATCGCTGGCCCGTATTTTTGCGAAATCACTCAATTGTGAAAAGGGCCCGACTTTTACCCCCTGTAATCAATGCAATTCTTGCAAAGAAATCACCCAAGGAATTTCACTCGATGTTCAAGAGATTGATGGTGCTTCAAACACCTCCGTAGAAGATGTGCGCGACCTACGCGAAGGCTTAAAATATATGCCCGCATCAGGACGCTATAAAATATTTATTATCGACGAAGTGCATATGCTCTCCACTTCTGCTTTCAATGCACTTTTAAAAACTCTCGAAGAGCCTCCTGCTCATGTTCTATTTTTATTTGCAACCACCGAGGTGCATAAAATTCCGGCCACCATTCTTTCGAGATGCCAACGTTTCGATTTAAGACGAATTCCTAACGAAGAAATTCTTCGGCAACTTCAATACATTTGCGAACAAGAAAAAGTCGATTGGAACGCCGACACCCTCCTTCTCATCGCTCGCGAATCGCAAGGTTCACTCCGTGATTCACAAAGTTTGCTCGATCAAGCCATCGCTTTTTCGAATGGGAAATTAGAAATCGGCAAAATAGCATCGATGCTGGGCTTGAGCGATAGCCAAAGCATTCAAGAAATTACCCAGGCTATCTTCGAAAAAAATACGCTGCGGGCCTTTGAAATCATTTCAGAAACCTACGAAAGAGGACATGATCTCAAACAATTCGCTTCGCAATGGCTTGAATATTGGTGGTATCTTTTACTCTATCGCTCAACAAACAACACCAGCGTCATCAAAAATCTCACAGAAAGCGAAAAACAAAAAGTAATTCAGCAATCTGAGCTCACTTCGGTGGCGAATCTCGATGTAGGCATTCAAGTATTACATCGAGCACTCGAAGAAATTGGGCGAAGCGAATATCAAAAACTTCTGCTCGATGCGCTGATTGTTCGCCTGGTAAATCTCAGCGATTTAGAAAGTCTTCCGGAAATTCTGAATCAACTGAAAACAAATCCAAGGCCGCTAGAAGCTTCTCCATCAAAGGTTGCGGCAGCCGCAGAACCAGCGATTTCTCAAACTCCTCCGAGTGTAAATCCCCCGAGAGTGGAATCTCCTTCACTGAAAAGTTTTATTCACCAGTTTTCACAAAAACGCCCCCAAATTGGCTCTCTTTTTCAACACCTGAAAGCCTCTTGCCTAACCGACTCCTCAATTCATTTTCAATTTGAACCCGGCGCTTTATGGATGGAACTCTTAAATGAACGGAAAGATCAAATCGAAGAAGCCGCAAAAGTTTTTTTTAATCGTCCTTACCGAGTTTTGGTACAAGACACGCCCCTGCCCGCTGGCAATGAAGAATTGACACCTACTCAAAAAGAATCCAAAACATCAAATCCGATTGTGCAATCAGCACTCCATATTTTAAACGCTCAAATCGAAGAGGTGAACTCATGAATATTCAACAAATGATGAAACAAGCCCAACAGTTGCAAAAACAAATGATGCAACGCCAAGAAGAAATTTCTCAAAAAACCTTCGAAGCCAGCAGTGGTGGAGGAATGGTCAACGCCGTCGTCAATGGTAAAAACGAACTGGTTTCTTTAAAAATCGAAAAAGAAGTTGTGAATCCAGAAGACGTCGGTATGCTCCAAGATTTAATCACCGCAGCAATTAACGAAGCCAATACACGCGCAAAAGCAGCCTTAGAACAAGAAATGAGTGGTTTAATGGGAAACATGGGAATGAAAATCCCGGGTCTTTTTTAAATAAATCATGGCCACTTCTCTCGATCGTCTTATTCAAGATCTCTCCCGCCTACCGGGTATCGGAGAAAAAACAGCCACCCGTTTGGCATTCTTTATCTTACGTTCGCCCAAGGCTTATGCTGAGGGGCTTTCCCGCTCACTCTTAGAGATGATTGGCCAAATTCGTTTTTGTTCGCATTGTCAAAATTTTACAGAAACAGACCCTTGCCTTTTATGTGCCGATGAACGGCGAAACCGTTCTTTAATTTTAGTGGTTGAAGGACCTCAAGAGATGCGGAGTATTGAACAAGGGAAAGGCTACCAAGGGCTTTATCATATTTTACATGGAGCACTTTCCCCTCTCGATCGAGTGGGCCCGGAAGATCTCAAAATCAAAGAACTCTTAAGAAGGCTTCAAGAAGGCCCGATTGAAGAGGTAATTTTAGCAACTAATCCGAATGTTGAAGGAGAAGCCACAGCACTTTATTTGGTTCGTTTGATTCAACCTTTAGGAATTCGCCTTTCTCGAATCGCTACCGGTATTCCCGTAGGCGGTGATTTGGAATACATCGACTCCATGACCCTTCAAAAAGCCATCGAAGGAAGAAGAACTATTTAAGAGTTGATTCCTAAGATACTACAACCCCCTCAATCTTACCCTTACGAGCAAAAACCAAGGAAAATCGACTAGCAAGAGAGAGTCCTTAATCGAGAAGATCTAAAAAGTTCTACAAATAAGAAAAGAAAAATAAGATTACGAATAATCAATAAGGTCATAGCAAAGGGATGCAAAGTATCGGAGAGCATCCAATAGAAGCTAGGGAAAATAATTTGAGTGAGTAATAAAGTGAGCAGAAATAAAAGGATGAAATGTCGCTTCTGAGCTAACGGCATAAGAAAAAGAAGAGGAATTAACCAGATAATAAACTGCGCAGAAAATACTTTAAATGTCAGTATAAAAAGAAAAATCAGCAGACAACTACTCTCGAGAATGATGAGATTTCGCAATGAAGAAGGAATTTCAACCCGACTCAATAATTTCTTAAAACAATAAAAATAAAATCCTAACAAAAGTAGAGGTTGAAGTATTTTGCTCAAATTCAAGAGCCAATAAATATGGGTAGAACCTAGGTTAATTGAATTATGAGCGGTGTAAGAAAAAATTCTTTCTCCCCAAAAAAGACTCATCAACATCCAAAATGAAGAATACAAACTTTCAATCTGAATGCCACGACTCGCATGAAATTGAAAAGAGTCGTAGTAACGACCTTGAGTGAGGTTTCCTAAAAGAGCACTCCCCCCCACTAAAACCAAAATTATTCCTAAAAAAGACAGAGTTAAAACTTTGTATTTTTTTTCTTTGAGTAGAAAAATACCAAAAAGTGGACCCAATAAAAGAAGATAACCTTTGGTGAAAAATCCTAGACAGACCCAAAAAACAGATTGAACCCAACGGGCCTTCATAAAAGCATAAATACTCAACAAGCCCATAAAGCTTGGAATCACATCCAAACGCGTTACAAAAATCTGCCCCAGAAATAGGGTGGCTAGTAAAGAATAAAGTAAAAATTTTTCGAAAGAAATTTTTGAAACTTCTGGAATAAGCTTCCAAAGTTTATAGGAAATCCATAAGATCCCTAAATAAAAAACCGAAAGCAGTGCCGCCAAATAATGACAATACTCTAAATAATTAGAGGCTAAAACTCTAGGAAGCAAAATAGGAAAAATTAAAACAGGAGGATATTCAAAGGCAATATCTCGATAAGGTAAATGAACTTGAGGAGGAATATCCCGATATTGAGCAAACTGTTGGTTTCTTTCTTCGAGAGGATAGTCGGCCTCGAAGGTTTTTCCCAAAACCACGCTACTCCACTCATAATAATTTGCTTCATCGCTCACGGTACTAAAATAGAGCTTTAAATAATCGGTCCAATCCCCTGTATAAGGGCGCTGCATCCAATCCGATGAAAAATCGAGAGCCATTTGAGGAGCATGACGATAGGTAAAAAGAACGTTAAAAACCAATAAATGAGCAAGAATCAACAAAATCGAGGTTGACATCATTTTCTTGAACACTTTAGAATCTCCAAACTTATGTCATTCATTAACTATCACGATAAAGAAATTAACTTTAAAATTGTTTACTATGGCTCTGCCCTATCTGGCAAAACAACTTCTCTTGAATTTATTCATGAGCGTGCAGAAGGAAAGGACATTAGTAAACTTACTATTGATACGGGGAACGAGCGCACTCTTTTTTTCGACTTCGTACCTTTATTTCTCTCTGAGGTAAATGGTTACAAAACCCGTTTTCACCTTTATACAGTTCCCGGGCAAGTTTTATATGATGATTCGAGGCGTCTGATTTTAAAGGGCGTTGATGGAATTATCTTTGTGGTCGATTCTCGAATTGAAAAAATGGATTCAAATCTGAAAAGCTTAGAGAATTTGAAAGCAAATCTGATTGAAGAAAAAGTTTCGATCGAAAAAATTCCACTTGTTTTTCAATATAATAAGCGCGATTTACCCAATGTTGCGCAATTACCGGCGCTTCGTAAACTCATTAATCCCTGGGGGCTTCCGGATTTCGAGTCGGTGGCCACCAAGGGACATGGGGTTTTTGAGAGCTTCAAAGAGCTGGCAAAGCTGGTGATTCGCGATCAATCCGAAAAACAAGAGTAACTCTAGTATAGCGTTTCACTAATTCATTTACGTATTTGTTTCAGAAATTTCTTTAAACAAGGCGCTCGAAAATGAAGAACCGGAGCGTGCTGGTAGCACGTGAGGATTCTGAATTTGAGAGCAACGCAGTGTAAAGGAATCTATGAAATATAATACTAGGTAATGGGCACCCTGCCGGTAAATCCTTCTTGATAACTGTGAAAATAGCCAATCGTTTCTTCATCGTAGCGCCAACAATAATAGCCTTCTCCATTATCGAAATCGACTAGCCAGATTCCTTTTACCTCGCAGCCCAACTTGCCGACCTTTTCTGCCCATTGATCAAGCAGGGCACCTACCTCGGCCTCAATCTCTTTCACTTTTGCAGAGTCTGCCTGATGCGCTTTTAATTTTTGCTCCAAAAGCAAAAAACGCCCGGCGGCCTCTCGGGTAAGTTTTCGCACAATCGGAAGAAGCTTTTCGGCTTCTGCCAAAGTGAATTTTCTTTTTTGAAAAAGAGGAATAACGTTACTCATAGAAATAGACTTTTCTTGACCCACACTTCTTGCTCGCTTAGAGCTTAAAAGAATGGAGGTTTTCTAATCATGTCTATTGTGTTTACTCAAGAAGATCTTGCCGTATTTGAAATTTCGGGTTTTCAAGAACGCATGAAAGCCATTCGAGAAAAAATTCGGCCCAAGCTTGAAAAGTTTGGCCAAGAAACAATTCCACTTTTAAACCAAAAATTGAACAGCAATTTTTATCCTCACACCGCCAAACATATGCGCCGCAAAGTAAATCCACCCGATGAAACTTGGGTCGCCTTCGGCCCTGAAAAACGCGGTTATAAAGCTTATGTCTTTTTTTCGCTCTGTATTGGAAAACAAGGGCTTCAAACTCGTATCGTGATGAAAGACGAATCGGCTTTGCGCCCTGCCCTGGGAGAAAATTTACTTCAGAATCTGAGTTTCTTCAAAAATGCAAAACTAAAAGATTTGGCCGATTACACAAAACGAGATAAAGAATATTTACCCATTGCAGTCAAAAATCTCTCTGAAGCCATTACCGAATCTTCGAAACGCCTACAAAATTTAAAATCGGCCGTGTTTGACCTAGGCTTAGAACTCAACCCTACTAGTAAAACCTTACAGCAAGATTTTTTAAAGAACGCTGCCCAACTTTATCCTTTCTATCTCTGCGGCTTACAACAAGGAGTACAACTCTCATGAAAATCTACACAAAAAAGGGAGATGCCGGTTCAACCTTTCTTTTTGGCGGAGGCCCTTATCCAAAAGATACACCTCGCATTTGTGTTTATGGAGAAGTGGATGAACTCAATAGTATTTTGGGTTCTGCACTCAGTGAAGAAACAAACGAAAAGTTAAAGCAGCTTCTCTTAGAAACCCAAAAACAACTCTTTGTTTTGGGCTCCGAGCTCGCAAGCGTGAATCCAGGTTCGAAACTTCAAGCCGGTTTTCTTAAGATGAAACACATTGAAAAAATGGAAAAAGAAATCGACCAAATGGAAGGCGAATTAACCCCTCTCAAACACTTTATTTTGCCAGGCGGCGGCAAACCTTCCGCACTCCTGCACTTGGCACGAACGGTTTGCAGGCGGGCTGAGCGAGGCCTGGTTTCGCTCAGTCACACCGAAACCTTAAGGTCTGAAATCTTGATTTATTTAAATCGTCTTTCTGATTTCTTATTCGTGATGGCACGCTACTCTAATCTGAAAGCAGGAATTAAAGACGTGTTATGGGAAGGAATCTTAACTTAGCTTTTTCAGTAGTTCATCCACACTAAAATCACCCGAAATTTTAAGATCGACCGTCAGGCGTTGTCTTGAATCCGATGGCGCGCTCGCCTTCATCTCTGCATTTCCATAAACAGGGCCTAAAACGCTCTGTAGTTCTTTCGTAAAATCCTTGAAATTTTCTTCGGTGTGGGGGGCAAGCAAACGATCGTTTACTACCCATTGCAAATTTGAAAAATCAAATTGGAGTTTGCCTCTTACCGTTTCTTCTTCTGCCAAACGCTTGGCATGTTGAAGGGCCAGTTTCAAAATTCGGCGAATCTTTTCGGCGTTTGTTCCTTCTTCTTTAACCTTTCGATTATAGAGCAGGCCCAAACGGCCACCGATGTTATCGATACTCACATAGGCTTGATGCCCGATCAGCAACACCCCCGGCCCCTCGGGCACATGGGCATAATCGGCCACATCGATGAGCATTTCCTCGGTTACTTTCTTTTGAATCCACGAATGAAAAATCGGAATATAAGTTTCAAAAGAAATTTTTTCTGCACCAGGTTTTGTAAAAATCTTTAAATTCAAATGTTGAAGGTTCATTAAATCACCTGCTGTTTGGCTTGAGTGATACGAATATAACAACTATGCGCAGCTTCGATAAAAAGAGTCGCTTCTTCTACCAATTGATGCGCGCTCTCTAAAGTTTGAGGATTGGTCACTTTCTTTTGGGCTAAGAAAAGATATTGAGCAAATTTACCCCCCGCAAACGGATCAAAGAAAAGCTGTGTATCGTAAAAACGTGTTCGAAAATCATCGATGATTCCATCGGCACTTGAAGGAAAATCTAAAGTATAATGCTTAATCAAACCTTTGGCGGCTTGAATCATCGAGTCATAGGCCTTTTGCCCTGCGTTTTGGGCTTCTCCTTTTTCGAGCAAAAGTTGCGCCTCAAAAACTTGACGCTCAGCACCCGTTAAATCAAACTCTACAGCCGAAACAATTTCGCCCGCACACTCTCCCACCCCAATATCGCCGGTGGTATACTCGCGGGGGTCTCCCCAATCGGCATAATAGCTCGGATCGGCATCATGGCTTGGAATTTGAGTCAGAGATTCTAGCATCTTTTTAATTTCTACTTTTCCAATGCGTTGAACAAAGTCTTTAAAGCTTTCAGCTTTGCTTCGTTCGGTTACATAGCGAGCCGTCAAACGCGTGACCACTTCGGGAATATTTTTTGAGGCAATCGCACCCACGGGCAAGCCATAAGATCCACCGTTATTTTCCCATTGCCCACCCAAGATCACTTGAAAATGCGGCACCATGTAGCCATTAATTTTTCGGCTGACTCCGTAAAATCCAAGATCAGAGATATGATGCTGACCACACGAATTAAAACAACCGCTTACCTTAATGTGCAATTTTTGAATCGCTTCATCGAGCAAATGCGCCTGAGTGGCTAAGCGCGTGCGCAACTCTCCAGCCAATCCTCGTGAAGCCGAAATTCCCAACTTACAGGTATCGGTACCCGGGCAAGCCACAATATCTAAAATGGTTCCAGCCTCTGCTGTGGCTAAACAACTTTTTTGCAAATCGGCATAAACCGCCGGCAGATCGGAATCGGCAATCCAACGGATGATGATATTTTGCTCCACCGTGGTTCTCACGGTTTCATGGGTATATTTTCGAGCAATATCGGCCAAGGCACGAAGTTGATCGGCCGTTGCATCGCCTAAAGGAAGCGCCACAATCACCGTTTTATAACCTTCTTGTTTTTGCTGGTAAACGTTCGTGGCATACCATTTTTTAAAATCGTCAGACTGAGCAGATAACTCTAATTTACCCGGACTTTTGAGTGGGGTTTCAAAATCTTTGCGGGTTTTGGGAATAAAATCCGTCCATCGCGGATCACTTTTCAGAATGGCACGCTCTTTCAAGACTTCTTCTTTAAACTTTTCAATGCCCCAGTCTTTAATCAAAAACTTAATTCGGGCACGGCCGCGATCTTTCTTTTCACCATATCTTCCAAAAATACGGCAGACCGCTTGGGCCATGGGCAACATTTCTTCTTCGGGTAAAAACTCCTCAAAGAGTTTTGCATTTTGAGGCACCGAGCCCAAACCACCGCCTACGTAAAACATAAATCCGCGGCGTTCTACACCATTGATGACTCGGGTTTGCGCAATATAACCCATGTCGTGAATATTCACGAGCCCGCAGGCCTTCTCCACACAGCCCGAGAACGCCACTTTAAACTTTCGCCCAAAATCTTGAGCATCGGGGTGCCCGAGCAAAAACCAAGTGAGCGCATCGGCATAAGGGCTGATATCAAAAGGCGCATCGGAGCAAACACCGGCAAAAGGGCAACCGGTTACGTTTCGCACTGAGTTTCCGCAGGCCTCCCGCGTGGTGATTCCCACCGCCGCCAAACGACGCATAATATCGGGAGCATCTTCGATATGAATAAAATGAAGCTGAAAATCTTGGCGAGTGGTGACGTGGCCAATTCCATCGGAATATTCTTCAGCGAGCTCCGCCATCACCTCGAGCTGCTGGGCGTTCATCCCCCCGTAAGGAATTTTAATGCGCAGCATGCCGGGCGCATCCCAACAAGTGTGGGGGCCTTTTGTAAGTTCAGAAGGGAAATTCAATTTTTGACTTTGGATTCCATCGTGCCGCTGACCATTATCATAGCGCTGACCATAAGCACCGCGACGAAGGCGGGTTTCTGCAAAAATTCGATCTTCGAGCTTACCTTGTTTTTTGAGCTCAATCTCGGTTTCAAATTGATCAATTTCTGCGGCCCAGGCTTCGGGCATTTTTTTGATTAATTTTTCTTTCCAGTGTTTGTTGGAGGCTTTCATATATATTCCCTTGATCTCCCCTCCTTACAAAGGAGAGGGGGCCTCTCTTATTCCAAAGCTTGAAAGATTATGCAAGGGGGTGTTTTTAACAAAAATGGACTTCTTTAAACAATTTCTAGTCTTTTTATCCCTTACTTTTAAAGCACAACTTTTATGGTTTTGAGCCGAAAATAGCTAAGATGGGGCATCAAGTTGAAAGAAGGAAACATGAGTGTTTTTATTAATCATCAGCGTATTTCAGATCCATTAGTAGTCCAAGCAATTCAAGAAGCGGCAGATCATCCTCAAGAATGGGGTCTTCCAGATAGTGTCCGCTCGCCAAACGGAGACATTAATTTGGATCTTGATCAAGCGCTTTCCCTTCTCAACCAAAATATTGACGGAGGCACAGAATACAGCGAAATTAATTACTCGGACCTAACCCGTAGACTGACCCCAAACCAATGTGTATTTGTCGATCGATTTATTCATTTTGCCCAAGAAATGCACCAGCGTTTTGGCACTCTCATTTCCCGTAGTAGAGGTGTTCGTTTTGCCCACTCTGTTTTAACAGGAGATTATCCGAATTGGCTTCCCGTCTGTGCTTCAAATACTTCAACCCTGCGATTAACACCTTCTATTACACCACCTCCCCCACCAAGCGCAACCGAGCGACAGAGAGAGATTGATGGGAACCTTTCTTATATGGAAGTTACAGCAGAACGGGGAGACATTGAAAGATTGTCCTTAACTTTAAGAACAAGCCGCTTTTCAATTCCTTCTGAGAGAGCGCAATCTATTGTTTGGAGAGCTTTGGCTCGTTGGTTTCAAATTGCAAATCGGACGTTAAGAGAAGACTCATTTAGCACTGCTTCTCATTTCATAAGACAAGAATTGCGAACCGCTCAAACTTTAGCCCTGACCTATCGATTTCCAAATTATGAAGTTCAGGCCACCGCTCTTATAAGAGGAATTGAATATAGAGCAATAGAGCAAGCCTATGAATATGCTCGAGGTGGAAACCCAGGAAGCATTCAACCTATCCTCGAGCAATTATTAGAACTTAGTCCGAGGTTTTCGAGAGCCCCTCGTCAAGAGACGATAAAAAACATCGTGCGAATTGCCCTCTATTCTGTTTTTCGATTATTAGAAGATCCTTCTCAACATTATTCGGCGGATGCCGGAGAATTGGCAAATCACGCCCGAACACTGGCTCAGCGATTTGGAATCCCCTTCGATGAAAACCGAGCCGCACTTGCTCTTCGAAGAATATCGATAGAAGAAGATCGGCGGAGAAACGCTGAATGGGAAAGTATTCGAAACTCTTCTTCCACTCCTTAACGAGGCTCAATCACCGCTAAAGTGCAGCGCGAAATGCAGACGAGCTTCTCTTTCTCATCGTAAATCTTGATTCCCCACACTTGAGTGCTTTTTCCTTGATGGAGGCACTCTGCAATCGCCTTCACTTTACCCGAAGAAACAGGCCGCAGATGATTGGCATTGATTTCTTGGCCAACGACGACTTTCCCCTCTTCGGAGACGAGATACCACCCGCCCATACTGGCCGCAGTTTCGGCGAGCGCAACCGAAGCGCCCCCATGAAGCAAACCCATGGGCTGATGGGTGCGATGATCGACCGGCATTTCAATCACCACTTTTCCTTTTTCGAATTCGATGAGTTCCATGCCCAAAGTTTCGGCCATGGTATTTTTAAAAGCATCGGGTGAAAAACCACGCATATTATTTCTCCCATTCAAAATGAATCTCTTGCTCAATTTCAGGGTGCAGCGATTCATGCACGGGGCAAGTCAGTGCCGCCTTCTCGAGCATTTTTTGTTCGCGTTCTGGAATTTTTCCAGACATTTTAAAATGAACTTCAATTTTACCAATGCGTCGCAACGGCTTTTCCACCATATGTTTACGAACGGTAATGGTTGTCCCCTTTAAATCAATCTGATGGCGCTCGGCTACAATACCCATGAGGGTCATCATGCACGAACCTAAAGCCGTGCAAACCAAATCGGTCGGAGAAAAACTTTCTCCTTTTCCATGATTATCAACCGGCGCATCGGTAATCAGCTCTTTTTTCGAGGGGCCATGCGTGGCACGAGTGCGAAGCTCACCTTCGTAAACAAGATCAATTTGAACCATAAAAAATCCTTTACATCTTGTACCCTCCTCTTAAGGTAAGAGGAGGTGTCCCGACAAAGTCGGGACGGAGGAGTTATGTAAGGTTTCATAACGCCCCCTACCCCCCTCTTATCTTAAGAGGGGGGAAATTAGGATAAATATGAAAACTCTTTATCAAGGCAAATACCTAAACTTCATTCAAGAAGACCGCTGGGAATATGTAAAGCGAAATAATTGCACGGGCATCGTTTCTGTTTTTTCGATGACTGCAGATAAAGTTTTGGTTTTCACCGAGCAATACCGCATGGCTGTTCATAATTGGGTGATTGAATTTCCTGCGGGTTTGGTGGGCGATGAAAGTGATTCACAAGAAAGCCTAGAAAAAGCCGCCCTTCGCGAGCTCGAAGAAGAAGTGGGTTACACCGCAGAAAAATTGATTCATCTCTACGAAGGGCCACCTTCGGCGGGCTTAAGCGCAGAGAGCCTTCATTTTTACCGTGCTGAAGGCCTGAAAAAAATCGGCGCCGGGGGCGGCTGCAATAGCGAACAGATTATCGTGCATGAAGTCCCCTTCTCCGAAATTGACACCTTTCTTCAGAAAAAAATGACCGAAGGGAAATTGATAGATCCTAAATTTTACGCGGGATTGTATTTTTTGTTAAAATAATTCTTTGATAAAAGACTTTTCTAGGTTCTCCTCATTTTAAAACAGGAAAAATTTTTATGCCCTCTCAAATCCCCCAGAAAACTGTTTCTGAAAAAATATCCCGTAGTTTTGCAAAATTTACCGAAGTGGAGGCCTCCGGAGGCATTTTATTGTTAGGATGCACCCTCATTGCTCTTTTTTGGGCAAACTCTCCCTGGGCACCTGTTTATAATGCCCTCTGGGAAACAAAATTTACTCTCGGAATAGGAAGCGCCGTTCTTTCTAAACCCCTTCTACTTTGGATCAACGATGGGCTTATGGCTGTCTTCTTTTTTGTGGTTGGGCTTGAAATTAAGAGAGAAATTCTAATTGGAGAATTAGCCTCCCTTAAAAGGGCCGCGCTCCCCGTTCTTGCGGCCTTGGGTGGCATGTTAATACCTGCAGGAATTTATTTTTTCTTCAATAAAGGAACGCCAAGTGCCCCGGGCTGGGGAATCCCCATGGCTACTGATATCGCCTTTGCATTGGGGGTTTTGACTTTACTAGGGAAAAGAGTCCCGGTGTCGCTAAAAATCTTTCTGATGGCTTTGGCAATTATTGATGATTTGGGTGCCGTATTAGTGATCGCATTTTTCTACACTTCACACATTTCCTGGTTAAATTTAGGGATCGGAGCTGTATTTCTATCTTTACTTTTTTTGGCGAATTTATCGGGAGCACGTCATCCTTTGGTTTATGCTGTTCTTGGGATCGGGGGCCTTTGGTTGGCCTTTTTACTCTCTGGCGTTCACGCTACTATTGCTGGAGTTTTAGCAGCGTTCATGATTCCTGCCAGCACCCGCATTAATACCCAACAATTTCTAGAAACATCCAAAAGGCTGGTTCAAGATTTTCAAAAGCATAGCTCATTGGGCAAAGACGTTTTAACAAACCAAGATCAACAATTCGCTTTATACAATTTAGAAAAAAACTGCGAGCTCGTACAAACTCCCCTTCAACGACTCGAACATGGATTACACCCTTGGGTTCATTATTTGATTATGCCAATCTTTGCATTGGCGAATGCGGGTGTTTCTTTGCAAGAAGGCAATTTTTTTCAAACTCTCGCCCACCCAATCACCTTCGGCATCTTTGTGGGCTTGCTCCTTGGGAAACCGCTCGGCATCACTTCCTTCTCCTGGATTGCAGTAAAACTGAAATGGGCCGTGCTTCCAAGTGGGGTATCTTGGAAACAAATCATCGGCGTTGGAATTTTAGGGGGAATTGGATTTACAATGTCTCTATTCATTGCAGGGCTAGCATTCGAAGAACCCGTCCAACTTTCTGCAGCTAAAATTGCAATTTTACTCACTTCTTCTGTTGCTGGAGCAGTAGGTTGGATTTTTCTGAGATCTGTAAAAGCAAAGAAATGATTACAATTTCTCCCAGCTCTTCTTTTGATGCCCAAACTGAAAAAGATCAGGGTGAAAAATCTCGGCCAAAATTTCGAGCGATTCTACCAATCGCGGCCCGGGTCGATTAAAAAACTGGTTTCCATCGGCAAGATAGACTTGTTGATTCTGAACCGCTTTCAGCTCTTTCCAATCCGGACGATTCGTTAAAGCAGGCAATTCTTTTTGGGTACGCAGAATATCAAATCCACAAGGCGAAATAATGATCACATCCGGATTTGCTTTTTTTAAATCTTCCCATTTCATCCAGGGCGAGTGTTTTCCCGCTTCACCAAAGAGATTGATTCCACCCGCCATTTCAATCAAGGTGGGCATCCAATTTCCGCAACTCATTAAAGGATCAATCCATTCAATAAAAGCAACCCGCGGCCTTCCCCCTTTGAAAAAGGGGGATTGAGGGGGATTTTTATTTCCAAAATCCCTCCCAACCTCCCTTTGACAAAGGGAGGTGTTTATTTTTTCTTCAATTGTTTGAATTTTATTTTGGAGTTGCTGAATCAATATTTTTCCCCGTTCCGAAACGTCCAGCGCATCCGCCACCCGTTGAATATCGAGCCACAAATCATCGAGAGTGTTGGTATTCAGAGAAATAATTTGAGGTTGAGAATCAATGAGCTGACAAGTGGCGGCAATCACATCTTTTTCACTCACGGCACAAACCACGCATTGAATTTGGGTAAGAATCACATCGGGCTTAAGCTCTTGCAATTTTTCAGCAGAAACCCGGTAAACCGAGAGTCCTTCTTGAAGAATCGCTTTCACTTTTTGATCGATCTCGTAGCTTTTTCCTTCGATATCGATCTTTGATTCGGTGCATTGCGGAAGTTTCTTCACCCAGTCGGGAAAATCACATTCGTGAGATCGCCCCACAAGCTGATTACCCAAACCAAGGGCACAAACCATCTCGGTGGAACTTGCTATCAATGAAACAATGCGCTTAGACAAACAACCCCCTTTAATTGGTTTTAAACTTGAGTGAACGTAAAAAATTACCGCAAGGCAATCAAATTTTTGACAGTATTATCAAAACCTTCTCAACTCAAAACAAACAAAAACACTAGAAATCAGGCCTTTATACTTTTCAAACACCCCTGGCACAAAGCTTGCTCTTCTAGAGATCAGGCCTTGAAAGATTTCGTCCCCCTCATCGACAACACGTATGGCCCAAGAAGCCCCAAGTTCAGGTTTAAAGCTTGGGGTTTCTTCTTTTTTCACTGGGGTAAAATAAGACACCTTCGCAAACAAGTATTTGACGGAAGCAAAACTGACTAAAGTTAACTTTTTTTAACAAGTCTACAAAATAGATTTTTATCGCTTATGAAAATAAAAATAACTCACTTTTCTCTTTCGCTCAAAGATGGCTCCAAAATCGCTTTTTACCCCAATACAAATTTGTTTGGAATCACCAAGGAGGTTTTATGAAATTCTTCAATCTAAAATCCTACCGAAATGGGATTTTAATTCTCGTAATAGGTTCTATGTCTCTGGCACTGAACGCTTGCGACAGTAGCTCTAGCTCAACCGATACAAATTCTGCGGCAAATGCCTACCCCACCGATCTTGCCGTTGGGCAACCTTTTGTGGCTACCACAAACAGTTCAGAATCGGCCTCTTTCTTCGAAAAATTGCTCGATCAACTTCTTTCAAAGGCAACGGCAGCCGATGATGGAAATCAGGGCTACGATTCTATTAAAGAAGCAATTCAATCGGTTTTAGAAGCCACCTCTCTCGACGGGTGCTTTAACTTTACCGCCAGCTTGGGAGGAGCAGGAGATCCCATCACTTGTTATGGCCCCGATCTAGACTATACCAATTATCCGGTAGGCGGAGGATCAGGTCAGCTCCCTTCGGGAGATTTAGGAATTTGGAACAAAACAAACGGAAGCCGTAACGAAGCTTGCTTAGCGGCTCAAGTGAATTCGTTGGTAGGTCGTTTTGGAGAACGCGTCAAAAAAGCTCAATTATTTATGGCCAGTGCTTTGTGCGTAGCGAGATTAAACAACATTACCCTTCCCCAAGCAGTGGGAGAGAGTGTCGATTTAACTACAGCCATGCGTGAAGCCGCGGCAAGCCGAGAAACTGCCTTCGACACCGGCAATGTAACCATCAGCCGATTGGCGGATAGTAGTAACGGGAAGTTTGTTTATCAACTTGTTCGGGCGGGTACATTCACCCCTCCCGGCGGAGGGGGAAGCAGCGCGACGATTTCCATGACCCTTAAACATAGTCCACAAGACGATACCAACAGTACTTACCGGGGGCTTTTAACCTTTACCTGGAGCGGACTAACCCCTGGGGGTGGATGTGATCCTGGAATTTCTAAAGGTACTGCAGCCACTTCAATCGCCTATGAAAAAAGTTCTGAATCTTCGCTCAACATGGAAATCCGAGAAGGAACTTTTTGCACAAATAGCACAGTGTCGGGGATGTTTGGTTCGGATGGCCAAGTAGACCCTTCTTATAGCACCGCTTCTCATTTGGATGGTTGGTCGAGCAATTTCAACAGAGCATTTTTTAACATCAACCCCAGTAATGGAACTGGAACTTATGCCTTTGCTTGGCAAGCCGGCTCCGGAGACGATGCAACGCGTGTATTTAATGCAACATTAAGTGCCACGGGTGGATCGAATGGTGGACCAGGCGGAGTAGGTTATTTTGGATACGGCCCCACGATCTCTTCGGCCGGAGTGGGAAGTATCACCAAAATGATTTGTAACTGGGCAGGCCCTGGCAATGATCATACAGGAGTGAATGCGGCGCAACGTCAAGGATTTCTTTTAAATCCCACAACGGGTGTTTATGAATCAGACCCTACCCTACTTAATATGGTCTATGCACCCACCAATGATTGTTCTTATGCAGGTGGGGCCTTCACTTATCAAACAACCAGTGGAACAATGACCAACGATAATCCTCTAGGATCGCCAGTAACCCGAGACTTGGCATCGCTGACTTCTTTTACATTTACAGTCCCTGCATCGCCCACACTTCCTTAAGTTTGAGGCCAAAACGGTTTCCGTGAAAAACGGAAACCGTTTATTTTTTCGGAACTTTTGTATTGAGTTTCAACGCATGGATTTTCGGCCCCATAAAATCCTGTAAAATGGAATAAACCAATCGGTGTTGTTCTTGTAGAGTTTTCCCCTGAAACAATTCGGATTCTACTTCGACAATCAAATGTCCTGCACCTTGACGAGCTCCCGCATGACCACGGTGCTTTGCGGAATCATCTTCTACTTTCAACACCAAGGGGTTTAATTTTTCACGCAATAAGCTTTCAACTTCTTGCACTAAAGTTTTCATTTTTTCTTCCTCAATAATGTATAAACTATTGACTTGTCAGTTGATTGCTTTATTAACTCCTTAAAAAACTATGACCGAGGCTGGGTGCCCTCTGGGCAGCCGACCGAATGTTGCGACCGAATCCGGGTACACCCAAAGGGGTGGATGAGCAAGTGGTTGTAGCTGTAAGCGAAAACCAGAAGCGAGAGCTGTAAACCATGCAAGCTGCCAAAGAAAAGAAAAATTTAGAGGTGGTTCCCAAGGCCCAAGAGTGGAGCATTGAAAAATCACTTCAACTCTACAACATCGAAAATTGGGGCCTCGGTTATTTCTTCGTAAATAACAAAGGCAATCTTTGCGTGCAGCCTTATGGCCGCGAAGGGCCCTCGATCGATATCACCGATGTGATTGAAGATATCCAAGAGAGAAAAATCGGTTTCCCGTGCATCATTCGTTTTCAAGACATTTTACGTTCTCGCGTCATTGCTTTAAATGAAGCCTTCAAAAAATCAATACAAGATCACAATTATCAAGGCAAATATTTTGGCGTTTACCCCATCAAAGTAAATCAAATGCGAGAAGTGGTTGAAGAAATCTTAGATGCCGGTGCCCCTTATAACTTTGGCCTAGAGGCAGGCAGCAAAGGCGAATTAATTCCGGTATTGGCTCTCAATAACAATCTCGAAGCTCTCACGGTTTGCAATGGATATAAAGACGAAGATTACATGAAGCTCGCCCTGCTGGGAAGAAAGCTGGGCCGCAAGGTTGTGGTGGTGATTGAAAAACTCTCCGAGCTCCCACTTCTTCTTCGCTTAGCAGATGAAATGCAAGTGCAGCCTTATATCGGACTCCGTGCCAAGCTCACCACCAAAGGTACTGGCAAATGGGAAAGCAGCGGCGGCGATTTTGCGAAGTTTGGGCTCACTACTCCTGAAATTATTCAAGCCGTGCAAATTTTAAGGGATGCCGGCAAAGAAAACTGCCTCAAGCTTTTTCATTTTCATGTGGGTAGCCAACTCACCGATATTAGCACTGTGAAAGATGCCGTAAACGAAGGCGCCCGCGTTTATGCCAAACTCCGGAAAATGGGATTTGAAGTGGAATATTTCGATATCGGCGGCGGGTTGGGCGTAGATTACGATGGCTCGCGTACCACGGGTTCTTCGTCGATGAACTATACGATGGAAGAGTATGTCGATGATGTCGTTTCAACCCTTCAACAAATCTGCCAAGATGAAAATGTTCCAGAGCCCAATATCACTAGTGAATCGGGCCGCGCGATTACTTCTTATCATTCGTGCATTATGATGTCGGTATTTGGAAGTATTGAAATGGGCAGCAACGAAGCCGCTTCTCCCGATAAGAACGATAAGCCCAAAGAAGCCGAACCCATCAAAAAATTACGAAAACTCCTGAACAGTTTAAGTGCCAAAAATGCACTGCCTACTTATCACCAAGCCGCCGCCAAAAAAGAAGAAGCGCTTTCAATGTTTAAGCTGGGGATTTTATCGTTGGAAGACCGCGCCACGGCCGAGAGCCTATTTTGGCAGATCTGCCGTTCGATCATTAAGATCAATCAAGGCTTAAAACATGTACCCGAAGATACAGCCGAGTTGCCCAATTTAATGGCCGATCAATACATGGTGAATTTTAGTCTTTTCCAATCGGCGCCCGATCACTGGGCCTTTGATCAGCTTTTCCCGATTGTGCCCATTCACCGATTGAATGAGGCACCGAGTCAAGAAACCACTTTGGTAGATATTACTTGCGATTCCGATGGAAAAATCGATCGCTTCATTGACTTGATCGATGTGAAAGAAACTTTAAAACTACACAACCTAAAACCCGGCGAGCCTTATTTTATCGGAATGTTCTTGCTAGGTTCCTATCAAGAGATCATGGGCGACATGCACAATCTCTTTGGCCGCGTAAACGAAGTGCATGTATTTTGTGATGATGAAGACCCTGAAGATTTCTATCTCGAAGAAATTGTTCTGGGTGATACCGTTGAAAAAGTGCTCTCGCGCCTGCAATACGCCCCAACCGATCTCGCCAAGCAGATCAAAACCGCCTTAGATCAGCAAGTCCGCGAAGGCCAACTCAAGCCCAAAGAAGGCGTGAGCTTGATCGAGTTCTACGAAGCCGTGATGAATGGCTATACCTACCTTTCGACGGATAGGCCTTAAAGGCCTCTTGACATTTCCTCTCAAAACTGAATAGTCATTCACTGAATGGCAATTCATTTTGTTAATCCCTTTTCTCGGAGGTAAAAATGGAAATTCTTAATTCCTTCTACGGCTCATTTGGAGCCAATCCGGGGCTTGCAGCCTTGGGCTGTGTGCTCTTGGTTTTGGTCTTGGGCTTTACCGGAGCCCCACTCATTTTATGGACCCTAGGCGCCCTTGTGGCACTCGCGGGTTTTGGTGCACCCCCTGCCGCTCTTTGGGTTTTTGCAGCCATCGCCTTGGTCTTCAACTTACGCCCTCTCCGCGCGGCGTTAGTCACTTCATCGGTCATGAAATTGATGAAGGGATTCTTGCCCAAAATCTCCGAGACTGAACGTGTGGCCTTAGAAGCCGGAGTCGTCTGGATTGAAAAAGATTTATTCTCCGGAAAACCCGATTTCAAAAAAATCATCAATGAGCCCTACCCTCACCTTACTCCCGAAGAACAAAATTTCGTAAAAGGGCCTGTTGAGCAACTCTGCGAAGTGTTGGATGATTGGAAAATTTGGCAAACCCGCGAGCTTCCTCAAGCAGCTTGGGATATCATTAAAAAAGAACGTTTCTTAGGAATGATCATTCCCAAAGAATACGGCGGGCTCGGTTTCTCGGCTTTAGCGCATAGTGAAGTGATTATGAAATTAGCTTCGCGCTCGATTCCCGCAACCGTCACCGTCATGGTGCCCAACTCACTCGGACCCGCAGAGCTTCTCATTCACTACGGCACCGAAGAACAAAAGAAGAATTTACTCCCGCGCTTAGCACGGGGTGACGAACTTCCTTGCTTTGCCTTGACTGAACCTACTGCTGGTTCCGATGCGGGTTCTCTCACTTCAAGCGGCGTTCTCTTCAAAGGTGAAGATGGCAAACTTTACATGAAACTCAACTGGAACAAGCGCTGGATCACCTTGGCCGCGATCTCAACCGTGTTGGGGCTTGCCTTTAGACTTTATGACCCCGAAAACCTTTTAGGAAAAGGCACCGACTTAGGAATTACCTGTGCCTTGATTCCTTCCGAAACCAAGGGAGTCGTGCTTGGACGTCGTCACGATCCATTGGGCGTTCCTTTCTA
The DNA here is from genome assembly GCA_964384365.1 of uncultured Pseudomonadota bacterium. Taxonomy (GTDB): domain Bacteria; phylum UBA10199; class UBA10199; order JADFYH01; family JADFYH01; genus CAYLKF01. The sequence goes on along the minus strand of CAYLKF010000010.1, from coordinate 82,170 downwards.
CAACTGCCCCACTCAGGGTCACGATGTGATCGCCTCGGTCGATTGCATTGTCGGTGGAATCGCCAATGCAGGTAAAGGTTGGAAAATGTTGATGGAATGTTTGGCAGCCGGACGCGGAGTTTCGCTTCCTGCTCAATCCACCGGCGGCACCAAGCTCACCACTCGTGTGGCGAGCGCTCATGCCTCGGTTCGTAAACAATTCGGTGTGCCGATTGGAAGCTTCGAAGGAGTGGAAGAACCCTTGGCCCAGATTTCAGCCTTCAACTATGTGCTCGAAGCCTCTCGTAAATTCACCTGCGGTGCTTTAGATCAAGGCATTAAACCCCCGGTGATTACTGCAATCGCAAAATATAATTCGACCGAACTTTGCCGCAAGGCCATTATCGATGGAATGGATATCTTAGGCGGCTCTGGAATTTCTTGTGGTCCTCGCAATCTGCTGGCCCATACCTATATTGGAACCCCAATCGGAATCACGGTAGAAGGTGCAAACATCATGACCCGTACCCTGATCATCTTTGGTCAAGGAGCCCTCCGCGCTCATCCGTTTGCCTTCAAAGAAGTCGCCGCAGTTGAAAAAGGCGATCTTCAAGGCTTTGATCGCGCATTTTGGGGTCATATCGGACACGTCGTACGCAATACCTTCCGCTCGGTGCTCTTAAGTTTGAGCCGTGGTTATTTAGCCAGCTCTCCCGTGAGCGGAGAAACAGCGAAGTATTATCGCAAACTTTCTTGGGCCTCGGCCACCTTTGCGATTATGTCGGATATTGCAATGGGTAGCTTAGGCGGCACCTTGAAATTCCGCGAAAAAATTACCGGACGTTTTGCCGATGTTCTTTCGTGGATGTATCTTTGCAGTGCCACCCTTCGTCGCTTTGAAGCCGAAGGACGTCGCAAAGAAGATCTCCCCTTTGTGCATTACGTGATGCAATACGGACTCACCCAAATTCAAAACGCCTTCGATGGAATCTTCAAAAACATCGGTGTGGCGGGGTTAGGCTGGCTCTTTGGTGGAATCGTCCGGGCTTGGTCGCGCATCAATACCTTAAGCCCCGAAGTTTCAGATAAAATCTCGCATCAGGTTTCAACCCTCATTCAAAAAGACAGCGAACAACGCGATCGCTTAACCGATGGCATTTTCTATCCGAGCCGCGAAGGAGAAGCCTTAAAACGCTTAGAAATTGCGTTTAAAACGGTGAAGGCCGCTGAAGATACCGAGAAGAAGATCCGCCAAGCCTTGAAATCGAAAAAGATTCCCAAGGTAAAGGGGCCGAAGTTGGTAGAAGAGGCCTTGAAAGCCGGCGTTATCAGTGAAATGGAAGCCGCCAACTTGAAGAAAGCCGAAGAGCTTCGCTTAGACGCCATTACCGTGGATGACTTCTCGCAGACCGAGTATGTCAATCGCAGCGGTGGCTTGCAGTTGGTTTCTGCAAAGACTGCTTAAAAGCTCTACAAAATAGAAACACCTTTAGGGGCGATGAATTCATCGCCCCTATTTTTTTATAAAATCCATCAAATATTCTAAACCCGTTTTTAACTTTTCTCTTTCACACAAAAACGAAATCACGCCGTGAATTCCGTCTTCGTAATCATAAAAATAACCCGGATGCACAAAAACGTTTTTCTCTTTCATCAATTGAATCACAAAATCTTCTTCTGAAGAAAATCGTGAAGAACTTTTAAGTTTAAACATCAAATAAAAAGCGCCTTCGGGTTTTACGAATTCGATTTGAGAATTTTTCTGAAGAATTTCAAGAGCCAAGGCTCTTCGTTCGCCCACTTCTTTTTTATAAGCTTCAACAAAGCTCCAACCTTTCTCAAATAAACGGGGGAGTGCTTCTTGAATGGGAATATGACAAGAAAGAAAAGTATCGGCCGTGGTTTCGAGCCGATCGATTGCCTCTTCGACTTTTTTTGATTCTCCACTCACCACAATCCAGCTGAGCTTGTATGCGGGGAGTGCAAACATTTTCGAAATTCCATTTAAGGTGAAGCAAAGATGAGGCTTCGCGATAGCAATGGGACGAGGAAAACGATTTATTCCCTCCCCTTCAGATGAAGGGGAGGTCAGGAGAGGTTTGACACTCGGATTCAAACGCCCCCTACCCCCCTCTTCATCTGAAGAGGGGGTAAAAGGGAAATAAAACTCCGAAAAAACCTCATCGCAAATTAAAGGAATCTGTCTTGCATTTGCGAGGTCAACTAGCTCCTGCACTTGATGAGCACTTGCCACAGATCCCGTTGGATTATGCGGAGAAACCAAAACGATGGCCCGGGTTTTGGAATCGATTTTATTTTTCAATGCTTCAATATCAATCTGCCACCCTCTAGTTTCTATAAGAGGGTAATGTTTCATCTCAACGTGGGCCAAACTCGCAATATAATCAAACAAAGGATACGAAGGATTTGGCGTTAAAATATTATCGCCCGGCCGTACTAAAAGCGAAAAAAGATAAAAGAACGATTCACTGGTGCCTGAAGTTAACAAAATATTTTCAGGATTTATTTGAATTTTGTCTCGAAGATAATACTCGGCAATGGCCTCACGTGCTTGCTTTAAGCCTTTCGGGTGGGGCGAATAGATTTTGGTAAAACTTAACCGATAGGCCTCCTCCAGAATAGCAGGCGGAAATTGAAAGCCTTCTTCGGTGGGATTTCCTGAAAAAAGGCGAATCACCTTTTGACCTTGCGCCAGAAGCTCACGATACGTTTTTTCAATGGGATTTAATAGACTCATGAAACTCTATTGAAACTGAAAACTTTTTGCGATCTGATCAAACGCAGAAGCATGAGCTGAATAGCGGCTTTGGGTCGCAATAAAAGTAAGAATGTAGATTTTTGAATCTTTAAAAAGAGCATATTGGGTGGTTTGCGCTTTTTTTCCGGCATTCACAAAAACGCCCGCCACCCACCTCGCCTTTTGCCCACTAATGAGATTCGACCCACGATCTAAAACTTGAAACCCTTCAACTACCTGACCAAAGGCCTTTTCCACAATTGCATCTTTATCGGCTTCAGAAAGTTGTGCGGTATCAATGGGTAAGGGTTGAACCACAATATTAAAACCCGCTCGCGTCTTTTCTCCGGCATCTTCAGGAGAAACAGCCGAGAAAGCGATTCCTTTGGCATCTTTCTCAGGATGCCAATTCGAGGGAATCGTCACTGAAAAATTATTTTTGGCATCGATGTAACGCCCCTCTTTTAAAACGGCCGCAGCTTGAGTAAAAAAAGGCAAAAACAGAAAACTGATCAATAAAAGAAAAGAATGTTTTTTCATCTCTCCTCATTTCCAAAAAAGTGTTAAGGTGTAAATGCTTAATTTACATTTTTTTACCCCCTTCTCGAGAAAAAAAATGAGCACCCCTAATAAAAGCTTGGGATTCTGGGCCGGTGTGAGCATTGGAATTGGTGGAATGATCGGCGCAGGGATTTTTTCAATCTTAGGCGTTGTCGCCGAGGTTTCGGGAGCCGCACTTCCTCTCTCTTTCATGATCGGTGGAATCATCGCCCTTTTCGCCTCTTACTCTTATACAAAGCTCGGGGTGCGTTATCCGAGTGTAGGCGGAGCCGTTCAATTTTTGGTGCAAGGTTTTGGAGACGGCCTTTTAAGCGGCGGGCTCAACATCTTTCAATACATCGCCTATATTATTGCCATTGCCCTCTATGCCAATGGTTTTGCGGGTTATGCGATGACTTTTCTGCCACCCGAAACCCCTCATTTTTTTTATAAAGTTTGGGCAGTGGGAGTCGTCTTATTTTTTACAGGAATCAATTTCTTAGGTTCTGCTGCAATGGGTAAAGCCGAAACCTTTATTGTGGCCATCAAAGTGGCTATTTTATTTCTATTTGTGGGGGCGGGTATTTTTCATATTCATCCCGAAGCTTTATCAACAGCACATTGGCCACAAACTACTCACATACTCTTTGGTGCCGGAGTTTTATTCATTGGCTACGAAGGTTTTGGTTTAATTACTAATGCCGCGGGCGATATGCAAAATCCTCGACGTGAACTTCCACGCTCTTTATATACTGCCGTACTCTTAGTGATTTTAATTTATGTAACGGTGGCAGTTACCGTGATCGGAAATTTAAATATTCCCAGTTTAGTGGCTGCCAAAGATTATGCCTTGGCTGAAGCCGCAAAACCTTTCTTGGGCCATTTCGGATTTCTTTTAATTTCCATCGCCGCTCTTTTTTCTACCTCTTCGGCCGTAAATGCTACTCTTTTTGGAGCAGCCAATGTGGCCTATCAAATCGCAAAAGATGGAGAACTCCCAAAAGTTTTCACCGACATGCGCTGGAATCGTAACGTTGAAGGGCTCTTCATTACCTCGGGCCTCGTTTTGGCCTTTGTTTTGTTTTTTGATCTTGCGCCCATTGCCATGATGGGGAGCGCTGCATTTTTAATTGTCTATGCAGCCGTGAATGCAGCCCATCTGAAAATTTATAAAGAAACGGGGGCAAATCCTGTTTTGATTGTGATCTCACTCCTAACTTGTTTGATGATGTTTGTTTTACTTCTCTCTTATATGTGGAAAACCCAACCTAAATCGGCTTGTTTCGCTCTATTGATTTCTCTACTCCTCAGTTTTATTTTAGAAAAAACTTATAGAGTTCTCAAAGGAAGGCACTTTAATTTCAAACAATCGGACTTCGCGCACGAGGTATGAAACCTCATGCTTGGCCAAAGTGCGAGCACTACGTTGCGCCTCTTTGGAAACCCCATTGTATAAGGTATCCCCGTTGGGGTATTACGATTAATAAACAAACGCGCTTATATTGCATAAGCCAAAATCAAATCACTGATCTCCAATGAAAGACTGCTGCAAAAATTCAAAAGAAAATGATCAAAACCAAGAATGGGTGATAGATCCCGTTTGTCAAATGAAGATCAATCCCAGCACTGCAGCGGGCCACTTTAACTATCAAAATAAAACTTACTATTTTTGTCATAACTTTTGCCTCGAAAAATTTAGATCCAATCCTTCTCATTTTCTTTTGAATGAAACCGCAAAAACTCACACCACGCAAAACGCCTCCGAATACATCTGCCCCATGCATCCCGAGATTGTGAGCAAAACACCGGGCAACTGCCCCATTTGCGGAATGGCTCTAGAACCCAAAGAATTCTCTACAGAAAATGAAAATCCAGAATTGCAGGAAATGCTCCGACGCTTCTATGGCAGCTTGGCATTGAGCATCCCGTTATTTATCGTAAGCATGGGGGGAATGTTCTTTTCATTGGGGTTTTCTTCTTTTCAGCAACATTTAATCGAATTTTTCTTAGCGACGCCGGTGGTTCTTTGGGGTGGCGCTCCTTTTTTTCACCGCGCGGCTTACTCGTTCAAAACTTTGCAGCTCAACATGTTTAGCCTCATTGCCATAGGTACGGGGGCGGCGTGGCTGTATAGCGTCATCGCCTCATTTTGGCCGGGGGTTTTTCCTTCTTCAACATTTCATCACGGACAAGCTCCCACTTATTTTGAATCGGCGGCCATCATCACAACACTCGTCCTTTTAGGGCAGGTACTCGAGCTTCAAGCCAGAAAACAAACCGGAAAAGCCATTCAAGCCTTGCTGGGCTTAAGTCCAAAAACAGCACGCCTAGTTCAAGAGGATGGAAAAGAAATCGATATTCCGTTGTCAGAAGTTCAAATCGGGCAAAAATTTCGAGTAAGGCCCGGAGAAAAAATCCCAGTCGATGGGATTATACTCGAAGGAACAAGTTGGGTGGATGAATCGATGATTACAGGAGAAGCGCTTCCTGTTGAAAAAAAATCGGGGGATTGGGTAACCGGGGCTACGCTCAATCAAACAGGCAGTTTTATTTTTGAAGCCAAACGCGTTGGAGAAAATACTCTGCTCGCGCAGATTGTAAAAAGCGTCAGCGAAGCGGCAAGGAGTCGCGCGCCGATTCAACGACTGGCCGATCAAGTGTCTTCTTACTTCGTTCCGGGAGTTCTTTTTGTGGCCCTTCTCACTTTCACGATCTGGCTATTTTTAGGACCCGACCCACGCTTCACCCATGCTTTAATCAACAGCGTGGCCGTGCTCATTATTGCCTGCCCTTGCGCATTGGGCCTTGCCACACCGATGTCTATTTTAGTGGCTACGGGACGAGGGGCTCAAAAAGGAATACTCTTCAAAAATGCCGAAGCCCTGGAAAACTTAGAAAAAATAAACACCTTAATTGTAGACAAAACAGGCACACTCACCGAAGGAAAACCCAAACTCGTTTCTTTAGAGATCAACGCTCTTTTTACTCGAGAACAAACTCTCCAATGGATTGCGAGCTTAGAACAAGCCAGTGAACACCCCCTGGCAACTGCCATTGTGAAGGCGGCCCAGCAGGAAAATTTAGCTTTACTCCCTATAGAAAATTTTGAATCGGTTACAGGCAAAGGCGTGCGCGGCAAAGTTGAGAATCATGAAATCATTTTGGGAACCTCAAACTTTCTCGAAGAAGAATTCAATATTCCCGTTCAGATATTTTCCTCTCAAGCCGATTCTTTGAGGAAAAAAGCGCAGACTGTTTTATTTGTGGCCATCGATCGAGCGATCGCAGGTCTAGTGGGAATTGCAGATCCAATCAAAACATCGAGCATTCAAGCCATTCGCGAACTTCAAAAAGATAAAATTCAAGTGGTTATGGCAACCGGAGATCACCCCAGCACTGCCGCAAGCATCGCCGAGCAATTGGGCATCCAAGATTTCCGCGCTCATTTGCTTCCTGAAAATAAAAGAGCGCTGATTCAAGCCTTACAAGCCGAAGGCAAAAAAGTGGCGATGGCGGGCGATGGAATCAACGATGCTCCCGCGCTCGCGCAATCGGATGTAGGGATTGCAATGGGCTCGGGCACTGATGTCGCCATCGAAAGTGCAGGACTCACTTTAGTCAAAGGAGATCTCGAAGGGATTCTGCATGCAATTCACCTAAGCGAAAAAACCATGCAGAATATTCGGCAAAATCTTTTCTTCGCTTTTATCTACAACTTAATCGGAGTACCGATTGCCGCAGGCTTGCTCTATCCGTTCTTCGGCATTCTCTTAAGCCCCATCTTTGCTGCCGCGGCCATGAGTTTAAGTTCCGTATCAGTAATCGCAAATGCACTCCGCTTGCGATATATAAAGCTTTAATTCTGAAATCTGACTTAATTCGACGCTCAAAAATGCTCAAGATACAAGGCGCCCGCAAACGAACAACCGGAGCGTACTCAAATGTACGTGAGGATTGTGAGTGAGCGGGCAACGCAGTAGATTGGCATTTTTCAGCGTCGACTATTTTACAGGCACGACGGCACCCGATTCTAAATCGTAGATTCCGCCCACAATTTTTAAACTTCCATTTTTTACTCGCTCCGCAAGAATCGGAGGAGAATTTTTCAGTTGTTCAACCACCGCCTCCACATTCTGAAAAATACCACAATCTAGGGCATCGAGTTTCTTGCAACTTAATTTTTCCACATGCGGTTTAATTTTATTAGCAACCGTGGGGATATGCCCTGGCAAAGGTTTTCCTTTTAAAGTGGCCTCCACGGCTCCGCATTTTTCATGGCCCATTACAAAAATCAAATTAGCCCCTAACTGGGCAACACCGTATTCGATGGTTCCTAGAGCCAAATCATCAATCACATTTCCTGCAACACGGTAAACAAAGAGATCTCCCAAACCTTGATCGAAAATCAACTCCGGAGGAACCCGCGAATCGGAGCAACTCACAATGATTGCAAAAGGATTTTGCCCGCCTTTCACTAAAGTGCGACGTTCGGCGTTTAGGTTGGGATGTTCGGTTTTCAATTCCACAAAACGCGCATTGCCTTTCATTAAGCGATCTAGAGCCTCATTTGCGTCTATTGAAGATCGTGAGGAAGCGGCAAAAAGAGGAAATTGGAAGCTCAAAACAAAAATAAATAATACAATTCTCATCAAATTTTTCATGGACTCTCCTTAAAAAAAATGGGCTGCATGAGCAGCCCATTGTAAAGAGAGATCGCTTTAAAGCAATTGAATTCTAGTGGCGACGGAGATGTGCAAGGCAATCTCGGATAAATCGTGCATGATTATTAAAATCCACTCCTCGAGACACTCGCTCAGCAACTCCCCTCTGGTCGCTTTCACCGGCATGTTGGAAAGCATTCCAATAACGGGTGAACTGTTGGCGATTAATCTTTCCATAGAGATATAATTTTTCAACCTGATTGTAATAGGCTTGGATATTTTGAGGCATTCGATCGATTTCAAAGCGCCTTCGAATTCCACCCAACTCTTCCGTTCTTTGTCGCGATAAAACAAGAGTACCGCGCGGGACGATACGATTTGTACCTGGAACTCGTGTAGAAGAATTATGACGTCTCAGCCAAATTGCATCTTGGGCTGCGGCATAGGCTCGAACCGTTTGGTATCCTTCTACTCCTCGAAATTCGGCTTCACGATCTGTTCCAATAATAGCGATAGGGTTTTCTGTGCGTTGAAGTAAACGATTTAAACGACTCGTCGGAGATTCACTATCAAAACCTGCAGAAAGCATGGTTCTCAAACTCACGACTCGCGTTCGGCTCGTTACAGCAACGGTTTCTCCTACATCTTGTGTTGTTCTCTCAGTGAAACGATATCGAGTATCTAAAGAGAAACGTTGTGCATGATTAGTTCCCATTTTAATCCCCTTTCTTGAGATAAAAAGCAGACAAGGAAAGAGAAGCAATTCAGATGCCAAAATAGCCGGAAAAAATTACTGAATGATATCAAGTGGATATTGAAATTTTACTAGGGAAATTAGGGGTTTAGACTCCTCAGTTCAAAAAGAAAAGAGGGCATCAAATCCTCCCTAAATGAAAGGATATTTAAGGACGGGCAGGAGCTCCAAATTTTTGAATCAACCATTGATCGGCTTTTTTCAAGCCGCCTGCATAGCTCATTAAGAAAATAAAACTGAGCAACGAAACCACAAAAATAAAAATGAAAAGCGAAACACGAATATTTACCGAAACGTGCTGTAAAATTGTTTCAGCGCAATTCTGCGGATTGTAATAAACTTCAACTTCTTGCCCCACCGGAAAACGATTCACAATGCCTTTTGCCCAAACTTCGCTCGTTCCTTGGGCAATATTGAAGTTAAGACGCTTACCCTGATAAGTTTTTCCTAAAACAGAATACTCATACAAAAGCTCGGGCACAAAATAAGCCCGGTAGCCATTGCCGGTTTGCTTATGTTCCTGCTTTACCTGAGAAACAAGTATTTTTCCTCGCACACTGGGCCAACGTTTCGCAGCCTCCGCCCGCCAGCGCGCCGAAAGCCCAATCCACAACATATAAAAAGCAAAGAGTAAAAAAGGCGTGGCAATAACAATGAAGATTAATAAATCCACTATTCCCCCACTCCAAAGTAAGTGGCTTGAGGATGATGAAACACAATTGCCGAAACCGAGGCTTCGGGCTCCATCATAAAACCTTCGGTAAGTTGAACACCGATTTCTTCGGGCTTCAATAAATCAAAAATGATTTTTTGATCTTCAAGATTGGGGCAAGCAGGGTAACCGGGCGAATAGCGTTTTCCTCGATATTTGGCCTGAAAGCGCTCAATCATTTTCATATGAGGCTCATCCGGAAAACCCCACATATTGCGGATTCGCGAGTGGAGATACTCCGCATACCCCTCCGCTGTTTCTAGAGCCAGGGCTGCCAAGGCATGTGATTTTAAATATTCACCCTTTGCTTTCAGCTCTTCCGATCGTTCTCGAATGCCCTCTCCGGCCGTAACAACAAAAATACAAAGATTATCGGCCTTAGGTGAAAGATAATCTGCCAAGCACAATCCATTTTCTAATTTTTGTCGCGGGAAATGAAAGCGAGCGATTTCTTTTTCTTTCGAATCTAAAATTACTGCATCATTTTTTTCACTCTTCGCCTGGAAAAAATGATAAACCGCTTTGGGCCGCAAGGTTTTTCGGAGCTCTGCTTTTAACTCATCAACGATTTCATAAATCTCTACTGCTTTTTTTCCATCTTCCGATTCCAGTGCTTTTTGCACTTCACCTCCAGCAATCAATTTCACAGCTTTTCCCTTTAGCCCCAGATGCCGCCCATAAAGCATCAACGGATTAATGAAGGGCCAAATATGATCGACCGGCGTATTTTTAATCACATGCCTTTCAAAATCGGGGGGCTTGGGAATTTCTTGAAGAATCTCGATTTGCGTTGAACGCTGGGTTGAGACAGGTTCAGCCGAAACAGCGACATAAGCTGAATCTCCCGTTGCTTTCTGTTTTTCCAAAACTTTTTTCTTAAGCTCGGCAAATAAATGCGGATCTTGAATTTTTTTGGCGAGCTCTAAACCGCTCATGGCATCGTTTGCATAGGTTACAAAACCCTCATAAGCACGCGCAATTTTTTGATCGGTAAATTTTTCCGAGAGGGCCGCACCTCCTACCAAAATAGGAGTTTTAATTCCATGCTTCGAGAGATCTTCGGCGGTAATCACCATTTGTTGGGCAGATTTCACGAGGAGGCCGGACAAACCCACGATATCGGGCTTATGTTCTTCAATCGCTTGAATCAACTGCTCCGGCGGAATTTTGATTCCAAGGTTAATAACCTGAAAACCATTATTCGAAAGGATGATATCGACGAGGTTTTTACCAATATCGTGCACATCGCCTTTTACAGTAGCCAGCACCACTTTTCCGCGACTCGCCGAACTGAGCTTATCCATGTGCGGCTCTAAATGGGCCACAGCGGCTTTCATGGCTTCTGCACTTTGTAAAACCTCCGCTACAATCAATTCATTTTTATTAAAAAGCCGGCCGACTTCGTCCATCCCTTTCATGAGCGGACCATTAATAATCTCTAAGGGTTTGGATTTTTGCAGGGCTTCATCGAGATCTTCTTTTAAACCATCTTTAGAACCCTCTAAAATATAGCGGGCAAGCCTTTCATCGAGGGGTAAAGTCTTTAAATCTTTTTTAGGGGCCGTTTGCTTGGTACGAAAATAAGCAGCAAAGGCAGCGACTGGATCAGCCCCACGATTAAACAATAAATCTTCGGAGAGTTTTTTCTCTTCATCGGGAATTGAGGCATAACGCTCAAGCTTTTCGGCATTCACAATCGCCAAATCGAGGCCCGACTGCACACAATGATAAAGATAAACCGAATTTAAAACTTCGCGCCCTGCGGGCGGAAGCCCAAACGACACATTGCTCACCCCCAAAATGGTTTTGGTGCGAGGAAATTCTTTTTTGATGAGTTTGATTCCTTCAATGGTTTCAATCGCAGAGCCAATATAATTTTGATCGCCCGTGCCCACCGGAAAAACCAGGCAATCCCAGTAAATATCTTCGGGTAAAACCCCGTATTTTTCGGTGAGAAGTTTGTAGCTTCGTTTCGCAATCTCGATTTTTCGCTCACGCGTAACCGCCATGCCCTGAACTTTATCTTCGTCAATCAAACCCACCACCAAAGCTGCGCCAAACTTCTTGGCTAAAGGCACCACTTTCTCAAAGCGCTCTTCGCCATCTTCAAGATTGATTGAATTTAAAATCGCTTTTCCTTGCGAGTAAGGCAGAGCCAATTCAAAAACGGCCGCATCGGTAGAATCAAACATGAGGGGCGCTTTTACTTTTTTCACCACATGTTCGAGAAAATTTTTCATATCGGCCACTTCATCGCGATCGGGATCGGCCATACAAATATCAATAATCTGCGCGCCATTCTTCACTTGAGCTCGGGCAATCTCGGCCCCTTCTTCGTATTTTCCTTCGGCGATCAAACGCTTAAACTTTCGGCTTCCAATCACATTGGTGCGCTCACCCACAATCACCGGCCGCATCTCATCGGTAATTTCTAAATAATCAATGCCCGATAAAAAAGATCGGTGCAAATCCGGAGCAACGCGAGGTTTTTTCCCTTTGGCAAGCTTTGCCATCGCAGCAATATGCGGAATAGTGGTTCCACAACAGCCGCCTAAAAGATTGATCCAGCCCGCCTCAATAAAACGACCCAAAACCCGGGTAATCATTTCGGGAGTTTCTAGATATTTTCCATTTTCGTCGGGAAGCCCCGCATTGGGCACGCAAGCCACGCGCGATTTCGTGAAAGCCGCCAAAGTACGGATATGATCAGTCATGAATTCTGGGCCCGTCGCACAGTTGAGTCCGATATAGAGCAGATCTTCATGGGCCAAAGAGGCAGCCAAGGCATCAATCGTTTGTCCGGCAAGCAGAGTTCCCATCGGCTCGATAGTGACGGAAACCGCAATCGGGAGAGGTTCTTTGACTTCACTCAAAAAGCGATGGATTCCCAAAAGGGCAGCTTTGATATTTCGAGTGTCTTGGCAGGTTTCGATCAAGAAATAATCGACCCCACCTTCGTAAAGACCTTTGGCCTGCTGGTAGAAATTCTCAATTAATTCTTCAAAAGTAACGCCGCCGGTTACAGACAAAGCTTTCGTGGTGGGGCCCATCGAACCTGCAACGAAACGAGGTTTATCGGGGGTTGAAAAGCTCTCGACTGCTGCTCGAGCGAGCTTGGCCGCTTTCACATTAATCTCATGCGCTTTATGGCTTAAATTATATTCAGCCAAAACCAGAGGCGTTGAACCAAAAGTATTGGTTTCAACAATATCCGCACCGGCCTCTAAATAGGCTTCGTGAATCGATTGAATCACATCCGGGCGGGTAAGAACTAAATTCTCATTACAACCTTCATATTCTGCCCCACCAAAATCTTGAGCAGTAAGATCTTTCGATTGGAGCATGGTGCCCATGGCTCCATCGAGCACTAAAATCCGTTGGGAGAGTTGTTCTTTTAAAGATTTCACACGATCGGTTCGAGTAGTCATGGGGAAAAGGGACTACAATTGTTTCTAGAATTGTTCAAGTGGATCTACACCTCCCTTTGAAGGAGCTTGGGAGGGATTTTCCCATGTGGGATAAAACAATTTGACGTTCTCCGCCTCCTGTTTCATAAATGAACCTTATTTTTAGTCTGTAACCCTTTAAAGGAGGCGCCCGATTATGAGCAAACGCTCAAAATTTACAGTGGCCACCAGTTTGGCCCTTAGTTTAGCAGTCGCTCCCGCATTTATTGCCGGCAAAAATGTTTTTGCCGCAGATCATACCACTCAAGGCTCCACCACGAAACCCAGCAAAGAAGGCACTTGTGGCGAAGGAACTTGCGGAGGTAAAAAGAAGGCCGCTCCAGGTAAAGCCGAAAGCAAACCCGAGAGCAAGCCCGAAAGTAAAACAAAAGATGGTAAATGCGCAAAAGACGGAAAATGTGGCGAAGGAAAATGCGGCGCAAAGAGAAAAGCCCATGAAGGAAAATGTGGTGGCGAAAGCAAGCCCAGCACCAAGTAAGCTCCATTTAAAAACGGGACTCGGTCTCCGCAGAGAACTGGTCCCGTTTCTTTTTGAAAAACATCCTCCGATTGATTTTTTAGAACTCGCCCCCGAAAACTGGATGCAGTTGGGCGGTAAATTCGCCAAAGAATTTAAAAAAATTGCAGAAGTCTATCCTCTTGTTTGTCATGGTTTAAGTCTTTCCTTAGGAAGCCCCGCTCCTTTAGATGTTTCATTCTTAAAGCGAATTAAAAAATTTTTAGATACCCATTCGATTCCTTATTACTCCGAACATTTAAGTTACTGCAGCGATTCGGGCCATCTTTACGATCTGCTCCCTATTCCGTTTACGGAGTCTGCGCTTCGTTACACCGCAAAACGAATTCGCCAAGCTCAAGAAATTTTAGAAAGAAAAATCGCAATCGAAAATGTTTCTTATTATCTCACTCCCCCGCTCTCGGAAATGAGTGAATTGGAATTTGTTTTGAGAATTTTAGAAGAAGCCAACTGCCGCCTGCTTTTAGATGTGAATAATATCTACGTCAACAGCGTGAATCACGGTTATGATGCGAAAGGTTTTCTAGAAAAACTTCCTGTGGAACGGATTGCGTACGTACATGTAGCTGGGCATTATCAAGAATCGAAAAATCTCATTATCGATACACATGGCGCCGATATTGTAAATCCGGTCTGGAAACTACTCAAAGAATGCTACAAACGCTTTGGCCCGCTTCCCACTCTCCTCGAAAGAGATTTTAATATTCCCCCGTTCAAAACTTTGCTGCGTGAAGTAAAAACCATTCGAAAAATTCAGGGAAGTTACTCCTCATGAAAAAGGCATCTCTTAAAAAAGTGAAGGGGTTTCAAGAAGCCTTTACGCGGCATATCCGGAATCCTGAAAAATATAAAAAACCTGCTTCGATTCCTGCTTCTCGTATGAAGGTTTATAATCAACTGCTCTTCAACAGTGTAGAAGATTGCCTGAGCGCCTGTTTTCCTATTTTGAAATCGATTTTAAAAGAAACGAAATGGAAAAAACTAGTGAGAGCTTTTTTCGAAAAGCACCAAGCTCACTCCCCGCTTTACCGCGAAATTCCTAAAGAATTCGTTGATTACCTTCTCAAACTCAAAAAAATTCCTGCAGGTTACCCCACCTTTTTACTCGATTTGGCCCATTACGAATGGAAAGAACTCGATCTCTTTTTGGCTCCCGATCAAAAAAAGAAATCTTCTATAAATCCCATTCACGAATTACTAGAATACAATTACCCCGTTCATCAAATCAGTTCAAAAAATAAACCCAAACCCCAAAAATCTTACTACTTCATGTTTCGAAATTCAGAAGATGAAATTGAATCGCTTGCTTTAAATGCAGTGAGCACACGTTTAATTCAAATCTTGAAAAAAGGCCGTAAAACTCAAGAAGCGGCACTCCGCCAGATTGCGCGCGAGCTCAAACACCCGCGCCCCGAAGAAGTTTTAGAAAACGGGAAGCGATTACTGAAAGATTGGAAGGAAAAGGGAATTATTAAGTAATTAACCAAAAGTTTGTCATCTCGAATCCCGATGCAATCGGGGTGAGAGATGACAGCAATGATTATTTTCTCTTCGGCCGATAGATATGGAGAGGCGATTCTTCAGCCGCTTCCATCAAAGTTTCGCTTAACGTAGGATGGGCATGAATACTGAGCGCAATGTCGGCAGAGGTCGCACCCATCTCCATCGCCAAAACCCCTTCGGCAATTAAATCGCCGGCGCCCGAGCCTACAATTCCAATTCCCAACACTTCATCACTTTGAGGATCCGACAAAACCTTCGTGGTCCCCTCTGTTTTTCCTAGGGTAAGAGCTCGCCCCGACGCCGCCCAAGGAAAACGCGAAACCTTCACCTCTCGCTTTTGACTTCGCGCTTCGCTTTCGGTGAGCCCGCACCAAGCGATTTCAGGATCAGTAAAAACAACAGCAGGAATCGCGCGGGGCTCGAAAACATGCGATTTTCCGGCAATGACTTCGGCAGCCACGATTCCTTCGTGAGTTGCTTTGTGTGCCAGCATGGGCTCACCCGCCACATCGCCAATCGCAAAAACATGCGAAACATTCGTGCGACGTTCACCATCCACTTTTACAAAACCTTTTTCATCGAGCTCAATTGCAAGATTTTTCAAGCCCACACCACTCGAATTGGGTTTGCGCCCCACCGATACCAAAATCTTATCGTAGAGCTCTTCAAACTTTTCGCCTTTTTCATTCTCTAAAAAAGCCTTTAAGCCCTGGGCTTGGGCTTCGAGCTTTAAAACACGAGTATTCAAGCGAATCGACTTCAAACGTGTTTCCATTTTCTTACCTAAAACCCTCACCAAATCTCGATCGGCGCCTGGCAATAAATTAGGGCTCATCTCAACCAAACTCACTTGAGAGCCTAGTGCCGCATACACACTGCCCAATTCCAAACCAATATAGCCCCCTCCGATCACGAGCAAACGCTCAGGAACTTCAGAAACTTGCAAGGCCTGAGTTGAGGTCCAGAGATCGGAATGATCTAAAAGTAAGTCGGGTGGCACAAAAGGACGAGAGCCGGTGGCTAAAATCGCAAATTCAAATTCTAAGCGCGATTGATTTCCTTCTCCATTTTTTTGCACCAAAAGATGATGTGCATCTTCAAAACTCGCTCGCCCCTGAATAAAATTGATTTTTCTCTGTTTTGAAAGCTCCCCTAATCCACCCGTGAGTTTACTCACGACCGATTCTTTCCACTGCCGAAGTTCCGAAAGCTCCAAACGAGGAGAAGAAAAATGAATGCCAAAACTGGCCGCTTCTTTGGCCTCTTCAATCAACTTTGCGGCATGTAAAAGAGCCTTCGAAGGAATACACCCCCGAAACAAACAAACCCCTCCTGGGTTTTCTTCTAAATCAATCAAGGTCACCTGAAGGCCTAAATCTGCAGCCCGAAAGGCCGCCGCATAACCTCCTGGCCCTCCACCAACCACCACCACTTGAGTTTTAGCGATTTCTTTCATCCTTCATTCTCCCCATCGAAAAAGGGATGGAAAATAATTTTGAAAAGATTTCAGGTGGGGCGTCGCTGAAAAAGTTTCTCATTCAAAAAAACGTAGCGTCTGAAAGCTTTGAAAAATTGTTTTCCATCCCTTCTAATTTTTTAATGCATATAACGTCGCCCTTACAATCGACTCCGCATCTACACCAAAATACTTTCTCAAACTCGCCCGCGTTTCGCTCAAGCCCCAGCCATCGGTTCCTAAACAAATGGGCGGACGCGGAAACCAACGCGCAATCGAATCGGGCAAAGCCCGCAGATAATCTGAAGCCAAAACATAAACCCCTTGGGTTTTTTTCAAGCATTCTTCAAGATAAGTTTTTTGGCACGATTTCTCGGGGTGAGCCTGATTGTATTTTTCAGTTTCACAACCGTTTTGATAGAGCGCTTTATAACTCGTAATACTCCATACGTTGCAAGAAATTCGGTGTTCTTTTTTTAAGAGCTCCGCCGCTCGGATCACTTCATTTAAAATCGCCCCGCTCCCAAAAAGATTCACTTTCGCTTTTTCGTGAGCAGAAAATAAATACATCCCTTTTAAAATTCCTTCTTTTACTCCTTCGGGCATAGGAGGTTGGGGATAATTCTCATTCATTAAGGTAAGATAATAAAAATTTTCTTCATTACGCTCATAAAGCTCTCTTAAGCCTTCTTCTAAAATCACCGCCAACTCATAGGCAAAAGCGGGATCGTAGCTTTTAAGACTAGGCACCGCATACGCCAACAAATGACTCTGACCATCTTGATGCTGCAAGCCCTCTCCTGCCAAAGTGGTTCTGCCTGCCGTAGCGCCCATCAAGAAACCTTTGCAACGCATATCGGATGCCGCCCAAACAAAATCGCCAATGCGCTGCAAACCAAACATGGAGTAAAAAGCATAAAACGGAATCAAAGGAAGCTGGTGAGTCGCATGAGTGGTGCCTGCCGCAATAAAAGAAGAAATCGAACCAGCCTCGGTGATTCCTTCTTCGAGCAGTTGCCCCTCTTTAGACTCTTTATAAGAGAGCAAACTTTGAGAATCGACCGGATCATAAAGCTGACCCTTGGGAGAATAAATTCCATACTGGGCAAACAGGCCTTCCATCCCAAAAGTGCGGGCCTCGTCCGGAACAATAGGAACAATGCGCTTACCCAGCCCTGGATCACGCAAAAGTTTAGATAAAATCCGCACAAAAGCCATGGTCGTCGAAACTGCTTTGCCTTGAGTGCCTTGATAAAATTCTTTCCAAAATTCTTCGCCCGGAATTTTAAATTTCTCTAAACTGGTTTTTCTTTCCGGCACAAAACCACCTAAAATTTTACGCCGCTCTTTCAAATATCGGATTTCTTCGCTTTTCTCAGAAGGCTTGTAAAAAGGCGCTTTGGCGACTTCTTCATCGGAGATGGGAATTCCAAAGCGCGTTCGAAATTCACGCAGCTCGTCTTCATTCAATTTCTTTTGCTGATGCGTGATGTTTTTTCCTTCGCCCGCTTCTCCCAAACCATAACCTTTCAAGGTTTTAGCCAAAATTACAGTAGGTCCATTTTTATTTTCGAAGGCCATTTGATAAGCGGCATAGACTTTTTCAGGATCATGGCCACCACGCCCCAATTTTCGAAGGGCATCGTCTCCTAAATCGGCGACCAAATGGAGAAGCCGTGGATCGGTTCCAAAAAAACGTTCGCGAATATAGGCACCGGATGACACCGCATACTTTTGATACTGGCCATCTACTTCTTCATTCATGCGTCGCAAAAGCACACCCTCTTTATCTTTCTTAAGAAGAGGATCCCACTCTTTTCCCCAAACGAGCTTGATCACTTTCCAACCCGCGCCCAAAAAAAGTGCTTCAAGCTCTTGAATGATTTTTCCATTTCCACGCACCGGGCCATCGAGGCGTTGCAGATTGCAGTTCACCACAAAAATAAGATTATTCAAATTTTCACGAGCCGCTAAGGTAAGCCCTGCTGTTGATTCTGGCTCATCCATTTCTCCATCTCCACAAAAAACCCAAACTTTCGAATCGGTTCTCTGCTTTAATCCACGATGCTCCAGATATTTATTAAAGCGCGCCTGATAAATGGCCATCAAAGGACCAAGCCCCATTGAAACGGTGGGGAATTCCCAAAACTCGGGCATCGAGCGCGGATGCGGATAAGACGATAAGCCTCCGCCTTTTTGCAATTCTCTGCGGAAATTTTCGAGCTGTTTTAAGTTGAAGCGATCTTCGAGATAGGCGCGGGCATAGATTCCGGGTGAAGCATGCCCTTGAAAATAAATTTGATCGCCGCCGCACGGATGATTTTTTCCGCGAAAGAAATGATTGAAAGCAACTTCGTATAAAGTCGCTGCCGATGCAAAAGTTGAGATATGGCCGCCAATGCCTTCGTTCTTTCGATTGGCACGAACCACCATCGCCATGGCATTCCAACGCACCAAACTGCGGATACGCCATTCCAATTGGGCATCCCCGGGGTAAGCCGGCTGTTTTTCAACAGGAATCGTATTGCAATAAGGCGTATTCAAACTCGGCATTTTTCTATTTTGCCTTTGAATGAGAGGAAGATCAACCGAGTTTCAATTAATAAAAAAGGGGAAGTTTCTAAACTTCCCCTTTTTTTCTGCCTGTTTCTTTTAACTCCTACTGCGCATCTGCAGCGCCGTCGTTAATAACGACCCTTTGTAATTTTTCGAGGGTTTGTAGAGTTAAAAGATTTCGGACATTGTACCCATAATGCAAGGCATTATCGCTGAAATCAGCACCATATTGGCCTCCGAAAACATTCGGATGGATTCCATCGCCATCTACTCCGTAATGATATTGGCTTCCCAAATCTTGAAGGGCTTGCCAGTAATTCATCACCGGAATTTGATAGGTTGCCGCGAGCTCATTAATCACATTATTATGGGGGGCAACCCGAGCATCGAAGGTGGCGCTATCTAAGCGTGGCGGAATGGTGCTCAAGACTGGAATAACGCCTGCAGCAATCGTTTTCTCAATCACTTGAGCCATGTACGATCGGAACTGAGCTACATCGTTGTAACTATCGAGATCGTTCGTTCCATACATGATCATGGCAAAAGCAGGTTTTATTTTATTCAACTCACAAGTAAGCATAGTTCCATTGGGAATTCCGCAACTTTGAGCAGCCAAGGCCCAATTCGCCCGAGCTCCCATTTCTGCGACACCACTTGACCTCGAGAAAGAGTTAGCGATTCCGCACCAGGCTGCAGAATAATTTGCTGGGAAGGAGATCTGTTTAAAGTATTGCAAGGTCGAGGTTAAGGCCGTGTAATTTCCCATGGGGAAATCATCTAAGCAGCCCATGTCTTCTAAGAAAGACCCCGAAGAAGTAATACTATCACCTACTTTCGCAAACACTCCCGGTCTATTTCCCAAATTAGCGCCTTGAGCCAAGAGAGCACGGAGCCTATCTTTCATTGCCTGATTAATCGTGGGTACTAGTGCATTACTCGGCGGAGGAGGTGGAGGCAATGCAGCTGCCGTAAAATTCAAGCTCGTCGAGGCCGCAGTAAAATCAAGAGTGGCCGGTGTAAAGGTATAATTCGCAAGAGTAGCACTCACGCGATAAGTCACACCGCTCACAAAACCCGTTGCACTCCAGTTACCACTTGCATCGGTAGTGGTAGCTCCTGGAAGCGCGCCGGTTCCTGAAACAATCGAGAAGTTCAAGTTCACCCCTCCTACAGCCACGCCCGAAGTATCGGCCGCACGTCCACCCACCGTGTAGGTGCTAGGAGGTGGAGGAGGTGTTCCACCAATCGTATTTGAGGGCAGTTGATTATTGGTTTCGTTACTCTCGGCAATAATATTTGTCGCATCGATCACACCAATTACTTTTTTACCTGCCGCACTTTGGCCTCTCGGAAGAGTGCGAGTAAATGCGATATTCTTGGTTTGATTTTTACTAAATGTTCCGCTGGATTTTTCTCTCAAAAGAAAATCAGAAGTATCCACTACTCCATCGCTTGATAAATAGTAGCGCATGGTAAATGCAGTCCTTAAAGCAGTATTTCCCGCATACCGCACAGCCAAACTACCCGTCACCGTACAAGACAAACTAGAGCCACTACCCGTACAAGTTTGAGAAGGCTGAGTTGCCCAGGCACTTGCCACGAGATCGATCACAGCGGGTTCACATACATCTCCCACTCCATTGCCATTGCTATCGGCCTGATTGGCATTCGACATACTGGGGCAGTTATCACACGCACTTCCCACCCCATCGCCATCCGCATCGGCCTGATCGGCATTCGAGAGACGAGAACAATTATCGCTCGCATTCGAAATACCATCGCCATCTTGATCGTTGTCGCAACTATCTCCCAGTTGATCTCCATCAAGATCAGCTTGGTTGGCATTTACTGCGAATGGGCAATTATCTGCGGTATCTGCAACTCCATCGTTGTCATCATCCGGATCACAAACATCTCCACTGCGATCTCCATCGTTATCGGCTTGATTGGCGTTAGAAATTGCAGGGCAATTATCATTGGCATCTAAAACGCCATCGCCATCTTGATCACCCGTCACTGTGGTAGACTGACTAGCTGAATTATTTGTCGTGTTTGAATCGGGCGTCGTGGTATTGGCTGCGGCTGTAAGGATTAAGTTTCCAGAATTTGTAGATTGCCCCACCACACTGATGCTCGCAGGACCCGAACCAAAACTTCCTAGATTACAACTATAGCCTGTGGCATTGATTGCACAATTCGCAGCCGCAGAATTTGCCGAAAGCACAGTGCCACCGTTCAAATTTCCACTCACTACAAGATTTTCTGCAGTCGAACCCGAATTGCTAACGGTAATAGTATAAGTAACATCTTGGCCCGCCATTGCGGGATCAGGCGAATCGGTAATACTCAACGAAACTTCGGCACTCGGAGCCGCGGGTGTGCCGGTTCCATAGGCACCCGGAACAAAACTCGAGTTGCGACTATTTTGATCTCGATCAAAAAGCACATCATTAACCACATTTCCTAAAGGAATGGCAATGGGCGGAGATTCAGCCGCGCTAAAATTGGGAATATCGTATCCCAAATTTCCAAACACATTTCCGCCAGGGACTGGACGAAAATTTCCAGTACTTGGACTAATCAATTGGGGTTGCACGGTATTAATATCATTTTCGGCTAGAATCTGAGCCCGATTACAGGTGGGATTTGAATCTCCACAAGCCTGTCCCCCAACACCTAATTCCATATTGGAAGATCCATTCCAGATAATATTTCCGCGAATTTGAAGATTATCATCTGCACGCACAGTGGAGGGCAGATTTCCTCCGGTACTGCTACGCGCCCCATCTATTTGCAAATGTTGCCACTGACTTTGAAAACCGGGAGGATTGTAAATAATATTGTTGTAAACATAGACGTTTTTATTGGGAATGCTAAATACTCTTCCGGAAGCATCACCCCACCCTCCCAGATTATAATTGTTCTGACAAGCACCTGGCCAACTCGTATCACCATCACATTCTTGAGAGCCAAACACAACCTCCAGCACATGACTCCGGCTTCCCACGCGGTAAGCAGTATTATGCGCAATCAAAATATTGAAACCACCATTTACACCAAATGCGGCGCCTTGCACATCGTGCACAATATTATTAATCACTTTGGTATCGTAGGTTTCGTAATTGAGCCACGGATAAACCATGTATTCAAAGCCAGTGCCTTGCCCAGTGGTGTAACCTCCCGTGCCACAATTATAAAATTCGTTTCCTTCTACAGTAATATATGCTGACCCTCCTTTTGCGTAAGCACACCAATCTTCTCCGTTATGCACCTTATTATTGAGAAGATGCCCATATTGAACCGCCACAAAATCAATGGGGTTATCGTAGGCACCCTGAATATCGGAATCTTCAATATAAATATGTTGAGATTGGTTTACCTTGACGGTCTCTTGAGCCTGACGATTTCCACCGTCTACTATCATATTTTTAAGGAGAAAATGATCGCAGGTATCGCAATGAAAAACATCACCGGCATGGCGCAGAGTAATACTACTCATATACACATAGCTCACCCGAGCAAATTGAATGTTTCCGTTAAAGGTAACCGTGCCAGATCCATTGCTCGCGGTAAAAAAGATGGGGTGTTCGTAAGTGGCATGCACATCATCCAGATAGATATCGCTAAAATAACTTCCGGGCAAAAAATTAACTTTGTACCCTGTTTGTTGAAAACCCTGAGCTTTTATTTTGTTCCACGCTCCTCGAATGGTCTGCAAAGGCGCTGTGGTACTAAGACCATTGTTATTGTCGTTTCCATTCGGGCTCACATAGAGATTTGTAAATACCGGACTCCCCATGTCGTAGGGTTCTCCCGCTCGGGTGGGAGAGGATTGAGTGAAAATAAAAATAAAAAGAAACAAAAAGGCAGAAACTGCCCAAGACTTGGAATTCATAGCGCCCCCCTCGTTTGCTATAAAACCAGTTAATTTTTGACTTCTGGGTTTTTAAAGAAGCAAAGAGAAGGCCAAATAGAAAAACCGAAAAGATTGTTAAAAAAGATTTAGAGGTGGATAACGAAAAGAGAGAATAAGAGAAAATTTAGCGCACCTTTTTGACTCTCACTGTCAAAAAGGCTTTTAAAAGATTAAGAAGTTGAATGATATTTGGGTCTTAGAAAGTCAAAGTTTTGGCAAAGGTCGTTTTGCCAACCCCCATCAAAAAGTGACCAGAGTGACCCCTTCGAGGGATTGCTTAAGGAAATTTCTGCCCACTTGCTTAAAACGTGCCGGAGAATCGGTCACAAAAAAAGTGGCCTCTGAAAAAGAAGGCTCAGGGTGAGTTAGCTCTTTTTCTTGAAGAAGCTTTTTCAAGGCCAAGGCCGTTTGCTCAGCACTATCCACCAACTTCACTTTTTCTCCCAAAACTTGCGAAATCACTTTTTTAAGAATCGGATAGTGCGTGCACCCTAAAATTAAAGTATCGATAGGAGTTTTGTAAAACGAAGCCAAATATTTTTCGGCCACCGCTAAAGTAATGGAATCTTCAATCCACCCCTCTTCCGCCAAAGGCACGAAAAGAGGGCAAGCAACCCCCCAAACTCGAATTTGAGAATTTAAATCTTGAATCGCTTTTGTATAAGAAGAAGAGGAAATCGTTGCCTCAGTGCCCACAATTCCAACCTCTCCTGATTGAGTAGCGGCAACCGCAGCCTGAGCCCCCGGTTCAATCACGCCTAAAATAGGAATCGAAAATTGTTTTTGAAGTTCCGCTAGACCCAATGCCGAAGCCGTATTGCAGGCCACCACCACCGCTTTTACCCCAGCCCGCATGAGAAACTGGGTGTTTTCAACCGAATAACGGGTAATGGTTTCACGACTTTTATTTCCATAAGGAAGCCGCGCCGTATCGCCCAAATAAATTAAATGTTCGTGAGGAAGTTTTTCTCGGATCGCTTGAAAAACGGTGAGTCCGCCAATACCCGAATCAAAAATGCCTATCGCTTTTTCTCGTTCTTGCATGACTTACTTTTTTTTGCGGTGGGTAGAGGATTTGCGGGTAGTGGTTTTACGAGCACTGGCCGCACGGGTAGAATTTTTTAAACGATGAGTTAATATTCGGCGATGAATATGCTCAATTTCATTTTCTAAGCGATGAAGTTGTTTTTCCATGCCCTTTAATTCTTCACGCGAAGGCACTTCAAAAAGCTTACAAAGCACATTCAATTGTTGCTCAAAGAATTTTTCAAGCTTCGATCTTGAATTTAAAACACTGAGTAAAGAATTTAAAACTTTCTCATTGCCCAAAAGTTTATCCAAAATCTCAGAATGGAGAATTTGCTTAATCATTTGATCTTTGATTTTTTCTCCTCGACTCAAAGCTTCGGTTAAAAGATCTTGTAAGGCCATAATTCCTCCCGGGAGTTATCAGTGGTCACTGACCAATTGCCAGTAGTTCACCTCCCTATCACTAAAAACTTAAAACTGGCAACTAACAACTGTTTTTCAGCTTTGACTTTTCTTATGGCTTTAATATGATGCGTTTGTTCAAAATCTAACAATGTAAGGAGCTCTCAATATGGGTTTACTCTCTACGGTTTTTCTTCAAATGCAATCAGCAGATACCACAGAAGGCTCGCATGTTTTCCATCTTATTTTTTCTTCTGACCCGGTGGTTAAAGTAACCCTGCTGCTCTTGGTTTTCTTCTCGGTGATTTCATGGGCCATCATTCTCTTTAAATTAAAACAGGTCAAGAAAGCCCAAAAAACCTCTTCTCAATTTTTGGGGGTTTTTGAAAGTTCTGATTCCGTTGACGAAATCCTAACCAAAACAACTTCGCGCGAAGGAAACCCGGTTTACGAGGTCTTCTCTTCGGGCATCTCCGATATCATGCGTTACCGCCAGGCTCGAAGCAAAGATCCTGCACGAGTCCCTAAATTAAGCCTAGATCACATTCGAAAAAATATTAGCCGAGCAACCAGCGATGAAATCGCCAAACTCGAGCAGCTTACTCCTTTTCTAGCTACCACAGCTTCTTCGGCCCCGTTTATCGGACTCTTTGGAACTGTTTGGGGAATCTTAACCGCCTTCTGGGCCATTGGTAAGGCTGGCTCTACCTCGCTCGCCACCGTCGGGCCCTTCATTGCCGAGGCCCTCATCGCTACAGCGGTGGGCTTGGCCGCCGCGATTCCCGCTGTGATCGCCTACAATTATTTTGTAACTAAAATTCGTCGTCTCGCCAAAACTCTTGAAGATTTTTCAATGGATTTAAGTAGTCGCATTGAACGGGAGTTCTTTTAATGAGAACCTCTAAAAATTACCCATCTGCGTTGTTGCCCGCTGTACTCGCAATCCTCACGTACGTCCATGTACGCTGCGGTTGCTCGTTTGCGGACGCCTAGCATCTGGGCGATTTTTAGAGGTTCTTGAAAAATTGATTTTTAGAGGTGTCCTAATGGCTTTTCAAAACGGATCAAATCACAACAGCACCATGGCCGATATCAACATCACGCCTTTGGTCGACGTTATGTTGGTCTTGCTCATTATCTTCATGGTCACAGCCCCGCTCATGATGGAAGGCGTGAATGTCGACTTACCCAGCGCCAGCACTCAAGCTTTGCAAACCGATAAACAAGATGTGGTGTTAACGATTACTGAAAAAGGGGATTTATTTCTTCAAGGAGAGAAAACGCCCTATAATCTCGTCAATATCCCCGAAAAACTTTCGGCCGTTTATCAAAACAAAACCAAGAAAGATATTTTCTTGCGCGCCGATAGAACAGTACCTTACGGAACAGTCGTTCAAGTGATGGCTGCTTGTAAGAATGCAGGAATTGAGCGAATTGGAATGATTACCGAACCCGATGCACAGCCTCAAGGGAGCGGAGGGGCAAACCCTTCTCTCTAATCATGAAACACAACGATTCTTTCTTTGCAAAACCTTCTTTTAAAAGGGATTTGCTCTATTCGGTGGCAGGGCATCTTTGTTTGATACTGCTTTTTTTTGTTTTCTCTTATTTCGATCGCTGGAAACCGCCCACTCCCACCCAAATTACCTGGATTCAGTTGGGTGGCGGCATGGGTGAGGCAGAAGGACTCCCTTTTAAAGAAGTCAAAACCCTCCCTAAAACAACGATTGAAGAGCAACGCAAAGCTCGGTTTGAACAACCCCCCTTGCCTACCGAAAAACCTCCGCCGGTTGTTACTAAACCCGAGCCTAAACCCGTAGGCCCTGAAAAAGAAAAAATCGCAATTGAAGATCCGAGCAAAAAACCTAAAAAAGAACTCCCCAAGGAATCTGAGAAAAAAGAAACTGCTCCGCGCAAAGAAGATCCTCGAATTCTCAATGCCTTAGCGAAGATTAATGAAGATTTAAAAGAGCGGACTCCAATTCCGGAAGCCGCTCAGGTGAAAGAAGCTGGCCAAGGCGACCCCAATGGAAGCCCTGGGGGCTCTAACTCTGAGTGTGGACTCTATTCGGCGAAGGTCAAACAACGCATCTTAGGCAATTGGATCCGAATCACAGGCGGTAACAAACCGCCCCGCCCTCCTAAAATTGCCGCCATGATCAACGAAAGCGGAAACGTAATTTCCACTCAATGGATACAAAAATCAGGTGATCTCTCACTCGATAGCTCGGCCTTACGCGCCATCACAAGCTCTTCGCCGCTTCCTGCCCCCCCGGTGAATTGCCAAGTGGCAGTACGCGAAGGCTTAGCAGTTCAGTTTGGGAAATAAGTTGCAGCAAAGAAGATTTTAGGGAAAAATCATTTCAATGGATCAGCGTTTTTGCTTAAGTGAAAAAGCACCGAATCTATCAATTCGTTAAATAGACAGAATTTCAAATTTCTTAAGAAATATTTCCTTGCGGTGCGTTTTTTCACGAAAGAAAAAAAACTGATCCATTGTAAATTTTGTAAGTTTTAGTGAATCGATTGCTTACCGACACAAAGGGGATCTTCATGAAAAAAATCATCTTATCTTCTCTTCTTGTTCTTCTTCCTTTTCTGGCTCAAGCTCAAGAATCTGCACCCGCACCTGAAAGTCCTGGAGGTAAACGACTCTATATTATTCTGGATCAACCCTTGCCCGATAAAAAATTTCCAATCGCAATTCCCGATCTTCTTCCTAAAAATGGCTCCGATAAAGACGGCTTGGCCATTAAAATTGCCGACGTTTTGCGAAACGATGTAAAATTAGCCGGTTATTTTAATTTGATTTCTAAAACGGCTTACCCCGAAAATCCGGGCGCGATCATCCCCCCCTTCGATTTTAAACCCTGGTCGGCTCTCGAGGCTGCCGCTCTTGTTAAAGGAGGGTATAGCCTCGATGGAAAAAACATTGTTTTAGAAATGCGCCTTTTTGATCCTTTCACGGGTGAAATGTTGGTAGGTAAAGAATACAAAGTTGAAAAAAATAATTACCGAGCAGCCGTGCACCGTTTCATGGATGAAATTATGTTGGCTCTCACGGGTGAGCGCGGCATCTTTTCTACTAAGCTCGCTGCCGCCTGCGGACGCGTGGGGCAACGCGAAATCGTGATTGCCGATATCGATGGCGCTAATCAATTTGCTGTAACTAAAAATAAATCCATCAACGTTTCTCCGGATTGGGAACGAAACGGGGCTCAACTGGCTTTCACTTCTTACGCCAAATATTTTCCGGAGATCTTTCTCTCGGCAACCAATGGCAAAGGAAATCCGAAACGAATCACCTTCAATAATTCGATGAACATCACTCCTGCTTGGTCGCCCGATAATTCTTCAATCGCCGTTTCGAGTAGTATGTCTGGCGATCCGGAAATTTATTTGATCGATCCTCAAGGTAATAAACTCGCTCAACTCACTCGAAGCCGAGGAATCGACTTAGGCCCTGCCTGGTCACCCGATGCCCAAAATATTATTTTTGCATCCGAACGCGTGGGCGGTCTGCATCTTTTTGTAATGAACCGCAACGGTGGCGATGTGAAACGTTTGACTTATGCCGGTTATCAAAATGATCAGGCGGATTGGTCTCCCAAGGGCGATAAAGTTGCCTTTACCAGCCGCGATAGTGGCAACTTCGATATTTTCACTATGAATGCCGATGGAAGCGTGATTCAACGCCTCACCGCAGGCAGTGGCAATAATGAATCACCCAGCTATTCTCCGGATGGCCGGTATTTGATCTATACCAGCACGCGCAAATACAAGAGTGATGTGTATTTAATGCTTTGGGATGGCTCGAGCCAAAACCAGATCACCGATTCGGGCGATTGCGTGAATCCCGATTGGTCTCCTTGGATGCAGTAAAATTATTAATTCACTTTTATTCGCTTCAGAAATTTCTTTAGATAAGGCGTACGACAGCGAATGACCGGAGTGTACCTTGATGTACATGAGGATCAGGAGCTGGAGTACAACGCAATATAAAGGAATTTATGGAGTGAAACTCCATGAACTTCGCCACCATCGACATCGGCAGCAACACCCTCTTGCTCTTAATCGCCGAATTAAATGCAGAAGGAAAAATCATCCCTCTCGTTGAAAAAGCGGAGATTACCCGTTTAAGCCAAGGCTTAAACGAAAAAGGCGTTTTAAATGAAGAAGCCATGGAGCGCAGTTTAGTGGTGCTCCGTCAATTCACCGATATTTGCCATCGCAATCATGTGAGCGCCATCGCGTGTGTGGGCACCGAGGCTTTGCGCTTAGCTCGAAACTCTCAAGAATTTATTGCTCGAGTGAAAAAACAATGTGGATTCATCGTCGAAATAATTCCTGGTAAAAAAGAGGCTGAGCTTGCCTATTTTTCGGCCTTGCTCGATTTTGAAGATCTTTATTCCAATTTAGTGGTCTTAGATATTGGCGCGGGTTCTACCGAAATCATCTGGCCACTTGAAAACAACGGGCACACGGCCAAGCTTCAAACTCTCTCGATGCGCATGGGCGCGGTGCGTTTTACCGAAGAGTTTATTCATTCTGATCCCCCTTCTCGCGCCGATTTTCAAATACTCTCCGAGAAAGTCGAAGAAAAACTGACGAAAGATTTTGATCCGCTTCCAAAACCCTGGACCCAAACTCAAGCCCCTTTGACACTTATCGGACTTGCAGGAACCGTGACCACCTTAAGTGCGCTCGATCAGCAATTAGCCGTTTATGATCACGCAAAAATCCAAGGCGCCAAACTTAAACTTGCGCGCCTCGAGCGCTTGGTTCATGTGTTGCGCGCCAAACCTCTTGAAGAACGCAAACTCTTACCCGGTATGGAACCCAAGCGGGCCGACGTTTTACTCGCTGGCGCTGTTATTCTCGAAAAAGTAATGCAAAAATTAGGGGTGGAAGAAGTGGTAGTGAGCGATCATGGCATTCGTTACGGACTCTTTCATCAGAAATTTTCAGAACGCCCATAAAACGAAGTCCGTCACACTACTGATCATTTTCTCTTTGAAGATTCTTCAAGGTTTCCTGCAATTCCGACTCCGAATCAAATTCTTCAACCGGCACCGTATACTGCCCACTCGCCCAATTCCCCAAATCACGGGTACGGCAGCGCTCGCTACAAAAAGGACGAAGCGGGTTTCCCTCCCAGGCGGTTTCTTGCTTGCAAGTAGGGCATTTTACTTTCTGTGGCATGATAATTAATTATTGGGCGTGTTGGGTTTTGTTTCGGGAGTTCCCTGAGATTGCTCGGTTTTCTTTTTCTTCGAATCTTTTTTATTGGCATCGCACGAAAATGCCAAGGATCCTTGCGCGATTAGGCCTACAAATAATAAAGTAGCGATGATTCTTTTCATAAATTCTCCTTTACCAATCAATTCTCTGTGTTGAAGTATTTGGAATTAAACTTCCAATAAATTTAAAAAAGCCCGAATGTTTATTTTCTTTAAATTCTCGCTCGGCCACGCGAGCCTTCACTTTGCCTTGATCGGTGCCCGCAATGAATTCTACCCTCTCCAGATCAACATAATTTAAATCAATCGTAAACATTCCTCGCGAACCAAACTGCCCAAAAATTTCAACCCCATTAAAATTATCGACCACCAGGTTTCTCCCTACTCGAGACTGACGCACCCGAAACGAAAATCCATCGTAAAACACCAGTTCTTTCGCGATTTGGCACATGCCTTGTTCCCAGTTGGCAAATCCTTTTCCATTGTTCACCGGAAAACGCACTTCTTTGTTTGAAAAATGAACCGTATAAAAAGGCCCTTTGATGGGATCGGTTTGCTTAAGCTCTACCTCGGTAATTTTTTGCGGAAAGCTCGGATCGGTAAAAACCTTTGCTGTCAACAAAACCTGATTAATGCTCGGCGGATGCACCAGCACCGGCATTTCTGAAGTAGGAATATTTTTTTGAAGCAAAAACAAAAGCTGAAAAAACTGCTCGAGTTTTGTTTTAGCCGGCGTCGATTCAAAAATAACTTTTAACTCGGCTTTATTTTCTTCGGTGGTTTTCCAAAGCGCTCGCCCCTCCACATCGCGGAGCTGCTCTAAGGTTTTAATCAACTGAGGCATATCTACTTTTAAAATGACTGGGGGAGGTGCATCTGCTCCCGGACACCGCGCATCGTCTGAAAAAGCCGAAGAAAGAAATAAAAACTGAAATCCCAACACAAAGATAAGAATGTAATTTTTCATAAGCCGGACACCTTACTTAAACCAAGACTAGCGTCAATACGAGTTTTAAGGAACAGGGGTTGTTCCTTCACCCTCTTCTGGGCCTCCGGGGTTACCGGGTATGGGGCCTGACCCACCGCCTGGAATAACGGGGTCGCCTCCTCCCCGACGATCTCCGCAACGATCAGGGCTCGACGCACAAATTCGATCTCTTAAAGTGGCACCCGGGAGAGGCGTTCCGCCTGAGCCACCCGCAACGCCACTCCCCCCGCCCGCGCCACAACAACCAGGCACAGAGCTTCCTTCTGAATCACACGAAACTAAAAGACACTGAGGAGAAAGATCGAGAGTGGCAAAACAACCATCGCCAACTGTCCCTACACTCGAAGAGTCTGCACCGCGAGCATCTCCACAAGCATCCGGAGTAATACGGCACCACATCGATTGAATCGAAGCGCCCCGATTTGTCGATTGGGAAACACAATCTTTAAATCGCGTGAGCCGCATATCGGAATAAGCACAACTATTATTGCAGCTATTACTATCTGGATCACATTGTTCATAACCCAAACGGCGGATGATGCTGTGTTCTTCTCGATCACCCGAGGTACGATGATCTAGGGCAGGCAAGGTTGTTGCTCGCGTAACAAATCCATCACTCGTGGTTTCGGTATAACCCTGCCAGCCCATATATTCGAGAGTGGCATGCAAAAGTTCGTGGGCTGCAGTAACGTAAAACTCTTCTCCTCCTGCAAGAGCATGTGCCGAATCAAAAACAATCACTCCTCCACCACGGCTTTCATCAAAAAGCCCCCAAGCATCTTCGCTTTCTCCAATATCTCCAAACTCTGCATTCTCAATGAGTCCAATTCGACTTTCAATGGCTGATCGAACGGTCGCTACGCCTCCGCGAACTTCATAGCCGCGGCGAGTGAGCTCTGCATAAAGCCGATTTGCCAAATCGTCTGATTCTCGCCGAAGCCGCTCAGCCGCCTCTCGTCGATTCGCTTCTCGCCTTTCTTCTTCAGTCCTTTCCTGCTGAGTACGATTTTGATGAGAATCGTTTTGATTGTCTTCATCTGAAGATAAATTCAATTTACAAACAGGGCTTCTCGCAAGATCAGTTTGCACTTGGAAAGGGCCCGAAACCGATTGCACCGCACACTGCATAAGCTGGTTCATTTCAGGATTGGTCGAAAATAAACGTTGGCTACCCGTGGGCATTCCACAACCCGATTGCCCACTCCCTCCTCCGCCACCACCGCCGCTCCCACCACAATGGCTGCTGACGTTCGATCGAGGAACTCCGAAAAGAGTATTAGCCGAACCCACAGCACCATCCGGAGTCGATCGTGGAGCAGAAGGAGTAGAAGCTCCCCCGCTCCTTGCGCCGCCTAAAGAAGGTGCCGAGCCAATATGAACAGAACCACTCCCCAATCTTAGTCCTCCCAGACCCGCCAAAGTATTATTAATCTCTCGCATCATTTGGCAGGTGCGCATGCTACGGCATAAACCGCCGGCATTCGCCCATTCGAGCATGCTACAATCGCCTTCGCCCCAATTTCGAAAATCGACTAGATGTTCTACAAATTGAAAAGGGCTTAAACCTCGGCGACTCAGTTGGTTTAAAGGGTGATCTAAACGAAACGGATCTTCTGCCCAAATTCCAAAAACTTGAAGAGTCGAATGCGGCGCATTTTGTGCATCTTCTAAAAGAAGGCGCATCAAACTTAAATCGCAAGAATCTCCAAACGAAGCGCCTAAACTGGGCGAATAGGTATAAGAGCCAATTCTTAATGCACCATAGCGATTGTTGGGTTCGAGCTGCCAGGGGGCCGTTCCAGTGGCTGTAATATTGGCTTCAGGTCGATTGATATCTCTCGGCAAACAAAAGACTCGGCTCACCTGAGGAATCTGAAAATATTTCGCGGCATCAAACAAGACGATGACCAAGGGCAAACTATTATCGATTAAGGCCCACGCAACCTGCGTTCTGCCACTTCGGAGTAAACGATAATATAAATCCAGAAGCGCCGAAGAAGTGCTCGCATCAACCGAAGAAAAATCAAGATTACTCAAGCAACGAATGCCTTGTTGAACTTTTACCAAAGCCTCGACGGCCTTCTGTTCATGATTTGTCGCTGCAGCACGGGTATCTTTATAGGGAATATTCGAAAAATAATCGCTCAAGGCCGATGCCTCTTGGCCATTGTCTTGAGTGTACTTAAAAATAACGTTTCCACAACTGGGAGCATGCGTGCGAAAACCTAGAGGATGCACCGTTTCAACCGCGAGCGCATTCACAATTTTTCCAGCAAGCGCTACTTGTTCAGGGTTCAATACCGAACCTGCCTGAATTTCTGCATCGGTGGGCAGTAAATCAATCGCTTGATTGATCGCCTGATCTAAGCTTTCGAGTGTAACCCCTACCGATACCCGCGCTTCAGGAAGTTTTGTGGCCGGCAACACTTTCTTGGGCTCGCTCACCAAACCAAAACTTTTTAAAACTTGATTGAAGGTTTTTATAGGATCTGCCTTCACACGAGGAGCTGACACAATCGGCGTCAACGAACGATTTGAGCGGCTCATCTGTTTGATCATCTCTTCTTGAGCTTGCAGTGCGCGGGCACGCTGATTTTGTTTTTGGTTAAAAAAATCGAGGGCCAAACGATCTAGAGCTTTTCCTTTTTCTTCAACCGCAGAAGCACCCCGTAATGAGACACTTCCTGGAAGCGATGGAGTGGGAGCAAGCCCCGGTGTTAAAGCAAAGGAAGAAGAGTTGAGAAGCAGAAAAGATAAAACAAGAAAGATTTTCTTTTGCATAAGCCCCTTTCAAAAAAGCAAGCTTCAAACACGCACTAAAACTTAAAAAGTTTTTCTTAAAAAATTACTCGCCTGAAAGAGCCGAACACTCACCCAAAAAAATCCCCAGCCAATGGGAGGATTTAGAATTCCTGGGAAAAATAAGATAAGAAGCAAAATAGCCGCCCAACGTTGCGGCAATTTTTTAAAACAAAAGGCAATAATCGAGTTCAGAACAAAACCCAATAACCCCAAACCGATAAGAGTTCCATAGAATTGAAAATTTTCTTCGGAGATTTTGGGGTAATGAAGAAAAAATAAGCCAAATCCGCTCAATAAAGTAATAAGACATATCCCCGCGAGCACGAGAAAAAAGATTTTAAAAGAACGGGCCGATTTTAAGATCGCTTGGGCTTGTTCTATCGTGCGAATCGGAGAGAACATCAAACTGAAATTCTTTTGAAGTGAAGACGCTGCTGGAAGCGCTTGGGATTTCCCGGTCTTGAGTGATTTTCCATCAACAATTAAATCATAGCTATAAGCCAGACCTAAATATTTCGTCCGGATCAAAACCGCGCATTCGTGACTGCCAACTTTGAAAGGAAGGGTTCCTCCAAAATCCATGAGATTGGTCTTCACGTTCAACTCCGGAAGAACTTGCCCATCCACCCGCACTTCCCGGCGCCCTGTCACATAGCCATGCTCGAGCTCCACAGAATGTTTTTTCCCTTCTAATTCAATTTCCCATTTTCGATATGCCATAACGCCTCGTTTGCCTTTATTATCAGAGAATTGAGAGGATTAAGGAGAGAAATATTTTCTTCAGAAGTATTACCCAAAATGACGGTGTATGGCTGTAAACGAAAAAATCAAGTGAGCTGCTGTATGATTCCCAAAATTTCGTCTTCATCTTCGTGTATCCCCAACATAGCTAAACTCTTTTGAATGTCACGAACGGCAGATGCAGTTTTGGATGCCACTTTTTTAATTGTTTTCATTACTCGGGTTGCTTTCAAAAGTCCTAATTCAGCAAGCAAAGCATCCGGTTCGGGTGAACGGGTTAAACAATAATAAGCAGTGGCTAGGTCTTTCTTCCGTTCACTTTGATTTTCTAGATAAACGAAAATTTTGTGCGTAATGTAACGAATCGGCTGTGGAACTCGCACCATGACGCCCTCGCAATTTACCTGAAAGGCAGATTCTAGAAGATAATTGTATTCTGGGCTTTCATTGACAAGGATTCCCTTTCCAAGAATTTTATCCCGTATCTTTTTGGCTCCCGTGGGGTCGCTTAGGAAATCAATAGGAGTATCGGAATCAAAAATCAGTTGGTAAGGCTTTTCCTTCCCCAATTTCAGATGTTTTCTTTTGTAGGGTTTCTTGGTGGAAAGCAGATCAATTTCTTCTTCGATTAAACTATGATTTTTCAGAGCTGAAGAATCGAGAGCCAAGTCCACATCCGTCGTCTTAAAGAAATCCCTTGGAGATCGCCAAAGATATTCAAAATAAACGGTAGGAACCCAGCCTCCCACTAAAACTAGATTATTTATCAGGGGGTTTAGATCGTGAACAATCGTCAAAAATGGATACTTAAAAGACATAAGGAATGTGATGTTTCTCCCAAAAAGAGGCCAGTGAATCGATGATGTATTTGCCTTTGTCCAATCCATACAGATCTAAAATCAGTTGAAGGGGAGAAACCATTGTCATTCCATTGACCTTGAGGCTCTCAAAAAAGACAGCTTCTTTCTGATAAGGTTCCAGAATGATGAGGTTCGCTTCCTTTTTCACAGGAATGAATCGATGTTGGTTTTCTAAACGACTCAAGATTTGTTTGAAGGAAATCTTAGATTTAGATGAAGGCCAGAGATAAACCATCGGGGGTGCCCCGGAGGAAACGGACTGGATTAGGTTAGCAGCTTCATATCCGGTCAGGGCATAATTCCATTTTTCTTTTTCGGCGATGACCTTCAGTTGCTTTAAGGGAGATTTTTCCAAGAAAAGATAAAAGTGCTCTGGATTCAGAGAGAGCTGATAATAATGAACCCATTTTTTCAAAAGCTCTGCGGGCTGGGTAAGTTGAGTGGCGCTGTAAGGCCCTTTCATCAGTCGCTGAACAATTCCATGCAATTCCAAAGTAGCTAGGACTCGATTTACCCAAGCCTGGCTTAATTTAAGCTCTTTTGCGATTTCTTGACCTGTCCAGGACTTCTCAAGGTCTGTAAAAAGAAGCCGAATAACGAGACCCGCATTCCCTTTAAAGGGATTTTTGGAAAGTTGATTAATAGATGCATTTAATCTTCTACTCATTTTAATCCTCTACTTTTTAATAGATATTAATAAATAATAGAAGATTAAGCTAACTAAAAAGTAGCCTGGGATTTTTTCTGTAATTTTTCAAGCCACCCTTTCAATGGATTCCTTTATCCTATAAACATTACAATTCAAAGCTACACCTTTGAGAACTTTGCTTGTTGCTATGCTCAAAAATTTAAAGATTACAAAAAAAGGAAAAGCCAGATTTGGGAACAGAAAGTTTATGATTCCCGATTTGCAGCCTCGTGGCATTCGTGATGATTTCCGGAGCTTTTGTATTCATGCTTCAAGGAGTAACAATAATTTTTTAAAGGGTAAGCACCTTTCCTCTATCAAATTTCTAAATGTCAGGTGCAATCCCTCACTTTTAGATATCTAAATAGAAGAAAGGGATAGAGAGAAAAAGAATAAAGTGTAAATTTAGTCCTGGGGCAGAACACCAAAGCGAAGCCCGAAACTAATGTCACGGCAAACGGGAGAGTAGTCGCTCCGGTACGCGGCCCGCACGTTCCTCGGAAGATTGTCTTCCCAGGAACTGCCACGAAGCACCCGATATTCTCCTGTATTTGGGCCTCTAGGGTTCCGAATTGCTTCTCCAGGATTGGCCGGGGCTTCATAGTTTCCAAACCAATCATTGACCCATTCCCAAGTGTTGCCATTCATTCCACGCAATCCAAACGTGTTTTCGGGTTCTTCTAACACTGAACGTGTTGCGCTTCTTTCCTCAAACACCGAACTCCAAATACCCTGTTCTAAATCGCCTGCAAACACTCTCCAAGCTCCCAAAACCCCATTCTTAAGCCAATCCTGAACCATCGGATGATTGGGGTCGGTAAACACTTCTGTGCCAAACTCCATTGTCGTCGGATCAATGATTTGAACGAAATTCTCACGTCGGGGAATAGTTCCTTCAAAATATCGCCCATTAATCTGAGGGCCTCTCACAAACGCTTGAAACTCGCTTGGGGCTACCGTGATATGTTCTAAGGGCCCCCTCGCAGCACCCTCCCATTCCGCTTCTGTGAGCAAGTAGCCTGGACTTGCATCGGCTAAATCCTGCGTTAACTCACCTACACCAGCTCCCTGAATTTGTTGTCGTACATACGCTATACATGTCGCCTCAGTATTATCGTAACTCACCGTTCTATCTTTTGAGCCCCTCGTCAGTATCCTTCCCATCCCATCTGCTGCAGCTACCGCTCTTGGCCAATCGATATTCACCACCGGCTGATCCGGATGATTAAATCCTTCCGGATGTTCCAAGGCATCTTCCGGTATCACTCGATGGGTTTCACAGGTCGCTAAATCAAAAACTCTTCCTTCCGCGTCATCGCTATAAACTCTATCGCCATTGTGATGATCGGCTAACCAAGCCTCTAGTTCTGCCCGGCTTATCCCCCGCTTCACCACTCCCCAACGCCCTTCGCTTTGTTGCAAACCTACTCCATTCGAAATCCTCCCAATAATCGCCCAAGGCTCATCTCTAAAAGCTAAAACATACCTTCCCCATAAACGATTGGTCCCAACACTTCTTAAAACACTAATGGGAGAAAGCCTTACTCTTCTCAAACGCGCTTCATCTCCAAAGCTAATCTCGGGTAATTGAGAACCTTGAATAAACTCTCTTCCGGGGATTCTCACCAGACTCTCATCGGGTCTAATGGCCGCAGGGGCCGGCTCTTCAGGCAATTCAGAACTCGAAGGAGGAGATGCGCTAGAACCATTTGCCCCCATCATACAAATCCCCACTCCTAGTTCCGGAAGACCTGATGCCGGAATTGTTGCTCCACTTGACGCCACTGCCACCAAACCCGGCGCTGGTCTAAAACCCATCTCTCCCAAATTTTGAAAGCCTACTCTTGCCGAATTGAAGAAATTGCCTCCCCCTCGGCTCACATTCCTAGCACCCATCAACAACATGCCACCGGCTCCTAAGGTCAACGTGACTTCCCGCGCCGTCGAAAACGAATCTTGCTCCGCTAAGCTCCCATCCCCCCAAGCGTGAAATCGACCTCCCACAAATCCTAAAGTATGCCATGCCCCCTCCAAGGGAAAAACCACTCCTTGAGTCGCCGTATATCTCAATCCCCGGGGCGAAGCCTCTATCACTCGGCTGACATGATCTTTCATCGCCACCGGAATGCCCCAAAACAATTGCCCCGAAGCAAGCAGGCCCCCCGGCACAGCGCGAACCACATCTAACCTCTGCTCTGCACTTAAGAGCGGAAGCCCTGAACTCAAGGGACACACATCTATTAGGCTTGAAGCCCAGCTTGGCAGCTGATGCAGGCTTTCTGTTGATCGTTTCAAGTTGGCGGCGGTGTAGTCAAAGGCCTCGTTTAACGTGTGATCTTCTTTCACAAAATAATCGCGGGCTCGGCTCACTCGAGAAATCGCAGTATCTATAGTATCCGGAGGAGGAGCAGGAGCCTCCGGAATCGCCGGAAAATAATCTCTCCCCGAAGAAAAAGGCCCAGCCACCCGCACCACTTGATCCCCATGCCGATAAACCGTCTCGCGAACCGACCAAGGCACAGGCCCCTCTGCCAAAGGAAAACGAGCATGCACTGGCTCAGTGGAAGCAGGAATAAAAATACGCCGAATGGATTCTAAAATCCCCATAACCCTTCTATTTTCGGCTAAAATTGATAAAAGTTGCTATGCGGGAAGCATAAAATTCTCCAGTCCACAGACATATTGTACTGGGGAGGTCGATATTGGATAAAGGAGGGGGATTATAAAAAGATACGCCGTCTCCGAGATTCTTGGTATCGAATGGATCTCTACCAAAAGATTCATCTATACCCGAAAGGAGAAGGCGTATGAATCCTCGTTACCTCAAAGATACAGGAGTCAGAAAGCGTCTTTTTTGGATGCAAGAAGCTTCAAGGCTAGGAGTCAATCAAGCTTGCTGAAGGCTCGGAATCTATAAAAGTCATTTCTACTATTGGAAAAAGAGATTTGAGGCTTCGGGAGTCGAAGGACTTGTCTACCGTTCCCGTAAACCCCATCGCTCTCCAAGATTATCAAACAAAGAACTCGTCGATAAAGTACTACTTTTAAGAGAAGAAACCTATCGAGGCGCCGATACAATCGCTTTACTTCTTAAAACACGCTTTAATCTTAAGGTCTCTCGTTCCACCCTCCATAAGATTCTAAAACGAGAAGGTTGTATTCAAAAAAGAAAGAAAGCTTTTAAACAAAAGCACCGCTTGCGTTATCAATCTTCCAAGCCCGGAGATCGCATTCAAATTGATGTGAAGTATGTTCCTTATCGCATCCAAGAAGGAAGACTAGGAGCAAGAACTTACCAATATACTGCCATTGATGACTGTACCCGTATTCGTTTCGCTAAGATCTATGACGGGCATGGTATTTATTATCTTAAACAGTTTTTAAAAGATCTTCTCGCCTTCTTGCCTTTTCAAATAAAGCTCATCCAAACCGATAATGATGTTGTTTTTACCTACAAATATACCGCTCATAAGCAAGCTTTTCGAAAGAAACCCAAAGAGCACTATTTAGAAGGTTTCTGTAAACAGCACAAAATTAAGCATCATCTTATTCAACCGGGAGAGCCTGAACTCAATGGGAAGGTAGAAAGGTCTCATCAGACGGATCAACATTACTTCTATGACTTCCACTACTTCAAAAACATCAAACCCTTACAGGAAAAGTTCGGTCAGTGGATTGACCATTACAATCATGAAAGGCCTCATTGGGGAATTCAAGGACAAACTCCGGTGGAAAAATTAAAAACCTTCGGATACAAACTCAAAAGGATAAACCATGATCGCACATCAACCTATTCCCTCGCAGCTTAAACCAAATCTCATCTCTACCTCAGTACTAAATCAGTGGGAGATCGACACGGGAAGCATAAAATAAACGAACGGTTACAATAAGTTTTAACGAAAATGAACAAGATCATCTGGGAGAAGTCTTCGTCCAAATTTTCAAAAAGACCCATTTTTGAAAATGGGCTGCCCCCGAAAAGCCAAAAACGAGCCTCTTTTGTCAGCTCCAAAAGAGCATGAATTACAATGAGTTATAAAACAGCGGCTAAAGGCAGCTCTAAAATAGCCTTTTAAAAATGGGGGCTAAAATAAAATTCCACATTGATTTTAAGGAGTTAATGCAAGCATCCAACTTGCGTCAGGTGTGTATCCTATTTATTGGGCGAAGCCCAAGTTCTACCTAAGCTTATCGAAGAAATTGAAATTTGGAAGATGTAGAAAAATGGGAAAGGAAAATCCAAATTGATGATTTAAAAGAAATTGCTCCTTGGATATATCGAGAGCAGAGTAAAGAAAAAAATAGAAAAATTCAAAAGCTGAGAAACGGAATGGATACACTCCCAATATTAATCGAGCGGTTCAGTGTTTTCTGATTTCAATCGTGCTCTTGCCAACTGGATAGTCTGGTGCAATTTCTTTTCTAATGTCTTTCGTGGAAGTAGCTCAGTCATGTATTCAGCCACGCGGATACCGCTTTTGCTCAATTCTAAGAGCTCGATCTGTTCATCGGATTTTCCAGCACAGAGGATAAGTCCTATGGGAGAATCTTCACCAGATTGTTTTTCATGGCGATCCAGCCATCGTAAATACAATTCCATTTGCCCTTTGTATTCGGCCTTAAAGTGTTCCAACTTCAGCTCGATCGCAACTAAGCGTTTTAAACGTCGGTGATAAAACAATAAGTCGAGATAATAATCCTCATGATCAACACTGATTCGCTTTTGGCGCGCCACAAATGTGAAACCAACACCTAACTCAAGAATAAAGGACTCCATTTCACGAAGGATGGCAGATTCAAGATCTTTTTCCCGGAAACCATCTTTAAGTCCCAGAAAATCCAGAAAATAAGGGTCACGAAAAACAAGGTCCGGAGTCATCTTGTCATTTTTACGAAGTGATTTGATTTCCTGCTCTATAAAAGCCTCTGGCTTTTTGGCAACAGCGGTGCGTTCGTAGAGCATATGACCGATTTTATGTCTTAGGGTGCTGACGCTCCAATTTTCCAAACGGCACATTTCAGCATAGAAATCTCTTTTCAGGCTATCTTTAATGGGGATTAGCCTTAAAAAATGAGTCCAGCTCAATTGTCGTATCAGCGATACGACAATCTTTTCGTCAAGGAAGGCCTCGTAAAATTGAACCATGCGATGGAGATTTTTCTCGGTAAAACTTCTGCTGTATTCCCGTGTAAGACTTTTAGCCAGGTTGGCCACAACCCGCTTACCATACTCACCTCTCTGACCTTTCAAAGTCTCCTGCTGAATACGTCGCCCTATCTGCCAATACAGCATAGCCATGCCGGAATTGACTGTCCGAGCAACGCTACTTCGGGCCTGTTCAATCAAGGCGCGAACATCACGGACAAGAGAGCCTGATTTCGCTGGCTTGCTCGATTTCAAAGCTATGAATTGTGTTTTACGTTTTGGCATCTATTTCTATACTATTTTAAAAGCCTGAGCTGTGGCATTTCCTCAGTTGCTTCTTCCGAATCCTTTGACTGCACCAATTCAATCAATGTCGGCGCTACATTCCAATGCCCGCCGTTATCGGTGATGATCGTGACAGATTTTCGGTTGAACCGAGTCAAGATTCCTATTTGTGGCTCGTGACCCGACGGATGAAACGTCACATGGTCGCCGATCTTAAATCGAAACATTTCCTTGTGTGAACGGATCTGGCGCATGAGACGCAGCCTCTCTACGATTTTGTGGTTGAGCTCGATGAGCTCGGTTTCGGTGAGGATATCGATATTAAATTTCATCTTTCTTCCTCTAGCCAACGATGCATTTTAACTCAAGTTTAAAGGCAAACCCGTTTCATATTTGCGTATTGCACGGAGAATATTTTTATAGAATCTCTTTTCTAGACTTCGCTAAGTATTCAAAATAATTCAAGCCAAGGTATTACCCAAAATGATGGTGTGCGTGGGGGGATGACACCCCCTTGTTTTTTGATTGATATTAAACACTTTCCTACACTAGGGTCGCCTCCTGCTTAATGCGGGAATAGCTCAGTTGGTAGAGCATCAGCTTCCCAAGCTGAGGGTCGCGAGTTCGAGCCTCGTTTCCCGCTTCACTTCATGCCTCCTTCTCTGCATCTAAAATTTCGTGGGTTTCTCTTTGCCTTTATCACTGTCAGCATTTGGGCCGGCTGGATTATCGTGACGCGACTCGGAACACGCAGCAATTTAAGCCCTTTGGACATCACGTTTCTTCGCTTCACAACCGCGGGGATTCTTCTCTCTCCGATTGCTTTCAAAAACCGCGCAAAGATTTTTCAAACTCCAAAAACTCTTTTATTTTTCATGCTGCTCGGGGCTGGAGCGCCCTATGTGGCGGTGAGCGCCTTAGGCTTTCGCACCGCCCCTGCCTCGCACGGAATCTTAATTCCCGGCACTATGCCGCTTTGGGTGGCTCTTCTCTCTCATTTTTTCTTTAAAGAAAAATTTGGAGATTTAAGATTGGGCGGCTACACCTTGATTTTTTGTGGCATGCTCTTAAAACTTCACTCGAGCTCAATTGAAGGTTTAGAAATCTTGTTTCACGATACCTACTTCTTGTTTGCTGCCATTTTGTGGGCGATTTACACCATTGCGAATCGTAAAGCGGGCTTAAGCCCTCTAGTAGCCGCCTCTTGGGTTACCGTCGGATCCTGTCTTGCGCTACTTCCCTTTTATCTGATCTACCAATGGCAAGCCCCGCATCCGCTTCAATTTCACGGAGCACTTTTACAAATTTTCTATCAAGGAATTTTAACCAGCATTATTTCGCTCATCACTTATAATTACGCCAGCCAAACGATTGGCGTTTCGCGCAGCTCCGCCTTCGCAGCGCTCATTCCGGCAATGGTGACCGCACTTGCCATTCCTTTTTTGGGTGAAGATCCCAAAATCCAAGATTTAGTTTTTGTGGGTTTAATGACCGTAGGTGTTTTACTTGCCTCGAATATCTTGGTGAAAAAAGATAAGGGAATTAAAGATGAAAAAATTTAATCTTATTGAACAGGAGAATTTATGATTCAAATACCACTCACCCTTCTCTATGCCGCACTCAACGCCCTGTTTTTTTTATTCCTTTCGGGAGTGGTGGTTTACTATCGATACAAAGAGCAAGTAGAACTCGGAGACGGCGGCAAACCGAGATTATTGCGTGCCATTCGAGTGCACGGAAACGCGGCGGAATATATTCCAATCGTTCTCCTTTTATTACTTTTGCTCGAACTCAGCGGTGCCTCAACTCTTCTTCTTAATTTTATCGGGATTTCTCTTTTGGGAGGCCGCATTTTTCATGCTTATGGTTTGTGGAGCAAAATAGGGCCCAACCTTGCCCGTTTTGTGGGAACCAATCTCACCTGGATCTCTCTAGGCACCGGAGCGATCGCTTGCTTACTGAGCTTTCTAAAAAAATAATCACCACTCAAACAAATACCAGTGATTGCCCGAAATTAAACGCAGAATCATGCTCAAACCTTGTGGATGGCCACCCCAGAAAGGAAGCCAGCTGAATGCCACATAATGAAAAGTAAAGAGCATTGATAGGCCGTAAG
Source organism: uncultured Pseudomonadota bacterium (assembly GCA_964384365.1). Classification (GTDB taxonomy): domain Bacteria; phylum UBA10199; class UBA10199; order JADFYH01; family JADFYH01; genus CAYLKF01. The sequence goes on along the minus strand of CAYLKF010000010.1, from coordinate 39,054 downwards.
TAAATCGCGGGAAGCGGCGAAATGTTTTTTGAACGGAGCGTAAAAACCCAGCTTGATTTTTTTCTTCAACCCTTTTCCAAAAATCTCGCCAAAGTTTTAAGAAGCACAGTCCTAAGCCATGCCACAATCCCCAAATCAAAAAAGCCATGCTGGTGACGTGCCAAAAAGCAATCATGAGAAAAACAATCAGATAATTGAAGTAAACGTGTTTTCGATTTCCGCCCAAAGGAATGTAGAGATAATCTCTCAAAAAATTGGTGAGGGTCATGTGCCAGGTGCGCCAAAATTCGGCCAAGTTGCGCCGAAAATAAGGGTAATTGTAATTCTCTGAAATGCGAAAGCCGCCTAAAGCAGAGCAGGCAATGGTGAGATCGTTCGCCCCCGAAACCATCAAATAGAAAGTAATCGCCCGCCAATACATTCCTATCCATAAATCACCGTAAGATAATTGCTGGGGCGTATTAAAGTAAACCTCCCAATCGATTTGAAAAACTTTCATCGAGAGATAGAGCTTTACGCAGCCTCCCAAGATTCTCAGCAATTGAACAAAAATGATTTTGGGCTCGAAAGGAACGGGTTTTTCCATTCTCTCTCGAAAAGGCTCGTAGCGCTCAATCGGACCATTCAAAAAAGTGGGCTGAAAAAAGGCAAAAACAAAATAATCGAGAGGATTTTTAGGGAGCGAGGCGCCCTTGCCTACTTCTAAAATCAACGCCAGATAACGACAGAGCGCATAGGCGATTCCAAATTGATGAACGCCGTCCCCCGTCCAGGGAGAGGCAAGCCTTTGCCAATCCAGACAAAGAAAATAAAAAATCAAGACAAGTAGCGAAAGAATGTAACTAAAAGGTTTTTTGAAACTCCAATTTTGGGCCTGATATAAAACAAAATAAAGAGCGGCCGAAAAGCTAAGAAAAAGAAGAATATAATTCAAGCGGGTGAGTGCAATCAGCAAAAGCAGAGAACCCACAAACACTAAATATTTTCGAAGAGTGAAAGGAAAAGGACGAATCAGAATCAGAAAGAGGGCAAAAACCGCAAATTTCCAGGGCATTAAAAAATAGGGCGAAAGTGGTTGAGTGAGGAATTCAAAAGACATGTTTATGATATTTGGTAAGCACCGTTCTTATAAATGCAGGTATCATCCATTAAAATTTCAGAAGTCACGGCAAAAACATCCACATGAAAGCGGCTTTGTTTTTTAGGAAAACCTTCTTTCGTATACATCGAATGTTTCATGCCCAAAGAAAGATGCGCGCCGCACATGCGCTCATAAGTGCCGATATCGCGAACTAATCTCTCTCTTGAAAAAGCACGATTTAAACCAAAACCCAACTCTCTCACCCAAACTTTTTTTTCAACCGTTCGGATTTCATCTAGCACGGCTTCAAATTCAGCCGGCGCCTTTTCAGTTTCAACGATTAAACCCTTTTCGATTTTTATCTTAAAAGCTTTTTCAGGACGGTTCACTAAAAAACTTCGATCTCCAAAGGCAAAAATTTCTAAAGTTCCGTTCACTTTCGTCAAATCTTTGGGCTCGCTAAAAACCTCTCCAATCGGAAACTGCCCCCCAATATTTTTCATTCCCGAATAATCACCAATATTGAGTTTCGAATCTTCGAAAGGCCCTTCGTAAACCAGTGAAGAGCCTTGGTCTCCACGGAGCTCAATTCTCTGGGCCTGATCAAATTTATTTTTCAAAAACGGGCCTACGGTTCGGTAATAAGTAGGGTCATAGCGAAAAGCATCGAGAAAAATTTCGTATTCTGCAGGTGCAATACGCGATAAATGAGGATGTTCAATCACTTTGAGACCTCTCTTGAAGAGCTCCAAGCGAAACCGAAATTCATTTAGGCGAAAACTCGTCGATTGAATCAAAACCACGAGCGACTTGGGCGCAAGTGCATTGACTGTTTGCAGAATCAATTCCGAATCGGCGGGATTAAATATAATTTTTTGAGCCTCAGGCAAAAGCTCCGAATAAATCGGATGCAGCAAACGACTCAAATCCGAATCTTCATCGCTAATAATTAAGGCGCACTCTCCGGGGCGATAAGAAACCACCCATTCTAAAATCTCCCGAATTCCCTGAAGGGCTTTGGCTCTCAAATGTTCGGCGTTAACCATTAAGCTCTCCTAAAGCCTGTATCAAGCTTTGGATTTGTTCGGTATTTTGGGTTGCCGTCAGAGTAATACGCAAACGCTCCGAGCCGCGAGCAACCGTGGGATAACGAATCGGAGTCACCCAAAATCCTTTTTCAAATAAGTGCTGGGAGAACTGCAGGGCTTTTTCGGAATTTCCAACGATCAAAGGGATGATAGGACTAGGATTTTTTAATCTCTCTTTCTGAGCAGAAAAGAAATGCACATTCTCCCAAAGTTTTTTTCTTCGCTCAGGCTCCTGCTCCACAATCTCTAAAGCTTTGAGGGAAGCCGCTAAAACGCCTGGCGGAAGAGAAGTGGTATAAATAAACGCGCGGGCTTTATTAATCAGAATCTCTACAAAATCTCGACTCCCGGCTGCATAGGCGCCGAAAGAACCGAGCGCTTTGCCGAAGGTGCCCATTTGAATCAGTCGCTCTTTTAAAAAATCGGGCAATCCATCCGGCCAGGTCGCTTCGATTAAGCCTCTGCCTTTTTTTCCAAAAACTCCTGTGGCATGCGCTTCATCTACCATTAAAAAACAATTATATTTCTCAGCGAGTGCCGCGAGTTCTTTAAGAGGCGCTGCATCTCCATCCATACTGAAAATCGAATCGGTAACGATGAGGCGGCGTTTCTTACTCTCCCCCTTTGAAAAAGGGGGATTAAGGGGGATTTTATCTTTGGGAAATCCCTCCCGACCTCCCTTTACAAAAGGGAGGGAGTTATTTTTCAATAATTCTTCCAACTGATTCAAATCTTTATGTCGATAGATTCTTGTACTCGCCCGCGAAAGACGGCATCCATCTACAATCGAGGCGTGATTGAGTTCATCCGAAAAAATTTCATCCCCTTCGCGCATTAGGGCGGTGAGAATTCCTAAATTGGCCTGATAACCCGAATTAAAAACCAAAGCGGCTTCGCTATTTTTAAAACGCGCCAATTTTTCTTCGAGTTGATGATGCAAATACATGGAGCCGGTGATCAAACGCGATGCTCCGCTACCTGTACCGTACTTTTGGGTAGCTTCGATTGCCGCTTGTTTTAAACGAGGGTCATTTGCCAAACCCAAATAGTTATTGGAAGAAAAATTTAAAAATTGCCGCCCTTGAAATTCGACAAACACATCTTGGTCGGAATCGATCTCTTTTAAAGAACGATACAATTGATTTTCTCGCAGCGATTTTAATTCATCGGAAAAAGAAGACATGATCAATAATGAAAATTACGAGGCCGCAAGCCCTTGTGCTCGGCGATGCGGCGCAACGGCCTTGAGCCCTAAGCGAGTGAGCATCTCGCGGTCATCGACCGCATCGCGGCCTTTGGTCGTGAGATAATTCCCGAGCATTGTGCCCGAGGCCCCTGCTTCAAACATTTTTTCTTGGTAGTCTTTGAGATTTACTTCACGACCGCCGCAAACGAACAAATCTTTGGTAGGCATGGCTAAACGCAGTGCAGAAATAATTTTTAGGCAATCGAGCGGAGTCAGTTCATTTTTCCCGGCAAACGGAGTACCGGGGCGGGGATTTAAAAAATTGATGGGGATGGAGTGCGGATCAATCTCTTTGAGCTGCATAATAAATTCGACGCGTTGATCTAAGTTTTCACCCATCCCTAAAATTCCACCGCAACAAGTTTCGAAGCCGAGTTCTTTCGCAGTTTTAATGGTTTCTACTTCTTCTTCCCAAGTATGACTACTCACCACATTCGGAAAAAACGATTTTGCGGTTTCGATATTATGATGCAAATGCCGCATGCCCGCTTCTTTAAGACGGAGCAAATCTTCACGCTTCATCAAACCCAGCGAGGCACAGGTTTCCATATCGGTTTGTTCGCGAATCTTCACAATGGCATCAACCACCGTATCGAGCTCATGTTTTTTACTCATTGCCCGGCCACTCGTTACAATCGAAAACTCAGTGCCACCCAAACTCTCGGCTTCTTTGGCCTTAGCTAAAATCTCATCGGCTTTCATGAGCGGATAAAGCGGCGCTTGAGCACCTTTAAACGAGGCGGATTGAGAGCAAAAATTACAGGTTTCGACACAAGCGCCCGACTTGGCGTTGACGATCGAGCAAAAACTCACTTCGTTTCCGAAAGCGAGCTCGCGTAATTGATTGGTTAACGGAAGAATGGTGGAAAAATATTCTTCTTCGGAAGCGTAAATCACCGCGCGAACGAGGTTTTCATCAGCCCCATGCGGGTAAAGATCTTGAGCTTTAAGATTATTGGGAAACACGTTTTAAGACTCCTTCTGTCTTAAAATCCTTCTTAGCCAAGCGTTCATCTCGAAGCAAGTAAGAAGAAAGAGCCCTCCAAATTAAGCTCATCGAGATGATGTAGTAAAAATACTACATTCAGCACGCCAAAAATTTGGGGAAAGAAGTTTGAAGTAGAAAAATATCAGGGTCAGTTTTTAGAGCTTTGTAAAAATTGAATTATTGAACACTCCAATTGGGCACGTACCCGAGGCCTAACTGAAAAACTCCTCTTACCATCCCTTGATCGAGATCCCCTAAAGCCCGAATTCCTGCCGAAAAATTAAGTCCTCGGCCCGTTTCAGATGGAAAATACGAAACACGCGCGCCCCATCCCAATAAAAGATTCCCGTCGAAATCAACTCCATTGACTAAAGAAGTTTCAACTCGAAAACGGGCTGAAGCGCTACTAATTCCAAACTCCCCTAAGAGGTAGGCTGTGGCATTGGGAGAAAAAAGACCCAAATTCAAACCTAAATGAATATTGGTTGTTGTTGGATTTTGGGTAAAAGTGGCGAGAGAAACCTCGCCCCCCACAGCGCCCCCCTGATCTTGTTGAAAAGAAACACGCGATTCGAAATTGAGAGGTGCAAAATCAGGAGAAAGCCTCAGTTGCTCAATACCCCCAGCTAAAGAGAAGGGACGTGAAAGAATAGGTTCCATAATTTTTCCTTTATCAGTGATAATTCTTTAAAAATGACTAAAAACTCCAGCGGGGTACATAACCAACGCCCAACTGGAAAAGACCGCGTACTTCACCTTGATGGGTATCGGCAAGTACTCGCGCGCCTCCAAAAAAATTGAAACCAAATCCAGGCGCAAATGGAAAATAAGAAAGCCTTATTCCGCCACCCAACAAAACATCTCCATTTCCAAGATCGACTCCATTCACAACAGATGCTTCAATTTGAACGCGGGCCAAGGGGCTTCTCACCCCCACTTCGCCTAAAAGATAAAGATTTCCTGCCGGAGAAAAAAGTCCGGCACTCGCGCCAAAGCTCACATTCGCTTGTCTTCGGCTATTGGTCCGCACGGCCACGGAGACCTCTCCGCCAATTTGGCCTCTGGGATCTTGTTGAACAGCCACACGAGCCTCCACCGAAAGCATTGAAGCAGCCACTTCATCCAGATCCATTTCAATCCCATGACGACGGTAAGTCGCCTCAATATTTTCAAGCTCAAACACTTGGCGACGCATCCCATCTTGGCTAAAAAATTGGCCCATCAAATCTAGGCGTGCTTCGCGATGGCGGGCGGCTAAAGGATTGAGCACAGGATGAGGAATTCGAAAAAACCGCTCAGTTTGGTAGACCATCCACTCGGTAGCGAACTCCGCAAATAATTCATACGTATCTTGAAGCGCATAAGGCCGTGGATCGCCGCTTCGAGAAGAATGAAGCGGGGCATAAAAATTTGTGCCCCCACTCCTTTCAAAAAGGTCTTGCAACCAATTGCGTAAGATCGAAAGATTTTCTCGGTCTCTCGAACTAAAAGAATAAAAATCAATGTGATGGGCAAATTCATGAAAAAATACCTCTGACAAAATGGAAGAAACCACCGGCCGCATGACTCCATCTCGATTACCTTGAAGACTAATTAAAGGCTGGTTAAAATTATGTTGCCTCGGATCCGCAAAACCACCCACCCATTCATCATTCATACTGCGAGAAGCGTGAATATTCCCATCGTTCAAAACTTCTGGAGAAAAAGGGGGACGAGGGGCTAGTAAAAAAGCGAAATTTGGACGTAAAATCCCCTCCAGATTTTGAGGAGTAATGAAGAGCTTGAACAATTCAAACACAAATCTTAAATTCCTTTCAAACTGAGGCCAACTTTCCTCTTCGGACCTCAAAAAAACAATGGGAACTTTATATCGAAAACCAGGAACCGTCAGTTCACGTGTCATCCAAAAGCGACTGGATCTTCCCACTGGAGACGCCACAGCTTCCATTCTTTCGGTCGGGAAATTATAAGCAGATCTTCTCTGCGCAAGATCGCTTGGAATATCTCGCAAGTTTTCTAATAAAAAGGCTTCTTGTTCTTGAGGACCGAGTAATCCCATGTAAAAATGATAAATGCCTTGAAGCAGAGCTTGGTCGTGTGGGTCAAAATCCGAGAGGTGAGGCTCTAAATATTGAGTATAACTTTCTCTCAAGGCACGTTGCGGATGGAAAAATTGATAATCCAGGTCGGTACTAAGCGCAAAATTACCGCAAACCATTCTCCCCCGTTCTGTAAAAGGGAGTAACTGCGTCAAATTCGGAAGGACTTGATTCCCTAAAACTTGACGAAAACAACGTTCGACTGTTTGTTGATTTGGATAAACAGGTAATGCCTCTAAACTAGGAGGAGCGATCGGATGAGGGTAAATACAGGCTTCAATAGCTTGAGCTTGATTTCTCGATACCCCTAACTCAGCGGCGTTATAACTGGCATTAGGAGAAATAACAGGTCCAAAATGCCTAACCAGTCGGCGCGCGACAGACTCAGGCACACAGGCCATTAAATAGACTAAACGCTGCTGAGTAATCGGATCCATGATTTTCCTTTGCGGCCTTTATCGATTAGGGGAGATAAAAGTTGCTAAGAAAGCTTTTCTTGAAAAGAATCGCTAAATTGCCTAGGCTTATCGTCTATGCCCAGAAAAGCAAAGATTAACCGTAACACCAAAGAAACCCAGATTTCGGTCGATTTAAACCTCGATGGAAAGGGAAATTATCAAATCGATACCCCCATTCCCTTCTTAAACCACATGCTCGAGCAGTTTGCCCGGCATGGCCTGTTTGATCTCAAAATTAAGGCCAAGGGAGATATTCACATTGATCTTCACCACACGGTGGAAGATGTGGGAATCGCCCTGGGTGAGGCCTTTACGAAGGCCTTAGGCAATAAAGCGGGCATTCGACGTTACGGATTTTCAACTTTACCGATGGACGAAGTGTTAACTACCGTTGCCTTAGATTTTTGTGGACGCCCTTGCCTCGTCTACAAGTTACCTCTCGACAAAGGCTTGATCGGTGAGAGTTTTGATGTCGAACTCGTCTATGAATTTTTTCAAGGCTTCACCAATGCCGCTCAAATCAATCTCCATCTCAATGTGCACTATGGCCGCAACAAACACCACATTGTAGAATGCGCTTTCAAGGCCTTTGCCAAGGCCTGCGATATGGCGACTCAAATTGATCAGAGAATTAAAGGAAAAATTCCGTCGACTAAAGGAAAACTTTAATAGAAAGATTTTCTAAGAGAGGCACCCTTTCAATATATTTTTCGCCTTCTCTTCCTTTGTAGCAAATACTTCTGAGTTTCATATCGACTCGGTAAACAAAAACTCCTGCCGCAGCAATTTCTTGAAGAAACTCGAAGTAAGTCGTTTCTTTTCTTTGATTCCTGCCAATCGCTTTTTGAATATTCTCCACGTTAAAATCAGGCGCCACAACAAGATCACTTTGGCTCAAAGAGGCTTCTTTCCAACTTTCATCCCCTCCATAATAAGTGGTTTGAGAATGGGCAACGTGAGTCTCATAATATTCCACTCCGGCTACTGCAAGCGCCTCAAAGATTTGAGGGTATGGCCACTTTTCAATCGCCGCACGATTCAAGATGTCTTTAATTTGAGAAATTCTTAAAATTTTTGGCATAAAAAGATTTAAACTATGGGTAAAATCCTATTCAATTTCAAGAATAGACTTGATGGATGAACAATTGACCTCTGTCCTTTGATCGGTATATCAATATTTGGAACGTTTTTTTAAGAAGGGGTTCGCTTGATTGCCATTTTAGATTACGACATGGGAAATTTAAGAAGTGTGCAAAAGGCCTTTGAGCATTTAGGTGTACATGCCTATGTCACCCGAAAACCCGATCTCATCGCCGAAGCCGATAAACTCGTAGTCCCTGGAGTGGGAGCTTTCCGCGACTGCATGGAAAATCTCAAGCACTACAAGTTGATCGAGCCCATCCGCGAGCATATCCAGGCAGGCAAACCTTACCTAGGAATTTGTTTAGGCATGCAAGTTTTGATGACCGAAAGTGAAGAGTTTGGCTCTCACAAAGGCTTAGATATTATTCCTGGCAAAGTCGTGCGTTTTGCAGAGAGTGAAGAACTGAAAGTGCCCCACATGGGATGGAATCAAATCAAAAAAGCCAGCAACCTCAAAAATTCGATTTTTCAAAGTATTCCTGATCAAAGCCATGTGTATTTTGTGCATTCCTATTATGTGGTGCCCAAAGATAAAAAAGTAATCACCACCACTACAAACTATGGAATTGATTTTTGCTCTTCTTTGCAAAAAGACAATATTTTTGCGGTGCAATTTCATCCTGAAAAAAGTCAGGAAATCGGATTAAAAATCTTGGAAAATTTTGCAAAACTCTGATCTGATTTACTCATGCT
>CAYLKF010000010.1:0-30158 GCA_964384365.1 uncultured Pseudomonadota bacterium | reverse complement strand
TAAAAAAAATCCTTCTTTTGAGCTTCTTACTATTCCCCATGCTTTGCTCGGCCCAAGATTTTTTTGTGATGGGCTCCGGCGAGCTTTATCTTAAAAATCAAAAAAACGGCGCGAGTGTGAAAGTCCGCTACCGCGATAAAGAAGTTTATGAGGAAGCTGCTCTTCGAAAAATTCATGCGGTGTATGGGGCCAATTACGACGATATCAACCAGCGCATGCCCCTTCGATTCATCGAAGTGCTTTCGAATGTGCAAACCCACTTTCAAGGCGCCCCACTCTTGATTCGCTCAGGCTATCGAAGCCCAAAGCTCAATCAAAGTCTGCGCGATCAAGGGAAATTGGCCGGGCAATCGAGCATGCATCTCGAAGCCTCAGCCGCCGATTTTTTTATTCCCGGAATTGATACCACTACTTTAAGAGATTATGCCCAAGGCCTTGACTGCTGTGGAGTAGGCTATTACCACGGCGTGCACATCCATTTAGATACCGGCCCTAAACGTTGGTGGGATGAAAAAACCAGCGGCACCGAAAGCAAAGAGCCCCAAGAAAACGAAAAAATTATTATTATTACCGAGAAAGATATTTATAAACCCGCAGATAAAATCTTTTTTGATTTTGCGCGAATCACCAACTACCCGGTTTTGTATGATTCGGGGATCTTGCTTGAAAACAAAAAAGGTGAAGATTGGGTGAGTGCTTCTTCTAAAAAAGTGGTGGAAACGAAAATGGTCTCTCTTACAAAACCCCAAGACAAGAAGAAAATCGAATTTCAGGCGGAGAAAAATCTAAAACCCGGGCGTTATCGCTTGAAAGTGCTACTCGACACCAAACAATGGGCTAAAATGCCCCCCTCCATCTATTCGAATGAATTCGAGGTGAGAGAATGATCTTCATTTCTATTCTCTCCGAACAGGGAGAACTCCTCCAAACCCAAGACGTCGAACTCCTTAAAAATGCCTTGGCCGGAAACGCGGTGGTTTGGCTCGATTTAGAGAGCCCAAGCGCAGAAGAACTCGATCTTCTCACCAGCCCTTTTCACTTTCACCCTTTAAATATCGAAGATGTTCGAAAAGATGTTGGAATTCCAAAAATCGATGTGCACGATCGCTATGTTTTTTTAACGATGCATCGGATTTTCTATCATTTCAAAGAAGAAACCTGCGAGCGGCGAGAATTTGAAGTATTTTTGGGCGAACGTTTTTTAGTAACGATTCATCAAAGCCATCTTGCACGCACTTTTTCGGCAGCACGCGAACAAGTTCGCGACAACCCTCGAGACACGCTCGGTAAAGGAACTGCTCAGGTATTTATCAAACTTTTAGAGTTGGCCATCCACGATTACCTACCCGTGATTGAACAATGGCAAGAGGATTTAGATAATATCGAGAGTGCTGTGCTCAAAGGACAAGATAGAAAAATTCTCGATGAGATCTTGCAATTCAAAAAATTAGTCGCCACCATGCGCAAAAACCTTTTGCCCGAACGCGAAATTTTAATTCAACTCTACGATAAGCATGTTCCGTGGCTCAACTCTCGAATGAAACCTTACTTCAAGCGTTTAGTTGATGAAATGAATGCGCTGCTTCACGAACTCGATCTTTTAAAAGAACATGCCAAATCGGTTTTCGATGTTTATGCCGCCATGCTTACGATTCGAATGACAGAATCTTCCAATCAATTGAACTTCGTGATGCAACGCCTCACCATTGGCGCCACCATCTTTTTACCCTTAACTTTTGTGGTAGGAATTTACGGAATGAATTTCGAATTTATGCCTGAGCTTCACTGGAAATGGGGTTATTACATGGTGTGGGGTATTATGGCTTCGATTACCGGAGGGCTCATCTATTTCTTCAAAAAGAAAAAGTGGTTGTAAACTTCACCAGGATAGCCATAATCCTCGCATGAAGAATTTTTTCTTCCTCTTTGCTTTGAGCTTGCTGTTTTCTTCTCCCGCTTTTTCTCAAAGTTTTCCAATCCCAACTTCAGCGCCCAGCTCTCAACCGAGTTCACAACCCAATTCTCAACCCGCTTCTTCAACTTGGAAACTCAGCCAAGAAAAAAACTATCTGCTCTATAAAGTTCAAATCTTTATCAAAGAAAACTCTTCTTCTCCTTTAGGAATCGAATCGGGCAAACTGGTGATTTCTGATAAACAAGGAAAAACCCTTTATCAAACAATCGGAATGCTTTTCAGCATTGACCCTTTAAAAATGTTTTCTGCCCCCCCGCCCCAGCCGCTTGATCTCGACCACGATGGTGCCGAAGATCTTCTCATTCAAAACTTTTCGGGGGGAGCTCACTGTTGCTATAGTTATCAACTCTTCTCTTTGGGGAAAACTCTGAAAAACCTCGGGAGTATAAGGTTGTTAGATTGCGGAGAACATCTCACCCTCGAAGATTTAAACCAAGATGGGGCATTGGAAATCTTGGCCTGTAACCCTTCTTTTACTTATCTCCCCAAAATTCCTTATGCCGAGAGTCCTTTTCCGCCCATGGTTTTCAAAATCGAGCAAGATCGTTGGGTAAATCAAGACGCGCAACACCCCAAAGTTTTCTATTCCGACATTGAAGAAAGAAAAAAAGAGCTCGCTGCAAATAGCGATAACCGCTCCGATCTTTTACAAATTGTTTTAGATTATCTGATTACAGGGCATGAGGTGGAAGCTTGGAAAACTTTCGACTTGCTAAATCTCTCAAATAAAGATGAACTTCGCCAAGAGCTCTTAAAACGCATTCAACAATATAAACAAACCTATATTTTGAATAGCCCAAGTTCTCAACCAAGCTCTAAGCCCACAAGCCAACCCTCTTCTAAACCGGCGAGGAAAACCCCGTGAGCCATAATCCAAAAAACGAGAAACGCGCTTTTATCTACCTTTTACTCCTGCTTTTTATCGCCTTACTTTTTCTTTTTAAGCCCTTTTTAATGCCAATTATTTTGGCTACCGTTTTGGCCGTTCTTTTTTATCCCCTTTACTCGGCAATGCTCAAAATCACCCGAAACAAGCCTTATCTGGCAAGCTTTTTAAGCACCTTTTGCATGATCGCGTTTCTCTTTGTTCCTGCCACTCTTATGGCATCGCTCGTCACCCATCAATTGATCGGCATGGTGGGATCAATCACAAATTTTATTGAAAAAGAGGAGCTACTCAAACAAGTCGACCAATGGAATGTTCATTTTCAAAATCTACTTTTGCAAATCGAACAAACTTTTCAAATTCGGGTGAATCTCCGAGGAATGGCTACAAATGCCGTAAAAAACTTAGCCTATTACGTTTACCAATATTCGCCCAGCGTCGTTACTCAAACCTTCTCATTTTTTCTCCAGTCTTTTATCATGTTAGTGCTCGTCTTCTTCCTTTTTGTAGAGGGTAAAAAACTCTATCGCGAATTCATTTTGATCTCTCCTTTGAAAGACGAACACGAAAACGAACTCGCCGCCGAAATGAAGGGCATGATTTATGGCGTAGTCTACGGTTCGTTTGTAACAGCGCTGGTCCAAGGCTGTCTGGCAACAATAGCGTTTTACTTTTTGAATATTCCAGGTTTTCTAGTTTGGGGAGCCCTTACTTTTCTTCTAGCTTTTGTTCCCTTCGTAGGCGCTGCAGGGGTGTGGATACCGGCCACCCTCATTTTTTTCCTTACAGGAAATACTCAAAGCGCAATCATTTTGGCAATTTACGGAACATTGCTTATTTCGGGCGTAGACAATATTCTCAAACCTATCCTCATTCGAGGGCGAAGCAGCCTTCATCCGGTCATCTTATTTTTGGCAATTCTGGGAGGGCTCAAATGGGTAGGACCTTTAGGAATTTTGTTGGGTCCTGTTTTAGTAGCGGTCTTTTTGGCAGCTTTAAAAATTTATAAGAAAGATTATCGTTACCCTTTTACTCGCTCTCTTGCCGAGCCTTTAGAAAATCTCGAAGAACATTAAATAACTTTTGTTTGATGCTCAATACAAGGCGCCTGCGATCGACCCTCTATCGTTTTCGGAGAGAATGAATTAAGCGCTGCTGAGGGCTTTGTTCTCTAAAGCGATTTTCATACTTCGACACTGTTTCTTCTTTCTTTTTTTCACACGAATCCGGAACCAAGCAAAGTTGTTGTTTCTGTTTAAGATACAAAACACGAGGATCGGTAGGACGTCGGATTGCATAACGATTCGCATAATCTTTTCGACTCGCAGGCTCAGGCGCTGAAAGGCCCATGCTGAAAGCAGAAATATCAAACAAAGTGAAGACTCCAAGCATTATGAAAAAAATATTTTTACGCATCTATACCTCCAAGTAACTGATCGGCGTTTCTTCCAGTGAGCAGAAAAGCACCGAACCTATCGATTTTTAAAAGAAGATGTTCTGAAAATCCTCTTAAAACATTTCTTCGCGGTGCGTTTTTCTGCGAACTGAAGAAATGTTGATCAGTTATAAAAACCACTTCCTTACCCACTTTTCGGACGGCTTATTTCGAGGGGTATAACTATTATCTTTCGCACCGCCCTCACCCCACCAAACCCAAAAATAAACACCCGAGAGATCTTTTACGTTTTTCCAAGTCGAATAAAAGGCCCGGTAACAAAGCTCTTGCTCTCTCAAATCAACCGGCCCCTCTAAAAAATAATTCCAGGGATACATGCTCGTACCATCAATACTCGGATACCCAATTTCTGTAATCACAAGCTCTTTTTTAGGATAATGCTTTTTCTTCCAGGCCAAGATCTGATGCCGAATTTCCATCCACTTGGCTTTCAAATCTTTATAACGAGGTTTTTTAGTTTTCGAAAGTTCATGATAGGCGGTCATTCCAATATAATCGAGCTTGTCCCAAAACTGAGGGTGTTGGTAATGATCCCAATTCGCACTGTAAATCAACCAACCCGTAAACGAGCTTCTCACCTTCGCAATCAATTTTTCCCAATACTCTGTGTCTTTTTCGCGGCTTAAAAGCTCACTCCCCACCGAAAAACCATCGGCCTTTTCTTCGGCCGAAATCTTCGCATAGTGCAAAACAAATTTTTCGTAACTCACCCACCATTTTTCAAGGTCAGCCGGAGCAATCACACCCCGCCAATCATCTTTTTCACGTTTTTCGAGGCGAAGAATGGGGAAAACAACCGCTTTGAGGCCCATTTGATTGGTTTGCCGAATGACTTCTCTCAGTTTTTCATCGGGCAGAGTCATAATATCTGCGCCATCGTAAGGAAGGGGGCGAATCTCGGTTGATTTTACATCGCTTTGATACCACGACACCACCAGCAACACGTGAGTGGCTCCCCAGTTCTTGATTTGAAGCAAATCTTGCTCATAAGAATAATTCGATTCTTTTGCAAAAAGACCCAAAGCGAAACCCTTTTGTTTTAAATAAGAGGCTTGGGCTTGAACGGAAACCGAACTGAATAAAAACAATACTAAAAGATAGATCCGATATTTTCTCATAGGCCGTTTGCTTAGCTTAAAGACTTAAAAAATCTCAACCACTTTGTGAGAAGAAGAAAAACCTCTTAAAATACGAACGTTTGATTTCTTAATACCAAAATGTTTCGCCAAAACCTCGATTAAAGCCTCGTTTGCTTTTCCTCCAACCGGAGAAGCGGTGAGCTTCACCTTGAACTGAAAAGGCGCAAGTTCCTCGATAAGGTTTTGCGAAGATTTTGGAATGACTTTCACAGTATATCGAGGCATATGGTTTATTAACTTCCAATGAGGATAGCTCTTCAATTACCAACCATAAGTATTTCTAACTTTTAATGAGCACATTCGTACTCATTAAAAGTTGAAATGCTATAGAAATAAAATGACCCTACCCACTCTGCAGTTTTGGTTTGAATTTGCAAGCACCTATTCCTACCTAAGCGCCTTGCGCATTGAAGCGCTCGCCAAGGCCCACAATTGCACCATTGAATGGAAACCCTTTCTCTTAGGCCCTATTTTCAAGGCTCAAAACTGGGAAGACTCTCCCTTTAATATTTACCCCGCAAAGGGGAATTACATGTGGAAAGAAATGGAGCGATTTTCTAAAAAATACGGGCTCGCTTTTTCGAAACCCAGCCGTTTCCCGCAAAATGGACTCCTCGCCGCACGCATCGCCTGCTTTGCAGAAAAAACCTCCTGGCTCCCTGATTTTGTGAAGCAAGTTTATCAAGCCAACTTTGAGCTCGATCAAGATATTTCAAGCCTAGAAGTTTTAGAAGAAATCTTAACTCAACTTTCTCTCAATCCTTCAGAAATCTTGAATCAAGCCAATTCCGAAGCAAATAAAAATCGACTTCGTGCACAAACGGAGGAGGCCATAAAGTTAGGAATTTTCGGAGCGCCCTCTTTTATCGCGAAAGGTGAATTGTTTTGGGGGAATGACCGATTGGAAGAGGCAATAGCCTATGCCATTGCTTAGACACAAGTAATGGGCCAGTATTTTTGAAGTGAGCGGAAAAGCACCGGATCTATCGATTTTAAAATAGTATTTTTTACAAGTTATTTCGAGAGGTTTCCTTACGGTGCGTTTTTTCGCGAACGAAAGAAATGCTGACCCATTACAATAAACCTCTATAAAATATGCCTAATCTTATCGGCCTGCCGCATCCGGTAAAAGCCGCGCAGCTCTTCGAGAAGCTCTCCTTCAATCCGCTGGGGATAATAACGGCTTAAATACACGCAGTATTGAGAAGCCAAGCGATTCGCGGTTTGATAGCGCTCCGTTTGTTCTAAACTTAAGCGATCAATCCAATGATTTTCTGAAAAAAGTTGCTCGAATATTTTCTCGTGCGAACTAAAATTCATCTCTCGCGAAAAAAGCACAAATTTATCGATCTCGGCCTGAAGCTCAAGCTCCAACTGCGTTACGGGTTCTTCTCGGCCCACTCTCCACAATAAATAAACAAAATGGCTCACACCTTCTACCAGAGGACCAAAGCGTTTTAAAACTTCGGGCTGAGTTAAAACTTTCGAAAGATCTTCCCAACAAAATCCCTCTGCCCATTGCAGCAATTTAGGAGAATAAAATAAACCCACCTCAAGATTTTCTTCTTCATCTTGGGCAACCAACAGCGCTTCATCGGTAAACGCGAGCCAGGGCTGGCCGCGAATGGCTTCTTTTCGATATTCGTCTTCAAGTAAAAATTCTTCAACTGAAGCAGGGCAATCAATCTGATAAGTTTCTTCAATTTTCTTTTGGATCTGATTCAAAATCATTGAATAAACTCCGATTTTAAACCTTGCACCGGAATAACGCCTTGTTCGGTTAACAATGATTTCAAACGGTCACTGCCGGTACGCACCCATTTTTCGTAGAGTCTGAGCAAATCTTGAGAACGATTCGCAAAACTTTTTTCACTCACCTCCGAAATCACATCCATCCACTGAACAAAATGAAGCGAAAGCTCCGTAAAAATCTTTGAAAAGAGTTCTTTGTTTTGACGAAAAGTTTCTGAAGAAGAAAGCTGGAAATAGGCGCCTTCACCCATTTTAACGTAATAATCTACATCAACAATTTTTCGATTCAGGCTATCTTGAAAAAAACCCGAAACGAATAAAGAAAAATCTCCGAGATACCGAAGAAGCTGAACTTTCTTATCGGGAGCTTCGATTTGTGCCTGGCAAAACAAAATTGCCAGAGGCATTTCTTGCCCCTCAGAATTTCTCAAGATCATCTTTTCATCGGTAAAACGAGAAAGTAAATTCACCAGATAAAAAGCAACATGTTCATCGGTTTCTATTTTTTGGTTTTTTAGGGCTTGGTTAACCACTTCGTGGAAGTAGGCCTGGACCGTAGGGCACTCGTGGATCAGCTTTTTTTCTTCCTGCATTCGTTTTCCTCCTTTCGATTAATCTTCAGGAGCTAAACAAGACGCAACAGATCAAGTAGATTCCCACGGGTATAAGCCAGTGGGAATCTACCCAGCGAGCACAGCGAGCGTGAGGGGGAGACTCCATCGGCTTTGCCGATGGAGGGGGCGACGCGAGCCCCCTCTAATAGCTTCTTAGCAAATTTTAGCATTTTTATTTAAGGTCACCCAAGCAAAAAAATAGAGGGGTTTGGAACGGAGCGTCAAAAAAAGATGCCCTTCTAATGCCTATTTCATTGGGTTTTGGTGGGGTTTAGAGCATTCAGTTAAATCGCCTTCTGGAAGCGGATCAAAATATTCACGAGGGGTAATTTTTAGAAACAAGAGCCCTGCAACGGCCTTTAGAAAATAATTTGCAAACATCCAAACGAGCGACATCGCAAACAAAAGCTCTTCGGGGCCCAAATTACCATGAGTCATCACAACCTTGTTTTTAAAAAACTCAACAGTCGCAATCTGGGAAGCACCCAGTCCACCGGGAGTCAGTGGAAGACCCGCCAAAAGCAAAACCACCGGGATGGTGGTGATCACATCGAAAAAAGGTAAATGGGCATCAAAAACAATCGCCAAAAAATAAAGAGAAGTAATCACCAGCGCATGAAAAGGAATTCGGAAGATCGCTATTTTAAAGTAATCGGAAACTTTGGCCTCATGAAAAGTTTGAAATAAATGTTTTCCTTGCAGCCAATCTCGAAAACGAAAATGAATCTTAAAAGGTAGAAGACGAATCAGCCATCCGCGCCAGAAAAGAATGTGAAAGAGAGCCGCAACAAAAAACACAATCGCGAAATTTTGAATCCAGTGGCTCACATCCAATTCTTTGAAATGAAGAGGCGCATAAAAACTCCCCAAAAAAGCTAAGAGAACAATCCAAAAAAAATCGATCACCATCACAAATAAAATTGAGCCTAAAGCTTTAAAAAAAGAGGCATTCTTGCTGCGCTTCAGAAAATAGGCCATTGCCGCTTGTCCGGCATTGTAATTGAGAAGAGCCAGCAAGTAACTCACCACACGCGCGGGCAAGAGCTCTGAAAAGCGAATCGAGACGCAAAAGCGACGAAGCACATAGGCCAAACCTAAGGTATCGAAAATTAAAACCAACACAAAATAGAAGATGGCATAGAAAATAAAGAGCGGAATTCGAACGTATTGGAAGGCTTGCCAAACTTTTTCAGGCGGATATTGATGAAAAAGATACGCCAGAAGGCCTAAACCAATCACCCAAGGAAAAAATTTTTGAAAAATCTTCTTCATGTTTTGCAAACAGTATGACAAAAACATCTCTTCTCTAAATAAAACTTAAAACTCAAGGAGAATTCACATGCTCGAAAATTTAAATGAAAACTCTGAACCAAATCTTCAAGAAGAATCTGTGATTGTTTTGAATTCTGCCACCCCCACCCCGAGCGCTCCACTTTCATTTGAGTTAGAAGACGCCTTGCTCCTAAAACTTCGCCAAACTCTCCCTATAAAACTAGGTTTCAAACGCAACACCCCCCTTCCATTAAATTTAAGGCGCTCCCTAGAAAGAAAGGCCGAGGGCCTAATTCAAAAAGTAGCCCGCGAAACCATTGAAAAAGCGGTGAGAGAAATGCTTCCTAGCCTGGCTGAAAAGATCATTCGCGAAGAAATCCAACGGTTGACGGAATAAAGCCGGCCCGCTATGAGCTAGGCTCTATGGCGAACTCCCCTGAACTTGAAAAAGTCTATTCTCCCCATGAGGTCGAAGAACGCTTAAGTCGTTTTTGGATCGAAAAAAAATTTTCGGTGGCTCCCGAAAAAATCAAAGACCGGGCCCACGCTTTTTCGATTGTGATTCCGCCTCCCAATGTCACAGGCACTCTTCACATTGGACATGCCTTAAATAATACACTTCAAGATATTTTAATACGCCACCGCCGGATGCAAGGCGACGATACCTTATGGGTTTTTGGAACCGATCACGCCGGTATCGCCACGCAAAATGTGGTGGAACGCCAACTGGCAAGCGAGGGCCTCTCGCGCTACGATTTGGGCCGCGAAAAATTCATTGAACGGGTTTGGAAATGGAAAGAAGAATCCGGCGGCACCATTCGAAATCAGCTCAAGCTTTTAGGGGCCTCTCTCGATTATTCACGCGAGCGTTTTACCATGGACGAAGGCCTCTCGCGGGCCGTGCGCGAAGTTTTTGTTTCTCTTTATGAGCAAGGGCTACTCTACCGCGATCAACGGCTCATTCATTGGTGCCCACGCTGCCAAACTTCTCTCTCCGATTTAGAAGTCGAACACGAAGATAAAAATGGCCATCTCTGGCATATTCGCTATTTCTTTGAAGGCGATGGCGAGCGTTTTCTTTCGGTCGCCACCACCCGCCCCGAAACCTTACTGGGCGATACGGCTCTTGCCGTTAATCCAGAAGACGAACGGTATAAAAAATTCATTGGCAAAATGGTTGTGGTGCCTTTCATCAATCGCCTCATTCCAGTGATTGCCGATTCCTATGTAGACAAAGACTTTGGAAGCGGGGTCGTTAAAATCACGCCTGCCCACGATTTTAACGATTTCGAAGTGGGTAAACGCCACGGCTTAGAACGAATCAACATTCTCCATCCCGATGGCCGTTTAAATGAAAATGCCGGCTCTTTTGAAAATCAAGATCGCTTTGCGGCCCGTAAAGAAATGGTGAAACAACTCGAAGAACTCGGCCAAATTGAAAAGATTGAAAACTACAAAAATAAAGTAGGCCACTGCTACCGTTGCAAAACCGTGGTGGAACCTTATCTCTCGCTTCAA
Source organism: uncultured Pseudomonadota bacterium (assembly GCA_964384365.1). Classification (GTDB taxonomy): domain Bacteria; phylum UBA10199; class UBA10199; order JADFYH01; family JADFYH01; genus CAYLKF01. The sequence goes on along the minus strand of CAYLKF010000010.1, from coordinate 19,546 downwards.
TGGTTTGTGAAAACAGAGCCCTTGGCGAAACCTGCTTTAGAAGCAGTGAAAAGCGGAAAAACAAAGTTTCACCCGCAGCACTGGGAAAAAACTTATTTTAGCTGGATGGAAAACATCAAAGACTGGTGCGTTTCGCGCCAGATCTGGTGGGGACACCGAATTCCGGCTTGGTATTGTAATAAAAACGTAGGGGCGCCCCTTGGTGCGCCCACTACAAAGGGCACAGCAAGCAGTGCCCCTACACAATGCCCTCCCATTGTCGCCCGAGAAAATCCAAGTCTTTGCCCAACCTGCGGCAATACAGACCTTACCCAAGATGCCGATGTGCTCGATACTTGGTTTTCTTCCGCTCTCTGGCCTTTCTCCACCCTAGGTTGGCCCGAAAAAACGGACCTCTTGAAATCGTATTACCCCACTTCAGTTTTGGTAACGAGTTTCGACATCATCTTTTTCTGGGTGGCTCGCATGATGATGATGGGCTTACACTTCATGAAAGAAGTGCCCTTCAAAGACGTTTATATTCACGCTTTGGTGCGCGATGCTCAAGGCCAAAAAATGAGTAAATCGAAAGGAAACGTCGTCAATCCTTTAGAGCTCATGGAAAAATTTGGGACGGATGCGCTGCGCTTCACGCTCACTGCTTTCGCTGCCCAAGGCCGCGACATTAAATTGGATGAACACCGCGTTGAAGGTTATCGAAATTTTTGCAATAAAGTCTGGAATGCCGCGCGATTTCTCTATTCAACCGCCCTCCCCTCGGTGAAATCGGCGAAAGAAATCGAGCACGCCCAACCCCAAACCCAAGAAGATGAATGGATTTTGTTTGAACTCTCAAAATGTGTAGAGACCGTTTCTCAAGCCATCAACGATTATAAATTCAACATCGCCGCGCATGGCCTTTTTACTTTTATCTGGCAGGTCTTTTGCGATTGGTATTTAGAGCTCATTAAATCAAGACTTTATTCCGAGGGTGAAGAAAAAACAAAATGTGCCGCCTTTGCCCTGAAAATTTTTGACCAGATTCTGCGCGCGCTTCATCCCCTCATGCCTTTTATCACCGAAGAGCTTTGGCAAAGGTTACCAAACGATTCGGAAACCATTTCTCTACGGCCTTATCCGAAAGCTCTCTCTCAAGAAGACGCGAAAAAATATTTAAGTGCTTACAATAAAGTGAATTTCTTACGCGAAATTGTTTCGGTGATTCGCAATATTCGCGCAGAGACGGGAGTGAATCCTAAAGAAAAGATTTCCGTCAAAATCAAAACGAAAATAGCGCAATCTGAAATCGAAAGTCTTTTGCCTCGCATTCAAGAGTTAGGAAAAACTGCCGAAATTGTTTTTATCTCGGAGACTCCGTCAGAGCCTGTTTCAAAAGGCTTAGCGGCCAATGGAGAACTGATTATCTTTATTCCTTTGAGTGGACTCATCGATCTTGAAAAAGAAAAGGCTCGGCTAAAAAAGAAACTCGAAAAAACCGAAAAGGATATTTCCCTTCTTTCCAATAAATTGAATCTTCCGAGCTTTATTGAAAATGCGCCTGAAGAATTGGTGGCCGAAACGAAACAAGAATTGGCGAACCGGGAAAAACAGAAAATAGAGATTCAAGAGGCGCTTGCACTCTTGTAGAGACCAAAATCATTCTTCAAGTAGATAAATCAATAAGTTTCGTCCAGACGAATGCCCAAGCGAAGTAATTTCTGGTCAAACACTCGGTAGAGTGAAGGATTAAGATTGTCTCGAATCAACTGAAAGACTTTAGTCTTGGTTTCTCGGGAAAGAAAAGGACAAGTGCTTATTCTATCGATCATTCTTTTCAATATATAGACGCCAATCGTTGAAGGATACCCGTTCAGAACTTCCACTCTTAACCTCAAATGTTGCCGAAATTCTTCTTGAGCGAGCTCAAAAGTAGGTCTGTCAAGGTATTCAAATCTTCTTGCATTTGCATATTCGAAAGCAACCGCGTCCGCAAAGATCTCATCGTCTACACTCTCCTCTAAACTTCTTTCATCCCCTCCCATCAAGCTCCTTCGGAAAGATCTCAGATAAGCTTCTGACTCCGCAGAACCATCATGGACATAAGTTCCCAATGAATAGACTAAATTATAGACAAGCGAGGGACCCTGGAAAGAATAAATATAATGTCCAAGTTCATGGGCAAAGGTTAACCGTTGAACTTCCGGATACTGCTCCAAAAACAAATTCCCAATTGCAATATAATATCTGGTCTCCATGCTCGTAAAAGCCAAAAGATCAGGGCTTCGATCAAGAGAAGCGCTATAAAAAACAGGGAGATTGAGTGCTTCAAAGATACTTCGTCCTAGTGTTGAAGCGACCTCCGCCAAAAGCCGTCGTTGAGGATGAGATGCCTCAGTAAAATTCTCAAATTCAATCGCAGGCTGAGATCCATTCGTTTCAACACATATACTCCTTGTAGCTTCCGAACGAGAGGCCATACAACTCTGGCGGGAATATTCCCTTTGAGATTCATCTAAAATCCTATAAAAAGCCCTCGCCTCTTCAAGAGGGCCTAAATAACGGAAAAGTCCTTCTTCTTGTCTAAAATCATAAACCTCTTCGCCAGCAAACCAAGTGATTGATCTTAATCCTCCCGAATCTTCAACGGTAGGAGTGAAATTATTTGTGCCCAGATTAAGTCCTAAAACCTCAAGGGAATTCCAATAATCTAAGTTTCGAAATAATCCGGAAAATTCCACATATTGGAAAGAATGAACGGGAGAAATTCGATAGACTTCATGGATAGCCCCGCCTGAGCGGGCTCTCTCGACGGCGACCAAGCCTGCTTCTCTGGGGAAATGGGCCACAAAACGAGGGTATTCGGCATGAGGGATTTGGGCAACAAGCTGCAAATCCATACAATTTTGACCTATACTCGATTGAACGCAAAGTTTGACCATAATTACTTCTTCAGTTATCGGTAAAATAAGGAAAAAGTTGCGCTCTCTTAATCGAGCGGGTTAGCAAACAAAGTGATGAAACTCCAAATTAAACATTACCTCCCCCTTCTCAAACTCGCTTTGGCCGAAGATTTAGGCACAGGCGATGTAACCAGTCAGGCCCTCTTTTGGGAAAGTTCCCCCCAAATTAAGGCCCAAATCTTGGCCAAAGGCCCTCTTTTGGTGGCCGGGCTTGAAATTGCCCAAGCCGCCTTTAAAAAGGTGGATTCGTCGATTAAATTTTTCTCTCGAAAAGAAGAAGGCGATCATTGCAATGAAGGCGAAGTTTTAGCCGTTTTGGAAGGCCCTGCTCAAGGCATTTTGACTGCCGAGCGCGTCGCCTTAAATTTTTTGCAGCATTTATCCGGCATCGCCACTCTCACCCAAAAATTTGTAGAGGCCATTCGCGGAAACTCCACTCGAATCTTAGACACTCGAAAAACGCTCCCGGGTTGGCGCATGCTTCAAAAATATGCTGTCAAAATCGGAGGGGGAGTGAATCACCGTTTGGGCCTTTACGATGCCTATCTCATTAAAGACAATCATCTAGCCCTTTACGGCTCGCTCACCGAGGCCATTCAAGCCGTTAAAAAACACAATACCCAAAAATTAAAACTTGAAGTGGAAATTGAAAATCTTTCTCAATTGCATGAAGCCCTAGAAAATAAGCCTGATTGGATTCTGCTCGATAATATGCCCTTAGAAGATATGCGGCTGGCTGTGATAGAAACGAAGGGTCGCGCCATCCTTGAAGCCTCTGGCAATATCAATTTGAAGAATGTGCGGGCCGCCGCGCAAACCGGTGTTGATTATATCTCGGTGGGAGCGCTTACTCATTCTGTCCGGGCTGTAGACATCAGTTTAGAAATTGTTTAGCCTGCTAGAATGCGTGTCAAAAAAATCCAGGGCCGTGGCACAAATTCAAATCCTCAAAATCGTTTTGAGAAACGAAATCTCGAGCTCGAAACAGAGCTCCCCCAAGAATTCGAAGAAGAACAAGACGGCCGAGTAATCAAAACCCAAGTTTTTCCCGATAAAACCAAAACACTTCTCACCAAAAACGATAGCCCCGATCTTCCTTTTGATTACGGCCTCAACCCTTACCGTGGCTGCGAACATGGCTGTATTTATTGCTATGCACGGCCTTACCATGAATATTTAGGATTATCGGCCGGACTTGATTTCGAAACCAAGATCTTTGCAAAATTTAAGGCGGCTGAACTTTTACGCAAAGAACTTTCTTCTTCGCGTTGGGTTCCCCAAGTTATTTCAATGAGTGGAATTACCGATTGCTACCAGCCCATCGAACGTCACTTGAAAATTACACGGAGTTGTTTAGAAGTCTTCGCCGAATTCTTAAATCCCGTCGTGATTATCACCAAGAATGCCTTGATTCAGCGCGATATCGACTTGCTTCAAAAATTGGCAGAGCACCAAGCTATAAAAGTTTTTATTACTCTCACGAGTTTAGATTCAAACTTAACCCGCATTTTAGAACCGCGCGCTTCTTCTCCCCAAGCGAGGCTCGAAACCATCACACAACTTTCTCAGGCTGGCATTCCAACGAATGTGATGATGGCGCCGATTATTCCGGCGTTGACCGACTCTGAAATTCCAAAACTTCTTCGGGCTGCTGCACAAGCGGGTGCTGGGTCAGCGGCTTATACCGTTTTACGGCTTCCGCATGCTGTAAAAGATTTGTTCATTCAGTGGTTAGAAACCCATTTTCCCGATCGTAAAGAGAAAGTGATTCATCGTTTGGAAGAAATTCGAAAAGGAAACATTCAAAATAATCATTTTGGATCACGAATGAAGGGCGAAGGGATTTTTGCCGAACAAATTCGCAATCTCTTTCAACTCGCTGCAAAAAAGGCAGGATTTTCTCGAGAAAAGCTCTCACTCTCCACCGACAGCTTCAAAAAGAAAGAAACTCAACTTCAATTATTTGCTTAGTTCTTCAAATGAAGGGGTTCACTTTTTTTGCGGATCCGAATATTGAGGAGCTCCACAAAAAGCGAGAAGGCCATCGCAAAATAGATATAGCCTTTATTCACGTGTTTTCCAAAACCATCCACTACCAGCATCACACCGATTAAAAGCAAAAAAGACAAAGCAAGCATCTTGAAGGTGGGATGTTTCTCGATAAAACGCACGATCACACCCGAAAACACCATCATCACGGCCACGGCTAAAATCACGGCCACGATCATAATCCAAACCTGCTGTGCCATTCCTACGGCAGTAATCACAGAATCGAGCGAAAAAATAATATCGAGCAAGGCAATCTGAACAAGAATCGCACCAAAAGAAACTTTTGTTTTCACACTCCGCTCATGCTCCTGGCCCTCCAACTTTTGGTGGATCTCCGTAGTAGCTTTCGCCATCAAGAATAAACCTCCAATTAATAAAATCAAATCACGGCCGCTAAATGCCTGATCCCAAACTGTGAAGACGGGTTCAGTCAAACTCATCACCCAGCTCAAACTCAAGAGCAACGCGATGCGCATGAACATGGCCAAGCCCAAGCCAATCATTCGCGCTGATTTTTGATTTTCTCGGGGAAGCTTACCGGTGAGAATTGCAATAAAGATAATGTTATCGATTCCTAAAACAATTTCTAAACCGGTGAGGGTGAGAAGAGCGAGGATTGCTTCAAAATTCAAAATATTTTCCATGCCTTACCCCCTAATTTAAATAAGCAGATATTCAAGCAATTTTTCTTCTTTTTTGTTCTCGAGCAACCTTTTGAAAAAATAGCCGAGAATAGCCTTAGAGGTTTTTATGGATAGAATTCAACGCTGGTTCGGAAATTGGCTACAAGAAATTAGAGATTTCGTATCTCCCCCCTCAAATACTCCAGATCATATCGGAGATGTAAGTGACCCTAATGGAGTACTAGCCGCCCAAGAAGCGGCCTTACGAGATGTGGTAAATGGAGGAGGACGAGACCCTCAATCATTAGCCGTCGAAAATGCCCTAGACATTGCGCACTCCCGCCCCCAGCCCGATCTCAACCATTGCGAAAGAATTGATTTAAGAAATGGCAATTTTGGCCGCTTGTGTCCCATTTTAGGCCGGCCGAATGCCTGGCTCTTCTTCAATCCTTAAGCAAAAAAAAATCGGCGAATGAAAATTCATCCGCCGATCAGATTCTTTAATCTTAAGAAGATAAATTAATAGCGATAATATTCTGGCTTATACGGCCCATCGGGACTCACCCCTAAATATTTCGCCTGCTCTGGAGAAAGCTTTTCCAACTTCACTCCTAATTTCTCAAGATGTAAGCGGGCCACTTCTTCATCCAAAATTTTGGGAAGAACGGTCACGCCCACTTCGTGCTTTTGAGTAAACAAGGCAATTTGAGCCAAAACTTGGTTGGTAAACGAATTCGACATCACAAAAGACGGATGTCCGGTTGCGCAACCCAAATTCACCAAGCGTCCTTCGGCGAGTAAGATGATCGAATGGCCATCGGGAAAAGTATATTTATCAACTTGGGGTTTGATTTCTGTCTTTTTGATTCCTTTAAAAGCATTGAGCTGAGCCACCTGAATTTCTACATCGAAGTGACCAATGTTGCAGACAATTGCAGAATTTTTCATCTTTTCGAGATGATCAATGCGGATGATGTCTTTGCAACCGGTAGTGGTCACAAAAATATCGCCCACCTTGCAGGCGTCATCCATCGTGGTCACTTGATAACCCGCCATGGCCGCTTGAAGCGCACAGATCGGATCAATTTCAGTCACGATCACTCGAGCCCCTAAACCATGCATCGCTTGAGCACAGCCCTTACCCACATCGCCGTAACCTGCAACCACAACCACTTTGCCGGCCACCATAATATCGGTCGCACGTTTGATTCCATCAGCCAAGGATTCTCGGCAACCATAGAGATTATCGAACTTTGATTTAGTCACCGAATCATTCACGTTGATGGCGGGAATTCTAAGCTCACCCTTTTCCAACATTTTATAAAGAGCATGCACACCTGTGGTAGTTTCTTCGCTCACCCCTTTAATATTTTTGAGAAGCTCGGGGAATTTTTGATGAACGAGTTGTGTGAGATCACCCCCATCATCGAGCAGCATATTCGGGCCTTCGGCAAATTTTAAACTTTGCTCCACACACCACCAATATTCTTCTTCGCTTTCTCCCTTCCAGGCAAAAACCGGAATCCCCGCTTTTGCAATCGCTGCAGCGGCATGATCTTGAGTTGAAAAAATATTGCAAGACGACCAACGCACCTGAGCACCCAATTCCACTAAGGTTTCAATCAAAACCGCAGTTTGAATGGTCATGTGCAAACAACCGACAATGCGCGCCCCTTTTAAAGGCTGAGTTTTTTTGTATTTTTCACGAACGGCCATTAAACCTGGCATTTCGATTTCGGCGAGTTCAATTTCTTTTCGGCCCCAATCGGCCAAGCTTAAATCGGCGACTTTATAATCATGATCGGAGAGTTTGGTGACTGTTTGAGCAGACATAGTTCTTTTCCTTAATAGTACTCCTCTATGAGACTAAAAGGAGGTCGGGAGAAGTTGCGGCACTTCCTTCACAAGTTCCCCTAACCTCCCTTTGGCTAGAGAGGAAAAATAGTTAAATTCCTAAAATTTTCTTCAACGCAGCCGCTTTATCGGTTTTTTCCCAGGTAAATTCCGGCTCATTCCGGCCAAAATGACCATACGCCGCAGTTTTTGCATAGATCGGACGGCGCAAATCTAAGGCCTGAATAATTCCCGAAGGGCTTAAAGGAAAACATTCTCTCACGGCTTGAGAAATTTTTTCGGAACTGACTTTTTCTGTTCCAAAAGTTTCTACCAAAACGCTCACAGGCTCAGGGTATCCAATCGCATAAGCCACTTGCACTTCAGCGCGATGGGCTGCCCCCGAGGCCACAATATTTTTGGCAATATAGCGGGCCATATAACAAGCCGAACGATCCACTTTAGTAGGATCTTTCCCAGAAAACGCTCCACCGCCATGACGTCCCATTCCGCCGTAGGTATCCACAATGATTTTACGGCCCGTCAAACCACAATCCCCTTGGGGGCCACCCACCACAAATCGTCCGGTAGGATTCACAAAGTAACGCGTTTTCGCATCGAGCAAATCGGCAGGAATGGCTTTTTTGATAACTTCTTCTAAAACGGCCTGTTTGAGTTCTTCGTGTGAAACATCGGGATTATGCTGAGTCGAAACCACCACTGTATCAACACGCTGAGGCTTGCCATTGGCATATTCAACGGTTACTTGAGATTTTCCATCGGGTCTTAAAAACTTCAACTGACCATTTTTTCTCACTTCTGCTAAGCGGTGAGTGATTCGATGTGAAAAACAAATCGGCATGGGCATGAGTTCAGGAGTTTCATCACAGGCATAACCAAACATTAAACCCTGATCACCCGCCCCTTGTTCTTTATAAAGCCCCTCTCCTTCGGTAACTCCCATCGAAATATCGGGAGATTGTTTATCAATCGAAAGCAAAATTCCGCAGGTTTTGTAATCAAAGCCCTTCTCGCTATTATCATAGCCGATATCTTGAATCGCTTTCCGCGCAATGTCGGTATAATCGATCTGAGCGTTCGTCGTGATTTCTCCTGAAATGAGCGCAAAACCTGTTGTAATTAAAGTTTCACACGCAACTCGAGCTTTTGAATCTTGGGTTAAGATTGCATCTAAAACAGAATCGGAAATGCGATCGGCAATTTTATCGGGATGACCTTCTGTTACCGACTCACTGGTAAAAAAATAGTTAGACACAGGTATTCTCCTTTTTTTTAATTTTCCTAACTTGGATTGTTTTTTTTTCTTTTTTTGCACCGATTTTTTCTTTGAGAGAGGGGGCAAATTAATGGATTCATCGCTCCACGTCAAGAATGAAAGCTAGCGAACTAATCAATTGAAATCTATTGGTTTTTTTCTTGAAGGAGATGTTTTACTTCACGTTTGAGCAAACTTTCAATCTCGGATTCGGTTGAAAGTTGCAACGCTTTATCTAAAAGATCTTTGGCTTCTTTGAAAGAAACAGAGCGAATAATCCTTTTCACACGAGGAATCGAAACCGCATTCATCGAAAGTCCATTAAGCCCAAAGCCAAGCAACATTAGAATATAGAGAGGCTCACTCGCCATTTCTCCACACACACTCACTTCAATTTTATGGTGCTGTGCCGCATCAACTACCCGCTTGATCATTTTTAGAATCGCGGGATGCAGAGGCTTATACAAATAGGCAACGTGCTCATTCATTCGATCAACCGCCAAAGTATATTGAATGAGATCATTTGTGCCGATGCTCAAAAAATCGACTTCACGGGCGAGATCTTCGGCAATCATCACGGCAGAAGGAACTTCGATCATGGTCCCAATTTTCACATGAGGATCATACTCAATTTTCTTCCGCTTAAGCTCTGCCTTTACCTCGTTTAATAATTGTTTGCAGCTTCGAAGCTCTTCTAAACTCGAAATCAAAGGAAAAAGAATTTTCAGCTTCCCGTAAACACTCGCCCGCATCAAGGCGCGAAGCTGCGACTTAAAAAGATCTTTTTCTCGCAAACACAAACGCACCGCTCTTACCCCCAAAGCCGGATTCGTCTCATGCTCATAACGATAATGAGTAGGCACCTTATCGGCTCCTAAATCGAGGGTACGAATGGTTGTAGTATGCGGATAAATGGCCTTCAAAACTTGGCTGTAATTTTTAAAATGTTCTTCTTCACTTGGAATCGTGTCTCGATTTAAAAATAAAAACTCAGTTCGATATAACCCCACTCCTTCTGCTCCATGCTCTTTAATCAGCTGGATTTCTTCTTTGAGTTCCATATTGGCATAGAGGGAAATTCGAAATTGGTCGGGAGTTTCGGTGGGCAAATGAATATCTTTGAGCAACATTTTTTCAAACTGGGCTTCTTGACGCTTAATCAATTCATAACTTTTGAGTTCGGCCGCGGTTGGGCAAATCAAAACAAGGCCTTTATTCCCATCGACAACGACTCTATCTCCATTCTTGATTTTTTGATTCACTTTTGGACAGCCAACCACGGCAGGCAGCTGAAGAGCCCGAGCAATAATGGCCGTATGAGAGGTGCGCCCCCCGACTTCGGTCACAAAACCCGCCACCTTAAATTTCATCAATTGGGCAGTATCGGCAGGAGAAAGATTGTGAGCCACAATAATGGCGTGAGGTGGAATGTCTTGCAAAAACTCATCAGACTTTCCCATGAGATTTTTAAGAATTTTTTCTCCAAGATAATCCACATCGCTATTGCGCTCGCGGAAATATTCTTTGTCGATGTTTAGAAAAACCTGTTTGATTTTTTGAAGTGTCTTTTGCAGAGCCCATTCTGCATTGATTTGTTCTGACTTAATACTCGCTAAAGTTTCTTTAATTAGCATCTCATCTTTCAGGATGAGATTGTAAGAATCAAGAATTCGGATATGATCAACGCCTTCGTAACGGCAAAGCCTTTCACGAATTCGGCGCAGTTGTTCTTTTGTTTTTTCAACTGCATTTTTAAATCGATTCAGCTCTCCCGGAAGCTCTTTATTAGAAATCCAATAATGTGAAATACTCAGCTCTGCTTTTTCAAGCAAGATCGCCTTACCTTGAACCACCCCTGAAGATGCGATAATTCCGCGAATGTAGCGTGATTTCTTTGGCATATAATAAATTAAGAATTCGTTTAAACTGTCCCGTTGCTAGGCACCCACATTTCGGGGTGAGGATTGCGATAGAGCGCACGACAACGCAGATGTATAGTTTCAATGAATTCTATTCTTCACCAAATTTTGCATTGACTAACTTCTCAATAGCACTAACCGCTTCAGCCGCATCTTTTCCCTGGGCTTTTAATTCAAGAACTGTTCCCTCGGCTGCTGCAAGCATCAAAACTCCCATAATCGATTTTGCATTCACCACCTGAGATTTATGAGCTAAATGAATCTCCGACTGAAATTCATTGGCCACTTTTACTAACTGAGCGGCCGAGCGTGCATGAAGGCCCAAACGATTTTGAATTGTAATATTTTTACTCACTGTTTTACGGGTGTTTTTTTCCATGAATCATTCCTTCCTTTGTAGGGCAGGCAAGCGTTGGCGGGTATAATCTTGTAAAAACTCTACAAACGCATGAAGAGAATAGGCTTGGCGGCAGGAACAAGCCTTTAAAAGCATCGGCAGATTTACGCCCCCCAACAACTCCACTTCTCCGGGCTTTAAAAATTTACAGCAAAGATTGGCGGGAGTACTCCCATAAAGATCCACAAAAAGGAGCACTCCTTCTTTTTGTTTCGCCACCTGAATGGCTTGTTCAATCAATTGTTCATTCTTTTGAATATCTTCGGAATCCGGAACTGAAACGACTTGAAGTTTTACTTTCTCTTTTAAAATAAACTCCACCGCACGCTTCATTTCTTCACCAATATAACCGTGAGTCACAATCACCAAACCAATTTGAAATTGTTTGTCTGCCATGTGGAACCTATTCTAAAGAACTCCAGAGGGTTTTTTTGATTTTTTCTTGGGCCAAAATTTCCCGATTGAGCCGCTCCTGAAATTCGTGAGCTGAAAAATGTCCCTTTAATTTCAAGAGATGATTTCGGGCTGCCACTTCAATCAAAGTGGTCAGATTTCGTCCGGGCCTGACCGGTAACTTCAAATAAGGAACTCTTACATCTAAAATGGAATACTTTTGTTCATCAATCCCCAAACGGTCATACTCTTGACTGGCATCCCATTCCACAAGCTCCACAACAATCTCAATCATTTTTTGATCGCGAGTGGCTGCCACCCCAAATAAGTCTTTAATATTCAAAATGCCTAATCCGCGAATTTCCATGTGATGCTTGATAACCCCCATTCCCATCCCCGATAAAGTCGACGGAGGTTTCTTGCGAACTTCCACCACATCATCTGCCACCAAACGATGGCCACGCAAAACCAAATCGAGAGCACATTCACTTTTACCAATTCCACTTTTCCCGATAATCAAAACCCCCACTGCAAAAACATCCACAAAAACACCGTGCAAAGTCGTTGAAGCAGTAAGCTTATCCTCTAAAAAACGCGTGACTCGATTAATAAAAGTGCTCGTCAGCAGATTAGTTGAAAAAACAGGAATATTATTTTCTTCGGCCACTTCCAACAAGACCTTAGGTGCCGGATTCCCTCGGGCAACCACCATACAAGCAATATCAACCTCACAAATTTTCTCGATAATCTGCCGAAGTTTTTTGGGAGGAAGCGTTTGTAGGTAAGTAATTTCAGACTTTCCTAAAACCTGCACCCTACCGGAATGTAAATTGGAGGTATCTCCCGTTAAAGCCAATCCGGGCTTTTGAATGCGCGGAATCGTAATTTTTTTGATGAGGCCCTTTTTCCCGGCAACCAGTTCAAGATTGAGGTTGTATTCGTTGTCGTGGAGAAAGTCAGCCACTTGAATACTAATCATTCTAGAGTGAGTCCTCTTCGTTGATTAAGAGCTGATAAAGATCTTCGGCGCTACCCGAGGCAATAAGCTTTTCCCGGAAAGCGCGATTTTTGAGTATTCGAGAGAGTTTGGCAAGAAGCTTGAGATGAAGGCCCGCCGCATTTTCGGGGGCAAGTAGGGCAAAAAACAAGTAAGTAGGCTCACCATCTTGAGAGGCAAAATCGATTCCTTCGGAGCTTCTTCCAAAACCCACCAACATCTTTTTCACTTGAGAAGACTTACCGTGTGGAATGGCCACGCCCTCGCCAATCCCGGTGCTGCCTAACTTTTCACGTTCTTGAAAGATCTGATAAACCTCTTCGGGCTGAAGGCCAGGATCCTCTTTGCATAAAACTTTAGCCAATTCATGCAAAACTTCCTCTCGCCCCCGCGCGTGGAGCTCTGCGATTACCGATTCTTTGGCTAAAAAATCTTCTAGTTTCATGTTTTCTAAATTAAGGATACCTCTAAAAACGTCACGAGCGGCCCGAGTGCGAGGCGCGGGGGCACCAAAAAACCGGAATGTATATGGAAATACATGAGGATTTTTTGGGTACGCAACGAAGCAATCGGGAGACGCAGTAGTTTTTAAAGGTATCCATAACGCTACGAATTTAACTCAACGGCTGCCGTATGAGTTGGGGCAACCGATTTGTGTTCCTTCACAATTTCTTTATGTTTGCGAAGTTGACGATCTAACTTATCTAAAACTCCATCAATCGATGCGTACATATCTTCCGATTCGTGAACTCCATGAACCCGAAAATGCTTGGCACTGACTGTCATTTCAGCAACTTGGTGGAATTTTTGCACCTGTAGTATCACATGAACCTCAATGGGTTCATGCAAAAACTTCTGGAACCGCTGAATTTTTTTTTCAACATAACTACGGAGTGCGTTGGAGGGTTCGAGGTGACGGAAAGTAACATGGGTCTTCATAAAACAATCCTTTCTTTAAAAAAATTGTTTTCTCTTAGACGAAGGAAGTATTTTTAAATTCTCTCGATACTTTGCAACCGTACGCCGAGCGATTTCTATATTACTATCTTTTAAAATTTTCACAATATGTTGATCTGAATAAGGAGATTTTGGGTCTTCTTCGTTAATGATGTGCTTAATCTTATCTCGAATCACTTCACTTGCCACTGAATCTCCCCCAAAGCTCGAAGGGAGTCCGTTATTGAAAAAGAATTTTAATTCAAAAATCCCCTGAGGAGTGTGCACATATTTACTGCTCGTCACACGAGAAACGGTGGATTCATGCATGCTAATTTCTTCAGCCACATCTTTTAAAACCATCGGTTTTAAATGTTGGGTTCCTTTTTCAAAAAAATCTTTTTGAAATTTTACAATCGCTCTTACCACTTTATAAAGAGTGCGTTGACGTTGATGAATACTTCGAATCAACCACACCGCCGATCGTAATTTATTTTGAACATATTCCTTTGCTCCGTCTTGCTGAGTCGCCCCTTTTTTTGCCATTTGCTTATAAAAAGAAGAAATTTGCAATTTGGGTAGGCCATCTTCATTGAGCACAACCACCCACTCTTCACCCACCTTATACACATAAACATCTGGAGTAATATATTCAGCCGATTCTTGGGAGTAGGGTCGCCCAGGTTTGGGCTCTAATTCGTGAATAATGTGAGCAAAATGTAGGATCTGGTCGACCGAAATCTTCAAATCACGTGCAATCCGGCGATAATCTCTTTTTTCAAGATCGGGAAGATGATCGCGAATGATTTTTTCGAGAGTTTCTCGTTCTGGAAAGAAGCGAACTTGCTGAATCAAACATTCTTGGAGATTACGCGCCGCAACACCAGCCGGATCAAACTGCTGAATTCTCCTCAAAACGGCTTCTACTTTTTCGAGAGTGGCTTGAGCTTTTTCAGCAATTTCTTCGAGAGGATCTTGGAGATACCCATCGTCGTTCACACTCCCAATCAAAAGGGTGCCGATTTCTTCTTCTTCCGCATCGAAGTTGGACATTCGAAGCTGCCAAAAGAGGTGATCTTGCAGTGTTTCTTTGCGGCTTAAGGTATTTTCGTAGCTCGGGAGCTCATCTAAACCACTGCTAATATGTTCGGGGGCATTATAGGTATTAAGATAGTTCTCCCAATCAAAATCTTGAGGCTCTTTAAACTCACCCTCTTTTTGGAGCAGAACTTCTTGCTCGGTATCATTCTTTTTCTCAGGAGCATTCTCTTCTTCGCTCTCTTTGGCAGATTCTTTGGGACGGCAATCTTCTTCTTCGGGCTCTTCTTCTAAAACGGGATTCTCCAGCAGCTCGTTATGCACCATCTCTAAAAGTTCGAAACGAGAGAGCTGCAAAAGCTTGATCGCCTGCTGCAACTGGGGAGTAATAACCAGTTGTTGTGAAAGTTTTAGATTTTGTCGAATTTCCAGTGCCATGCAATTATAAGGCCCACTTGTTTTTGTTTCAAAATCCCTTGATTTGAGAAGAACTTATAAGAAAATGATAATCCCGCTGAGGGAGAGTTGTCAAGAAAGGGAAAAGAGAGGACAAACTTCGAAATTCCCGTTTTTTACCCAAAGTCAATACTTTTTTCAGGCTGGTCTTTACTTCTTCCGCGAGGCTGCAACGGTGCGAGAAGAAACGCCCGATTTAACCCGACTCGGAGCTTTTAAACCCTTTTCTTTTTTCCGTTCTTCCCATTGGCCACGCTTTGAACCTGCCAAAGACTGGGCAATAAAGGCATCGAATAAGGGATGAGGATGCATAGGGCGTGATTTGAACTCGGGGTGAAACTGACAGGCAATAAAATGAGGGTGATTTCGATATTCAATGATTTCTACTAAAGAGCCATCGGGAGAAAGCCCCGAAAAAGCAAAACCCTTTTCTACAAATTTATCGCGATAAACATTATTAAACTCATAGCGGTGACGATGGCGCTCTGAAATCTGCTTTTCGCTATAAATCTCAAAAGCCAAGGTGTTTTTCTCGATGCTACAAGGATAGGCCCCCAAACGCATGGTGGCCCCTTTATTTAAAACCGCCTTTTGCTCTTCCATCAAATCAATCACCGGATAAGGGCTATGCGCATCAAACTCACGACTATTGGCTTTTTTCATTCCTAAAACGTGGCGAGCAAACTCAATACAAGCGATTTGCATTCCTAAGCAAATTCCAAAGAAAGGGATCTGATTTTCTCGGGCATATTGAACGGCTTTAATTTTTCCTTCTACGCCCCGATCCCCAAAACCTCCCGGAACCAAAATTCCATCTACTCCCTGCAGCACTTCGGCAACCTCTTGTTTTTCCAGTTCTTCAGAATCTACAAACTTTAGATTTACTTTGGCATTATTTTTAAATCCACCATGCTTTAAAGCTTCATTTAAGCTTTTATAACTATCAGTTAAATGAACATATTTCCCAACAATACCAATGGTAACTTCATTCTCTAAATTCTTCACTCGGCCGACCAAATCTTTCCAATCGGCCAAATCGGGTTTGCGGGTCCAGATGTTGAGCACTTCCACAATTTTTTCATCGACCCCCTCTTCGTGTAAAACCATGGGCACTTCATAAATACTCGCCACATCGGAGGCCGTAAAAACGCAATCGGCCGCCAAATTGCAAAACATCGCAATCTTCGATTTAATTTCTTTCGATAAAAAACGATCGGTGCGGCAAAGTAAGATATCGGGTTGGATACCAATCTCACGTAATTTCTGAACACTATGCTGAGAAGGTTTGGTTTTGAGTTCACCCGAAGCAGCAATGTAAGGAACTAAAGTGAGATGCACATACATCACATTTTCTTCACCCACATCATAACGGAACTGGCGAATCGATTCTAAAAATGGAAGCGACTCAATATCCCCCACCGTTCCCCCAATTTCAACAATCACTAAATCAACGTCATGGGCCACCTTCATAATTCGGCCCTTGATCTCATCGGTGATATGCGGAATCACTTGAACCGTTTTACCTAAGTATTCTCCGCTTCGCTCTTTTTGAATCACCGAATGATAGATTTTACCGGTAGTCACGTTATTCAAGCGCGTGAGATGCGCATGGGTAAATCGCTCATAATGCCCAAGATCCAGATCAGTTTCTGCACCATCATCTAAAACAAACACCTCTCCATGCTGGAAAGGGTTCATGGTGCCTGCATCCACATTGATATACGGATCGAGTTTTAAAATATTGATCTTGAGTCCGCGATTTTCGAGAAGGGCACCAATCGAAGCAGAAGCCAAGCCCTTACCTAAAGAAGAAACAACACCGCCGGTCACAAAAATAAATTTAGTTTTCATAAGGAAAAGACCTTCAATCAATCGGACTTCGCGCACGGGGTATAAAACCCCGTGCTTAACCAAAGGGCGTCCGCCTCAGGCGGACCCCTTTGGAAACCCCATTGCATAAGGTGTTCCCGTGGCAAGCCACAGGGTATTACAATTAATCAAAAGAAAAAAATAAATCGACGAATAAAAGCTTAGCAAAGTCTTTTCGAAAAACAATAGCTTTTCTTTATTTTTTGTAAAGACCAGTGAGTTCTGGAATGAGCAAAAACTGCCGAGCCGTAAAAGCTATTTCAATTGAAATAAAGCAATCTTCCAAATCAATTACTCTCCCTTACTCCTTACGGCGAGTTTTTTTTCGATTGGAAGAACTCACTGGCCTTTACATTTTTTAAGGCAGATGCGGTAGCAAATGGAGCCCCAAAGTTTCTTCAAAACCCTGCATCAAATTGAAGTTCTGCAAAGCCTGACCCGCTGCACCTTTGGTAAGATTATCGATTGCTGAGATCACAACAATTCGATTTGTTCGTTCATCAAAATGAACACCAATATCACAAAAATTTGTGGCTCGAACATCTTTTACATTAGGAAAAGAACCCTCGGGCTTGATTCGCACAAAAGCTTCATTCTTATAAAAATTTTTGAAGATTTTTAAGACTTCGGTGGTCTTCCACTTTTTGAGGGCATTTGCATAGGCTGTTGTTAAAATTCCCCGATCAATCGGAATAAGATGCGCCGTAAAACTAACTTTCACTTTTTCGCCTGCCAAATCCGATAAAGTTTGTTCAATCTCCGGCGTGTGTCGATGAGCTCCCACTTTGTAAGCCTTAAACCCTTCATTTACTTCGGAGAAGAGTAACTCCACACTGGCCGTTCGCCCTGCTCCACTTACACCCGACTTGCTATCTAAGATAATGGAATCGAGCGCAATCATTTGTTCTCGAATCAAGGGAGCCAAAGCTAAAGCTGCACCGGTAGGATAACAACCTGGATTAGCAATGAACTCCGCGCCTTTGATCTTTTCTCGATACAATTCAGGCAAGCCATAAATCGCTTCTTTTAAAAGATTGGGTTGGCTATGTTTTTCATACCATTCTTCATATTCTTTGGCAGACTTGAGTCTGAAATCGGCAGAAAGATCGATCACTCTCACGCCTCGCTCGCGGAGCCCGGCAACCGCTTCTTGAGAGGCCTTGTGGGGCAAACATAAAAAGGCAACCTGAACTTTTTTGGCCACCTCCGAAATCGAAAAGGCCTCTAAGGTGAGATCGCAACGCCCTTGAAAGGCAGGAAAAGCCGTTGAAAAAGAAACCCCCGCACTTTTTTCGGAGGTTAAGACTTTTAAATGAATTTTGGGGTGCTGCAAGAGAAGCCGAACAAGCTCAACGCCGGTGTATCCTGTGGCCCCAATAACGCCTACATTAATCATCTTTTCAATTTATCGATTCATCCAGTGCTTGCAAAGAGAAAAGTTTTTAAAGAAATTGAATTTATGGATTTCAAACTTGAAAACGTTTTTAAAGGCCTTAGAGCGCTCAATCAGAACTTCACTGTTTTGACGGGGGCCGGAATTTCAGCTGAATCGGGAATCCCCACTTTTCGAGGCCCCGAAGGTTTTTGGACGATTGGCTCAAAGAATTATACCCCTCAAGAGATGGCTACCTTTGCAATGTTTTCTCAAAATCCCGAAGCGGTTTGGGCTTGGTATTTGTATCGTTTAGGAGTTTGCTTGACCGCGCAACCCAATCCAGCCCATTTCGCTTTGGTCGAAATAGAAAAAATCTTGGGCGATTCCTTTACCCTCATTACTCAGAATATAGACAACCTCCATCTGGCTGCAGGCAACAGCGAAAAAAGAACTTATCAAATTCATGGCAATATTCAAAAAGTACGGTGCTCTAAAGAATGTAATCGAAAACTGCTTCCCTTACCCCCACTTCCTCTTCCGCTTTCAAATGAAAGCTTAAGCTCAGAAATAAAAAATCAGCTCCGGTGTCCGCAATGCAAATCGTGGCTCAGACCCCATGTGCTTTGGTTTGATGAATGTTACGACGAAGAATATTTTCGATTAAAAAGTTCTCTCGAGGCCGCCCACCTCACTGATGTTTTACTTGTGGTTGGAACTTCGGGAGCAACCAATCTCCCTGCTCAAATTGTAGAACGTGTCGCAAAACGCAGAGGAAAAATAATTGAGATTAATCCCAACGAAAGCAATTTTACTTCTTTTATTTTAGAGAAAGGTGGAAACTGGATACAAAGCTCCGCCAGTGAAGCCTTGCCTAAAATTCTAAAATTTATTCTTTAATTTCTTGTACGGTGTAGCGTGAAACTTGAAGGGAATCCGACCAATAATTCTCGGGCAAGCCCGCCTTCAATTTTAGTTGCTCGAGAAAATCTTTGGGGTTTGGCAGATTTTCCCAAACCGCTGGCAGAAAAGTGGAACGCCTTCTTGCCTCGTTTAAAATCAAGCCATCGATGCCGGGTCGAATCTTTTGCAAAAGATCTTCTTCTGAAGAAAAAACGATGGGCTCAGAGGGCGAAAGGATAGAAATAGAAATTTCGAGATCCGGGAATTCTTCGGCACTCAAAGGCGCAAAACGCGGATCTTCAAAGGCAGCCGCATAGGCATTTTCAGCCACATCGACAATCAAAGAACGCCAAGCCTCCAACGTTCCAATGCATCCTCTTAAATGATGGTGAAGATGAAGTGTAACAAAACTGGCTCGTTTTTCTTGAAACTCTGCCGCATAATCCGACAATAAAACAGGAAGCGCCTTGCCATGCATCAGCGCATACCTAATCGAATCCCGTGCGGTTTGAAGCAAAATTTTTGAATTCATTTCAGAACTTTATA
>CAYLKF010000009.1:0-104143 GCA_964384365.1 uncultured Pseudomonadota bacterium | reverse complement strand
CAATAAAAAAGGCGCCCTTTTTAAGGGCGCCTTTTGAAAATCGACCACGAATCAACTTAAATTTTGCCTTGGAGCAAGAACGCAATAACGAGCGCGTAAATGACCAAAGATTCAATCAGCGCCAAACCAATGATCATCGGGGTTTGAACTTTTCCAGCAGCGCCTGGGTTACGGGCAATGCCTTCAAGAGCTGCGGCAGCGGCTTTTCCTTGTCCTAAAGCACCACCTAATGCGGCAATCGCAATCGCTAAGCCTGCGGCTAAAGCAACTCCGGCCTTTGAGCTATCACCACTGGTGGTTGCGGCATGTTCTTGAGCGAAAGCTAAAGCGGCCACGAATACGCTAGATAATCCTGCAAAAAAAGAAATGAGACGTTTCTTCATACTGCTCTCCTTGCTACTTTTTGTAGCTTATAATCGGTTTCTCTTAACGACGCCTGGGTCTTTAAAAAATGCGGTAAACAAAACAACCGGAAACCTCTGAAAATTTCAGCAGTTTCTTAGTGATGCTCTTCGTGATGAGGCATTGCTAAAGCGATATAAATCATCGACAGGAGCGAAAACACAAATGCCTGAATGAAGGCCACAAAGATCCCCAGCATCATAAAGATAACCGGAATAATTAATGGGACTAAGCCCGAGAAAATTCCTAAAACTAAGTGATCACCTGTAATATTTCCAAACAAACGCAAAGTCAGCGAAACGGGGCGAACCACATGGCTGATGATTTCGATTGGAATCATCAGAGGAGCAAGCGCCAAAATAGGCCCCATGAAATGTTTCAAATAATTTTTTAAACCGCTCTCTTTGATTCCAATGTAATTATAAAAAAGAAACACGCACAACGCGCAGGCGAGATTGGTATTCACATTATCGGTCGGTGGCAAAAAGCCCGGAATCACACCCATCAAGTTTGAGACAAAAATGAAAATGAAAAGAGTGCCGATGAGCGGAAAAAATCGGCGCGCATTTTCAGGGCCTAAAACGCCTTCCATCAGAGAGAGAATTCCTTCAATCGCTACTTCCAAAACATTGCTCAAACTGGTTTTTCCATCGGGAATCAATGCTTGATCGGTTTGAAGAAATTTTTTCCGGACGATTAAAGCCAAACTGATCAAAATCACAGTGACCAAGAGAGTTGAAAAAACATGAATATTTTCGTGGGTAATTTTATCCCACGCTAAAGAAAACCAACTAAAGTGATGCATAAATTGCCTCGCTAACGATTGCCAATACCAGGGCTGACAAGCCCACTAAAAAAGAAAAAGCATGAATCGGTGTTTTTAAAATCAAGATTCCTAAAACAATGCCGAGCACTCCATATTTCACTAATAAACGGAGTGCAATTCCTTTTTTTGCCTCAGCTTCTTTACTTAAAAGGGCCAAGACTAAACGACTTAAGAGCCGGAAATTGATGACATTAAAAGCAACTCCAGCCCCAACACTCAAAGTAATGGCAAGAGACTGGTAATACAGAGACGCCAAAATCAGCAAAAAACCGATTGCTAAATGACGCTTTTCGATGCCTCGAATAGGTTTCGGTACTTGTTCTAATTGCCCTTGTTCTTCCAATTGAGAATCCTGATAAAGTTATAAAACCCGCCCACCGAACCCAGAATCAACCCCAAAACAGTCAGCCATGGAGTGGTATGGAGTTTTTGATCGACCCATTGCCCAATAAAAAGTCCGGCGATCACGGCAGCCGCAAGCTGAAAACCAATTGCACCATAAATACCAAAGGCAATTAAAAAGGAGTTTTGGCCCTCTGGATTAGGAGATTTGGAGTTTTTTTTCAAGATAGGCTGCGGTTATCACAGGGGGTTTTAAACTGTCAATTTGATGTTTTTTTGACACCCCTGAGGTCTTTTTCACACGAATGGGCAAATTTATCCCCACACAATTTTTAACAAGATTTTCTTTATTTCATCTCTTCTAGACGGCTCTAGAGCCGGCATAAATCCTGCAGATGTTCTACTCAGCAATTTATCATTTTAAAGAGGAGAATTTATGCCGGCACAAAAATATTTTGTAAGAGCTGCCCTTTTAAGTTTGGGGCTCGTTTTCGGATCCCCTCTTTTAACAAATGCCTTCGCCGCCCCCGTAGAAATGCAGGCAACGGACGGCAAAGCAGATAATCTTTCGCTTCAACGAGCCGATCAAATCGTTTCGGAATGGTACAGCCTTTTCTATGCACCTTATTTGAATGACGCAGCCGCTCGTCATAATATCGAAGGCTCTGTGGAATACATTCAAGATAATCTTCGCGAAGAATCTCAGAAAAATCCTCAGAATGGAATCCCGGTCATCAACGTCTATGATCAAATTCGAGCTTTGACACCAGCTTCAGTCAGTGGAGAAGAAATTATTTCAAAACTCCCTTTGCAACCGGTTGAAGTCGATAATTTCCGCGAGGGGGTTCGTAATCGTATTGATAACTTAAGAGGAAAAGACGGTGTCTCGCCCGGAGGTATGCCCACTTCTGATTTAATGCGAGATTTAACAGACATTGCTCGCGGGTTAGGAATTGATTTGGGCATGGATTCTAAAAATCCTTTTGCCAATCGAGATAATCCTTTCGGAGACATTGGAAGAGATCCAACCGGCAGGAACCCTTTTGGAGAACAAAATCCTTTTGGCCCCCAAGGGGGCCGAAGCCCAGGGGGCTCCGACCTCGATAACCCCTTTCGACAAGGCTTTGGACAAGGCTTCGGTGGGCAATACGGTAAGGGGAGTGGAACGGGAATCCCAGGCATGAATCAAGGATTGGGCGGAGCTTCGGGTTTTGGAGGAATGTTAGATAGACAACGCCCCGGATCTCAGCATGGAGGATTAGGATCCAGTCAAGGACTTGGACCTCAAGGACCTGGCATCATGGGCCCCGATGGCAACCCTTTAACCGGCGATACTTTTCGGAGAATGGCGGGTCAAGAACTTGGCTTAGCCGCACAAGGCATGGGAAGTAATCCAGGAGGCGGAAGTGGTGGACAAACCGGACAAGGTCAACGCCCTGCGGGACAAACTACACCTCCCCCCCCAGCGAGTGGAGGCTCTGGAGGATCTTCAGGATCTGGAGCTGGCTCGGGAGGAACAAGCCCGGGCTCTTCGGGAACAGGCAGCTCCGGGACTACGGGACAAACTGCACAACAAGGTCAACGCCCTGCAGGACAGCAACCCGCTGGACAAACCGGACAGACAGGACAGCAAGGGCAACAGGGACAAGATGCGCGCACCACACAGCTCCAAACTTTTGGCAGAACATTGGCCTATCAAGATATACAAGCAGGCCATGCAGGACAACGAGGCCAACAGTTTCCGAATACGGCGGAGGGAAACACTGCTCGACAAGCTTATTGGGATGTTACGGTTCGATACGGAGGCCTCGGCAACGGAACCTTATTACGCGATCAATTAATTCGAGACGGTGTAGCGACACCACATCAGGTGAACCCACAAATGAATACTCCTGTCGTGGGCGCCACTATACATCCTGAAAGACCCCTTCCTCCACTCGGAGGCGGGGCTCGTCAACCCGCAGAAGATGGACGCGGAGGAGATAATCCTCATCCTGCCGCAGGACGAGGTAATGCCTATATCCCTGCGGATGATAATGACGGCGGTGGTGGCCCCGCCGGGACAGCACGAGGCACCGTATACCTCCCCCCCTCTGATGATATGGGCGGTTCTGGAGGTGGACATCCCGCAGGTATTTACCTCCCCGCGGATGATAACGATAACGGAGGCGGAGGCCCCGCAGGAATTCGAGGTGGCGCCTACCTCCCCCCATCCGACGATAACGGCACAGGTCGAGGAAATCCAAATCCCGCGGCTATCAGTGGTGGAGGCAATGCTGCAGCGCCTACGGAACAAGGCACCGTCACCGGTGGAACTTTACTGAACAATGTGATGCAATATCTGGGCTTTGGCAGCACCGCCCAAGCACCCGGACAAAACAATAATCAAAATAACTCCAATTAAAACTTGCGTCACCTGGTACCAAAAGCTCGTTTGGTACCAGGTGAATTTATAAATTCACTCAAAAGAGTCCTTAAAAAGGGCTCTTTTTTTGCTGTCTGTCGGTGTCCGACACGCCTGCAAACCATTAAAAAATAAGTGGTTTACAAAGACTATTCACAAATATTAGGCAACTAACCGTGTATGGCCAAAGAACTTACTATCCGATTTCGTCAAAACATTTCCCATCTTCCAGCAAATCAAGCTGAAAATTTTCTTTTTTTGCTCCAAAGAAACGATGTTTTTAGCCCAGAAGAGGTTTCTCAACTTCTTAAAAATGGAGAGCTCAATTTCCAAAACGTTTTAGATCGTTTTGATAGAGACCACAATCACCACATTTCCTTCAAAGAATTTGCCGCAAGCTCGCTTGGCAGAAGCTTTCACGATCTACCCCACTTTATTCAATGGACTCAACGCTTAGGACTAGAAGATATTTTCCAAGGCTTCACTCTACTAAGTGGCGGAATTATCGAACAAGCGGAATGGCAAGAGAACCCAACTTGGCTTATCTTTCGTGCCTTTGAAGATTTAAGCGTTTTGAGATCTGCTCCAGAAAATAGTGATCCTGATTTTTGGAAATATCTTTTTCTCCAAGTGGGTGCTGCCGTTTATTTTCATGCTCCAGAGGCCTTGCGTTTCCAACCCGATATTGTGCGGCCTGCACTCCGAAGCGCTACTCAGCCTCATGATTTTCGTAGAATCGTCGCGGGCCTACCTCAAAGCACCTTAGAAGCTCTACAAAATGACCCCACATTTTTTATTCAATCGGTTCGCACTAACCCTCAAATCGCAAGCCTACTTCCTCCGCAGCTACTCAATCATGAGTTTCTACTTTCTCTGTGCCGAATCAATTTTAACGTGCTGTCTTATCTTCCTGCGGAATACGTCCGTTTACTTTGGGAGGAGCTGAGCCAGGAAGCCCGAGGAAATTTGTATTCTGCGAGCACTCCCCATCCATCGGGAACTTATCCTGAATTCCTCCAGAGACTTAGAGCGTATGGCATGACTCAAACAGGGCGCTTACACAATTTGAGAGCAGCTTTTCACTTGATTGAAGAACAAAACAGCTCAAATGATACACGACCCATTATTTATATCTTGTATCCGCATCCTAGCGGCGATCGAAATAATGCTTTTTTAGCGGCTCCAGATTTAGACAATGTTTTGCTCAATAGTTCTTCTCATTACCGTTTTATATACTTCGAAGCCAAGACAGCAGACGAAGTTTTTGAACGTCTGGATACTTTTTCTCAAGCTTCGGGAAGACTTCGCTCTCAAAGACACACAAATCTACTTTTTATGACTCATGCTGATTCGGAAGGAATGATTCTTTCCGTAAACCCGCAGACTGGCAGAACCGAATATTTCGATGCTTCTCACTTTTCATCGGGTCGAAATTTTACACCTTATATCTCCGGAGCAGTTTACTTATCTGGATGCGGAACCGGACAACATCTTGCTCGAGAATTTGCCCAAGCAAACCCGGGCCTTATGTTTGTAGGGCCCGATCGTTATTTTGAAGGGGCTGAAATCTTTTTTGATTCGAGTGGAAAATTAAATCTCCGAGCACGCGGATTAGAAACAATGCTTTTCTTTAAAGAATAATTTCAAAAGCTTTCTCCACCGCTTTTAAAGTCTTCTCAATTTCTAGATCTCTGTGAGCCAGCGAGACAAACCACGCTTCATAAGGTGACGGCGGAAGATAAATCCCCTGCTCCAACATTCCGTGGAAAAACTTTTTAAATTTTTCGGTATCAGACGCCATGCCGTCATTTAAGTTTTGAACAGGTTTTGCGGAGAAGAAGACGCCTAACATTCCGCCGATTGAAGGAGCTTGCAGGGCAACACCCTTTTTCTCGGCAATTTTTTCTAAACCCTTCGCCAATTTTTGAGTTTGTCTTTCTAATTTTTTAAAAGCGCCTGGGGTTGTAATCAAACGCAAAGTTTCAATTCCAGCAACCATCGCGACCGGATTCCCGGAAAGCGTTCCTGCTTGATAAACCGGCCCCAAAGGGGCGAGCAAATCCATAATCTCTTTTCGCCCTCCAAACGCTCCCACAGGAAGCCCACCGCCAATCGCTTTGCCAAGCGTGGTCAAATCGGGCTGAATTTTGTATTTTGCTTGAGCCCCGCCCAATGCCACACGAAAACCAGTCATCACCTCATCAAAAATCAGAAGTGTTTTATGTTGAGTGCAAAGAGCCCGGAGATTAGACAAAAAAGAATCATTCGGAAGAATAAGTCCGCTGTTTCCCACAACAGGCTCTAAAATGACGCAAGCAATCGTTTGAGGGTTTGCGTCAAAGATTTTTTGAACTGCGTCAAAATCATTATAAGGTGCAGTCAAAGTATGCTGAGCAAAGTCAGAGGGAACTCCCGCACTGGTAGGCACACCAAAAGTGAGCGCACCACTGCCTGCTTTCACAAGCAAACTATCCGCGTGCCCGTGATAGCATCCTTCAAACTTTAAAATCTTATCGCGTTTGGTAAAAGCACGTGCGAGTCGTAACGCACTCATCACGGCTTCGGTGCCCGAACTCACAAAACGCATTTTTTCTAAACTCGGGTAATATTTTTGAATCAGTTTGGCGAGTTCGGTTTCGTGAAGATTTGGAGCACCATAACTCGTGCCCACTTGAGCTGCTTTTTGAATGGCTCGCACTACTTTGGGGTGCGCGTGCCCTGCCACTAAGGGCCCCCAAGAGCCGACGTAGTCGATGTAAGAATTTCCATCGAGATCAAAAAGATGAGCACCTCTCCCCCGATTAAAAAAGAGAGGTTCTCCTCCCACCGATCGAAAGGCGCGAACGGGGCTATTGACCCCGCCCGGAAAAAGTTTTTGGGCTTCACGAAAGGCTTTGGCTGATTTTTGAGTTTTCATTCATCCTTCTTTATGAAAGGAATTCCTTTTTTTCAAGGGTGGCCTTCTTTATGCACAAATTTACCGCTCTTTTCTTTGCAACTACCGCGGAAATTCGTTTTATTAAAAAACGATTAAAAATTTCTTCGCGCATACTCGGCGAAGATTTTACCGTTTATGTGGCGGACTCCCATCCGAAACAATCCTTTTTACTTATTCAGACGGGCATAGGCCCCACACTCGCCCAAAACGCCGGCGACTATGTTTTTAAAAATTTTTCAGTGCATGAAGCTTGGCTTTTTGGCCTCTGCGGAGCTTTAGAACCCCATTTAAAAGTGGGTGAAGCGTTTTTGGCAAATACCTTAATCAATGAAAAAAAGACGCAACTCTTCACTTCGATTTCTTTGAATCAGCAGGTAAAAGATTTTTTTAGCCAAAATCAAATTCCTCTTCAAGAAGGCACTCTGCTCACAAGCTCTTCAGTGATCGAAAGCGCAAACGAAAAGAAAGAGATACAAAAAAAATATGCCTGCGCCGGCGTAGAAATGGAAGCTTTCCCCTTGGCGAAACTTGCTGAAACTTATCAAGTACCCTTTACCCAACTCCGCTGGGTGATGGATTCTCTCGATTTCTCAATGCCAGCTACTTCGGAGTTTGTAGATGCTCAGGGAGATCCTATCTTCTCGAAGCTTTTTCTATCCCTTTTAAAAAAACCTTCGCAAATTGGGAGCTTAGTAAAGCTTTCCGGCCATGTTAAAGCGGCGCTTCAGGCTCAAAATCGCTTTTTAGAAAAGTTCTTTGATTTAAAGACCGAGTGTTATAAGGACGGGGGAATTTGAAACCCAATAGAGTTATAGAATTAAAGACTATTTTTACTTTATTAAGGAGATTGCATGAAATTTTTCTCTAAAAAATTGGCCTTTTTATTTGTAGGACTTTTTGTTCTGAGCGCCTGCGGCAAAGGCTGTAATCGCCCCGGTGCGAAAAACGATGCTTTGAGTTTAATCCCCGCGAGTAACAATTTCCTAATCAATGTGAATGTAAAGAAATTAAACACCACGCCCTTCTATCAAGAAGCAACGAAGGATGTGCCCGAAGAAGCAAGAGCGGTCTTATCTACCGTTGATGAGGCTTACTTGGCTTTGAATTTAAAAGGCCCTTCCGAAGCACCCATGGGGCTTGCAATTGTTACTGGAAAATTTGAAGAAGCGAAAATTGTGTCGTTGCTCGAAGAACGAGCAAAAAAACAGGGTGGCGAACTGAAAAAAGAAACTCTCGAAGGAAAAACACTTTACCTCTCTGCGAAAGATCCAAATATTGGCTTGGTTTTCGTCTCTCCAACTTTAGCGATGTGGGGCCAAAAAGTGAGCATTCAAGAATCGCTTGCCTTATCAACCAAAAAAGGTGCCTCGATTGAGTCCAATAAAACTTTGATGGATT
Source organism: uncultured Pseudomonadota bacterium (assembly GCA_964384365.1). GTDB lineage: Bacteria > UBA10199 > UBA10199 > JADFYH01 > JADFYH01 > CAYLKF01. Next base: position 95,833 of record CAYLKF010000009.1, on the reverse strand, counting down.
TATTTGCACAAAGAGATGCCCAGAAAATGATTTGGGGTGCCGGAGTGCTTCCTCGGCCCGCAACGGCTTCAAACCCTCAAAATCCTGATCCTATGGCGAGTCTCCAAGGCTTAGAGGCTTTCACCTTTGGAATCGATTTCAACAAAGCTCTTACGATTGATTGGGTGGGAAATGCCCACGATACAACTCAGGCCCAAAATATTGCGAATCTTTTCAATTCTTATAAAACGATTTTCGGCGCTTCGATTGCCGCCCAATATCCTCAATGGGGGCAAGTAATTCAAAGCGCTCAAATTACCAACAAAGATAAAACGATTAGCCTTTCACTCAGTATTGGCGAAGATTTGATTCAAGAAATTAAGCAAAAAATAGCCGAGAAGAAAAAAGCTTTGGAAACTCAACCTGCACCCGCAGCGGAATCTCAAGCCGCTCCTCGAGCTTAGGTAAGTTTCAACCGACTTGATGTCAAAAAACTGACTCAAAAGGCTCCTTATCTTGATAAGGGGCCTTTCTTTTTTTGTTGGTCCTGATCCGAAAAGTGAAGTTTTGTTAAAACTTGTTAGCCCTCTATTCTCTTTATCTCAACTTTAAACGCCCCCCCATTACGGGCATGGCCCTTGCAAGAATTGTTAAAAGAAAGGGGTGGGCCATGCGTAAAAAGACTCTTTTCCGAGAACAAGGACGAAAAGTTTTATTCATTCTGCTACTGCTTGGGTTCGGCACTTGGACAATTTGGGGCTGTGGGGGCAGCAGCACAGCAGCAGCCCAAACGGTTGGAACCAGTGTGGGCAATCTCACTATTGGAGATGTAGCCACCGTTAGTTTCGGTTCTGCCTCGAATGCCGAAGTCAGTTTCACCGCATTGGAGGGAGGAGAACAGTTCGTCATTGCTTTTTACTCTCTTTCTTCGAGTGCTGGGACTTCTTACACCGGAACCCTCCAAAATACAGGCTTGCTTCCCGATGAACCTGCCGAATCGGATCCTGCAATCCACTCGCACGATATCTCCTCGGGGGTACCTGAAAACTTAACCGAAGAGTTTCACGATACATTAAGAAATTTAGAGAAGAGCATTTCTCCCTCTCAAATTGCTCAGGCACGAAGCTTGGCGGTGGCTCCCGCTCAAGCCCCGCAGGTGGGGGCGCAAGCCACTTTTTCGGTTTTGAACAGCATCAGCGGTTCAAGTTGCACTACGGTCACTGCCAATGTGATCCATACCACCACTCATTTTGTATTTTATCGAGATCAAGATGCCGATAATATTTTTAGTAATTCCGACATCACGGCTCTTGGAAATGCAATGGAAACCTATTATTCGACGATGGTCAATTCGTTCGGAGCAGTCTCTGATATCGATGGAAGTGGCAAGTTTAATTTCCTTTTTACTCCCGTGGTTAATAGTTTGGGGGGGGGGTCTGGCATCGTCACAGGTTTTTGGTACGCGGTAGATCTTCACCCGGGCCTTACTTGTTCGAATGGAACAGACATTGCCTACATTTCGGTGCCCGACCCTAACGGCACTTTTGGCCCATCAATTTCTCAAGCCTTTTATAAAAGCAATTTTTGGGCGACCCTACCCCACGAACTCCAACACGATATCAATTACAATGTAAAAGTATTGGTGAAGGGTGGAAATTCTTCTGACCCCGGCTGGATGAACGAAGGCTTAAGCCATAACGCCGAACAAATTGCGGACTTCAATACCGTTTCTTCGGTTTACACCTATAATCCTGAAAATCCTTCTCGACTCGAGCTTGCGCTTCTCACGAATCCCACTGCTTCCATTATCAAAGATACTAGTCTTGCCACACGCGGGATTTCGTATCTTTATCTGCGCTACTTATTTGAACAGTACGGAAGCACTATCTTCTACGATATGATCAACACCGATGTGACAGGCCTCGACGCGATTGAAGATGCAATCGGACTTTCTTCGGTGAGTACAGTCCCCGATTTTTTCACTGCCGTTTATCTTTCTAACTTAGGACTCAACTCCAGTAGCCGTTATAATTTTACAGGGATTAATCTGAGAGCCAGTCAAGATGATAACCGCGGAACGGTTTTGGATGGCCCCACGGTCACCGAGCTTTTTAGCCTTCCTCGATCGACGTCCATTCCTTCAATGAGTTCGGCTTATTACCAAGTCAGTGGAAGTACGATTCGTGCGAACGGAAATCGGCTGACTTTTTCAGGCGGTTCAGGCATGAGCCCCGGCGTCACCATCATGCGCATTGAATAAGCGTGAATAAGGCTTTAGCTGGGACTAAAGCACTTGACCTCTTGAACACTTCCAACATAGAAGCCCAATATGGGCTTTAATTGTGGCATTGTGGGCCTCCCCAATGTCGGAAAATCCACTATTTTTAATGCACTCACCCAAGCGGGCGCTCAAGCGGCCAACTATCCTTTTTGTACGATTGATCCCAACGTGGGGGTAGTTCCCTTAAGAGATGCTCGTTTAAATAAAATCAGCGAAATCTTTAAACCCGAGAAAATCATTCCAACCAGTGTGGAGTTTGTCGATATTGCCGGGTTGGTAAAAGGGGCTTCCAAGGGCGAAGGCCTAGGAAATCAATTTTTGGGCAATATTAAAAACGTCGATGCCATTGCCCATATTGTCCGCTGTTTTGAAGATTCCGATGTTGTTCACGTTGAAGGCTCGGTAAACCCTTTACGCGATGTAGAAGTGATTAATACCGAACTGGCTCTAGCCGATCTGGCGAGTCTTGAAAAACGCCTCGAAAAAAATATTCGTTTAGTTAAGGCCGGAGATAAAAAAGTACTCTTTGAAACAGAAGTCTTGAAAAAGGTTCAAGAGGCTTTAAATCAGGGCACACCGGTTCGAAAAATAAGCCTTTCTCCCGAGGAAAAAGAAGCAATTCAAGAGCTTCACTTGATCACCGCTAAACCGGTTTTATACGTTGCAAACGTAGCGGAAAAGGATCTTGCCTCCCCTGGAGCATTTGTGCAAGAGCTCCTCGCGTATGCCGAGAAGGAAAAAAGCCCTTGTATTATCCTTTCCGGGCAGATTGAATCGGAAATCTCTAAGCTCTCAGAAGAAGAGCAAAAAGAATTTTTGAAGGAATTAGGATTAAAAGAATCGGGTTTAGATCGTTTAGCCCACGCGGGTTATCAATTGTTGCATCTCAGTTCCTTCTTTACGGCGGGGCCTAAAGAAGTAAGGGCTTGGACGATTCATGAAAATGCGAAGGCTCCCCAAGCAGCCGGAGTCATTCATACCGATTTTGAAAAGGGTTTTATTAAGGCCGAGATTTATCACTACAATGATTTATTGAAGTGTGGCTCCGAACAAAAAGTAAAAGAAATGGGGCTACTTCGCTTAGAAGGAAAAGATTATTCGGTAAAAGATGGCGATATTATCTATTTTCGGTTCAATGTTTAAGGGGGAGAGCTGGATCGCCCCCTGAATAAAAATGTTTAGTGAATTCTAGTTTTTGTGGAGAAACTTGGGAGAAGCTAAACTTTATTTTTATGTTTGAAATTCAAGATAAAAAATTAGGCAAACTCAAAGTATTTAATGTGAGCGAAGCCCGTGCTAATTTCGCAACAGTGCTCAAAGAAAATAACGCGAAAATTGTCATTACAAGGCATGGTCGCCCCTCGAAAATTCTCGTAAACTATCAAGAATACATGCAACTCATGCGTAGTCCCGAAGAACAAGCCTTACAAACTTCTTTAACCAAACTCACCCCAAAAACCTTATCAGAAGGCACCGCCCCCCTACCCGGACAGTGGAGCGAAAAAGAGTTTGAACAAATGCTCAAAAATATCCCCTCGCGTTAATTCTTTAAAATCAAAGGATGGTTTAGAAGCCCCTACGGCCTTTTTTGAGATTCGCTTATCGGCTGTGTCTGAGGGCGTAGTTGGTATTGCTTGACGGCGGCCTGGTGTTCTTCATACGTTTTTGAAAACTGGTGAGAACCATCTCCCTTGCTAACAAAAAAGAGATACTCCGAAGGAGTAGGATAAAGCACCGCCTCCAAACTTTTCGCACCCGGATTGGCGATAGGTGTGGGCGGAAGCCCTGGCCGAAGATAAGTATTGTACGGACCCTCGCGCTCCAAATCAGCACGTCTTAAATTTCCATCAAAATTAGGCACCCCATAAATCACCGCGGGATCCGTTGCCAAAGGCATTCCAATCTTCAAGCGATTATAAAAAACACCGGCGATCAAAGGCCTTTCTTCGGCTTTGCCAGTTTCTTTTTCAACAATCGAAGCTAAAATTAAAGCCTGGTAAGGACTCATTCCCAATTCTAGAGCACGCTGCTTCGATTTTTCATCAAAATGCTTTTTAAAGTTTTCAACCATTCGAGTTAACAATTCTTCTTCTTTTGTTTCAGAGGTATATTCATAGGTGTCTGGGAAAAGATAGCCTTCTAGGGTAGTTCCCTCGAGGCCCAGAGGTTTTAAAAGTTCTGGGCTCTGTGTTCTTTGAAAAAAGAGCTCCGAAGAAAACACGCCCTTTTCTTTAAGGAGTTTTGCGATGTCTTGGAGATTATATCCTTCGGGAATAGTAAAAGTTTTTCGTAGTCTTTCTGCTTTGATCAATTTTTCTGCAATACTCTCTGGTGTTGATTTTGCGGGGAACTCATACTCGCCCACCTTAAGGAAAGCTCCTACTTTTTTATAGCGTAGATAAAGATGGGTTAAAAAAGGCCAATGAATGATTTCTGCTTTTTGTAATTCGTTAATGACCGATTGCAACCCCATTCCTTTTTTGATTTCGATTTTTCCAGGCCCTCCTTGCGCACGATGGGGAAAACTCCAGATTCCATAAACTCCTAAACCCACAGCTAAAAGCAAAATTAAAAGGCTAATTTTTTTCATAATTTTTTCTGGCTTAAAAAATCTTCTAAAATAATACACGCGGCCCTTGAATCAACACGTTTTTTTTTCTCTTTTCCTTTGAATCCCTGATTGACGAGGCGTTGCTCGGCTTCCCAAGAACTTAAGCGTTCATCGCAAATTTCAATAGGAATCTGAATCTTCTGTTTTTCAAGAAAGGATCGGAGTTTTTTAATAAAATTTTGCGTTTTTTGGTAGGCGCTTCCTTCGGTGCCATCCATACGGTAAGGCGCACCGATGACTAAAAGTTGAGGGGCCAATCCTTTAATCCGCTCCACCAAGTTTTCAAAATCGATCTCTTTCTTTTGCCGCAAAAAAGGCTCTTGGGGCCACACTCCCACACCCAACTCATCGGTCGCTGCAAGTCCAATTCTTTTTTCTCCCACATCTAATGCTACAATTTTCATGAGATGGACAAAACTCTGTTGGTGAATTAATTTATCTTCAATCGAAACTTAATAAACCATAAATACATTGTATAGAAATTATTTATGCAAACTCATGTTCATCTCAAAATTACAGGTCTTGTCCAGGGAGTGGCTTTCCGAGCCTGGACCTGTCGTTTTGCAGAATCGCTAGGCCTTACTGGCTGGGTAAAAAATTGTTCGGATGGTAGTGTTGAGGCAGAAGCGCAGGGAAGTCCGGATAAAATTCGTGAATTTATTCTCGCCTGCCACCAAGGCCCTGCTCAAGCTCAAGTAAAAGAAGTAAAAACAAAAACGCTCCCAAGCTTGGGAGCGTTTGAAAAATTCGAAATTCGCTACTGAGATATCAATTAAGAAAATTTAATCGATTGGACAAACTTCTGAAAGGGGCGAGAATAAATCTCAAATTGCTCACCTGGGAAACTGGCCGTAATATTAATGGCCACGGTATCTCTTAAAAGGGTGATTTGAATTTGTTGAACTTTTTGTCCGGCCTTAATATTTTTTAAGGCAGCGGCATCATCTCCCAACATCTGCTTCATCGAGGCTAAATCCCACTGGCAAACCATCTGCATTGCAGGAGTTCCGCTCACCGTAATTTGCTTTTCATCGAGTATTTTAAAACTTTGAATTCCACGAGCCTTTACCGCTTCTTTAATTTTGCTGAAATAGCTCGCTAAATCAGTGGGTTGATTCAATCTCTCTTTGGTAAGAATAACGTTGGGTCGAACATTTTTATCGGTTGAAGGAATAGTTAGAGTCACCATACCTTGATCTTGCCAATTTGTAGGAATTTCCACTTCTAAATCATTCAAAGTAAGCTTACCCATAAAATTTAACTCCTTAGATTAGAGGTTCGAAACAGTTCCGAATAGTCTAACATGGGGAAATTCCTCTGCAAATTAAAATTTCCCTCTAATTTGGCCGCGAAAATGAACTTATCTAACCTATTTAAATGTCTAGGTTTTTTGCATTGAGCGCGTTTTGCTCGATAAATTCTCGTCTGGGCTCAACCTGATCGCCCATCAAAATACTGAAAATTCCATCGGCCTCCACCACATCGTCTACGCGAACTTGAAGTAATGTGCGAGTTTCTGGATTCATGGTGGTTTCCCAAAGTTGTTCAGGATTCATTTCGCCCAAACCTTTGTAGCGTTGAATATATTGCCCTTCTCTTCCTTCTTCGAGAATGTGATCTTTAACCGCTTGAATATTTTCTAAGATCGTTTCTTTTCCATTACTTGTAACGGTAAAAGGTGCGGCTCCTAACTCCAAGAAGCCTTTATGCAGTTTTCGTAATTCTACTAACTCCGGTGAAGCCAGAAGTTCTGGGCCAATAATAGTTTGACGGCTTCCACCATTAAAAAGAGTTTTATAACTAATTTTTTGAGAAGAATGTTCTTCGTCGGGCAAAATCTCAAATTGAAGATCTTTCAAATCGGGATATTTTTTGACAATAAATTCTGAAAGCTTATCGGCTTCTTTCTCAATGGCCTTGGTACTTTTAAGGATTTCTTCGTCGATATTTGTTCCTTCAATTAACGCCTCAACAACGCGAGGATCCGTTTTAAGCCGAAGCAGCCAAAGAATTTTGGAATAGCGAATCATTTTTTTGGTGAGCTCCACCAAAGTTTTGCCGGTCCACTCCTTCTCCTTTGCTTTGAGCTTGAGCTGACTCGTTCCTAACTCAATCAAATAATCTTCTAGAACTGTATCGTCTTTTAAGTAGCGCTCTGTTTTTCCTTTTTTGACTTTGTATAGAGGGGGTTGCGCAATATACAAATAGCCCCGCTCCACAATTTGCGGCATCTGGCGATAGAAAAAAGTAAGAAGCAGAGTTCGAATATGAGCCCCATCGACATCGGCATCGGTCATAATCACAATGCGATGGTAGCGCAATTTTTCCACATCAAAGTCTTGTTCTCCAATTCCCGTTCCGAGCGCCGTGATGAGTGTGCGGATTTCATCGGAAGTGAGCATTTTATCAAAACGCGCTTTTTCAACGTTGAGAATTTTCCCCTTAAGCGGCAAAATCGCTTGATTGCGTCGATCCCGCCCTTGTTTTGCAGAACCACCGGCAGAATCTCCTTCCACCAAATAAAGTTCCGATTGACGAGGGTCTTTTTCTTGGCAATCAGCAAGTTTCCCGGGAAGAGAACCAATTTCCAAGGCAGATTTACGACGAATCAGGTTTCGGGCATTACGGGCTGCAACACGCGCCCGCGCGGCCTCTACTAATTTCACTGCAATTTTTTTGGAGACAGAAGGACTTTCTTCTAAAAATTGAGAAAGCTTTTCGCTGACAACTGATTTCACCAAACCTTCTACCTCGCTATTTCCGAGCTTTCCCTTGGTTTGTCCTTCGAATTGAGGATCCGGAATTTTAACAGAAATGACGGCTGTTAATCCTTCGCGAATATCTTCTCCCTCTAAACCTTCTCCCTTTAAATCTTTCAGTAGATTGGTTTTGGCAAGGTAAGTGTTAAAAGTACGCGTGAGTGCCGATTTAAAACCACTGACGTGGGTTCCGCCGTCGTGGGTGTTGATATTATTCGCAAATGAAAAAAGTTGCTCGGCATAGCCATCGTTCCACTGCATCGCAATTTCGACAATGAGGTGATCTTTAGCGGCTTCAAAATAAATCGGCTTTGGATGAAGGGGTGTTTTGCGCTGATTCAAATGCTCAACAAAGCTGACAATCCCGCCCTCGTATTGGAAAACGTGATCTTTTCCACTTCGCTCATCTTTGATTTGAATTTTAATTCCCTTATTCAAAAAAGAAAGTTCGCGGAGGCGATTACTCAAAATATCGAAACTATATTCCCTCGATTCAAAAATTTGGGGATCGGGTTGAAACCAAATCTTTGTGCCACGCTTATCTGTTTTTCCCGTTTGCTCGAGGGGCTTAACCGGAACCCCTCTTTTATAGCGTTGATGATACACCTTTCCATCACGCTTGATTTCAAGATCGAGCTCTATAGAAAGTGCATTCACGCAGGAAACCCCAACACCGTGCAAACCACCTGAAACTTTGTAGGCACTATGTTCGAATTTTCCTCCGGCATGGAGCTTGGTTAAAACAACTTCTGCGGCCGAAACTTTTTCGGTGGGATGCATATCTACCGGAATTCCACGCCCGTTATCTTCAACCGTAATTGAATTATCAGTATGGATAATCACATCCACAAAATTGCAATAACCCGCCAAGGCCTCATCGATAGAATTATCTACTACCTCATAAACTAGATGATGGAGCCCAGGGCTTCCGGTTGATCCAATATACATTGCAGGACGTTTTCGAACGGCCTCTAACCCTTCCAAAACTTTAATAGAACTTGCGTCATATTTATCTTCTTTTTTTACCGTTGCTTTTTGCGCGACCAATTTCGCCTCCAATTTTCAGATTCGATAATCGAGATAAACCCAAAATAAGCCTATCCACTATTCCGGCTAACATAGGGGGTTTTTTCGTTCAAGTCTACACCGTAAAAATTTGCCCCTTTTTCACTTCAAAAAATTGTCCTTCAAACCCTTTAGGTAAAGATCCCCAATGAATAGAGGTCAAAAAGACTTGGCATTGAAAATCCCGAAGGGTCTCGAGCAAGGTTTGAACCCTTAGCCCATCTAACTCACTCAATAAATCGTCAAACAGAGCAATAGGAAACAATTGCTGCGCCTGAAGAAACTCTACTTCCGAAAGCTTAAGCGCAGCCACCGCCAAGCGGTGCTGCCCCTGCGATCCTTCTTCTTTCAACAAACCTTCTCCGAGCTGAAGATTCCAATCATCCCGATGAGGCCCTACCAAAACCTGAGAACGAGCTCTTTCCTCTTCTCCTCGTCTTTCCATCTCTGCGAGTAAATACTCAACCCAATCTATTTTTGAGTTAGAACTTTCTAGTTTTTCAAAATAAGTTTTATAAAAAAGCTGCCCTTTCCATGCTTGATGTGAAATCTTTTCAAAATTTCTTGCAAAAAAAGGTGCGAGTTCTTGAGTGTATTTTTTTCTCTGCCAAGCAAGCTCCGCACCTAAATGGGCTAATTTTTCGTTCCAAACTCCAAGCTCATTCTTAAAATTCTCTCTGGGGTAAGAAAATATTTGATCTAAAAACTCCTGTTTTTGACGCAAGAGTCTTTGATAATTCTGGGCCAGTTCCGAAAAAGATTCTGAGATCAGAGAAAAAAGTGAATCGAAATAATCACGTCTGGAGCTAGGCGAATTTCTAAAAAATCGAACCGAATCGGGAGTGAAAAGAATTTGAGGCACCAACTGCCTCAGTTTTCGGTAAGGACGTGGTGTTTTCCCATTCAAGAGTACATTTTTCTTTTCTTTGTCAAAGCGAATCTCAACTTCGTAAGACAAAGAATTTTGCTCAAACTCGCTCTTGAGGCAAGTTTCTTCATAATTTCTTTGAATGAGAATATCTGAATCGTTGATACGAAAAGATTTCAACTCCGAAAGATAGTAAATAGCCTCCAAAATAGAGGTTTTCCCTTGGGCGTTTTCTCCAAAGAAAAAATTAAACCGGGGATGAGGGGTAAATTGAAGCTGAGAAATATTTCGAAAATGAGAGATCTCGAGAGACGAAATTCGAGTCGAGGGGTAAATATCGAGCGGTGAATTTATTTCTTCTTTTCTTTCAACACCGCCAATCATTTGAACTCCGCTCAAAAAACTAAAAGGTAGATTTACTTCTCAAGAACTCGATCAAATTCGCATCGGCATGACAACGCTTAAAAAACCACGGTCTTGTTCGGAACGAATGACGCAAGGCCCCACCTCTCCATTGAACTCAATCAAGGTTTTTGGATCGTTCATTACGCCCAAGATATCTAAAAAATAACGGGCATTAAACCCTACGTGAAATTTTTCGCCTTTATAATCAACACTTAACTCTTCGTGAGCTTCCCCTAAATCAGGATTTGAAGTGGAAATTTCCATTAATCCACTACTCAAACTGAATTTTACCCCCCTGGAGCGATCGCCCACCAAAAGAGATACACGTCGCAAAGCACCAATCAACTCCTGCCGATCAATATTACAAGTTTTATCGTGACGTTTGGGAATAACAGGTTTGTAATCAGGGAAATCTCCATCAATCAGGCGAGCAACAAGAGTAACCTCTCCACGCTCTGCCACAAAATTTCGGCCATCGATCAAAATTTTCACTACATCGGAATTTTCTTCTTCACTGGCCCCCACAAGTTTTTTAAGTTCTTGGACCGCTTTTTTGGGAATAATAACACCTTTTTGAAGAGGAACAGCTTGGCTCATTTCACGGTCAACGTAAGAAAGTCGATGACCATCTGTTGCAACCATTCGAAGACTTTTTTCTCCAACTTTCTCTAAGTAAACACCATGGAGATTATAGCGACTTTCATCATTCGAAACGGCATAGAGAGTTTTATCTAGCATATCTCTTAATCCCACGGCCTCGACGGGATAAGAAGACTTTCCGTCAAGTTGAGGAAGAGTGGGAAAATCATCCGAGGGCATCCCCACAATTTTAAAAGAAGATTTTCCGGAGCTAATTTCCAAACGATCTTGGTTCTTTTGGGAAATTTTAATTTCATCTACATTCAATTCTTTTACGATATCGTAAAGACTCTTTGCGGGTACGCAGATTTTACCTTCTGAAATAATATTTGCAGTTGTTTGCGTTACCACTCCCACATCTAAATCGGTTGCGATTGTTTTGATGTTCTGCCCTTTTGCTTCAAGAAGAGTATTTGAAAGAATCGGCATTGTCGTTTTTCTTTCGGCAATGGATTGAGTCCAGCTTAAAGATTTTAAGAATGCACTTCTTTGAATTTTGAATTCCATAATTCCCTCTCTTGAATAATTTCTGAAGTTTTCAACTTTCTAACAAGCTTAGTAGTTAAATATAAATATAAAAATAAATACAGTAGTATATAATAGGCCCTGTGAATCTGTGAGTAAATCATCTAAGAAAATGAAACTCTTCAGTTAATTGGCTAGTAAATCTTGGTATGATTTTGCACCTTTTTTTTCAAAAAACAGAAAATCTTTTTTTAAACAACTCATCCACAAGTTCATCCCCGTGTTTCTTCACATGTTGAAAAAAAAGTTTCCCACAAGATTGTAAACAAAGAAAATCACAGGTCATTCACAGCTTGGGATATCTTTTAGATCAGTAGCATTTTTTCAATGGAGTCGAGTTCTTGTCTAAAAGAAGCATCTTCCGTGAGGCGACGTTCCACTTTTTGTACAGCATGGACGACTGTCGAATGATCTTTACCCCCAAACTTTAACCCAAGCTCTGGGAAAGATGATTTAACGAATTTTCGGCAGAGATACATTGCAATTTGACGGGGTTCGGTGAGCGTTTTATGACGACGCGGAGATTTGAGCTCAGTAACTTTTATGTTATAGCGATCTGCCACTAGTTTTTGAATCGCTTCCACTGTGAGATTACGGGAAGGATCGGGAATCAAGTTTTTAAGCACTTCTTTGGCCATGTCGATAGTGACTTCTGAGCCCACCAGCGAAGCAAAAGCACTCACCCGAATAAGAGAACCTTCTAGTTCGCGAACATTTGAGCGGATATTCGTCGCTAAAAACATTGCCACGTCGTCTGGAAGAAGAATCCCGTCATTCTCAGCTTTCTTTTTTAAGATGGCCACGCGGGTTTCTACATCGGGGAGCTGAATATCGGCGATTAGCCCCCATTCAAATCGAGATCTTAGGCGTTCTTCGAGTTGGGGAATATCTTTGGGCATTCGATCACTGGTGAGCACCACTTGCCGTCTTGCCTCATAGAGGTAATTGAAAGTATGAAAGAATTCCTCTTGGGTTCTTTCTTTACCACCAATAAACTGAACATCGTCTACTAGAAAAACATCACAGGCATCGCGATATTTTTTTCGAAATTCAAACATTTTTTCGTAACGAATTGAATTAATCAGCTCATTTGTAAAACTCTCTCCCGTAATATAAATAATTCGAAAATTTGGAGTTCGCTTTAAAACGGCATGTCCGATGGCGCTCAAAAGGTGTGTTTTACCAAGCCCCACTCCACCATAAATGAAAAGAGGATTATAGGTTTTGGCTGGAGCATTTCCAACTGCCATGGCGGCAGCATGGGCAAATTGATTAGAAGAACCCACTACAAAATTACCAAATGTATATTTTGCGCTGAATAAATCTGAATTTTTGTGATTTTCTGAAAGAGGAGCTGATTGTACAGGGGGAGCTTCTTCGACTGGGGCTTGAACCTCTTCAGCCGTCACCTCGAAAACAATTTCGTGTTCGGTGCCCGTCACACGAAAGATTTCAAATTTAATCAAATGAAGATAGTTTTCGTTGATCCAATCGCGGATAAACTTATTGGGCACCTCAATCTTAAGGATTCCAGTTGAAGGAAGAGTAAATGTGGCGGGTTTAAGCCAATTATTAAAATTGAGCTCACTCACCTTGGTTTTTAAAGACTCAACTACCTGAGCAATTGTCTCATCCACGATGGCTAACCTCGCTCAAGACAAAAGAAAACCAAAAACACAGCTTTTCCACAACTGTGAATATCTTAAAAGTACAAATAAAATCAAAAGGTTACGAAGAATTCGGTGGGATATCCGCCGAAAAATAACACCCCTCGATAAAATGAACTTTTGTTTCTCTCCCACTTGTGAGAGAAGAACGACCGTCTTGGCTATAAACTTTTTCTTAAACTTTGAATTTAATTTATAGAACCGTGTACCGAAGAATAAAATTTATCGAGAAAAATGATCGGAAAAATATCTTCGCTACAAATAAAAATTTCTAGCAGCACTCAGAAATTTTGCAAGACAATTTTCAAAAAAAAATCAGAAAAAAAATTCTTTCTGAAAAAGTTGAATGTTTTCGCGTTGACAAAGCTTGTTGAAGATGTTTTTTCGAGTAAAATTTTTTTGGTAAATAAATTTTGAATCAGAAGATGTGAGGAGAAAAAAATGAAGAGAACCTTCCAACCCAGTAAAACCAAGGCCAAGCGCAAGCATGGATTTAGAAAACGAATGAAAACAACGGCAGGTAAAAAGGTTTTGAAATCGCGCCGAACAAAGGGCCGCCGCCGATTATCTATTAAAGTTTCTACAAAATAGTTTTGTATTGAATGAAACAAAATTCTTTTTCTAGATTGCACAAAATTTTGAAGGAGAGAGAGTTTCGGCTGCTCTTAAAAAAAGGGAAGCGATTTAAAACAAAATCATTTACTTTTTTTGTTTTACCTTCAAGTTTGCACTGTTCCCGCTTAGGGGTTTCGATCTCCAAAAAAGTAGGTAAAGCTCATGATCGCAATCGGATCAAACGCATACTCCGTGAGTCTTATCGTCAAACACGGTTTTTACCTATTTTAGATACTTTAGTGATCGTTAGTTCTAAAAAAGTTGTGGATGATAATGTTTTTTTGTTTCAAGAGTTTAAAGCGTTTATTGCTTGGGTTTTCCACAGTAAATTCACAGGTTGTGCATGAGTGTGGTGGTGAAAAGCATTCAGTTTTATCAGCGCTGGATATCCCCTTTTAAACCAAGGGTTTGTCGTTTTTATCCTTCTTGCTCTGAGTATGCGAAACAGGCTTGTGAGCGCTACGGAACTTGGAGAGGCACACAGAAGGCGTTCAAAAGAATTTTAAAATGTCACCCTTTGCATCCCGGAGGATTTGATCCGGTTTGATAAGAAAGTAACTTCATGGATTCACAAAAAAGAATTTTACTTGCGATTTTATTATCGGGGTTGGTTTTCTTGGGGTATTTCAAGTTTGTTTTTACACCTCCCCCTCAAAGTTCCGTAGAGAGCCAAAAAGAAAAAGCAATTACTCCATCTGTTGGGAGCTCCGCTGTTTCAGAAAGTTCAAACACGAAGCCTGCCCCTCAGTCTGAAACTCCTTCTGCCCCAGAGCAGCGCACTTCGCTGGGATTTCCTTTGTATAAGGTGGAATCCTCAACCTGGAATGGAATTCTCAACTATTTTGAGCTCAAGCTTTTTAAGCAGAATCTTCAAAAAGATTCTGCTTTGGTGAATCTTTTCCAGGGTAGCCCCGAAAAAAATCTTTTATTGCTTTTTAAAGACACCAACTTTTCGATTCCGGAAAAGTTGAGTTTTCGACTGAAAAGCCAAGGAGAAAATTTTGTAGAATATCAATGGAGTAATTCAGAGCTGCGGTTAACAAAGAAGTTCGAATGGGATTCGCAAAATTATTCAGGAACCATCCGCGTTCTTCTTGAAAATTTGAGTTCAAAAACTTTAGAAGCCTCGTTAGGCCTTCATTTGCAGGCTGAACAGCACCTACGACACACAGGCACTTTTAGCTTTTTGAAAGGGCCCGAAAATCTAAAAACCCCTCTTTTTTACAATGAAAAGGGGGTAACTCGAATTCACAAATTAGAACCTTCTCAAACCCAAACTCAGCTTGGAAGTTTTGCTTGGGCGGGCATCGAAGATCGTTATTTTTTAATGAGCATCGTGAGTCGGGCTATTTCTCCTCAAAGCACCATTAATTACGGTCAAAATGCGGAAGGCAATCAACTCTATGTCGATTATTTTTATCCTCGAGAGAGCATTGCCCCTGCCTCTCAGCTTCAAAAAGAATTTTCGGTTTATCTCGGACCAAAACAGCTCGATTATTTGAAATTGATGAACGTTCACCTCGATCAAGCGGTAGATTATGGTTGGTTTAGTGCCGTCGCCTACCCCATTTTATTTTTATTAAAGCTTTTTCATTCTTGGGTTGGAAATTGGGGGGTCGCGATTATTTTGCTGACTGTTTTTATCAAACTCATTTTGCATCCAATCAATAAGAAAAGTCTGCAATCGATGAAGGCAATGCAACAACTTCAGCCCCGATTGGTTGAGTTGCGAGAGAAATACAAACAAGATCGAGAACGATTAAATGTTGAAATGATGAATCTGTTTAAAACGCATAAAGTGAATCCGATGGGTGGATGTCTACCCATGTTATTGCAAATGCCCGTTTATATCGCGCTTTATAAAGTTTTGTACAACGCGATTGAGTTGTACCAAGCTCCTTTCTTTTGGTTTTACAAAGATCTTTCTGCGCCAGATCCCTATTTTATTTCTCCTATTTTGTTGGGGGTTTTTATGGTCATCCAACAAAAAATGACTCCTACTCCGAATCAAGATCCCGATCAGGCTCGAATCATGATGCTCATGCCCGTTATTTTTTCGGTATTTATGCTTTTTGTGCCCTCTGGGCTGGTGCTTTATATTTTTGTAAATACGGTGATGACTGTGATTCAGCAATATCTTCACCAGCATGATTTGAGTTTAGCCGATTTACTTCGTCGCTCTAAAACAACTTAAAAAATGTAGAATGCATGTTTTCTTCTTTGTCAGATACTATTGCCGCCTTAGCGACCCCTCCCGGTGAAGGCGGCGTGGCCATTGTCCGTGTAAGTGGCCCAGAGGCCCCTAAATTTCTTGAGAAAATATTTAAAAAGTCTTCTTCGAGTTCCAAAGAATGGGATTCACATCTTCTTTATTTAGGAAAAATTCACCGCGAAGGCCAATTTATAGATGAGGCATTGGCAGTTTGGATGAAGGCCCCGCACTCTTTTACGGGCGAAGAAGTGGTAGAATTGCATATTCATGGAGGGCGATTTTTAGCTAAAAAGGTATTAGAGCTTCTTTATTCTTTAGGTGCTCGCCCAGCCTCTCCAGGAGAATTTTCTCAGAGGGCCTTTTTAAATGGGAAAATGAGTCTTCTACGCGCAGAAGCCATAGCCGATTTGATTGCCGCAGGTTCTGAAAAAGCATTGAGTTTGGCCCAAGCTCAATGGCAGCATGCTGAAAAACCAATTGAAATTCTACGCTTACGTCTTTTGGAGCTTTTAATGCAATTGGAGGCGAGCGTTGATTTTCCTGAGGAAGACATTGAAATTATTGATTATTCTCACGCAATCGGCCTTGCCCAAGAAAGTCTGAAACAAGTCGAAAAATGGAAGAAAGATTATGAGCTCGGACGCTTAATGCGAGATGGAGTAGTGGTTGCATTCTTGGGAAAACCCAATGTAGGGAAGAGTAGCTTGATGAATTATTTGTGCCAAGAAGAAGTGGCTATTGTTCATGAAGAGGCGGGCACCACTCGAGATATCATCGAAAGAAGATTGAATATTCAAGGGTATGTTTTTCGATTGGTAGATACTGCGGGAATTCGAGAAGCTGAAGGAAGCGTTGAAAAAATCGGAATTCAAAAAACAAAACAGTATTTAGAAAAAGCAGATTTGGTAATTGCACTTTTTGATCTCTCTCGAAAATGGGAGAAAGAAGACAGTGAAATTTTAGAAATTGCGTCAAAAAAAAATGCTCTTTATTTCTGCAATAAAGATGATTTAGAAAATAAATGGAGCCCAGAAGAAGTTTTTAAAGATTTAGGCGCGAAAAAAATAAAAAATGTTATATCCTGCTCGATTATATCTGGAGAGGGTTTGCAGGGAATTGAAGGGTTGTTTATTGACGCAGTCGATCTAGAAATAGAAGAAAAACAAGATTTGTTGTTTTTGAATCAGCTGCGTCATAAAAATTTATTAGAACAGGCAAGTGCGTCATTAACTCGTGCCATTGCGAATTTGCAGCAAAAAGTTTCTCCAGAATGGATTGTGGCAGATCTTTATTCCTGCACGGAGGCTTTGGGTGAGATTATAGGCACTGTTTCTCGAGAAGATATCTTGGATAATATTTTCAGTCGTTTTTGTATCGGTAAATAAGGGGGAGGGATATGAAGGGTAAAATTTTAATTTTGAGAGTGTTCTTGTGCGCATTCGTTTTGTGGGCTGCTCCGCTTTTCGCTACCGAACAAATGAGCGCTGAGTTTGAAGGGCAAGATGCGGCCATTTTGACATTAGATAAAGTGTCTGACGCCCCTTCTGAGTTAGAAAAAACAAAAGAGGCTTTTGTGATTGTTGGAAATGGAATTATGGAAGGGGCCATTACCGTTGGCGCGGGTATTAAAATGAAAGCGCTCGCGATGGCCCGAGTTTTTCAAAAGGCGGGCAAGGCCACTCGGGATTTTTTAATGCCAAATAAGTCAGAAGATATTTAATTATAATTAAATTACATTAATTAATATTAATTTAATTTATTTGTGTTTTCGGTGTTTCACGTGGAACAATAAGTATGACGATTTATGAGAAAAAATTTGATGTGATTGTGGTTGGTGGTGGGCATGCTGGTTGCGAGGCTGCGTTGGTAGCAGCGCGTGCAGGGTTTCAGACTCTCCTTTTGACTTCGAATGTAGATAATATTGCTCAAATGAGTTGTAATCCAGCAATTGGTGGTTTGGGTAAGGGGCATCTGGTTCGTGAGTTGGACGCTCTGGGTGGAGAGATGGGTAAGGTTATTGATGCCACGGGAATTCAGTTTCGGAAATTGAATACTAAAAAGGGGCCCGCGGTTCAAGCGACTCGAGCTCAGGCCGACAAGCTTCAATACAAAATTAAAATGAGAAGGGTTTTGGAAACCACCCCTCATTTGTTTATCAAGCAGGGTTTTGTAGAAAGGTTAAAGGTTGAGGGTGGGGCTGTTTGTGGTGTCTGGTCAAATTTTGGAATATTATTTGAGGCAAAGGCGGTAATTTTAACTACCGGCACCTTTATGAATGGTTTGATGCATTATGGGGATAAAAAAATAGGGGGCGGGCGTGCTGGAGACTCCCCTTCGTTGGGCCTTTCTGGTAGTTTGAAGGATTTGGGGTTTGAGGTGGTGAGGATGAAAACGGGAACTTGCCCTCGTTTGGATATTCGAACGATCGATTTTTCTCAGCTTGAGGAGCAGTTTGGTGACTCCGATCTGCCTCGATTTTCATTTTCTAACGTTCAGCCCGAGCTTCCGCAGATTTCTTGTTTTATCACTTATACCAATGAAAAAACGCATGAGATTATTCGAAAAGGGATTGATAGATCCCCAATGTATAATGGGACCATTCAGAGCATTGGCCCTCGTTATTGCCCCTCGGTCGAAGATAAAGTGATGCGTTTTGCAGATAAAGATCGACATCAATTGTTTTTAGAGCCTGAGGGGCACAGTACGCACGAGGTATATGTTAATGGTCTTTCGACCAGTTTGCCAGTTGATGTTCAGTTGGAGATTTTAAAGACTATTCCAGGCCTCGAAAGAGCAGAAATGGTGAGGGCGGGTTATGCAGTAGAGTATGATTGTTTGCCCCCCACCCAGCTCCTGCCTTCTCTAGAGACAAAAAAAATAAAGAATTTGTTTTTTGCCGGACAAATTAATGGAACTTCGGGTTATGAGGAGGCGGCAGCTCAGGGAATTATGGCTGGAATTAATGCCGTTCAGTGTTTGCGTCAGGCGGCTCCGCTTATTCTTGATCGCTCAGAAGCTTATATTGGGGTTATGGTCGACGATTTGGTGACTAAAGGAACTCAAGAGCCATATCGTATGTTTACTTCAAGAGCCGAACACCGTCTTCTTTTGCGGGAAGACAATGCAGATTTGCGCTTAAGAGAAAAGGCCCAGAGTTTAAATTTAATTTCTTCACAAGACTGGCTGCGGTTTGTTGAGAAAAAAGAACAAATTAGAGCCTTGAAATACTTATTAAAACAGACTCGCCCCGCTGTGGAAAAAGATTCCAACAAAAAAAATCAAACCCTCGAAGAGTTTTTGCGTCGTCCAGAGCTTAATGTTGAAAATTTAGATGCTGTCTATTCCGATTGGTCGAATTTAACGAAGAATTTCTCCCCAGAAGTTAAAAACCAAGTCGAGATTGAGATCAAATATGAGGGGTATATCTCTCGCCAACAAAGCATGGTAGATAAATTGTCTTCTTTAGAGAGTTATTTTATTCCAAAAGATTTTAATTTTCGGGGAATTTCTGGTTTGTCTAGAGAGGTGATTGAAAAATTAGAAAAGGTAAAGCCCCTTTCTTTAGGGCAGGCTTCTCGCATTTCTGGGGTGACTTCTGCTGCTATCTCCATTTTGATTGTTCATCTCAAGAAAAAAGCCCCCATTTCCTTGGTGGAAGAAGCCTGTTAGGGCTTTTTCGTATGAATTCAAAACAATCATTTCAAAATTTGTTGCAAGAAGGTGTTTCTCTCTCCTCTTTGCCTCATTTATCTTCTAGAGCGCTTACGCAGTTTGATTGTTTCCAGCATTTTTTAGAAAAGTGGAATAAGAAGATTAATCTTACAGCTCACTCTGGCTTGCGGGAGGCTGTGGAGCTGAATTTTATCGACTCATTACAATTGGCTTCTCAAATATCAAACCCTAAAAATGTGCTCGATATAGGGAGTGGTGCCGGATTCCCTGCTTTAATCATAAAAATACTACATGAAAATTTGTTAATGACTTTAGTGGAGGCTGACCAAAGGAAGGGTTCTTTTATATTTCATGCTTTGAGGGAATTGCACTTAAAGAATGTAAAAGTGGTTAATGAGTTTTTAACTCAGAAAAACATTCAGTCGTATCTCGGTTCAGAAGATTTTTCTCACATTGTTTCACGTGCAACATTTTCTCCCGATGAGCTTTTGAAGCTTCTTCAACCTTTATTGATAAAAGACACGGCATTGTTTTTTATGTTGAGTCAAAAACAATTCTTGGATTTTCAAAAAAATAAATCAAATTGGAATATTGTTGCAGAGAAAAAATATTTTCTTCCATTTTCAAAACAGGAAAGAATTATTTTAGGATTAAAAATGAAAAAATAATTTTTTGACGTTGCATTTGTTTCTAGTTTTTGACATAAGAAAATTAGAAGTCTCGCCTTTCATCTTGGGGGTCGGGTGGGAAAAATAATCGTCATATGCAATCAAAAAGGTGGAGTTGGTAAGACCACCACTTCTGTGAATCTTGCGGCCTCCCTTGCTGCCGCTGAGCACCCTACACTGCTGATAGATCTTGATCCTCAGGGCAATGCCTGTAGTGGCTTGGGCCTTGATAAAAAAAGTTTTCCTCAAAATATTTATCACGTATTGGTTTCGGGCGTCCCCGCTCAAGAAGTGATCGTTCCTACTTCGTTAGAGTTTTTACATGTCATCCCTTCGAATACAGATCTTGTCGCCGCAGATATTGAATTGGTCAGTAAATTTTCACGGGAATTTAAATTGAAAAATGCACTGGCAGCCATTCGTGACTTTTATGATTTTATTATTATTGATTGTCCGCCTTCTTTAAATCTTTTAACGGTGAATGCCTTAAGTGCTGCAGATTCCGTGATCGTTCCTGTCCAATGTGAGTACTATGCCCTTGAAGGTTTGAGTGAATTGTTGAAGACAATCACTTTGGTGAAAGAAAGTTTGAATGCGAATTTGGATATTGAGGGTATTTTGCTTACGATGTTTGATTTGCGAAATAATCTTTCTCATCAAGTGGCTCAGGAAATAAAAAGTTATTTCCCAGAAAAAATATTTTCTTCAATAATTCCAAGAAATGTTAAGTTGAGCGAAAGTCCATCTCATGGAAAGCCGATTCTTTTGTACGATATTCGGTCTAAAGGTTCGCTGGCTTATCTTTCTTTGGCAAAAGAAGTTTTAGGTCGTTCAAAGATTAGTTTTGTACGCGAACAAAAAAATGTACAGAATGAAAAAATTCTAATGGTCAGTTAGGGAGGAATGGTATGTTTCAACAAAAAGCACTGGGGCGTGGTTTGGCGTCTTTGATTCCAAATCCTTCGGAGGCGAAATCGGAGGCCTCTTCTTATTTTCTTTGTCCTGTTTCAAAAATTGTGGCGAACCGTGATCAACCCCGTAAGCTTTTTTCAAAAGAAGCTTTAGAGGAGCTGGCAGATTCAATTCGAGAGAATGGTGTTATTCAACCTCTTATTGTTCGCAAAATAGAGGGGGGGCTTTATGAGTTGATTGCAGGCGAGCGTCGTTTCAAAGCTAGTAAGCTTGTGGGATTAGAGCAAGTTCCCGTTGTTGTTTTGGAGGCGACCGAAGAGCATAGTCTAGAGCTTGCACTGATTGAAAATATTCAGCGTCAAGATTTGAATCCCATCGAAGAGGCGTTAGCCTACAAGCAGCTCATGGAGCGCTATCATTATACCCAGGAGGAATGTTCAAAGAAGGTAGGTAAAGAACGTTCTACTGTTGCCAATGCCTTACGCCTTCTTAATCTTTCTGAAGAGATCCGGGGCTATATTATAGAGGGGCGTATTTCAATGGGGCACGCGCGAAGTTTGTTGGGTATCGAAGAAGAAGAAATGCGTCTTAAAGTTTGTCGACGGGTTGTCCAAGAAGGTCTCTCCGTTAGAGAAATCGAAGATTGGGTGAGAAAGCTTCGCGATGGGGTGCAGGTTGAGAAAATTGTGCAAACCAAAAAAGTTGATCCACAGCTCAATTTTATTGAAAATGAAATGACTAAAGTTTTGGGCACCAAGGTGCGAATCAAAGCGCAGGGTAAAAAAGGTCGGGTGATGATTGATTACTATAGTCAGGAAGATTTAGATCGGATTTTTAATGCCATCATGGGATAGAGACATTAAGCTCTTAAGAAAGGAGTGAAATATGTTTGGAGATAAAGATAGATCACTAAAAATTGTAGACCAAAATCCTTCTACACTTCTCGATCGAGGGTGTCGCTTCGAAGGGAAGCTTACCTTTGAGGGAACTGTTCAGATCAATGGGAATTTTCGGGGAGAGATTTTCTCCGATGGAACATTGATTATTGGTGAGGGCGCGAATGTAGAAGGAAAATTAGAAGTTGAGAATGCCGTGATTAGTGGGCAGGTTATGGGCTCGATTATCGCAAAACAAAAAATTGAAATGCATCCGCCAGCTCTTGTTCGGGGCGATATTGTGGCCCCTGCTCTAGTGATTGAAGAAGGTGCTCTTTTCGACGGAAACTGTGCAATGGGTATTCGCAAACAGCAAGAAACCGCCGAAGTGGTGAATGGAGCTTTCGAATTCAATCTAGAACAATAGAGAGTTTTCGTAATTTTCCCGCTATTTTTTCTTTCAAATTAGCCATTTGACAAGTTTCTGCCCTGCGAGGTAACGCAGCTCCATGTCTCAAGTTTCCTTTGAAAGTATTTGCCAGCCGATTCGGCAAGATCTTGAAAAAGTAGAACAACGCCTTCATGCTTTAGTCTATTCGCCGGTTGAAATGGTTACTCAAGTAGCCTCTCATATTATTCATTCCGGTGGGAAACGCCTACGTCCAACCCTTTGTTTGCTTGCCGCTCGTTTGTTTGGATATCAAGGCGATCGTACCATTAACATTGGTTGTGCTTTAGAGTTTATTCATACGGCCACTTTACTTCATGATGATGTAATCGATAATGCTGCGCTTCGACGGAATAAAATTTCTTCGAATGCCTTATGGGGAAATAAAGCGACTGTCTTAGTGGGCGATTATCTTTATTGTAAGGCTTCTTCGATTATTGCAGAGGATGGCGATTTCAAAGTGCTTGAAATTATTTCTCAAGTTACTGCTGAAACCACTGAAGGAGAAGTTTTAGAAATCATCAAATCGAATGATCCTGCCCTCACCGAAGAAACCTATCTTGAAATCATTTCTTATAAAACCGCACGATTGATTGCGGCTTCGAGTCATTTGGGGGCTTTGATTGGCCGTGCCTCAGTAGGTGATCAAGAGCGCCTCAAAAGTTATGGAAACCATATTGGTATTGCGTTTCAATTGATCGATGACGCTCTCGATTATGTCTCTTCCGACCATGAAATTGGTAAAGTGGTAGGAACCGATCTGAAAGAAGGGAAGATGACTCTCCCCTTAATTCATGGGATGCGTCATTGCACTGCGGCGGAGCGTGAAATGATTCGGCAAGTTCTTCAAGGCCAAGGAGAGGGCTCTCCCGAAAAAGATCTTCAAGAAGTTTTATCGGTTTTAGACCGCCATCAATCGATTCAATACACTCTTCAAAAAGCCCACGATTTTGTGGCCAAAGCCAAGGCCGATTTAGAACCTTATACCGAAAGCCCCGCCAAAACTGCACTTTTGCAGCTCGCGGAGTTTATTGTGCAAAGAAGACATTAAATCGTTATTCTAAGATTTCAGGTTGACACCCCTTTAGCCCCTTTGCTAGCCCCTCGAAATTGTAAATCCCGTAAGTTAGGGAACGCCGTGAAAATCGGCGACGGTCCCGCCACTGTCAGGGGATAAACCAAAATCCGCTTAGTCACTGTTCCGATTTTTCGGAATGGGAAGGCAAGGATGATGGGTTTCACCCCAAGTCAGGAAACCTGCTCTCGGGAAAATTCCTAAAAGTTTAGGAATCACTTCGTGGAAAGAGTGCCCTTATGTTTTTAAACAAAGTCGCTCGCGCGGCTTTTTTATTTTCTGCCTTTTCTTGTCTATTTTCTCAGACAAGTCCCGCTTATTCCGCTGAGCAATTAGGCGAAGTTTTAGTTCAAGATTCTGCTCAAGATTATAGTGCCGAAAAACCTTCGGGCTTTGTCACCACGATTGATCCCAAGAAATTTGAAAATCAGCTCAAGAGTTTGCCCGATCTTCTTTCGCAGCAACCGGGTGTGAACGTGCGTCAATTTGGAGGCTTGGGCCAATATTCTACCGTAACCATTCGCGGCAGCAGCGCCGAGCAAGTGACGGTGATGATGGATGGAATCAAGCTCAATACCGAATCGGGCGGTGCAGTTGATTTTTCGAGCATTCCACTCGATGTGATTGATCGTATTGAGATTATTCGAGGCGGGGCTTCGGCTCAATTTGGCTCGGATGCAATTGGTGGAGTCGTCAATATCATTACGAAAAAGGCGAATAAAAAGCAGAGTGCTGAGTTTTTGTTGGGCACTGGAACTTTTGCCACAATTAAAAGTTCAGAAAGCTATTCGCGCAACGACAAGAAGTTTTCTTTAGTTTTTAATCATACCCATCTTCAAAGCTCGGGCAGTTTCACTTTTCTTACGACGCCTTCCGATATCGGAGGGATTCCCGTGGGCGGGGGTGAGCTCCTCTATCGAAAAAATAATGCATTTTTCAGTGAAAGTGGCTTGCTCAAATTAGGGGGAAAACCCAGCGAGAAAGTGCGTTTAGAATTGATTACCGATTGGTTTGGGACTCATCGTCAAATTCCTCCCACCGAAGAAACCGTGGTGCTCTTAGGCCCAAGTTATGTGCCTCAAGCTCAAGAAAATCTTTTAAAAAATTATACGACTCTACAAGTTGCGGTCGATTCACTTGGGAAAGAGGGCTTAAATCTTCAACTTCAGCCCTACTACCGAAATAACTATAGTCATTTTCGCGACCCAAGCCCGGTTTTGGGAGCGCCAATTGATGATAAAATCTACGATCATACTCTCGGCGGCAAAATGGTTTGGGATTATTTTTGGCAGGGCAAGAGCGTTGGTCAGGGTTTAAAACTGAGTTATGAAGGCCGCGAAGATGGTTTTAACGATAAGAGCTTAGTGGGGGCACCTGTTTCGGGGAAACATACCCGCTTAGTGAATGGAGTTTATTTTTCGGATGAAATCCATTTGCTCCAAGAAAAAGTGTTGGTGAATCCTACTGTTCGTTTTGAAAACGCCAGTGATTTTGGTTCGCGCGTTGCGATGCATTTGGGAGTGAAAGGAAGCCCCTTTGAGTGGATTACTTTTAAATCGAATATCGACAACTCCTTTCGTTACCCCAGCTTTTTAGAACTTTATTTGCCGAATGAAGGAATTTTTCGCGGGAACCCCGACTTGATTCCTGAGAAAGCCATTAATTTTGATATTGGTTTTCGGGCCAATCATCGTTTTGGTTGGACGGAAATTGGCTATTTTTTCAACCACATCGAAAACTCTATCATCTTCGTGCCAATCAATGCCTTCACCATTGCGCCGATTAATACCGATGCGGTTCGTGCGCAAGGTTTAGAGTTTGCCACAGGGTTACAGTTTGGGGAGCATGTTACTTTTGACGCAAACTATACTTTTCTTGACGCACATATCGTTTCGAATGACGCACAACTTCCGGGGCGGCCACGACACAAAGTCAATTCTCGCCTGACTCTAAAAAATAAATGGGGCAGCCTCTACGCCAATCTCCAGTATTTAGATCGCATGCCCATTGATTACGATAACACCACTTTTCTGGGAAGCCGAGCTCAGCTCGATATCGGCTGCACGCTGAATGTGCTTAAAAAATATTACATGGGAGTAGAAGTGAAAGATGTGAACAATGCGCAAATGATTGATGCACGCGGTTTTCCTTTACCGCGTTTATCGGCCTTTGGAACTGTAGGAGTAAGAATATGAAGAAAATTATTTTATTTCTTTGCCTTTTTTTAACTGCTTGTGGATCCGATTCGCTGGTCGAAGAGCCTACTTCTCCTCCTTCGAGCCCGGTTGCAAATCCAAGCATCGCTCCAACGCATCAAGATCTCCAAATTGTGAGACGAGGGCAAAACACTCCTCTTCAAAATCTTCGTCTTCATCCGGGCGACCGAGTTTTTCTCGAAACGCGTTCTCAAGGTTTAAGTGGCGACGTGGAGTGGTTTAGCCCGCACTCTTATTATGCCACTTTTGATGCACCGGGCCTTTTGCAAGTTCATCACCTTGGTCATTTTCTGATTGGTGCCATTCAAAATGGTTTTGGGCATTTTATTGAAGTGGAGGTGGTAGAAGACGATGGTTCTGAAACAACTTTGCCCGATGTTCCTCATGAATGTGTGCCGATTACTTGTGAGAGCAAGGGGTACAATTGCGGAGAAACCTCCGATGGTTGTGGGGAGATTTTAAATTGTGGAACTTGCGCCAATCCGGGCGAAACCTGTGGTGGAGCTGGGCATTCAAATATCTGCGGAGTTTCTACAGAGATGCCGCCTCCTGAAATGCCGGGTTGCACACCACAGCGTTGCGCAGCGAACGTGACCTGCGGTCGAATGGACGACGGTTGTGGCGCAATGATGAATTGCGGGGAATGCGAAAGAGTTGGGCTTGCTTGCGGGGCCCTAGGCACGGCGAATCGTTGTGAGGCGATTCCTCCGCCGCCTTCACGAAGCTCCGATCGCTTCATTGATAGCATTGCCTCATTTATGCATGGAAGCGGAGACCCTTTTGGAGAAACGAGACTTGTGTTTGGGACTCCGCATGGTGCCGCTCCTCTGGGGGGTGGCGATGTGCTTTCTCTAGGGCTTCATGGAGAAATTGTCCTGCAATTTGATACGCCGATTTTGAATGGCTCAGGCCCTGATTTTATGGTGTATGAAAACGCCTTCACGGGTTGGGTTGAGTTGGGAGAGGTTTCGGTAAGCCAAGATGGCATGCGTTTCGCTACCTTTCCCTGTTCGATGACACCGCCCGATTACGTTGGATGCGCAGGAGTTCACCCCGTATTTCCTTTGCCCCCTATGCCTGAAGGTGGTTACACGCCCGCCCAACTTTTGGCGATTGGCGGAGATCCCTTTGATCTTGAAACCGTAGGACTTTCGTGGGCGAGGTTTATTCGAATTCGTGATTTAGCCACTCAACCCGGATTTGGGGCCTCAGGCTTCGATCTCGATGCCATTGGAATTTTGAATCAATAAAAGGAAAGCATGAGCACCAATATTTGCATAGGTCCTTCAGCACTCAATTTTACTCCTTCGATCTCCGAAACTGTTTGTCGCGCTGAACCGGTTTGCTCGATGCCGCCCGATGCTGTTGCTTCGCGTCTTCGTTTTACCTTGGCGCCGCATCCTATTTATCGGATTCCACGCCCGAGTTCTGCCCGCTTAAGTATTTTTGAGCTGATTCCTTTAGTGGGTTGTGCGAGCTCGGCGGGCTCAACTTCATCTTCTCAAGTGTGTAGGGGGCCTTCTCAAGCCCAATTGCTTCGAAGTCGAGTGCGGCTCGAAGGGTATGAAGTAGTTTTGCCTTTTTTTGCCCCGTTTCGAGAACGCTGGGTCTTTGCGATCTGCCAACAAATCAATTGGTGCCCGCCGAGCCCTCAGCCTTGCCCTATCTCTCGCGAAGATCGAAGCCCTGTTTTTCGAGCGATGGATTGGGTGAGTGGCCCTGAAAATTCGCAGCATGAGCTTCGTGTTTCGCTGCAAGGCGCTCAGGGTGCTTTTCTTTGTTATCTCAATGCCCTCCAAGATTGCAGTTGGGAGGGAATGCAAGAAATTTATACCGCA
Source organism: uncultured Pseudomonadota bacterium (assembly GCA_964384365.1). GTDB lineage: Bacteria > UBA10199 > UBA10199 > JADFYH01 > JADFYH01 > CAYLKF01. The sequence continues at coordinate 68,503 of CAYLKF010000009.1, read as the reverse complement.
CGCAATATTGAAGCCTTAGACGCCGAGGGGGGTTATGTGGATTTTGGTTTTGCCCCGACGGTCAGGGTTCCTTAAAAGGAGAAAATATGAAAAATACAAAAGTACTCTTCGTCCTATTTTCACTCTGGCTCATTCATTGGGTGGTGGCTTGTGGGCAGGGAGTAGAGAGTGCGTCACCCAGCCAAAACGAAGAAGTTCAAGGAAGCTGGACGATTAATAAAAATGCCTTAAATGGGATTGTTTGCGCACCCGATCTCGATATTCTCGATGTGCCTGGGCAAGCGAGTTTAGGGCAGATTATGTTTGTTACTCTTTTTGCCCCCGCGGCAGTTTTGGCCGTTGATCTCGATGCAAGTCCTCTGGCTGCTTTTTCACCTTCTGTTTATGCAGGACTTCCTTCTGCCGCGCTCGATGGAATGGGCTACCCCGCAAACTTATTAGTCAGTGATTTAAACCATGCGTTCTTGCTCACTTCTTCTCGAACAACAACTTCTGTGAGCACGCATTTAATTTATTTTAATCCTCAGACAGGTGCGGTGTATCAAAACCTTGATCTGAATACGCCTCTTACTCTGAACTCAGATCTTGCTCAGATCAATGGACGAGGAGAAAGTATTTCGCCTGTTGCGGCAGGATCTTTTACGCCAATCATCCCACAAAATTTAGCGCGAATTGGAAATCGTTTGGCGATTAGTTTTAGCAACTACGAGTATACGACTACTCCAAGCCGTTGGAGCCAAGGGATTATTCGCTACTATGATATTGGTGAGACCTCAATCACCCCCACGAGTATTTATACCGCGAGTCAGTGTGGGGCTTCTGCCGGTTACAATACTTCCGGCCTTACGGCTCTTTCGAATGGGAAACTCCTAGCTACTTGTTCGGGAGCTACTCAAATTACCGGCGAAGGATCAGTGCCTGTTACCCACGGAGGGGTCGATCTGATTGATCCTACTACGGGTAATATTGAAGGTTCTTTGAGTTTGGGGGCAACTGCACCCGCCTTTCGAGCGTGGGCAGTCACGAGCGATGGGAAGGCTTTTTTGGGGAGTTCAACCGGAGGCTATCTGTTACAGTTGAGCCTCACACCTTTTCGGGTAGTGCGTGGGCCGAGCAATCCGATTACCGTCACCAATGCCAGCAATGGCACCGATTTCATTGATGATGTTGTTTTAAGTGAAGATGAAAAAACCCTCTTTGTGGCCAGTTATAATACCAGCTCTGTTCATGCCTTTAATATTGCAGGGGCTGACCCTGTAAAGTTGGGTCAAATCGCAGATTTAAGTTCCTCAAGCCCCGGTACCGAAGGCGCCGGCCCTTTAGCAATTCGTCCCGGGACCCCGGATATCACTTATACAGGGCCCGATTTATTTAGTATCCGCTGTAATGGGAATAGTTTGGCAGCCATTAAGACTTACTAGGGCTAGGAATTGCGGTATTGACCCTCCCGCTCAGTCTGTGCGAGACTCCGGGCCGATATGGCTTCTATCTATCTTTTTTCAGAACGGAGTAAGCGTTGCGTTGAGCTTCAGAGCCCTCGTGTTTTGGAAAATGATTTAATGCAGCTGAAAGACTTGTTGCCGCTTGAGTTGCGGGGCTTGAGTTTAAATCGGCCGCAACTTCTCGATGCGAAAGAAGAAATTGCCTTTCGATCGGAAAGGCGGCCAGCCTATGTTTCGCGCTATTTACTTCAGGTTGGAGAAAAACTTTTAAATATTGGTCAAACGGGCGCGGCTCTTTGTGTTTTTGATTTTTCGTCGAAAGTGAAAGAGCGCCCAGAGTGTCCGCTCTACCGAGCGCGTGCTCTCATGAGTTTGGCGCGGATTGATGAAGCAGAAGTTTTAGCCCAAGGATTTTTAAAGAAGCACCCGAAAAACAGTTTTGCGCATTTTTTATTGGGTCGTGTGCGTTTGAGTCGCGATGATTTTCAGGGCGCCGAGTCGTGTTTTACAAAATCGAGAAAGTATTTACGAAAAGAAGAAGAGCCGCATGAAGAAGTGCTTCCTTATTACGAAGCTTTCGTTAGTTTGATGTTAGCCCGCGACGCTTTGTATGGATTGAATTTGAATACGATCGATTACAGCCATGAGATCAAACGGCTCAAGAAGAAGGTTTTAGCTTTAAAGACGAAGATTCAAGAATCGAATCATCGTGAAGTCCATGGAATGGGGCCCTATGTGGAAAGCTTGGAAAAACTTTTGGATCATTGGCTTGCTGAAATTGGGCAAAATGTTGAAGTTACGCAAATCGATATTCATTCTTCTGAGCTTTAGTTTCTTATTCCCGTTTTCTTCTTTCGCTTTTGAGCGAATCATTTCTTTAAAACCCAATCTTACCGAAATTCTTTTTGCTTTAGGTGTGGGCGATAAAATTGTGGGGGTAACGAGTTTTTGTGATTTACCGCCCGAAGCCAAAAAGATCGATAAAGTGGCCGATTATCTTCAGCCCGATCTCGAACGGGTCTTAGCCCAAAAACCAGATCTTATCGTAGGATCTCAAGAGAATAGCTCTCGGCGCGAGATTGAATTTCTTCAAAATAAGTCTTACCGAGTGGTTTTATTCAATGCCGATACCTTAGATCAACTTCGGAAAACGATTCTTGATTTGGGGCAAGTGCTCGGAAAAAAAGAACAGGCTCAAAAACTCCAAGAGAACTTAAATGCCGATTTAGAAACTTTGCGGGTAAGGCTAAAACAGAAGAATCTTCCCCCCCGACGCGTCTTATTCGTGGTGGGGCATCAGCCTTTAGTGGTTGCAGGGTCCAATAATCTTTTCCAAGATATTGCTCCGTATTTAGGGCTTAAAAATGTGGCGGAGGAAAGCCGGCTTAAATATCCTGTTTATTCGATTGAACAAGCGATCGTTTCGGCACCGGATCTCATCTTCGATTTTTCGATGGGTTCTGAAGCGAGCGCTAGGTCACGAGAGGAAATTTTGAATCAATGGAAACGCTTGCCGCAAATTCCTGCAGTGAAAAATAATCAGATTTATTTTTTAGACATTGGTCAACTGCGTGCTTCTCCTCGGATTGGGCAGGAGTTAAATAAAATTTTTGGTCAGATTCATGGAAGTTAAATGAAATCTTTCTTTCTTTTTTTATTAATAAGCCTTGTTCTCGCATTAGTCCTCTTCATTGGGATTGAGCCGCTTTCTATTTCTAATTTAATTCACGACCCAAACTCTTTAGCGCGCGCCCTTTTTGTGGAGGTGCGAGTTCCGCGCGTTTTGCTGGGTTTTCTGGTTGGGATGGGGCTTTCGGTGGCTGGAGTTGCTTTCCAGGCCTTGCTTAAAAATCCAATGGCCGATCCTTTCATTTTGGGCGTTTCCGGGGGAGCTGCACTCGGAAGTGTTTTTGCAGTAGGGTTTCATCTCCCATTTTTGGGAGTTTCCCTTGTTTCTTTTATCAGCGCCCTGGCCTCGATGTTTTTGATTTATTTTTTGGCTTCTCAAAAAGGGCGACTGCATCCGCATAATCTGCTTTTGGTCGGGGTCTTGTTTAATAGTACTACTTTTGCACTTATTTTATTCATCAACTCGATTCTTTCGATCGAAGATTTGCACCGCGTTTGGTTTATGATGGTGGGGTCTCTAGAAACAATTGAATATTCGCGCCTTTTAATTCTCGCTTTATTGATGGGGGGCGGGCTTTTTCTTTTGTTTCGAGAGGCCTCAACCTTAAATTTATTAAGTTTGGGAGAGGAGAGCGCACGGATTTTGGGAGTCGATGTTGAGGCGTCACGCAAGCGCGTTTTTCTAGCGGCCTCTTTAATTGTAGGGGCTTGTGTTTCGGTTTCGGGCTTGATTGGTTTTGTGGGCTTGGCTGTTCCGCATATGACGCGACTTCTGTTTGGAGCCGATCACCGAAAAGTGCTCCCTGCAGCGGCTTTTTTAGGTGGCACCTTTTTGATCTTGGCCGATTGGGTAGCGCGAGTGCTTTTTTCAGGGTCACAAATACAAACTCAATTACCTGTAGGAGTGGTTACCGCTTTGGTGGGCGCGCCTTTCTTTTTTTATCTGCTCAAGAAAGGAAGGCAATGAGTCTGCTTTCTGTCCATGAGCTTTCTTTTTCTTACGGTGAAAAACGAATCTTAGATTCTATTCATCTTGAGCTCTGCCCGGGTGATTTTGTGGGAGTCTTGGGCCCAAATGGAAGTGGAAAAACGACGTTGATTCGTCTCCTCGCGGGTGTGCTCAAGCCTCACGCGGGAGAAATTTTGCTTCAAGATCGCCCGCTTTCGTCTTTTCCTGCCAAACAGCGTGCCCGTTTGATTGGAGTAGTGCCCCAAGAAGAAGAAATCTTTTTTTCGTATACGGTTCGTGAAATTGTTTTGATGGGCCGCTGGGCTTATTCAAAACCGTTTGCCTGGGAAACTGCAGAAGATCTCGAAATTGCAGAGCAAGCGATGCGTGAAGCCGATTGTTTGCAGTTTGCCGATCAAAAGATTGTGGAGCTTTCGGGAGGAGAGAAAGAACGGGTAAAGATTGCTCGTGCCTTGGCACAAAAACCTCGGATTTTACTTTTAGATGAGCCCACCACGCATCTTGATTTGAAACACCAGCTTCAAATTGCGCGCCTTTTAAAAAGAGTGCAGGAGATTGAAAATCTTACTCTAATGATGGTGATCCATGATTTAAATTTTGCGGCGCTGACGTGTCGAAAAATCCTCTTACTGAAAGAAGGAAAAATTGTTGCTGCAGGTCTTTCTTCGGAGGTCTTAAATATAAAATTATTAGAAGAAGTTTTTGAAGTCCCTTTGCGAATTGAAGAAAAAAATGGATCAAAAACGTTTAGTTTAAGGCCTTAAAAAACTATTCCCATGAAGAAAATAAGCCGTTCTATTCTCGCTTCTGTTTTTTTTCATCTTCTCCTTCTTGGAATCGTTTTGTTTTTTGCCGATCAATTCTGGAAAAAGAAGTTTTCTGGGGGGCTTGGAAATGGAAACTCTCCCGTTTGGATTGGGTTGGGAACTCAAGCGGGGAAAAATTCTACGGAGCAAAATCCAACCCATTCCAACCCTAAATCTCAAACGCGTTCTCTCCCTTCACCAACATCAATTCCCAAAACTTCGAATACCGTTTCGATTGCTCCTGAAAAAAGTCTCTCTCCTGCTCAAGGAGCGGGTGGTGGAGGCGAATCGGCCGGTACAGCAGGTGGAGGATCGGGAGGGGTGGGCAGTGGAGGAAATGGCGGAGGCTCTGATATTAAACTTGAAATTTTGCGTAAAATTCAGCGCATGAAGCATTATCCCGCTTTGGCTCGCGCGAGAAATTGGGAGGGAGTGGTCGAAGTCGAGTTTTTGATTGCACCTTCGGGGAATCTTGAAAAAATTTCGGTAGCCCACTCGAGCGGCTTCCCTGTTTTAGATGAAGAAGCTTTGGCTACCGTTCGTCGTGCTCAACCGTTGCCGTACTATTCGAGTGTCTTAAAAGTGCCGATTCGATTTAATTTAGATCAATAATGTAAGATCCGGCATTTTTCATTTCGGACAAAACGCGCCGTAAGGAAAGTATTTTTCTAAAGCACTCTTTGCCGTTTTTGACTTATCGAGAATGCGGCGCTTTGTCCTCATTTTAAAATACCACATCTTACATTTTATGAGAGTATTGGAGGACAAATTTCATAATTCTTTCAAAAACTGCCTCTGCCTCCAGATCTTGCATCATTTCATGGCCTGATTTTTCAAACCAAACGAGTTCTTTTTGTTTAGACCCTACTTTTTCAAAAAGGATCTCGGCGGCGTGGGGCGGAATCGTTTTATCTTTTCGAGAATGAATAATGAGAAGAGGTGCTTTCACGCGCGATAAATTTTTTTCAATGGCCTGAGAGCCTTTGTAAAGAGAAGCAAAGGCTTTGGTCGAAAACCATTTATAGTTGGTGTTTTGTTTGGCGCAGTTTGGATCATTAAAAGTTTTGGGGCTGGGCCAGTAAGGAATTATTTTGCTAATGAAAGGACTCAAGCCTGCGAGTGGGTCTGAAAATTTGAGGGCGGCAGCTACCGTGACGATCCCTACAATTTTTTGAGGGTGCTCCATGGCGAGTTTTAGGGTAAGCACTCCCCCCATCGAGAGCCCAACTATTATGATATGCTCCACTTTTTGGGAAAGTCGTAAAAAAGCTGCTTCGGCGTCGTGAAACCAATCATTAAAATTTGTTTTTGCGAGATCTTGAAACGAGGTGGAGTGCCCTCTTAGTATTGGAATTTCAAAGGGAATTCCATTTTTTTCTAAATAAGGTAGGAGCCCATCAACCGCTTTTAAGCTCGAGGTAAAACCGTGTAAAACTAAGACGCCGAGAGGGGAAGGACTCATATCCTTTTGATTTTCCTTTATTTTAATCATTTTTAAGAGTATTTATAAAAGGCTCTTTTTTACCACCATCTTTATGTACATTTTCTTGAAGTTTAAGGCAAATAGGATAAGATAGTATCTTCCTCAAAACATTATGGAAATTAGCTTTCCGAAATCGCTAGAAAGTATTTTAAAGGCCTATATTAAGCAAACCTTTTATGCGGGGAACCGCCGCGAGGTTTTTTCAGCCCGTGACTTTGGCCTTAAAGATTTGAAATTCTTTGCAGAGGGAGCCAAAACCCTTTCCGATTATTTTACGACGGGTCGAAGCGAGCTACCTTTAAATTACCTCAATGATAAAAAACTTCGTGCGGGCTATCTTCTTTATTTCTTTCCTCTTAATTTTTGTAAAACACAGTCGGTTTTAGCGAAGCTTCCGGAAAAGTTTTTTTTAAAACATCAATACAAGATTTTAGACTTAGGCTGTGGCCCTGGTACGGCGAGTTTGGCAGCGATTGATTTGCTTTCGAAAAGAGGGGGGGGCGATCCCAAAAAGATTTCTCGAAACATTGAAGTTCTTTCTCTTGATCAAAATTATCATATTTTGAAAGATGCCCAAGTTTTACACGAAGAGTGGGTTAAAAATTTAAAGTCGCGCGATTTTTCTTTTCGTCTCAACCAGCTCGGCCGCACTTTTGATCTTCGTCGAGGCAAACCCGATACTTTGCTTAAAAATGATCAGTTTGATTTGATTATTGCGGCCAATTTTTTGAATGAGTGGAATGCCCCCACCCTTGAAAAGGTAAAATTCATTGAGAAATTGGTCGAACGTCATTTAGCCACCGAAGGCTATTTGATTTTAATGGATCCTGCGCTTCAAAAAACCACTCGACCCTTAATGGAGCTCCGTGATCATTTGGTGAAGAAACGCTCGTTGCATCTTTACTCTCCTTGTTTGCATACCAAGCCTTGCCCCATGTTGGCGGCAGAACCGCGTGACTGGTGCCACTTCTATATGCCTTGGCAAGAACCCGATTTTATGAAGCAGCTCGATAAACTGCTTAAAAACAAGAATGAATATCTGAAATGTTCTTACATGATTTTCACGCCTCAAAATCTAAATGAGTTAGCGACTCCCAATTTCAGCTCGGCCCCTAAGCCCGAAACTTACCGGGTGATTAGTAATTTGATGGGATCGCGCGGAAAATCAGAAATTGTACTCTGTGGCCCTGCCGGACGTTGGCATTTAACCCGGCTCGATAAAATGGCCTCGCCTCAAAATCGAGATTTTGAAAATTTGGTTCGAGGAGATTTGGTTTATGCTCCCACGATTCCTCACAAGCCTTTTCAAAATGATGGCGATTTGCGAATTGAGAAAACAGATAGCATTCAAAAAATAAAACCACTGAAAGGATGATAAGGAGAATTTATGAGAAATTATAAAATACTTGTTGTTTTTCTTTTGGCGATCGTTGCCTTCCCGGCTTTGGCTTTAGATCCTGTTGCTCCTAAATCAGAACGTCGATATGGACAAATCGCCGTTCATACGCCACTCCCGAGTTCGGATACTTGTCAGATTGTTGCAAAGAGCGGAAGCTTTCAACAGAGTTTTAAGCCCGAAGAAACAGTTAAAGTCCCGGTGGGAGATTATACCGTGAAGGTAAAACTCCAAGACCAAGATTGGAGCAAAAACATTACAATCCATCCTACCGAACGAACCGATGTTTTTGTGACAGGTTTTGGTAATTTAAAAGTAAGTTCGCCCGATCCAACACTCGATGTCGTTGAAGTTCTCGATCAATCGGGAAAACAAGTGGCAAACTTTCATCCCAACATGGTGAAAACTTTGCCCGTTGGAAATTATAGCGTTATTGTGAAGATGAAGCTCTCTCGTCGTAAAAACACCCAGGTTCGCCAAGATAATGTTTCGATTATGACCAATGCGACTCGTGAGATTGTGGCGAGTCTAGAATAAAGAACCGGTAGGATTAAAATTTCTTCATTCCTACTGCTTTTGCAATTCCGGAATCGACTTTCTTACGAAAGGCCTTCGGAAGTTTCGAGCGAAACAAGAGTTTCTTGTGGGTAACGGGATGAGTAAACCCAAGTTCAGTTGCATGAAGAGCGAGGCGGCCAGTTAAATGGGCCGCCTGTTTTTTTCCGTAAATATCATCACCTACTACCGGATGACCAATATGGGCCAAATGAGCCCGGATTTGATGAGTTCTTCCCGTCTTCAAATTTAAGCGCACCAAGCTCTGCCCTGTATATTTCTGAATCACTTCATATTCTGTTACCGCACTTTTGCCTTCTTCATTTTTGGCAATATGCATTTTCTTCCCCTTGCTAGAAGGAGTTTTTACTAATGCCACGTTAATGGTGCCGCGACTCATTTTGGGCACGCCCTCCACTAAAGCGACATATGTTCGATGGATATTGTGTTGTTTGAAGTCATTTAAAAGGGCTTCTACTTTTTTATCTTTTCCGTAAACCATGACACCGCTGGTTCCGCGATCTAGACGATGGAGAGGCAATACAAAAGGATGGGTATGAGTCGGGTGCGCACGCTTTAAGTATTGATAAACAATTTCGGGGAGTGAGGGCTTGTAATCAGTGGCCGATTTTTCGCAGGCAATACCCGATTCTTTTTCTACCACCAGTAGAAAATCATCTTCAAAAATTACTTTGAGAAAATAATTCTTTACGGAAGCCGGGCTTAAAGTATTATCCTCAGTCTGAAGAGAAACTTGGTCTTTTTTTTCAAGCTCCCAAGAGGCAATCACAACTTTGCGGCCGTTAATTGAAACTCGGCCTGCATCGATTTGTCGTTTTACCTCTTTACGGCTTAAGCCCGAGGCTTCTTTTAAAAAAAGATCTAAACGTTCACCGGTTTTTTTAACGAGAAATGTTTTCATAAGGTGTTCCCGTGGCAAGCCACGGGGTATTACAAATGACTCAAAAACTCAAAATTGGTTTTGCGATTGATCCTCTCGAGAATTTTAATCCCGAAGGAGAGACCACGCTTTTTTTAATGCTCGAGGCCCAAAAGCGCGGGCACTCGGTTTTTGCTTTTACTTTACCCGATCTTTCTTACCGCGAAGGGAAAGTTTATGCAAAAGTGGTTCAGCTCTATATTGTTGGAATCGGTCGGCGCCCTTTTTATAAAATATTAAAATCTTCTTATCTCACGCTCGATTCTTTTGATGTTCTTTTTTTAAGAAAAGATCCACCGGTTGATCTGGCGTTTATTCAGCATCTCTATCTGCTTCGCTTGCTTGAGGGCAAGGTGTTTCTCATGAACGAACCCTCGGCGATTTTACAGTCTTCTGAGAAAATTATTCCCCTCGAGTTTCAAAAGTATATCCCTCCCACTTGTATTTCACGTTCTTGGGATGAAATCTTTCGTTTTGCCCAGGGTCAAAAACAAGGCATTGTTTTAAAACCTCTTGGGGGCTCTGGTGGCCAAGGAGTTTTTGCTTTTAATAAAATTGATTCCAATGTGGCGGTGGCTTTTGATCTGCTCTCCAAAAATTCTACAGAATATATTGTAGCTCAAGCGTATCTGCCGCAAGTGCAAGAAGGTGATAAGCGGGTTTTGCTTTTGAATGGTGAAGTGATTGGGTATTTCGCCCGAGTTCCCAAGGTGGGAGAGCATCGTGCGAATCTTCACAGTGGTGGAAAATTAAAACGTTGCACTTTAAGTAAACGCGAACAGGAGATTGCCGAAAAGATTGCCCCACTTCTTGCGAAACAAGGCCTCTATTTTGCGGGGCTTGATTTGATCGGCGGATTTTTGACCGAGGTCAATATTACCTCCCCAATGGGAATCCGAGAGGTCAATCAAATTCAAGGAATTAAAGCCGAACAAAAGGTACTCGATTTCATCGAAAGAGAGTGGAAAGAGTAGTTTCTCCCCCTTTGAAAAAGGGGGATTAAGGGGGATTTTGAGATAGAAAGTTTCTTTTAATTAAAATGTACTTTTCTATAAAAATCCCTCCTGACCTCCCTTTTCTAAAGGGAGGAACATCCAATATGTTTCTAAAAAAATCTTTAGTCTTTCTTTTCCTCTTCCTATTTTCCATTTCCTCTTTCGCCCAATCCTCTCAATCTTCTCTCAGTGATCTTGAACAAAAAGCGGTGACTGGCCGCGATCTAATTTTGCATCGTCGTTATGCCGAAGCCCTTGAGCACTTTAAAAAAATTAGCCAAGAGTATCCAAACTCTCCATTAGGAAGTTTTGGTCAGATGGCTGCTTGGCAAGTGCACATGTTTGAGAATTATGATTTTCGTTTTGATAAAGAGTATGAACTTGTCTCTCAAGAAAATGAAAAAGTTTCGGAAGCCGTTTTAAAAGATAATGCCGCGAGTCCTTTCGAGCTTTTTATTGCGGGTGCCGCCGCCGGAATGCGCGGTTTTTATTTGATGCGCAAAGATGAGATTTGGAAAGGATTGAGCCAAGCCAATATCGCTCGAAAGGCTTTGGGTCGAGCTCAAGAGATTGATCCTAATTATGTGGATACGAAACTGGGCTTAGGCATGTACGATTATTGGCGCAGTGTTTATACGAAGCGCTTTAGTTTTTTGCCTTTTTTTAAAGATAAACGTGCCGAGGGTTTGGCGGCCGTTCAAGAAGTGGCTCGGTTGGGCCGAGTGGCAGGCCCCTTGGCCGAGATTAGTTTAGTTTTTTGTTATTATGAAGCCCGCGATGTGGCAAAAACGCTTTCGGCCTTGCAAGAAATGCTCAAAAAATATCCGGAGAACGTTATTCTCCAAAATATTTTAGGAGATATCTACAGCCAACAAGGAAATTTTGCCTCGGCTCATCAGGTTTTTGAAAAAGTTTTTAAACAAAATCCTGATGTGGTGGTGGCCTTATTTTTTGATGCGAAGGCCTATTTTCGCGAGGGAAAATTAACGGAAGCTCGAAAAGCTTATGAGGCTTTCTTGGCCACCCATCCCGCACCCGCTTGGACAGCCTACGCCCTAACGGATTTGGGGTTTATCGATTTGAAAGAAGGCAAAGAAGATGCGGCGTATAATAATTTTAAAAAAGCTTATCGAACTTATTCAGATTATCCGTATCCGCTCTACCAACTTCGGAAGATGAGAAAGCGTTGGTAAGAATATTTGTAAAACAAAATTGACACATTGAGTCAGCTGTGGGAGTTTGAAACATAGGGGTTCAGATTCTTCAGTAGAAAATTTATTTACGGAATGGTTAAGGAAGGAGCTGTTTTATGGGTATCACGATTATCCAGAAGAGCGATCTTTCTAAAAAGAAGCCGCATGCCAAGACTGCTCTAGTGCTTGCGGGTGGTGCTGTTTCCGGTGGGGCTTTCAAAGCCGGAGGCTTGAAAGCGCTCAACGATTTTCTCGTTAATAAAAAAGTTACCGATTTTGATATGTACGTCGGAATTTCTGCCGGCGGATTTTTGGCGGTTCCTTTGGCGGGCGGAATTTCTCCCGAAGAAATGCTCAAGAGTTTAGATGGTACGAGCGAACGTTTTGAACAACTTTCTCCGCTCCACCTCTATTATCCGAACTACAAAGAGTTTGTTGAGAAACCTCTTAAATATCTTTATCAAACTTTCACCTTCGTTCCCGGCGTCTTGGTCGATTTCGTTGGCGCCTTTCCCCAAATTTCCGGACGTCTCAAAAAAGGCCTCATTCGATTTTTAAAAGAGCCCAATTATTCGAACTACGAACAGGCGGTTCGCCCACTTGCCCGTTCTCTTTACTCGTCGCGTGCCTTGCCCCCCGTAATTTCGGCAATGCCCAGCGGTGCTTTTGATAACCGTTCACTCGAAGATTATTTGCGTCGGCAGGTAAAAAATAATCGGATGTCGAATAATTTCAAAGTGCTCAAGAAAATGACTGGAAAAGATCTTTATATTTCGGCCATGGAGCTCGATACCTCCGAGCGAGCCATCTTTGGTTGGGATGAAAGAAACGATATTAGTATTTCGGAAGCGGTGATGGCCTCTACGGCCCTCCCCGGTTTTTATAAGCCCGCGCGTATTAAAGGGGTGGATTATATCGATGGGGGAGTTCGCCAAACGGCCAATATCGATCTGGCCTGCGAAAAAGGGGCGGAGCTGATTATTTGTTATAACCCCTTCCGCCCGTTTAAAAATATTGTGAACTTAGAGTTTATTCGCGAGGGTAACCGCTACCTCACGCGAGATCGCCGAATTTCCGATAGCGGTGTGTTTGGAGTTTTCAATCAAGTGTTCCGCACGCTTTATCATTCCCGCCTAATGTATGGAATTCAGCGCTATCAAGACGACAAAAGTTTTAAAGGCGATATTATCTTAATCGAACCCAAAGAAGACGATTTTATTTTCTTTGATATGAATCCTTTCACTTTCTGGAATCGAGCGAAGGCTGCAAGGCTAGGCTTTGATTCGGTGCGTGAATCGATCGAAGAGCACTTCGATAAGATCGCTGCGATTCTTTCTTCGTATGGAATTGAAATGACCCGTGAAGTGGTGGCTCAAGACGAAGCCAAGATGCAGAAGGCTGCCAATGATGAAGAGGCCATCATGAATGTGCTTGAGGGCGCTTCACCCAAGCGAAGACTCCGTGTCATCGGCGGCGGGAAAAGAAGATAAACCGAAGGTTCAGCGTCAAAAATAATCCCAACAATTTTTATTATTCCCGTGGCAGGTGCGGACGAGCGGGTTGGGTCAGGCCGAAACGGATCCGGTCTCTTTGAGAATGAGACTGATTGTAAAAAGTAGCAATCATCCGAGTGCCCGCGTAGGCGGCGGTAGCAGCTGTGTGAGCTTGTGTTGCTTCTTCTCTGTTCCAATTTGGGTGAGGGGTATTTAGATTTCGGTAGTTTGTGAGCACGGTTTGGGCTGCCGTATAAAGAGCTCTCATATTTTCAGGAGTAATTGCTTCTTCCCGAGGGGCCTGTCTTACACTATTAAAAAGGGTGTTATAAGCGTCGACAGATTGTAAAAAACGTCCTAAAGGCGAATTCGCAATCTCTTCATTCACTCGCCTCACAACAACGGCATCTCCGATGTTAACGGCCGCCGCAGATAAATTTCCACGGAATCCTACACTGAACATTCCTGCATTTATACTTTGAGGATTTGACCCTGAAGTGTCTACGGGTGTTTCTGGCGCGATTCCAAAGATTTGTCCGCCTTCAACATAAACGCAAGCGCTACTAAATAAACAAGCGTCTACTCCTCCTCCAACAGAGAGGGAATTCTTATCTAATGCCTGGAGAAGAGGTACGTCTCCTACTTGAACCCCATCACTTCTTAAAAAATGGATCGCTCCTAAAGCATATGCACTGACTTGAAATTCGCGATTGATTCGAAGCTGAAGGGTAGGACGAAGCCCCAGTTGAGTGTCCGAAATCTCCGATCGACGTCCTCCCGAAAAATCTCTTGAAAAATTACCAAAACGAAGATCGAGCGGGATATGTAGAAATAAATCTCCCCCGGGTATGCGCCCTAGAGAAAAACGAGGACCAGCGGCGATAACTCCCCTTACTCCGGAATGATCGGAAAAGACTCCTCTACCATTAAGATCTAGTGTCCCCACGTCTATTCCTACTTCCAATACAGTACGTCTTAGGACATCTCGAACACCTCGCCAGGTTTGAAATCTGTCAGCCCCTTCTTGCAGAGTTGCTATGGGATTTCCTCCCGCAGGAGTTCTGTTTACTTGTAAAAAGCGCATAGTATAAATCCTTTCCTCCCTTATATTTTCGGCTGCTTTTCAATAAGGTTGCTTGAAAAGTAGGAAGATTTTTTAAGCAACTTTTTCAAGACAATGCCGATAATCGAATTAGAAGGGCTTAAAATTAAGCCTATTATTTGGGAGGATGTAATTGAAAGCGTTTGCATCCAAAATTCTTATCGTAGTTTTCCTCATCGGCCTCTCTTTTTGGCCTACTGCGTCAATTTTGGCGCAGCCAGCAGCCCGCCCTGTTGATAATACCACCTGTACAGTTCGTAGTAATTCTACCGATTCTGGAGATGTAGATTCCTTTATTTCTCAGATTGAGGCGGGTTTTAATGGCCGTAATCGAGTGGGATTTCGGTATTGTACTGAGCAAATCCTCTTCGATCGAGTAGGGGGAGTCAATGGTGTCTATAATATTAAACTTTCACACACTCTCAATATCAATTCTCTTCAAGATACTGATTTTAATCGTGATGGGGCTTCTCTTTTAATCAGTAAAGGAGATGCGACTGAAGTGACGATCGATGGAGAAGGTTTCGGTGAGAGTTGTGTGATTAATATAAACGTTCCAGCTCCTGGCGTTTTAATTCGCGGAATTAAAATTAAAGGTGATCGCCTTGATAAGTTGATTTGCGGGACGACTCTTCACCCCGATAGCCAAGTTGAAAAATGTGCCAAAGACGACCGTGATTGTGATGGAGTGCTCGACACCCGTGATAATTGCCCACTCGTTGCAAACCCCGATCAAGCCAATGCCGATCTAGATAATTTAGGGGATGTTTGTGATCCGAGCCCCAACGATAATCGTTGCGGTGATGGCGTGTTGACCGGCTTAGAATCCTGTGATGACGGGCCTAATAACGGAACGATGGCGAGTTGTTGCGATACGCAATGCCGTTTTAAAGGACGAGGAGCTGAATGCAATGATGCAAACACGATGACTGTCAATGATGTTTGCGATGGCCAAAATCATTGTGCCGGTAGGGTGCCTGTGCCGGTGGTAAGTTGTGGCGATGGCCGAAGAGAAGGCATGGAACAATGTGATGATGGGAATACCCGAGATGAAGATGGATGTAATCATGACTGTCATCTTGAACAAGGTTATGTTTGCAATACGGCAAGTCCCAGTGTTTGCCATGTGAATCTTTGCGGAAATGGTCGTGCTGATGCGGGCGAAGAATGTGATTCTTTAAACAATCCTTGTTGTGATTCGACCTGTCACTTTAAACCAACCGGTGCGACTTGCGAAGATGGCAATTCACTCACAACCGGCGAACAATGTAATGCTCAACACCAATGCGGCGGTGGCAATGCTGGCACGGGTAGTGCGCCCAACTCGAATCAAGTTCAAGCTCCTGCAAATGGTGTGAGTGCAAACGCAAATGCGAGCGCTGATAAACCGGAGTCGACCGATCTGGTGAGTGATGCTGGAAAAGCAACAGCGGGGTGTTCTTTAGGAAATGCACCTTTTTCGTCTTTTCGGATTTTATGGATTTTGGGCATTTTCCCATTAGTTTGGAAGCGATTACAAAAGGGAATGGAATAGGCTTTGTCTAGTAGGCCGTGTAATAGGTCTAATAAAATTTATCCTGTCGACTCAATGTTCGATGGGGATTGTTAAGGGGAGCTAGGATTCTCCCCTTAACTTTAGCGAGTTCTGGCTTTGCCAGAGCAAGCGAACAGATGACTCATAACTCCTCCCTACAAAAGGCCCAGCGGTCCAAAAGACCCTGGGCCTTTTACTTTTTCATCTGGAATTTATCCGGAGTTGATTTCAATTTTTATTCATTCTAAATCTTTTAGATGCCTCAAAAAATTTATACAGTTTCAGAGCTGAATTCAGGGATTCGATCTTTATTAGAAGCGCAATTTCAAACGGTGTGGATCACTGGAGAAATCTCCAATTTCAAAGCGCATCAATCGGGGCATTATTATTTTTCATTGAAAGATTCGCAGTCGCAGATTTCGGGTGTGATGTTTCGGGGAAGTAACCGCTTTTTGCGTTTCCAACTGGAAGATGGTCTAGAAGTGATTGCCCAAGGCCGAGTAACCGTTTACGAACCTCGCGGCAATTATCAAATTGTTGTGGATTACATTGAGCCCAAAGGTTTGGGGGCTTTACAGCTTGCATTTGAACAGCTCAAAAAGAAATTAGAGGCCGAAGGGTTATTTGATGCTTCTCGAAAAAAGCCTTTACCTTTGTTCCCTTCTAAAATCGGAATTATTACTTCTTCGACGGGTGCTGCCATTCGAGATTTGATTCATGTTTTGAAGCGGCGTTGCCCCACGGTTCAAATTTTACTTATTCCCGTTTCGGTTCAAGGAGAAAAAGCAGCCCCTGAAATTGTAGCCGCGATTGAAGAGATGAATACCCTCGATGGAATCGAGGTGATGATTGTAGGGCGGGGAGGAGGCTCGTTCGAAGATTTATGGGCGTTTAATACCGAGTCGGTTGTTCGTGCGATTGCCAATTCTAAAATTCCGGTTATTTCGGCGGTGGGGCATGAGATTGATGTGACGCTCGCCGATTATGCAGCCGATTTACGGGCGGCAACGCCTTCCGCTGCGGCAGAATTGGTGATGCCGATCAAAGAGGAGCTCCAATCGTTAGTGAGCAATTTCAAGCAAACTTTGCATAATACTTTGATTTATTTTTTAAATACCCAGCAAGAAAAGCTGCGCTTTTATAAAAGTCATTTAAAACATCCCCAAAAAATCTTAGAAGAATCTCTTCAACGGGTGGATGAATCTGTAGAGCGTTTAGCGTTTGCCTGGAAAAAAGAATGGGAAGCTTTTCAAGCCAAGGTTTTTGCCCTCTCTCAAACCCTAAAAGCGCTCTCTCCTTTGGCTGTTTTAAAGAGGGGCTATTCCATTACTTATCTTAAAGAAGGAGAAAAGCTTTTGCCTTTGAAATCGGCCGATGAGCTGAGGCCTGAGAGTTTTCTGGAGATTTGGCTTGCCGAAGGGAAAATTACTGCCCTGACAAAGGGGGTTGACCCAAAATTCAAGCCATGACAAAGGGATGCTCTAAAAACTACTGCGCGGCCCGATTGCTTCGTTGTGTACCCAAAAAATCCTCATGTATTTCCATATACATTCCGGTTTTTTGGGGCCTCCGCGCCTCGCACTCGGGCCGCTCGTGACGTTTTTAGAGCATCCCTAAAGGAAGTAGGGGATTAATTGTTTGAGTACGAATATGGCGTCTAAAAAACCTAAATTTGAAGTGGCTTTGAAGAAGCTCGAAGAAATTGTGCAAAAGATGGAAGAAGGAAACTTAAGTTTAGAACAATCGATGAAGCTCTTTGAAGAAGGTATCGAGCTTTCTCGTTTTTGTGAAAAGACTTTGAGCGAAGCCCAAGGCGCTGTTGAAAAGATGATGAGCGATGAAACCGGAAAACGAGTGAAGGTTCCTTTTGAGGTAGAAGAGTGAGCACTTTTGATCTTAAAAATTATCTTCAAGATCGACGGATCTTGGTTGAAGCTACTTTAGAAAAGTTACTTCCCCCTGAAAAAGACTGGCCCGAAAAACTTCACGAAGCCATGATGTATAGCATCCGAGCCGGAGGTAAGCGCCTGCGACCCATTCTTGCTTTGGCAGCCTGTGAGGCGGTGGGCGGTGAAATCGAGAGGGCTCTTCCTATCGCGGCGGCTTTAGAAATGATTCATACCTATTCTTTAATTCATGACGATCTTCCTGCCATGGATGACGACGAACTCCGCCGAGGTAAACCCACCAATCATAAAATCTTTGGAGAGGCTTTAGCGATTTTAGCTGGCGATGCTTTGCTTACAGAAGCCTTTCGAATTATGGCCAAACATCGTCATCCCGAAGTAAGCCCAGTGGTGTTAATGGAGGTGATTGAACAAATTGCAGATGCATCGGGGTCTAAAGGGATGGCAGGCGGACAAGTGGCTGATTTACAAAGCGAAAGAAAAAAAATTAGCCTCACAGATCTCGAAAAACTGCATCGTCATAAAACAGGGAAGTTGATTCGAATTTCAGTTGAAGCGGGAGCGCGTCTTGGAGGGGCAAATTCCTCTCAGCTGGAGGCCCTTGGACTTTACGGAGAGAAAATTGGGCTTGCTTTTCAGATTGCAGATGATGTTTTAGATATAGAGGGCGGAGAAGAGATTGGAAAAGACATTGGTTCCGATCTGGCTAACGAGAAATCAACCTATCCAAGCCTGCTTGGTTTGGAAGAATCAAAGAGATTGGCACGTCGGCTTATCGAAGAGTCCATTGCTCTTTTAAATCCTTTTGACGAAAAAGCCCAAGCCCTTCGCGCCATTGCTCAATATGTGGTAAATAGGAGATCTTAAAGTTATGAAGATTAAAACACTTACCCTTAACTTAAATACCACTCAGCCTATAGAGATTATCGATATTACGAAACAGGTGAAAAGTTTTGTAGAAAATTCTTCGATTAAGAATGGCCTTCTTTCGATCAATAGTATGCATACGACGATGGCTGTGATTGTAAATGAATGGTGCGAACATCTTCGTGAAGATATCCTCAGTTTTTTTGAAAAATTGGCCCCCGCGCATGAAGATTACAAACACAATCAGCATAGTTTAGATGGTCGCCCCAATGCCCATAGTCACCTCCTGTCCGCTATTTTAAGTTCTAATCAGGGATTGGTTTTGGCGGAAGGGCGTCTGCTCCTAGGGGAGTGGCAATCGATTTTTGCGATTGAGTTGGACGGCTCCAGACCTTTAAGAAAAGTCATCCTTACTTTATTAGGGGAGTAAGAATTCTTTGATCCGCCCTGAAGATATTCCAAGTTTTTTAGCACCTGCCAATCTTTCTGCTGAAGAACATGTCTTTTTTAAGTATCGATTTGAAACGAAACAAGATCCTCGTCTCATTGCGGCGCAGCTTTGCTCGGAACAATCCACCGCTCAGTGGGCACGCCCAGGAATTCAAGAAGATTTTCGGCCTCTCCATGCTGCTAAAATTGTTTCTCTCCAAGAACAAGAAAAAGAAATTTACGAGCTTGTTGTTGCTCACCCTCATCGAAATTTTGCTGGGAAAATTCCCAATTTACTCTCTGCAGCGGCGGGAGAGGGGCCGTTTTATTGCCCAGGGATTGAAACCATCAAGTGGATAGATGTTGAATTTCCGGATTCCTATCTTAAAAAATTTAAGGGGCCTCAATTGGGTTTAAAAGGTTTGCGCGAGAAATTTAAAGTTTGGGACAGGCCCTTTTTCATTGGAGTGGTAAAGCCCAATATTGGTCTTGCCCCTGCTGATTTCGCTCAGCTGGCATTTGAAAGTTGGTTAGGCGGGCTCGATATTGCAAAAGATGATGAAATGTTGGGAGATATGGAATGGTCTTCTCTCGAAGAACGCGCCAAGCTTTGTGGGAAGTTGAGAAAAGAGGCCGAAGAAAAAACAGCGAGGCCAAAAGGTTATTTGGCAAGTTTAACCGATGAGATTGAAAATTTAGAAAAATTGCTCCACCTCTCTCAAAAATTAGGCGCAAATTTAGTGATGATTAATTCAATTTTTATGGGGCTCAGTGCGCTTCGTTTTCTGTGTGATCGTTCGAGTGTGCCGGTAATGTCGCATTTTACCGGGATGGCTTGTTTATCGCGGGTTCCTAATTTTGGGATTAGCACTCTCGTTTTCACAAAACTCCAACGCTTAGCGGGGGCTGATATCATTGGCTTAGCGGGTTTTGGAGAACGGATGCACTGTTCAGAAAAAGAAGTTTTGGAAAATATTGAAGCTTGTTTAGCTCCCATGGGAAATATCTTGGCGGCGCTCCCTGTGCCGGGTGGAAGCGATTGGGCAGGAACTTTGCCTGCAGTATACCAAAAGATTGGTCATGAAAATTTTGGTTTTATCTCGGGCCGTGGTGTGTTTGGGCATCCTCAGGGGCCACGCGGAGGCGCGTTAAGTTTGCAACAGGCCTGGGAAGCGATTTGCCAGAAAGTTTCTTTAAAAGAATTTTCCTCTCGAAAAGAAAACCTTGCCTTAAAAATGGCTCTGGAGGCCTGGGGTGAAAAAACGCATTGATACTTCGGCTCCGCTCAGTACCGGCCCTGAGTCTGCTCCAGCCACTTCTCTTAAGCCTTCCCAAAAAAATAAACCGGGGCGTCGAAGGATTGATGTCTTACTTTTTGAGCTCGGTTTAGCCCCCTCTCGTGAGCGTGCTCAATCCCTCATCTTGGCAGGAAAAATTTTTGTAAAAAATCAGAAGGTCATGAAAGCATCTGAGCTTTATTCTCAAGATGCTCTAATAGAGGTTAAAGGTGAAGATCATCCCTACGTTTCGCGAGGAGGGGTGAAATTAGCGGGGGCCCTCGATTATTTTAAGATCGATGTGAAAAATAAATATTGTTTAGATATTGGAGCTTCTACCGGAGGTTTTACCGATTGTTTGTTGCAGCGGGGTGCCGTTCGGGTTCATGCGCTCGATGTTGGTTATGGGCAACTTGCCTGGAAGTTAAGGCAAGATCCCCGGGTAATTTGCCTGGAACGGCAAAACTTTAGGCATCTTTCGGTTGCAGAGCTCCCAAATGATATTCAGTTTGTTGTGATTGATGTTTCATTTATCTCCCTCAAAATTATCTTTCCGGTATTGTTTAAAATTTTTCCACAAACTTTCGAAGTTTTAGCTTTAGTGAAACCTCAATTCGAAGTGGGGAAAGATCAGGTGCCTCCAGGAGGGGTCGTGACAGATATTCTACAGCACCAGCGTGTTTTAAAAGAGATCGAAGAGAGTCTTGAAAAAGAAGGGGTTTCATCGATAAAAAAAGTGGCTTCTTCATTAAAGGGCACCGATGGGAATCAGGAGTATTTTATTTTTTTCCAAAAGCCTGAAAATACAGTGTTTTTCCAGAAATAAAATTTGTTATAATGGCAGAGAGAAGGAGACTGACGATCATTTCATGGAAATAAATAAGAAAATATTTTGTAGTTTCATGGTGTTATCTATTTTTTGGAGTGCCTGTACTTCCTCTCAAAACTCCGCCAAAGCCCCTAAACATTCCACAATCGAGAGAAAATTCTTTGATGAGCCTATTGCTCAGACGAATCGAGGGGCGACTCCACCCGAGGGCAATACCTACTTTGATTACTTAATTTCCAAGTTGAATGCCTACGATGGTAACTTAGATACCGCAATTGAAGCGATGCAAGGGGCCATCAAGCAAGCGAAAGGGAGCTCTTTCTTAGAAGAGGAACTTGCCAGGCAGCAGGTTGAAGCAAATCGGGTGGACGCAGCCTTAAGCTCTGCTCAAAAAGCTGTCGAGCTTGACCCCAAAAATGTAGAAGCGCACTTATTATTAGGAAAACTTTATTCGGCGGGAAAAAAATCAACTGAAGCCATGGCGCAATTTCAAACGGCCTTGAAGTTAGATCCTAAAAATGAAGAGGCCTATGCCGCCCTAGCCCGTGAGTATGTGGTAAAAAAAGATTTCGATGAGGCGATTCGGGTTATTAATCGCTTGAAAGCCATTAATCCCAATTCGACCATTGCCGCGTATTATTTAGGCACCATTTACGCGACCTTTAAGAAAAATTATCCGCGCGCGATTTCTACCTACAAAGAGCTGTTAGAAGATAACCCCGAAGATACAAAAGCGCTCCAGGCTTTGGGCCAACTCTATCTCGATCAAAACAAATATCCCGAAGCGTTAAAAATTTACCAAAATCTCGATAAATTGATTCCGGAAGATATTCCCACTCTCTTACGCTTGGGCGTTTTGTATTATGAAACCAAAAATTATGTGGCTGCCACAGCCTGTTTTCAAAAAATCTTAGAACAGAATTCAGCTCTCGATCGGGTACAGTTTTATTTGGGAGTGATTTATGCCCAGCAAGATAAAAATCAAGAGGCGATTCAAGCCTTCTCTCAAATTCCTCCCGAATCTTCTTTTTATAAAGAGTCGATTTTAAGGGTTGCCTTGCTTTTAGAAGAAGAGGGTAAGCCTTCAGATGCGGTTCAAATTTTGGAGAAGGCGATTGAAAAACAACCCTCTGTTGTTGAATTTTACGATGTTTTAGGAAGTTTGTATTCTTCTCTTCAAAAATTTGAGAAGGCTTTAGAAGTTTTAGAAACCGGGATCAAAAAATTTCCAAACGATGATCGACTCTATTTCATGGAGGGAGTGGTTTACGATAAGAAAGGTGATTTCGATTCGGCGATTCGTTTGATGCGAAAAACCCTAGAGATTAATCCTAAAAATGCTTCGGCTTTAAATTATATTGGTTACTCATATGCCGATCGCGGCATGCACTTAGAAGAAGCGTTTGCTTTAATTTCCAAGGCTGTTGCCTTGAAGCCAGGAGATGGCTACATCTTAGATAGTTTGGGTTGGGTTTATTTTAAAAGAGGAGATTTGGCCAAAGCGCTTTATTATCTTTTGAAGGCCGATCAACTTTCTCCCGAAGAGCCCTCGATCTTAGAGCATTTAGGGGATGTTTATTTGAAAAAAGGGAATCTGCGAAAGGCAGAAGATTACTATCAGCGCGCCTTGGCAGAGCTCAAAGAGAAGAAAAAGAAAGATTCTAGCGATGTTGAAATGGTGGGGCGTCTTCAGAAAAAACTTTCCGAACAGGTTGGTTATAAGGCAAAAGAATAATCAAAAACCGCTTAAAAACTTTTCTTTTTAAAGCTCGTGAAATTCATGATGCATTTTTTTACCAGAAGTTTATTTGTTTTTTCTCTTTTTGTTTTCTTATCGGCCTGTGGAGTCAAAACTCCTCCAAAAATTGCAGTGCCGGAATCTAACCAAGTTCAAATTCTTCAGGCAATTCAAAAAAATCTCCAACATTTTCAAGATTTGCAGGGTGCTAAAGGCTACGCAAAAGTGCGTTTAAAAACTCGAAAAGGATCGGCCCAAGTTGAAGAAGTGGTTTTGATTCGATTTCCGCAATCGTTCTATTTTGAAACGGTCGATGATTTTGGCAATGCGCGGTATGTTTTAATTTCGGATGGTGAGAATCTCTCTTGGCAAGATTATTCCAAGAAAGAATACGGCGAGCAGCCTATTTCTTCGATCTCACTCGAAAAAATACTTCCCTTGCACTCCAGTTTATCTGAATCGTTGGCTCTCTTGATTGGAAAGTTTAATTTTTCATTAAACGACGGAGAAGTTTTTAAAATTTCAGATCATCAATATGAGTGCAAAAGTTCGGCTTTTCGTTTGGTTTGGGACAGTTTGCTTCAAAAAATCGTTTCGGTAGACTTTCAAGATGAAAATGGTAAGGTCACCTATCGTTACGAAGGGTCCGATTTTTTTTCTCAAGAGCCTCGGTTTCCTTCGAAAGTTCGTCTGCGAGATTATAAACATAAAACTGAAATGGAAATTCGTTATCAGTTTTTGGAAGAGAATCCTGCTGTTGACGAATCTCTCTTCAATTTAAAAGTACTTCCTGATGCAAAAAAGGTTGATCAGTTCCGTTAAAAAATTCTCGCTTCTTTCTTTTCTTTTTTTGTTTTCGTGCGCTTCACCTCAAGTTCCTAAAAATCCCAATCAGTTTATTTGGCATCTGGGGGCAGAACCCGATACCTTAAATCGCCTTCTGGCGACCGATGCCTATGAGGGGCGGGTCAACGGCTTTATTTTTGATAGTTTGATTGATCGAGATAATCAAACTCTAGAATGGACCCCAAAATTAGCGAGCTCTTGGGAGATTTCCCCCGATAAACTGACATTTACCTTTCACCTTCGCAAAGGAATTTACTGGCACGATGGAGCCCCCTTTACGGCAGATGACGTGATCTACACCTATGAAAGGATTCAAGATCCAAAGGTTGATGCTCCTCATCTGCGTGTTTACTACAAAGATATTAAAAAAGTAGAGAAGCTGGGTGATTTTACAGTTCGCTTTACCTATGCTCGGCCCTACTTTAAGGCCTTAGAATTTTGCGGTGGGATTCCGATTATTCCGAAACATATCTTCGAGGGGAAAGATTTTAATACCAACCCTGCCAACCGTCACCCGATTGGTACCGGGCCTTACAAATTTGTAAAGTGGGAAACCGGCAAGAGCATTGTGCTTACTCGTAATGAAGAATACTGGGATCGCAGTAAATTTCCTCAAATTCAGGGGATCATTTTTAAAATTATTTCAGATGATACCGTTGCTTTCAAAGAGCTGAAAAAAGGTGAGCTTGATATGGATTCGCTTCGTCCGATTCAATGGGTGAAGCAGACCAACTCTAAAAGTTTCAATGACTTGTTTGTAAAACACCAATACTATGTGCCTTCTTATCGCTTCATTGGCTGGAATCTGCGAAATCCCTTATTCAAAGATAAAAAAGTTCGCACGGCTTTATCTGAGCTCGTCAATCGTCAAGGTATTGTTGAAAAACTGGAGTTTGATTTAGGTAAAGTAATTAGTGGCCCCTTTTTCTTTGAAAGTTACGAATACAATCAAAATGTAAAGCCTTTGCCCTATGATCCGGAGCACGCCAAAAAATTACTAACCGAAGCGGGGTGGGTTGATAAAGATAACGATGGAATTCGCGAGAAAGAGGGCAAGCGCTTTCAATTTACTTTTTTAATCCCCTCCGGAAATCGATTCTACGAAAGTTTATCTGAAATTATGAAAGAAGATTTTCGAAAAGCTGGCATCGATGTGGATATCCGAACCATGGAATGGGCAACTTTTATCGGTCGTATTAATGCCCGTGATTTCGAGGCAACTGCTCTCGGTTGGTCTTTCGGTTTTGACGACGACCCCTATCAGGTTTGGCATTCTTCTCAGGCCAAGGCGGGGTCAAATTTTGTGGGTTTTGAAAATTCTGAAGTCGATTCCATTCTCGAAAAAGGGCGCCAAACTTTTGATAAAGCAGAGCGCACCCGTTTGTATCATCGATTTCATGAAATTGTGGCCGATGAGCAACCTTATACCTTTTTGTATACGGGGCCTGCTTTGGTGGCGCGCGCGGTACGGTTTAAAAATGTAAAGGTGTATCGATCGGGTGTAGATGTTTTGGAGTGGAAGTTGTCGGAGTAAAGTGGGTGTGGAGATATGTTCCAATATTTAACAAAACGGCTTTTTTTGATTATCCCCACTTTTTGGGGCATTACTTTGATGACTTTTTTTATCATCAAATTAGCGCCGGGAGACCCCGTTTCTCTGAAAGTTCAGGCCGCTGAAGGAGTGAAGGCTCAGGCTGTTTCGAAAGAAATTCTCGATCAATTCCGCAAATTGTATGGATTAGATGTAACCTTGCCCGGCTGGTATGAGCATTTCATTCATACTGTGAATGCAAAAGTTTTTAGAGTGACTGACCCTGAAAAAGAAAATTTCTTTCGCCGGGGTGCCGAATGGCTGGGTTCGAATTGGATGCAATACATGCAATGGCTCTCTCGGCTTTTACGTTTTGATTTCGGAGAAAGTTTAAAAGATCACCGGCTAGTTACCACTAAAATTAAAGAAGCACTGCCCATTACGCTTACCCTAAATTTCATCGAGCTCATGATTGTTTATTTTATTTCTATTCCTTTAGGTGTTTATTCGGCTCTTAAACGGAATTCTTTTTTTGATAAAGCCGTTATGGTTTTGCTTTTTGTGCTCTATGCACTTCCTACTTTTTGGATCGCCACTATTTTGATGAGTATTTTTTCTAGCAACGAGAGCTTAAATTGGTTTCCGATGGTGGGTTATGTCTCCGACGGTGCAGAAACTCTGCCTTGGTATCGTTATCTTTTAAATATTGGTTGGCATTTGGTGCTGCCTGTTACCTGTATGGTTTATGGGAGTTTTGCTTTTCTTTCTCGTTTTTCGCGAGCCACTTTTTTAGAGGTTGCCCAACAAGATTATGTGCGGACGGCACGCGCCAAAGGTTTGCCGTTTCGTAAAGTCATCTGGAAACACACTTTTCGCAATTCGCTGATTCCTTTGGTTACTCTCATGGGGACTTTGCTTCCGGCCTTACTGGGAGGAAGTGTGATCATCGAACAAATTTTCTCTATTCCGGGCATGGGAAAACTTGGATTTGAATCGGTCTTAGCGCGAGATTATCCGACCATCATGGGAATTGCCGCGATTGAGGCGTTGTTGACTTTGGTATCTTTATTATTAAGCGATTTGATGTACGTATGGGTAGATCCACGTATTAGTTTCGAAAAACTATGAGTCTAATTGCATGAATCTTTTCATGCGGCGTTACTCCCGAAGTTGCAATCTTCATCCGCCTTAGGCGGACTGCGCTTGCTCCTTCGTGAGCGCCTTGCCTGAAAACATTCCTGCAATTAGAAAGATGATTTATTAGTCCAAGCCTAAGTTTAAAAATGGAAAACGTGCTTAACAATTCGGCTACAAAAACTTCTCCTTCGGTTTCTTATGGAAAACGGATTTTGCGGGAGTTTTTGAAAAGCAATACGTCACGTTTGGGTTTTGTCATTATTCTTTTTACATTCGCCATTGCATTGTTCGCACCTTTTTTAGCGAATAACATCCCTCTTTTTTTAAAATATGAGGGGAAAAGCTATTTTCCTGTTTTACGTGAGGTTTTTCCCTTTCAATATTGGGTGAAATATCCAGAACTTCCGCCAAGCGATCAGCTTGTTCATTTTCTTCAAGATCATCCTGAGGTGCATCCGACTTATGCCCCCATTCCTTTCTCGCCCAGCCAATATGATCTCGATCTTACCCTAACGGCCCCTTCGAAACTGCATTGGTTAGGCACCGATGATCAGGGGCGCGATGTGGCTTCTCGCATGATTTTTGGTTCGCGCGTGTCTTTATCGGTCGGATTTGTAGCGGTGAGTATTTACGTGCTGATTGGAATTTTTTTGGGTGCTTGTGCAGGATATTTTGGAGGATGGATCGATATCGTTATCAGCCGCTTAATTGAGATTATGCTTTGTTTTCCTACCTTTTTTCTCATTTTGGCGGTTTTAGCTTTTGTGGGGCCTTCGATCTATAACATCATGATCGTGATTGGGCTTACGGGCTGGACGGGTATTGCCCGCTTAGTTCGAGCCGAATTTTTGAAGCAGCGAAAAATGGATTATGTGGCAGCATCTCGAATTCAGGGTGCTAGCTGGTGGCGCATTGTTTTTCGGCATGTGCTTCCTAATTCTTTGGCTCCGGTTTTTGTCTCTGCGACTTTTGGCGTAGCGTCAGCGATTTTAGTAGAATCTTCTCTTTCTTTTTTAGGTTTTGGAGTGCAACCGCCCACTCCGAGTTGGGGGGAAATTCTCTCTCAGTCTCGCGATTTTATGGATATTGCTTGGTGGCTCACTCTTTTCCCGGGGCTAGCGATTTTTTTAACCATTACTTCTTATAATCTGGTGGGAGAAGGTTTGAGAGATGCGATTGATCCGAGGTTGAAGGGCTAAGGAAAGTTCGATGTCCTCCCTCCCCTCAAGGGAGAGGGGAAAATATATTAATCATGAATATCCTCGAAGTTAAAAATTTAAGAGTTGAATTTAAAACCGATCAGGGGGTGCTGCGCGCGGTTGATAATGTGAATTTTTCACTCCCAAAAGGAAAAAGTTTGGGCATTGTTGGAGAATCGGGCTGCGGAAAAACCGTAACAGCCCTCTCTTTGCTGCGTTTAATTGATGCTCCCGGCCGTATCAAATCTGGCCGAGTACTTCTCTATTCCGAAGAAAATTCCGAGCTTGAAAAACCCCCGGTTGATTTGATGCAACTTCGCGAAAAAGAATTGTGCGCCATTCGCGGCAAAAAAGTTGCCATGATTTTTCAAGAGCCGATGACGAGCCTAAATCCTATCTTTACGATTGGAGATCAATTGGCAGAGCCTCTTATTCTCCACGAAAAAATGTCGGTTGGCGAAGCCGAAGAGCGCTCCATCGAACTTTTGCAAAAAGTAAGAATTCCTGATCCGGCCCTTCGCTTAAAAGATTATCCGCATCAGCTCTCGGGCGGCATGCGGCAACGGGTGATGATTGCCATGGCTTTGGCCTGTAATCCCGATATTTTGATTGCCGATGAACCCACCACCGCCTTGGATGTGACGATTCAGGCGCAGATTCTTGAGTTGATTCAAGATTTAATGGCCGAATTTCAGATGTCGCTTATTTTGATTACCCATGATTTGGGAATTGTTTCACAAGTCTGCGATGAAGTGGCGGTGATGTATGCCGGAAAAATTGTGGAATTGGCTCCGGTCCGCCGACTTTTCTCTACCCCGAAGCATCCTTATACAATTGGTTTGCTGGGTTCGATTCCTGTTTTTAAAGAAAGTACGGGAACTTTACGGCTTCAGGCAATTCCGGGCACAGTGCCCGATCTTCTCCATTTGCCTCAAGGATGTCGATTTTTAGAGCGGTGCCCCAGAGTTGCGCTGGCCTGTGGTAAGAAAATTCCCCGAATGCGCTACGTGGGTGAAGGGCAGTATGCGCGATGTATTAATACGTGATATTTTTTTCCTCCCTTTGAAAAGGGAGGTTAGGAGGGATTTATCCGATAGAAAAGTACCTTATATTATTTAAGAGAATTTTCTATTGTCAAATCCCCCTGACTCCCCCTTTGACAAAGGGGGAATAAAGTAAAACAAACTTATGCTTCTTGAAGTTGAAAATTTAATAAAACGTTTTCCGGTTGCGGGTGGATTTTGGGGGAAAACCCGAAATTTCGTTCATGCTATTAATGGCGTTTCTTTCCAGCTTGAAGAAGGGAAAACTCTCGGCCTAGTAGGCGAATCGGGTTGCGGCAAATCGACTCTGGCTCGCACCTTGCTCCGACTTTATCCTGCCGACTCTGGAAAAATTTTATTTGAAGGCGAAAATTTGGCGACTCTCTCAGAAAAACAGCTCAAGCCTTATCGTCCGCATATTCAAATGATCTTTCAAGATCCTTATTCTTCTTTGAATCCCCGCATGATGGTTTCAACCCTTCTCCAAGAAGGTTTAAAGCTTCATACTTCTCTCAATCGCAAAGAAAGAGAGGAAAAAGTAATCGAGCTTTTAGAAATGGTAGGTCTGGCGCCAAATGTGGCTCACAAATATCCCCACGAATTTTCAGGTGGGCAACGCCAGCGTATTGGTATTGCCCGTGCTTTGAGTTTGTTGCCTAAATTAGTGGTTTGTGATGAGCCTGTTTCTGCGCTGGATGTTTCAATTCAGGCGCAGGTTTTGAATCTTTTGAAAGATTTAAAGGCGAAATTAAAACTTACCTATCTTTTCATTTCTCACGATCTCAAAGTTGTTTCTTATTTAAGCGATGAAATTGCCGTGATGTATTTAGGTTATATTGTTGAACAATTTCCAGTTTCCGAACTCTTTAAGGCAAAACATCCTTATACTCAGGCTTTGCTTGAAGCGGTTCCCATTCCTTCTTTGAAAAAAAGAAGGAGAAAAATATTAAAAGGAGATGTCCCTTCTCCCTTAAAACTCCCTTCGGGGTGTGTTTTTCATACCCGATGCCCCTACGTGGAAGACATTTGCAAACGAGAAGTGCCTGTGTTAGCCGGCTCCAAGCACCGAGTGGCTTGTCATTTAGCCGACAAAATCCCGCCGGTTTCGATAGGAGAATGATATGAGATATTTTGGATTCCTTTTGGTTTTCTTTACCTTGATTCTTGCAGCTCCCTTCAATTTTGGTTGTGGTGGAGGCGATAAGCCTGCCAAAGACTCGACCCAAGCACGTTTGAATGTCCCGAATTGGGGAATCGTTATTGATGCAAACTACGACAAAAAACTCGATAGCGTTGTGCCGGGTTATAAAATCTTAACAGTGGCCGTGACCAATCGTTATATTGAGGTAATTCGCCTAGATCCTCTTCATGATCGTTGGACGATTGAAGATGCCTGGGGCCGCAAGCAGAAAGCGATTGTTTCGTTGCGCATTAGCGATCCGAATGCCTGGGGAAGAATTCCTCAGAAAATTCAAGATTTGATGGAGTATCCTGCTGGTGTTCAGATGAATTATAGCCAAACCTTCGATTTATTTTTTCCTAACAGTGTGAATTTAGATCGTTTCCGAGGCATTAGTTTTTATTCGTCGGCATTGAAGCAAGAATTCAACGCCGTTTCTTCGGCGCAGCTCGATCGCGCAGTTCCGGCAAATGAACAAGCGCCCACGACTTTTCCCGATAAATTTGGCACTTCAACGACTCCCGCGAAGCCTAAGAAAAAGTAGTGCGCTAATCGCTTAGATTGAGTGTTTTAGAAATTTTGAATCGCTTTTTGCCAGGCTGCGATTTTCTTTTGGACTAAAGCTTTGGGCATTTGGGGTTTGAATAGGCGGTCTTCTTTCCAAGTTTGAGCGATGACTTCGCGGTTTTTCCAAACGCCGGTCGCAAGGCCTGCTAAGAACGCGGCGCCCAAGCCGGTTGTCTCCACCATTTTGGGGCGAGAGAGAGGAACGTTTAGAATATCGGCCTGAAACTGCATTAAGAGATTATTGGCCGAAGCGCCTCCGTCTACTTTCAAAGTTTTCAGTTTTTTACCGAGATCTTTACTCATGGCTTGAAGGATATCGTATTGGCAAAAGGCGATTCCTTCGAGAGTGGCCCGAGCGATATGGGCACTGGTTGTTCCGCGAGTAAGCCCGGTAATCATTCCACGCGCCTCAGGCTTCCAATGAGGGGCTCCCAGCCCCACAAACGCAGGGACCACGCAAACTCCATCGCTATCCTCGACCGACGCGGCAAGCGATTCAACGTCCGATGATTTCGCAATAATTTTTAAACCATCGCGAAGCCATTGAACAGCAGCTCCTGCAATAAAGGCCGAGCCTTCAAGAGCGTAATTAATTTCTTTTCCTAATTTCCAGGCGACGGTTGTGAGTAATTTATTTTTCGAATGAACGATCTTTTTGCCGGTGTTGAGCAGAATAAAAGAGCCTGTTCCATAGGTGCACTTTGCTTCGCCTGCGCTAAAGCAGGCCTGGCCAAATAACGCCGCTTGCTGATCGCCGGCGATTCCTGCAATCGGGATTCCGTCAGGCAAAATCGAGAGGCCGCGTGTGTGACCATAAATTTCAGAAGAAGAAGCAATGGTCGGCAAAATTTCTCGAGGCACCTTCAAGATTTTGAGGAGTTCCGGATCCCATTCTAAATTCTGCAAATTCATCAAGAGAGTACGAGAGGCGTTGGAGGGGTCGGTTACATGCGTTTTCCCTGCACTCAGTTTCCAAACGAGATAGGTGTCGATCGTTCCAAAAGCAAGTTCACCGTTCTTTGCTTTTTCCTTCGCTCCAGCAACATTTTCTAAAATCCAATTAATTTTGGTGCCCGAAAAATAAGGATCAAGCACGAGCCCCGTTTTTTTCTTAAATTTATTTTCCAATCCTTTTTTCTTGAGTTTTTCACAAAGCTTCGTGGTTCGCCGATCTTGCCAAACAATGGCGGGGTGAATCGGGTGCCCTGTCGCCCGCTCCCAAATCACCGTCGTTTCCCGTTGATTGGTGATTCCAATTCCCGCGATTCGATCGATTTCGATTCCGGCAACCGCTTCTTGAATGGTTTTTAGAGTGCAGGCCCAAATCTCATCCGCATTATGCTCGACCCAGCCGGGCTTGGGATAGTGTTGGGGAAATTCATTATTTTTTTTGGCGAGTAGATTTAAATCTTTATCTAAAATCAAAACGGTGGTGCCGGTGGTGCCTTGATCGATGGAGAGGATGAGATCTTTCATAAGAGCCTTCAATTTAGAGTTTTGAAGAATTTCAAGATGCCCTTTGCCACAATTTCTTTATCATAATCTACCGTAATAATATGGTTGGAGCGTTTAAGCGTGAGTGTTTCGACTTTTTCCGATCCAATACAAACCCGAATATAATCTAGATTTCCATAGGGAACCGTTTCATCGTCCAACGCGTGAGCGATAAAGGTAGGTTGGCGAATGAAAAGAAGCTCGCGCCTTACCTTCTTTTGGAGCTCCAAAAGATTGGCGACAGAAGCCACCGGAATTTTCCCATAGGTTTGATGGCGCCTTCGAGCGATGGGGTCGTTAATCGAAATGGTGTGTTTTTTTTGATAGCGATAGAGGTATTTGAGAGGAGTTTTCCAAATCAGTGGAAATAGCGTGCGAATGAGCCAGCCATCTAAAAAGAGAGGGGTTGCCAGTAAGCTTAAGGCCTTAATTTCAGGATGAGAATAGGCAAGGTGTAAAGCGAGCAGGCCTCCCATCGAGAGGCCAACAACGCAGACCGTTTCACATTGATTTTTGAGCCTAAAATAGGCCTTTTCAGCGCTTTGATACCAATCTTGCCAGGGGGTTTTGGCTAAATGCTTTTCATGGCTCCCGTGCCCCGCCAATAAAGGAACAGAAACGGTGAAATTTGCCTGATGAAGTGCGTTGGCCAAGAATTTTAAACTTTCAGGAGTTGCCGTAAAACCGTGGAGTAAAAGAATGCCTTTGGGGCCTGCTTTCAGTTCGAGCGGGCGAATCGGTTCACTAATTTTGGGAGAAAATTTAGCCATGAAATAGAAACCAATTCTAAACGGCCAAAAGACCTTGACAAGCCTAAAAATCACATGTTAACGACGCGCCGCATTTGAAAAAAATCACCTTTTGACGGGCACTCACAAATCCATGAATCTTCTACCGGATTATACATTTTTCTTTCAACTCGTTCTTTTTTTAGTTGTTCTTTTTTCTTTAAATTCACTTCTCTTTAAGCCGGTTTTAGCCCTGATTGATCGCCGAAAAACAGCAACCGTGGGTACCCACGATGAAGTCAGTTCGCTCAAACAAAAAACCGAGCAAAAACTGAAAGAATACGAAAGCAAAATTGCCCAAGCACGGGTGGCCGGTGGGCAGTTGAAAGATAAGATTAAAAAAGAAGGGGAGTCTATCGCGGCAGAAAAAATTGGTCAGGCGCGTAAAAATGCAGATGAATATGTGGGTAAAATGCAATCACAGATTACCCAACAAAGTTTAGAAGCTAGGCTTAGCTTAGGAAAAGAAGCTGAAAATTTAGCCAAACAATTCGCAGAAGAATTGTTAGGACGGGCGATTCGGTAATGATGAAAAAATATTTTTCTATCCTTAATATAGTAATTTTTGCTTCTTTGCTGAGCTTGAATCTTTCTGCTTCAGAAGGTGCTGAGGCCCATGCGCTCGATGTGCTCCACGAAATTGTTTATCCTTTGATCAATTTTGGAATTTTGCTTTTTGTTTTGATCTATTTTCTAAAAAAACCCGCAAAAGAGTTTTTTCTCGCACGCTCGAAAACCTTAGCCGAAGACATTGAAAAAGCAGCTCACGAAAAACAAGAAGTCGAAGCAGTTTTTAAAAGCTATGAACAACGCCTTGCAAATATCGATCAAGAAATTGCAAGTCTTACCCAAAATTTCAAAAATGAAGGCGAACTTTTAAAACAAAAAATTATCGAAGAAGCCGGAAAATCGGCCAAGCATATTGAAGAAGTTGCCCGCTGGGTGAGTAACCACGAGCTCAATAAAGCACGTGAAGATTTGAAGGCAGAAATGGCCGACCGTGTTTTACAACTCACTCAAAAAATGATGGAAAAAAATCTAGAGCCTGCCGATCGTCAGAAACTTTTGCAAAAGAATTTGCAGAGTTTAGGAGGTAACGCATGATTGCCGGATCGCTAGGACGCCGCTATGGTAGCGCTTTGCTCGAGCTTGCGAAATCATCCAATAAGATTGAAGTCTATTTAACAGAACTCATTCGCTTGCAAGATTTGCTCAAGTCTTCGGCCGATCTTCGTTTTTTGCTCACAGATCCCGCATTTGATGGTGGAGTTCGCAAAAAAGTTTTAGAAAGTATCGCAGCTAAATTGAATTTTGATCCTCAGCTCTTGAACTTTGTAAAAATCTTGATTGATCGTGAACGCATTGGATATTTCGATGATGTGGTTCGCTCTTATCAAGAAATGGCCGATGAGGTTTTGGGGCGGGTGCGAGTTCAAGTTCAAATCGCCGAAGATTTAAGTCCCAGCATTCAAGAAGAATTACAGAAAAAACTGACGGCTTATACCCAAAAGCAG
This sequence comes from uncultured Pseudomonadota bacterium, assembly GCA_964384365.1. Taxonomy (GTDB): domain Bacteria; phylum UBA10199; class UBA10199; order JADFYH01; family JADFYH01; genus CAYLKF01. The sequence continues at coordinate 34,619 of CAYLKF010000009.1, read as the reverse complement.
GTGATTTTAGAAAAACAAATCAGGCCTGAGCTTTTAGGGGGAATTCTTCTTAAAATAAAAGATCAGGTTTTAGATGGAAGTATTCAATCGAGTCTTTATCGCATGAAAGAAAAAATGAAGGAAACCGTTATTTAAAGGTATTGAAGGAGTTCAAATTATGCAGATTCGTCCCGAAGAAATTAGCCAGATTATTCGCCAACAAATTGTTAATTACGATCAGGTCGTTGAACGTTCCGAAGTTGGCACTGTTCTCTCGATCGGCGACGGTATTGCCCGTATTCATGGTTTAAGCCAAGTGATGGCAGGAGAATTGGTTGAGTTTCCTGGCCATATTTTCGGAATTGCTCTGAACCTTGAAGAAGACAACGTCGGGGTTGCCATTATGGGCCACGACTATGAAATCCGAGAAGGCGATAGCGTAAAACGAACCGGGCGAATTGCAGAAATTCCCGTGGGAGAATCGATTATTGGCCGAGTGGTGAATGCTTTGGGTCAACCGATTGATGGAATGGGCCCTATTGACGCAAAACAAACCAACCGAATTGAGCTCAAGGCCTTAGGAATTGTTGCTCGTCAGCCAGTGAAGGAACCTTTGCAAACCGGCTTGAAAGCGGTAGATGCCATGATTCCTGTTGGCCGGGGTCAACGCGAACTCATCATCGGCGATCGTCAAACCGGAAAAACCGCCATTGCGATTGATACGATCATCAACCAAAAAGGGCAAAACGTTTACTGTATCTATGTTGCGATTGGTCAAAAACAATCCACCGTTGCTCAAGTGGTTGAAAAACTGCGACGTCACGGCGCTTTAGAATACACCACCATTGTTGCCGCAAACGCCTCGGATCCTGCTCCTCTGCAATTTTTAGCTCCTTATTCTGGCGCGGCGATTGGTGAGTATTTTCGCGATAGTGGTCGCCATGCCTTGATCGTTTACGATGATCTTTCGAAACACGCGGTTGCGTATCGTCAGCTTTCTCTGCTTCTTCGTCGTCCTCCGGGCCGTGAAGCTTATCCGGGAGACGTGTTCTATGTTCACTCCCGTTTGCTGGAACGGGCCGCAAAACTTTCGGCAGAGCGAGGCGGCGGTTCTTTGACAGCGCTTCCAATCATCGAAACCCAAGCGGGTGACGTTTCGGCTTATATTCCTACCAACGTGATTTCGATTACCGATGGTCAGATTTATCTTGATACCGATTTGTTCTATTCGGGTGTGCGCCCAGCTATCAACGTGGGGCTCTCGGTTTCTCGGGTGGGTGGAAATGCTCAAATTAAAGCCATGAAACAGGTGGCTGGAACTCTTCGTCTGGAATTAGCTCAATTCCGTGAGTTGGCCGCTTTTGCCCAGTTTGGCTCGGATCTCGATAAAGCCACCCAGGCCCAACTTGCTCGAGGGGAGCGATTGGTCGAAGTATTGAAACAAGGACAATACCAACCAATGTCAGTTGAAAAGCAGGTAGTCAGCATTTATGCCGCTACCAAAGGTTGGCTCGATGCGTATCCGAAAACAGCCGTAGAAAAATATTTATCTGAGCTCCTTCTCTTTTTAGAAGGAAAAGCCTCGGATGTTTTAAAAGAAATTACCCAAAAGAAAGCGCTGGATGCTGATCTCGAAAAGAAAATCGGCGCAGCTTTAGAAGAATTTAAGAAGGTTTTTGTTGCTTAAAATAAGTTAACCTTATGGCTACACTTAAAGTCATTCGAAAAAGAATTACGAGCGTAAAGAATACGCAAAAGATTACGCGGGCCATGAAAATGGTGGCTGCCGCGAAATTGCGTCGTGCTCAAAACAAGCTCGTGAACGCCCGCCCTTATGGGGGTCATTTGTTAAAAGTTCTTCAAAATTTGGCAGGCCAGATTGATACAGAAAAAAATCCTTTTTTCAAAAAATCTGAGACTCCCAATCCTCTTTGCCTGATGGTTTATACTTCCGATCGAGGTTTGTGCGGAGGTTTTAACTCCAATTTATTGCGTCGTGTTCAATATTACCGTGAGTTTGAAACGAAAGATTATTCTCGGGTCAATTTGATTTCGATTGGTAAAAAAGGAAAAGACTTTTTCAGAAACAAAAAGATTGATTTCAAAGAGGAGTCTGGCGCTCTTTCATCGGCCTTAACCTTTGAAGAGGCTTTAAAAGAAGCCAAAATTTTGCTTCAGCAATATCAAGACGGAGAATTTAGCGCGCTGGTTTTGGCTTACAATGGTTTCAAATCGGCAATCTCCCAGGAAATTCGATTCCGAAAAATTTTGCCTTTTGATTTGGGAGAATCACATTCTTCGGCGAATACTTTGCCGGTTATTTACGAACCCTCTATTGAAGCCTTGTTTGAAGAGTTGTTTCCACGTTACATCGCCAGTGAAATTTATTTGGCGCACTTAGAGTCTGCCGCTTCCGAGTTGGGTGCTCGAATGTCAGCAATGGATAATGCCACCGGAAATGCGAAAGACATGATCGGACGTTTAACTTTGCAATACAATCGCGCCCGCCAGGCTGCGATTACTAAAGAATTGATGGATATTGTGAATGGGGCAGAGTCCCTGAAATAGGCTTCTTACTTAACCTACTGCGCAATTGCCCTGCGGTGTTGCGGTCCCCCCGTTTTTCCTCACGTACGTTACTGTACGCTGCGGAAAACGGGTCCCACCGCGCCTTGCAGCACAATTGCTCGTGACGGTTGAGTAAGAAGCCTAATAAAGATGAGGTTATTTAATTGAATTTAAGGAGTGTCAATATGTCTGAGAATAAAGAACTCACCCGAGGAAAATTACTTCAAGTGATTGGACCTGTCGTCGACGTTCAATTTCCGGCGGGCGATCTACCCGAAATTTATACCGCTTTGAAAATCACCAATCCCTCTTTAGATAAGAATGAGTGGAACTTGGTGGTCGAAGTGGCCCAGCACTTAGGTGAAAACACAGTGCGTTGCGTGGCCATGGATTCCACCGAAGGTTTGGTGAGAGGCCAAGATGTTTTCAATACGGGTAAACCGATTCAGGTTCCAGTAGGTGAAGAAGCCCTCGGACGTATCTTAAATGTTATCGGAGAACCGGTAGATGAAGCCGGCCCGGTGAAAGCGAAAAAATATTATCCGATTCACCGCGAAGCCCCTAAATTTTTAGAACAAAGCACCGAAGTGAAGATGTTTGAAACCGGCATTAAAGTGATCGATCTTCTAGCACCTTATTCCAAAGGGGGAAAAATTGGTCTCTTCGGGGGAGCGGGAGTGGGTAAAACCGTTTTGATCATGGAGCTCATCAATAACGTTGCGATGCAGCACGGTGGTTATTCTGTGTTCGGTGGCGTGGGCGAGCGTACCCGCGAAGGAAACGATTTATGGCTCGAAATGAAAGAGTCGGGCGTTTTGAAGAAAACAGCGCTGGTTTACGGACAAATGAACGAACCTCCCGGAGCTCGTTCTCGTGTGGCTTTGTCGGCGCTTACTATTGCTGAATATTTCCGCGATGAAGAACACCAAGACGTGCTTCTCTTTATCGATAATATCTTCCGATTTACTCAGGCGGGTTCTGAAGTTTCGGCCTTGCTCGGCCGTATTCCTTCGGCCGTGGGTTATCAGCCTACTCTCTCAACCGATATGGGAGAACTCCAAGAACGTATTACTTCAACCACCAAAGGATCGATCACTTCGGTTCAAGCGATTTACGTTCCGGCCGACGACTTGACTGACCCTGCTCCAGCAACCGCCTTTACTCACTTAGATGCAACTACCGTTCTTTCGCGTCAAATTGCTGAGTTGGGAATTTATCCTGCGGTTGATCCTCTCGATTCCACTTCTCGAATCTTAGATCCACAAGTGATTGGTGAAGAGCATTATCGCGTTGCACGTTCGGTTCAACAATTGCTTCAACGCTATAAAGACTTGCAAGATATTATCGCCATCTTAGGAATGGATGAACTTTCTGAAGAAGATAAATTGATTGTTGCCCGCGCTCGTAAAGTGCAGCGTTTTCTTTCTCAGCCTTTCTTCGTGGCCGCTCAGTTCACAGGCATGGAAGGAAAATATGTAAAGCTCGAAGATACCATTCGAAGCTTTAAAGAAATTATTGCGGGTAAATACGATGATATTCCTGAGCAGGCTTTTTACTTGGTAGGAACGATTGAAGAAGCTTTAGCGAAAGCTCAAAAGTTAGCAGCAGCCGCTTAAAGTATAGGTCCAATAGGACCTATAGGACCTATTATGAAACTTGAAATTGCAACGCCGAGTCAAAGTTTACCTGTTGTTGAAGTTGATGAAGTGGTTTTGCCCGCTTTTGAGGGCGAGACCATGATCTTACCTGGACACGCGCACTTGATTGCCCAATTGGGTGAAGGACAACTTTCTTATCGCTCGAAAAGTGAGCAGAAAGCTTTTCACATTGCGGGCGGAGTTTTTGATGTGCGGGATGATCAGATTATTGTTCTTACCGATTCTCTCCGAGAAGTTTCTCCCGAGTTGAAGCATTAGCAAACAAGAAACTCTAAAAATTCTTCCGCTTCAAGTGGGCCTATGTTACAAAGGCCTATGCCTCTCAAATCTTTTCGTGTTTTTTTCGTTTTGTTTCTTTCTTTTTTTATTCTTTTTTCTACAAGTGGTTGCAAACGACTTCGAAAATTATTTCATCCCACTAAGAAAGTAGAGCAGGCGCAAAAGCCTGAGGTTGCAACACCGCCCGCTGCTGCAGAATCGCTCCCTGCTCCTCAGGGCTTAAGCCCTGAATCCAATTTGGGTGCGGAATCTGCCCCCAGTTTTCCAAGCCCTTCGCCAGCACCTTCTTCAAATCCCGATTTTCCGAGCCCGAGTCTTGCAGAAACACGACCTGCCGAAACAAATCCAACAGCGCTGCCTGAAATTGCAGGCGCAATCACTGTTTTTGCAGGCACCGAGAAAAAAGTGGCAGAAGGCTCTCTCTTTGTGGTGGACGATGCACAAGCCAGTAGCAGTACGGGCAAAACATTGACTTATCGTTGGGAGCTCACCGAGGGCCCTAGCGATAAAATTCAAATTGTAGATGCCGCTGCGATTAAGGGGGTTTTTAAAGTTTTAGACCTTGATCAAGTCACTTCTTTTTTAGTTACCCTAACCGTTCAAGATGGAAACTCTCAGGCTTCTTCTCCTCTGCGCATTTGGGGGTTTCCGGTGAAGTTGAGTCCTAAAAAAGAGTTGGGAGGTTTAACTCGAAAAATGGAAAACATGGGTGATACTTTATTGATTGCCCGTGGACGAAGTGTTGAGCTCTACGATTTTTCCTTAAAGCTTTTAGGGCGAGAAAATTTTGAAAGCCCGGTTCTGAATTTGGTGAGCGTTTCTAACGAAAAACGTCAAATCTATGTTTTTACCGAAAATGGAGAATGGTATTTATTTGATTTAAGCGATCCGAATGCTTTGAAAAAGAGTCTTTTGCAAAAAGCCCAGCCTCCTTATTCTCAGTTTCAAATCGATAAGCAGTCGAGCGAACCCATAGCCATAGGATTGCAGGGGAGTGATTTGAAAATTATCTCACTTCAAGATCCTTTCCATCCGATCGTTAAAAATAGTGTCAATGTATCTGGGGCTCGTAATCTTCTCTTAGCGGGCAAAACAATTTATGTCAGCGCCCAGGGTTCTTTGAGTACTTATGATGCGAATAATGGGGTGTTGATTGCAAAAATTCCTGCGGGTGGTTTTATTCGGAGTCTGCAAAAAGTTTCAAATGCCAATAAAGTTTTTTTGATTATGGGCTTGGGCGAAGACCCTGCAAATTTTTCGGCGGCAACAAATCCGAGTTACGGATTACGAGTCTTTGAAATTGGAGTGTCTGGCCGCTTAGTGAACGAAAAACGCTACAACCTTAAGGGGAATGTTCCGATTCGAGAGATTAAGTCTCTTCCTGGAAATACCGAGATACTTTTGGCCGTGGGAAAAGAAGAAACACAGTTTCGAGTTTTTAATTGGCTGAATGGGAGTGAATCTTCTTTAGAACTCCCCGCTTCTTTTAGAATCGGGAGTTTGTTTGATCTTTGGGTAGGCAAGCCTTCTGTTACGGTTCCAGCCTCTCAGCCGGAGAGTGTTTCGAAAGCCAACCCAAAACTCCCGCCTGTTCAATCGATTGCTTGGATAGGTTTATCGGGTTCTGATTCGTGGAAGATCTTGAAACTCTTGGGCCAAGGATCTGGAAAATATCGTGCGGAGTTGCTTCGAAGTAGCCCTTCATTGTGGGCGGCCGGGGTAGTAAAACTTGCGCCCTCGGGTAATGTGCTTCTTTCGGATTTTGGAAGTGAAAAAAACTCATCGGTGGCGGCTCTACTTGAATTGAATCCTCAAGATTTATCCGTTTTAGGAACTTATACCCCCTCCGAAAAGCTTTATTTTCCTGATTTCGTTTCTCCGGCTTCTAGTTTTAATTTTGCTTTGGCGGCTTCTAACTCGTCTTCTGAAACTCAGAATGCCGAATCGGCACCTACTGCACAATCGGCACTCCGTTCTTTTGTGAGAGAAGAAGGGGGAATTAAAGTTTCTTCTTTTGGTTCAGAAGTTTTAGGAGAAAGTCGTGCTGGAAACGTTTCGAAGCCTTTCGCGATTGATGCCTATTTTTCGAATGAGCAACGTTTGTTAGCTGTTGCGGTGGGCAAGTCTTCTGGCATGGGCGCGCGCTCCGGGCTTTACCTTTTCAAGCTTCCCTTAGATCTTGCCAATACTTTTGCCAAAATCGATTTTTCTGAAAGAAAAGCTTATATTCCTTTGGCCGATGCCCGTGGGGTGAGTTTAAGCCCCGATGGAAAATGGGCTGCGGTTGCGGGGGGTAACGAAGGGCTGTTTTTAATCAACCTCGAAAAAAACCAGATTGCCAACAAACTAAGTTCTACTCCGCCTACTTTTGTAGATCGAGTTCATTGGGGCCATGATTTACAAAAAGTTTTTGTTTCGGTTTTGGCCGAGGAGGCCTGCACGCTCCAAGATTACTACTTCAAAGAGGGGAAGCTCTCTTTTTGGGGACAAGCTCAAGGCATACGTGCTGCAGATTCTCCTTTTGGAAAACGTTGTGGAGATTTTGCACTTTCTGCCGATGATCTCTATGTTTTTGCTGCGAGTGGTCCTGAGGGCGTCATCGTTTTCAATGCCTCCGATCCCTCCGCCCCTGTTTCTATCCTTAAAAACCCAACGTATGGTATGGCTGTGAGTATTGCTGTGGGAGAAAAATATAAAAATATCTACATCGCCGATTTGATTAATGGACTGCAACTGGCTGAGTTTGGCTTTTAAATTAATCCTTCCTTGACGAGCTCCACTTCTTTCGTTAGCAGAACCGAATCCTTTGATTTCTTAAGAAGGCGTGTAGCTCAGCTGGTTAGAGCGCTGCCCTCACATGGCAGAGGTCAACGGTTCGATCCCGTTCACGCCTATTAGATCGGGGGCCTAGCCTGCCAGGCCCCCGCGCCCCCTTTTTGTTCATTCGAGCCGAATCCATCGGCTCTCATTCACGTGCGAGTTTTGTTTTCTCCGATTGTCTCCATTAAAAGTGCAGCGCGATTTAGCTTACAAAGTAAGCGAGAGGGGGAGGCTCCGACAGCTTTGCTGGCGGAGGGGGCGACGCAAGCCCCTTAAATAATCCGCTGCCCTCACATGGCAGAGGTCAACGGTTCGATCCCGTTCACGCCTATTAGATCGGGGGCCTAGCCTGCCAGGCCCCCGCGCCCCCCTTTTTGTTCATTCGAGCCGAATCCATCGGCTCTCATTCACTCCATTTTTTTATATATCCGTAACCAGCAAATGCTTGTTTTAAGCGCTTTAGCGGGTAAAAAGCCCTCTGGTTTTCTTTTTCAAGGAATGCTAAATTTAGGCTTGTAGTCTTGAAGAGGCATTGTTAAGGAGGGCCGGTTGTTGCGTGGAAAGTCACCAAAATAACCTAACTAATTGATATTATTATATTTATGCCAATCAAGAAGCGTAAAAGCTCTAAAAAGCCTAATCTGCCGCGTTGCCGGGCTAAAAGCGCGCATCTGGTGAAGACTAAAATTTCTCCTCAATTGATTTGGACCTACCCTTATCTTTTAAAAGCAAAGAGAAAAATGCCTTCGCTCGTGATGCCTCGTCAAATCAGGCCCTATCGTCCCAACAGCAATCGAATCATGCGGGTTTTGGGAAACGTCTATTTTGAAAAGAAATTGATCGTGGTTGCAACTCATACTCAGCTTACCGGATTGGGTCGGAAGGGAAATCTCAAAGTTAAGAAAGTGATTCGTTTGCCAAAGTCTCAGATTTTGGATACACTGGCCCATGAACTTGCTCACTTTCGTTATCCTGACCACGGCTATGAACACGAAGAATATACCCGGATTATTTTTAAGACATTCGGACTCAAAGAAAAGTGCCCAAATTGTAAGGGGTCGGGAAGAGTAGAGCTGGGAGGGAGGTCTTAATTCGTGAGAGTTTTAAAATCTTTTGTTTTTTTTCTTTCATTATTGGTTTCTTCCAGTGTTTTTGCAACTTCATCCAGCCCCGTTGATCTCAAAGCGCTTTACTCAAAAGACGATGTCAATTCCCTCAAAGAGGCTTACGAAACTTACAAAAAGTACAATGCTGAAAATCCGCAAAACTCCGATTCTCGAATTAAAGCAGCAGAGCTTGTTTATTATTTATCTAACCAAACCCAAAAAAAGAGCGAGAAGAAAGATTACTTGAATCAAGGTATTGAGTGGTCTCAGCAAGCTATTCAGCTGAATCCCAATGAAGCGGGGGGGCATTTTTATTATGGAATCCTCACCGGTTTAAAAGTGGAGATTAGCGGATTTATTACCGCACTTCGAAGCAAAGATTTGATTCGAGATGAAATGCTGAAAGTGGTGGAACTCAATCCGGCTTACGAAAAAGGCGATGCCTATTTGGCATTGGGGCGCTGGTATATGGAGGTTCCTTCCTTCATGGGGGGTGATGAGGAAAAAGGAAAACAATATTTAGAAAAAGTTTTAGAGATTTCTCCCAAGCGCACCAAACCTCATTTGGCTTTAGCAGAGTATTATTCCAAGAAAAAGAAATACGATTTGGCCAAGAAAGAGTTGCAAATGGTGCTCGATGCCCCCGATAGTACTGAGCTCTTTGGCCCAGAAGTAGAGCTCGACAAACAAGATGCCCGGGCGCTTCTTTCTAAAATCGACGAAAAACTCAACAAGCCCTTAAGGCCTTATTAAATCCATCTATTTTAGGGATTAAAATCTTGTGCAGCTTACGGTCCCTTCTCTCAAAAATCCAAAGCGTCTCGATCTATTTTTAAAAGAGCAATTTCCTCATCTTTCCCGTCGGTCTTTTCAAAAACTTATTGTCGAAGATCTTCGTGTGAATGGGAAAAAAAGTCGTAAAGGGCAACTGCTGCGAGGAAAAGAAATTTTAGAATGGGAAGAAACTTTATTTACCCCTTCCTATGTAGAAGATACAGAATTGAAGATCAAAGTTGTTTTAGAAGATAAAGATTTTCTCGTTGTTGAAAAACCGGCAGGAATCCCTACTCATCCTTTAAAAAATACAGAGAAGGGCACTTTGATTCAGGGAGTCTTTGCTCAATTTCCAGAAACCCGAGTAGCGGGGCCCCTTGCACGTGAAGGAGGGTTAATTCACCGATTAGATAACGAAACTTCTGGTCTTGTTTTAGTTGCGCGCCATTCAAAAGCCTATCAATTTCTTAAAAATCAATTTCGACAAAAGAAAGTAGTTAAAGAATATCTCGCCGTTGTAGAAAAAAAACCTTTTCTGAAATCTTGTGCCGGAAAATGGGTATCGATTACGAGTCCTATCGCCCATGATTCCAAGAATCGTAAGAAAATGAAAATAGATTCAAAAGGACGAGCGGCAATCACCTATGTGAAATTCGAAAAGGGGTTTAAGAAGAATGCTTTGGTCCGCTTGAGAATTATTACAGGGGTCAGACACCAAATTCGCGTTCATCTCGCCTCCGTGGGCTTGCCCTTGGTTGGAGATTTACTCTATAAGGGAGAAGGTATCTTAAATCACAAAGGATTTTTCTTGCACGCACACCGGCTTGAGTTTTTGCATCCCAGTCGTTTTCAAAAAGTTTGTGTGGAAAGCCCACTTCCGCCAAATTTCCAGAATTATCGTATTTAGATTATAAATCAAAACTGATTCTTACCCCTAGGTCTGCTTGCAACAGCACCACATTAAAGAGCCCATTTACAGTTCTGCCTCCCCCTGAAACCGCCAGTTGAAAGAGACGAGAATGGTAAAATTCTAAACTCAAATTAAGAGAGGGCGCAATTAAGAGGGGACTAAAACTTTCTTCATGGATTGTGATTCCATTTTGGACTACTCGACGAGTCTCATCAGGAAAATGAAAGTCTACACAAGTTTCAAGGCCTATGCGAGGGCGAGAGTCCGGTTCGGTTTTTAAGCTGAAACAAGCTCCAACCCAGGGATGAGTGCTAAAGCTCGTCTGAAATTGATCTCCTCTCTCATTGGTTACAAGGTTAGGATCAAGGAGCGTTAAGCTTGCGTAACCTCCCTGAATTCCTAGTCCGAGATGCTCGGTAAAGGGAAAAATAATTTTTGCAGAGAGAGGTCTTAAAATAATGGATCGGAGTCCGAAAGAAAGCGAGCTTTGTAACTCAAAGCTTGCATGACGCTCGGCGTAATAATCGTTATAAGCATTTCGAAATCGAGAGTTTGCTTCTTCGATGCTAGCCTCTGTTACTTGTTCAGGAATTCTATAGGTCCAGCTTGGGTCTTCTCGCCAATGGAGTGTTTCTCCCGGATGGCTTTCGATGATTCCGCGCAGCCCATCTTTGAGCTCTTGTTCTTCTTCAGGGGTATCAATGAGAGAATTAGAATTACGGCTTTGAATAGAAAGAAAACGGGATTCTCGAATTGTAAAATCTGAAAAATAAGCACGTTCACATTCCATAAAAATATTGAGGTGATTGGTAGACATGAAAAAGGTTCTCCTTAGAGCTTGTGGAATTGAGATGGGTAAAGTTGGAGATCTTATCGGTGGAGAGGATGGAAAGTTGCTAAAAAGCTTAAGAAATTAGTGACCTTGAACCAACCACAAACTTAAGCCAGGAATATAAGTGAGAAGAATCAAACAAAGGATTAAGAGCAGAAGAAAGGGGAGTGTTACCCAATAAAGATTGACGATACTGCGCTTAAAACGAATGCTCGATAAGAAAAGATTGAGCCCAACCGGGGGGTGTAAATAGCCGATTTCAAGATTCGTCAAAAAAATGATTCCAAGGTGAAGAGGGTCAACATGAAACTCTTTGGCGATAGGGAGAAGAAGAGGCACCACGACGATAATCGCTGAAAAAATATCCATCAACGATCCGACGATTAATAAGAAAATGTTAAGCGCCAGAAGGAAAGCCCAGCGGCTGGTAATAAAAGTTCGAATCCATTCGAAGAGTTTAATAGGAACCTGTTCATCAATTAAGTAACTCGTGAATCCCATGGCCACTGCAAAAATCACCACGATACTTCCCACGAGCACCATCGATTGTTTGGCAATGCGAGGAACATCTTTCGTTAAACTTAAATCGCGGTAAATAAAAACTTGAACCACGAAAACGTAAAAGGCGGTAACAGCCGCGGCTTCCGAGGCAGTGATATATCCCCCATAAATTCCAAATAAAATGAGAAAGGGCAGGGGGATTTCCCAGGCAGCATTTCTAAAGGCAGTAATGAGTTCTTTTAAAGAAAAAGGGTGGCGTTCTGTTTTAATTCCACGATTTACAATGATGCTATAGATGGAGAGAATTGCAATAATGACGAGACCTGGAATTAAACCTGCCACGAAAAGCTTATCGATGCTTGCTCCACTAATCAGCCCAAACAGAATTAACGGAAGAGAGGGCGGAAACATGAGCCCCACACTGCCGCAGGTGGTGACCAATCCCATTGAGAAGTTGTCCGGATATTTTTCTTTCAGGAGAATAGGGTAAAGTAAGCCCCCTAGTGCGATGATTGTGACCCCCGAAGCTCCTGTGAACGCTGTAAAAAAAGCACAGGCAACGATGGTCATGATTGCGAGCCCGCCGGGCATCCACCCGAAAAGGGGTTTTGCAATGGCCACAATTCGCTCTGGACTTTTACTTTCTGCCATGAGGTAGCCTGCGAAAGTGAAGAGGGGAATGGCTGAAAGCGTGGGGGCTGAGGCTAAGCGATACATTTCAATAATGGTTGCCGAAGAATCGATCCCAGCGGTGTGAAAGGCAAGAAGACTTATTGAACCGAAGATGATGAAGAGTGGGGCACCCAATAGTCCAATTAATCCAATAAGGACGGCAAGAATAATGAAACCGGGCCCCGAAGTGGGAATTAAATTCGATAACCCCATGATTTTTTCAACAACATTTTGAAGTCCCGGCGAATTAGAAAAAAGAGGGGCAAAAACTAAAAAAGGAATTAAAAGAGCCGGAAGCGGTGTGAGCCAAAGTGCAGAGCGTCGGGCAAAACGAACACTCATTAAATAAAAACCAATCGGAATAATTGAGACGGCCCAATAGCTTGGAATTCCCGGAATAAGAATAGCACCGCCTTCTTTTTCTCCCATAACGAATTTGTAAGAAGCGAGCGTTAAGAGAGCGCAGATGAGAGAAGCTGCGCCTTGCACAAAAAAGGCGGAGGATTTTTTGATTTTCTCGGGCAGAAAGCGCGAGACGAGATCCATCGCCAAGTGGCCTTCTTCTTGAGTTGCTACCGATGCCCCAATAAATCCTACCCAGAGTACGAGATGTCGAACTAAAGCGTCTGCCCAAGCAATTCCGGTATTAAAAAAGTTTCGCAAAATAACCTGAGTAAAAGCAAAACCAATCATCACCATTAGGAGCGTGGTGAGGGTCATAGACTCTGCTTTTACAATCGAGGCATTGATTTTTTTAATGGGCATACGCAAAAATAGGGACGGAGTGCGTCCGTCCCTTTGAAAAGACTTTTAACTTCTTTAAGACTCAACCTAATACTTAAGGGTGCGACTTTCGATATTCGTCGATATACCCTTGCACGCGGTTCAATAAATCTTGCGAATATAATTTTCCTACCAATTTGGGGCGAACTTCTAAGGCACTTTTTTGAAGTTCGGCTTGATCGGCAGGAGCAACGGCTACCATTTGGATTCCTGCATTTTTCAAGGTTTGAATCGACTTTGTGTTATCGTCACGAATCGCTTGAATCAATTTGGTTGTATATTTATCGGAAGTGGTGCGGAGCAAAGTTTGTAAATCAGGAGAGAGTTTTGCAAATTCTGCTTTGCTCATAATAAGAGCGCCGGTAGAAAGCGCCAGGTTTAGATCGGTCATGTATTTCACTTTAGTAAACCATTGAAGCGCAATTGCACCTAAAGGGGGCGCATAAACAGCATCAATAAGATTGGTTTGGAGCGAAGTGAGAACATCAGGTAATGCCAAAGGAATGGGGACAATTCCCAAGGTGTCGTACATGGTTTTGACTAGAGGATCACCCTCCCAGGCCCACCATTTTGTGCCTTGCATATCGGCTTTACTTTTGATGGCTTTATTCGAAAAAATATTAACGAAACCGGCTTCAGCCCAGCCGAGTAACACATAACCCTTTTGATCAAATTGGGCTTCAAAATCTTTTCGAATTTTCGATTTTACATAATCGGCTTCTTGATAGCTTTTAAAAAGCATCGGAAGTTCCAAAACACGAATCGAGGGGACGATTTCTCCAAGCCCCACGCCTGTTAAGCCTGCGGCATGAATTTGGCCAATTCTCATTTTGCGGATTACGTCTTTTTCATCGCCTGAAACACCTCCTGCATAAATTTTAAAGCCGAGTCTTCCGCCTGAGCTGGTTTGAATTTCTTTATCCATCTCTTTCATCAAATTTACCCAGGTTGAACCTTCGGGAGCCAACACAGAGAATTTGATTTCGGTTTGGGCAGCGCTTGCTTGGAAAGGACTAATTAAGCAGCTTAGGACGAAGAGTGCTAATGTAAAACGATAGAATGATCGCATAAAGAGTTTTTACCTCCTTAAGGTAAGATTAATTAAAAAACATTTTTTGTTTTTGGAGCAAAATTTGTGCACGCTTTTGCGCCATTTCATTTGCTAAACGTTGTGCCGGAAGAATGTTAAGGTCTGCCGAAGAGACTTCGGTTAACAAATTCTTAAACAAATTTTTGTCTTGAGTTTGAACTGCATAAAACTGTGCTTCGAGCACCTTAATCATGAGATATTTACCTTCGGTAATGCTGATGGCTTTCTCAAAGAATTTTTTTGAATCATCCGGACGTCCGCCAAGCATTGGTGGGCGGGCGGCATAAAAGACGCCAAAGAATTGCTCAGGGCCGGCATAATAATAGTTGGGATCTAACTCCATCACGCGGTTCATTAGGGCTTCAACACGAGGAAGCTCAGCAATCGAGTCGGGAGAATCTTTAGAGAAATTAATGAGAGAGCCCCAGTTGAAAGCTGCCCAAAATAAAGCGGGCACATCTTTTTTATGAAAAGACGACATCGCTTTTTGAAAATCGGAAATAGGGCCATTTAAGGTTTTTTTGAAGTTTCCATTTTGTGAGAGAAGTAAAACACCAAAATGTTTTCCGCGGCCATAAAAACGCTTTGCGCGTGCGGTGGCTAGTTTTTCTAAAGTTTCATTCACTCCTTTAGCCTCCAAAATTTCGTTTTCTACAAAGCCGAAAGTGTAAGAGCCATAAGAGCGGGCCAACATTAAGAGAATCGTAGGATCTTCAGGGTTCACTCGTTGAGCGGCCTCAAGAATCTTGAACGACGCGAGTGAAGAAAGGTTTGCTAAAGCAATATCATCTTCTTCTTCAACCGTGGGAATGCCTCGTTCCATGATTTCAGCGGTAGAACGGGCGGCCGTTTTGTTGATACTACAAGCAGAATTTAAAAGGAGCACTAAACAAGATACACCAAGAAGCAGACTTCCCGTTTTTTTCATAAAGATCCCCCGAAATTTATAAAAAGATGATGGTAGTGAAGCTCAGAGGGCCTAGCATACGGACAAAACGCATTGCAAACGGAAACTTTCACAAAGTGTTTGCATGAAATGTCGCATCGCGTTGAGTTTTGATTAAGATTTTCTTGCGGAGAGAAAAGTTTGGAAAAAATGTTTAAGCAATGAGCAAAACAGAATTGTACGGATTTGGATAAACGCTGGTGCGGAATAATTTACGAGAAAAATATTGGCGCATTAAAGTAGCTTTGGCAGCTTCACGAATGATTTGAGCGCGAAGATTTGGATCATAATACTTATGGGAGCCTAATTTATCTTTGTCTTTGAGTAAGAATTCAATCAAGGGTTCTACCGAATATCCTAAAAGAGGAAGCGTTCGTCCGCAAAAGGCATCGGCGGAGCCTTCTTCTTCACGGCGAATTTCAATGAGTTCATCCCAATTCAGGTCGTTGAAGTGCCCATACTTCACTAAGTTTGAAACTAAATGACCCCATTCATGGGCCAAAACTCCGGCAATCACGGCACTTTCATTTTGAAAATCTTGCAAGAAATCGACGCCTAAATAAACCAAGCCTTTATTATCGGCAGCGCCCACCGTATTTTCAGCCAAAACAATCTCGCCTTTTTTGCCCGAGAGAGAAGTTAAACGACGGCGAATACTGCTGATGAATCCAAATTGTCCAAGTAAGGCTGCAAGCTGAGGGTAGTGGGCAGGATTTACAATTTTGGGGGCCGCTTCTCCAATGCTTTTCGGAACCGGGCGTTCGGAGGCAGGTTGAATGGGTGCGCCGGCCGAAGATTGGGGATTTTTCATCCACGGGCTAAGTTTCGATAAACTGGTTTCAACGCGGCTGATCATAAGGCTTACAGAGCTCCTAATGAGATTATCGGCAAACGAGGCTAACTAGTTGTGTATAAAATGATTTTTAGCCTTTCACAAGGGGCTAATTTAGCCTTATAAAAAGCAACAATTTTAAGTGTTTTTAAGCATTAATTGACTAATTTATAGCCTTTTTTAAAGAGATAAAGACAAAACCCAAATACCACGGCGGCCCAGCAGCTCATCACCGTGAGCGATATCCAAAAAGGAATATCCCCGCGTCCCAACGTGACCCAACGTTGGGCATCCACTAGATAAAAAATAGGGTTGGCCAGGCTCACCTTTTGCCAAAAAGGCGGGAGCATGTGGAGGGAGTAAAAAACGCCGCCCAAATAAATAAAAGGGGTGATCACGAAGTTGGTGAAGGTCGCGATATGATCCCACGATTCGCTCCAGAGTCCGGAAATCAATCCCAACGCCGAAAAGATCGTCGAGTTTAAAATTAAAACTAAAAGTGTCCAGCCCGGGTGCACGATGGGCATGTGAACGGTGAGAACCGAAACCGCTAAGGTGACGATGCCGATTAAAACGCCGCGGATGAGTCCTCCCACCAAAAAGGCAGTAGCAATTTGAAAGCTTGAGAGTGGCGCGGCGATAATATTTTCAATCGAACGATCCATCTTAGCCATAAAAAGAGAAGTCGAGGTGTTGGCGTAAGAATTGGTGATGACTCCCATGGAGGCAAGCCCTGGCAAAATGAAAAGGATGTAAGGTAAACCATCGATTTCACGGATTCGAGAACCTAAAGAAAATCCGAAAATGAAAATATAAAGTAAGGTGGTTAAAATGGGTGGCAGCACCGTCTGCTTCGAAAGTCGGGCAAAACGATAACATTCACGCTCGATCAAGGTTTCAAAACCCAAAAAACTTTGTAGTTTCATAAGGGTTTTTCTCCTGAGCAGGCTTCATTCTCTTCAAAATTATTCGGAGGGGGGGGAAGTATTTTACTTTCTTCAACTGCTAAAGGTTCACCCGTGAGTTTGACGAAAACTTCTTCTAAACTTCCGTGCTTCACCTGAATTTCTGTAACGCGTCCGCCCGCTTGATGAATGCGGCTTAAGAGCTCGCCTGTCAGCGCGGCAATGCGCGGCGCTTTGCCAGTAATTTTTAAAGTTTCGTGTTCTACTCCGCTGAGATTTTGAAAAAGGTGTTTAGGAAGCGCTTGATCTAAAGTAATTTCAACTTGTTCGAGGCAATATTTTTCAATGAGATCTTTGGGCTTTCCAATTTCAATCAGTTGCCCGTGATTAATAATCGCCACCCGCTCGCAAAGGGCTTCGGCTTCATCGATATAATGAGTGGTGAGCAAAATGGTTGTGCCATCGCGATTTAAATTTCGCAGATAAGTCCAAAGTTCATAGCGCAGTTCCACATCAATGCCGGCGGAGGGTTCATCCAAAATCAAGATTTTCGGTTTACTCATGAGAGCTCGGGCAATCAAGAGCCGGCGCTGCATTCCACCGGAGAGTTTGTAAAATTGAACCTTTGCCTTGTCTGTTAAATCGAATTGTTCGAGCATTTCATCGCTGCGTTTGCGGCGAAAGGAGGGTGGATAACCATAGAAGCCAGCCTGAAACTCTAAGGTTTTGCGCACATTAAAAAAGCGATCAATATTGACTTCTTGAGGCGAAAAACCAATTGATTTTCGGGTTTCGAGAGGATTTTTGAGAACAGAATGCTCAAAAACTTTAATCTCTCCGGCGTTGGGTTTTACAAGCCCTACGATTGATCCGATCAAAGTTGTTTTGCCGGCGCCATTGGGGCCCAATAAGCCAAAAAATTCACCTTCGCGAATTTCAAGATCAATACCTTTTAGGGCTTCGATTTTCCCGTAGGCTTTTTTGACGGCATGAATTGTGATAGCGTTCATGTGATAGTGTATGGACCTTACTTTTCCCCCTTTGTAAAAGGGGGATTGAGGGGGATTTCATAATAGAAGTCCTTCATAAAGGTATTTTTTATCAGAAAATCCCTCCTCACCTCCCTTTTTCAAAGGGAGGGATTTCTTTGTAAGAGGAAATTTTGTTTATGAAAATTACTCAGATTCCTCAAGTCTTAAAAATTTTGCGAGAAGAGATAAAGCCTTTTGCCCTGCCTTCGGTAAGTCAAATCGCTCTTTTAAAGAAAGACAGGCCATTTCGAGTTTTAATGAGTTGCATTTTGTCTCTCCGCACCAAAGACGAAGTGACTTTTCCGGCGTCTGAGCGTCTTTTTGCCAAAGCGCCGTCTATCCAAGCTTTGGGAGCATTAAACCCAAAAGAGATTGAAAAAATCATCTATCCTGTTGCTTTTTACAAAACCAAGGCAAAGCAGATTCCAGAAATTTGCCGGCGTCTTATTGAAGAGTTTGGTGGAAAAGTCCCTGAGGAGATTGACGATCTTTTAAAGTTTAAAGGCGTGGGGCGTAAAACAGCCAACTTGGTGCGCACCTTAGGCCACGGAAAGCTGGGAATTTGCGTGGATACCCACGTTCACCGTATTTCGAATCGTTTTGGTTTGGTAAAAACAAAAATGGCAGACGAGACGGAGTTTGCGCTCAGAAAAATTTTGCCCCAAGAGCATTGGATTGAATACAACGATCTGCTCGTGGCGTGGGGTCAAAATATTTGTAAACCCATTTCGCCGCTTTGTTCTCAATGTAAAATTGAGAAGTTTTGTTTGAAGCAAGGAGTGGTAAAAAAACGGTAATTATTTCTTCTCTTGCAAAACGCCGTCTTTCATCACCCAGGCTGTTGTTTTCCAGCGGAGTCCTTTTTCAGGATGAGCGGCATCGACAGAACCCTTTTTTAATAATAATCGAGCAGAGCCTGAAGCGTTTTCCAATTTAACTTGTTGGGCTTGAGTAGGGGTACGGCCAACCACCCATAAAGCAATTTTTTCTTTGCCCGTTTCATCGCTCATTTTTACCCAACTTAATTTCCCTTTTTTATATTGTAAAAGAGCTGCCGCTTCTGGCCAAGAGCCCGAGCTGTCTAAGAAAACAAGAATTTCGGATTTACCATTCTTATCGAGATCTAAAATGTTATTGGCGCGAATGCGCGGAATACCTTTTAAATTATTTGTAGAGACTTCTGTTTTTTCCTTTTCCATTCCAAATCGAAATTCATCGAGTTTGGTATATTTTTCTCCTTCTTTCTTGAAGAGAAGTAAGGCGGGTTTTAATTTTTCAGGGTCCCGAATTTTCTCTGCTTTGGTACTGGTAGGGGCCAAACCAATGCCCACTAAGATGTTTTGTTCGTTCCCCATGGAAAAATCTATTTTAAGATAATCATCGAGCCATGCTCCCGAAGGAAACTGATCAGTTAAAGGTTTAATCGGTACATAAGGTTTCGTTTCAGCTGTGCTCTCGGGTTTTGATTCTGCCGATTTAGATTCGGCCGTTTCGCTTGGCTTTGTTTCGGGCAGGGCCGGTTTTTGATTGTTTTCTGTATTGAGAGTTTTTGGAGCAGAGCTCGGACGGGGAGTAGGGTTTGAGAAGCGATTTTGAATATACCAAAGTCCTAACCCGACCGCGGCAACTACAAAAAGAGGTTTGTAGAACCCATCAAAGAAAGATTTTTTGCGACGTTTTGCCATAAAGTTTTTTTAAATAAAAAAGGGCGGTTAAAAAACCCGCCCTTTGTGAAAAAGGTTTCGAATTTTTTTAGAGCGATTTTCCCACCTTTGGAGCAATTTTATAGAGAAGATGCGCAATTAAGAAACCGATGATGAGCGCACCAATAACCAAAACCGGATTAAAGAACGGAAAGTGAGAAGCCGCACCCATTCCAAACAACATGGGCACTGAAAGAAACGTATTGAGCTTCGATGCTTTTCGGGCGCGTTCTGCCACTGCTGCATCGGGTTTTTCGCCCGCTTTTACGGCGGCGATGATTTTTTTCTGGGCTGGCCAAATAATAAACCAGACATTAAACCACATGATGATGCCTAAAACGGCACCTAAGCCAATCCATTTTCCCCAGCTCGATTGCATCAAAATTGCGAAACCTTCTGGGCCTGCTAGGAAATGTTTCCAGGCAATGATTCCAAGCCCGGTAAGGAGAGTGAGCATGGCGCCCCAACGAAAAAACCAGAGTGCGCGAGGCATAAGCTCGGGCACCACCTTTTGCTTGGTAGTTGCATCAAGGGCCGCTTGAAAATTACCGTTTACGAAATTGAAAAAATATAGATGGCCAATCCATAAAATACCAAAAATGAAATGGAACCATCGTAAAAGAAATTCAACTGCTGCTGGGTTGGGTTGCATATTTTCCCCCTTAATTTTTTAATCGAATTAAAAGAAATGAGAGAGATGAATGTAATGATTTAAGGGGAGTTTTCAAGCGTTTTATTTGAAGATTTTCTTCAGCGCTTTTTCGGCAACTTCTCCCATAACTCGGTAACCTTGAGGGGTGGGGTGTACTCCGTCTTCGAGTAGGCCTCGGATGATTCGATTTCGACTATCTAAAAAGGCATCTTGAAAATTAATAAGAGGAATTTTTCCCTTTCGTGCTTGACCACGCACGAAGGTTCTAAAACTCGCCAATTGCTTTTCCATGATTTTATCTTGAATAGGAATCGGAAGCCCCAAGATCACTGCGATTTGATTTTCTTTCAATTTTTCTAAGATCAGGCCAAATCGGTGTTTCATTTGTTCTAAGCTTGCACCTTGAAAAACATCGTTTGTACCCCCCAAAAGCAAAACGCATTCGGGTTTTACATCGACGACGTCGATCATCAGCCTTTTTTCCATGTCCCAGAGCGTATTGCCATTTACCCCTAGATTGGTAATCGAAATGCCCAATTTTTCAGAAACCAAATTTACCCAGGAATAATTATGGCCATAAGGATACCCATAGGTGATCGAATCGCCCAAGGCTAGGATTCGCGAGTACATCCCTTAATGATAAGGGTTTTCGGCTCTCATCTTCAACTATTTCCTCGTCCATGTTCAGAGGGGATGCCTAGATTTGGTCCGCGCCCTAAAGTAGTTTTAAACTCTAAGATAGGCCAACACTTTGAAATTGCTACTTTTTTTAGCTTTCGATCGGGGTTTACCACTCGAGGATTTCCTACAGCTGAAAGCAGGTGAATATCGTGTTCGCTATCGGCATAAAAAGTACAGTCTTTGAGAGTCAGCCCTCTCTTTTCGGCCTCTCTTTGAGCGACTTCAATTTTTCCTTCTTTGTAGGCAATGGGAAGATCGAGGCGGTTTTGCAGAATATTATTTTCAATCACCGGACCAATTGAAAAAGAATCATCGGCGCCAACGAATTTTTCAATGCTTTTAATCGCCATGCCTGGCCCCGATGAAATAATAATGATTGTGTTTCCGCGGCGTTTTTGATCGGCAATTTCTTCGAGCGCTTCTTTATAAAGAAGAGGTTTTAAATCGCGTTCGAAAATTTGTTGGCCAATTTCCATGATGAGATCGATGTGTGAACCGGCCATGTCTTCGATGGCCATCTGGTACATTTTCTTCACGTCCCCCATGTAAAAGATGGAACTGATCATCTTGTAAAAGATGGCCAAGGGGAGTTTGCGTTTTTTGATGATTTTTCGACGAATGAGTTCCACCGTGGTGTAATACCCGGAATATCCCTTAATCAAGGTGCCATCGACATCGAAAAAAGCGATGTTCTTCATGGTCTCCAACTCTCGTTTCCGACCATTTTCTCGTCCACCCACTCACGTGGGTGCCCGGTCTCGGTCATCCCTTCACCCTTAACCCCATTTGAACCGCGAGTAAACCCGCAAGATAGCCTTCTTCATAATTAAAACGAGAAGAGCGCTGAAGCTGCGGGTAATCGTGAGGGTTTAAAATATCTTCGTCTGTTAAGTGAACTCCCAACTCTCGCGCGATTTTCATCACTTTCTGGCGTTGGAGTTGAATCATTTCGGTCAGGATTTTATTAGTATTAATGGATTCCATACATCAAATAGGTGTCATCTCGAGTGAAACGAGAGATCCAGTGAGTTTGATTATACAAACTAGATCTCTCACTCCGTTCGAGATGACAAAAACTTTATTCTTAAGCATTCAGCCGCGGAATAACCACTTTTCACAGCGCCCTCAATGGTGGCGGGTAATCCTGTGGCCGTCCAGTCTCCTGCAAGATATAGATTAGAAAGAGGGGTTTGGGCAAGGGGGCGAAGTTTTTCGGAGCCAATCCCAAAAGAAGGGGTTGCCTTCATTTCTTTTAAAAGACGGTGATGCAGGAGCTTGGCCTTTTTGCTTTGCGGCAGGCATTTGTGAAGTTCACTCAATGCCAATTGAAGAAGTTCGTCCGAAGAAAGCTGTTTTAAAGGGTAGGCCGCACTCATGACTAAAGAAAGATAATGAGAAGGTTTTCCTAAAATCTTCGATTTATTAAAAACCCAATGAATGGGAGAACTCAGTAGGCCTATAAAATTCGAACCGAAAATTTCTTGATCAAACCAAAGATTGATTCCGAAGATAGGTGTGAATTCAAATTGGGAAAGTCGCTTGAAGTAAACATGCTCTTTCCAATTCTCCAAAAGTTCGAGGAGCTGATCGGGAGGAATCGCGAAGAGATAGGCATCAAAAGTTTTGGAGCTCCCGTCCTCTAGAATAATCTCTTCGATTTTGTCGCTCGAGGTTTTAAAAGATTTTATTCCACAACGAAGATGAATTTTCCCTTTTCGTTTCTCGATGAATTGAGAAGCGGCCTCGGTGTAGAGCTCTGAAAGCCCCACTTTAGGAAAAATCATTCGAGAATCTTCGCGAGTTTTGAGCAAGGCCTCGCGCAAAACAACCGCTAGCATTTGGGCCGAAGCAATTTGGGGCGTTTCATTCAAGGTTGCCAAAATGAGAGGCTCCCAAAACTTCGCCACAGAGTTTTTGTTTTGTTTGCCTAAAGTGAGCCATTGCTCGCAGTTTAAAAAATCGAGTCCTTTGAGTTCGTGTTCTTTAAGGCTTCGTACCCCTTGCATGAAACGAAGGAGGGCCCATTTCTCCGAGAGGTTTAATGTTTGAAGTTTAGCAAGTCCAATCAAGAGATGGAGGGGCGCCGGCAGATTAGGGGCATGAAGCGAATAAAACCCTTTTTCATCGGCAAAATCGACTTCCATCCGTTCTTGAGTTTGGAGCAGATGATCGGTTCCGATGGTTTTTAAAAAACGAAGTGTTTCATGATAACAGCCCATCATCAAATGTTGGCCATTATCGATAACATCTCCGGTTTGATTATCTTTTACAGAATAAGCGCGGCCGCCGAGAAGAGGACGGCGCTCAAAAACTTCAACCCCAAAACCTTTTGAGGCAAGCTCAACTCCCGCAGCGAGCCCCGCCAACCCTCCTCCGATGATGGCAATTTTTTTATGCATTTTAAATTCGGCTCCGCATCCATTCTTTTGCAACGATGCCGATTTTTGTGAGAGAAGAAAGCTTGAGTTTTTTTTCGAGCGGAATTCGAGGATTTTTTTTGATCTCTTTTAAAATTCGATGGTAAATTTTTCCCATGATATAAGCCGCAATGAGCGGTTTTCGCGGGAGTTCTTTCATGAGCGCGAAGGCCTCTTCGTAAATCTTTTCAACACGGTCGATCTCAAAATGCATCAGGGAATCAAAGCGAGTTGAGCGTTTCGCTTGAAGAATATCGTCTTCTTTTAAATTAAATTGATTTAAGTCTTGTTGCGGAAGATAAATTCGCCCATTCATCGCATCACCCTTAATATCTCTCAAAATATTGGTGAGTTGCAGGGCTCGGCCCAAAAGAATGGCTGCTTTCTCGGCATTTTCATTATTCACCCGAAAAATTCGCATGCAAATCAAACCCACCACCGAGGCAACTCCATAAGTGTAATCGCAAAGCTCTTCGTAGTTTTGGTAGCGTTGTTTTTGA
Organism: uncultured Pseudomonadota bacterium; assembly: GCA_964384365.1. Taxonomy (GTDB): domain Bacteria; phylum UBA10199; class UBA10199; order JADFYH01; family JADFYH01; genus CAYLKF01. Next base: position 10,980 of record CAYLKF010000009.1, on the reverse strand, counting down.
AGATCAACTTCCACACCTTGCAAGAGTTCTTCAAAATATTTTTCAGGAATTGAGAATTCTTTTACCACTCCCACGAGTTCTTTCATTACGGGATCGGTCGGAGTGCCGTGATACACGAGGTGGAGCTCATGACGCAGATCGGCCAATTTTACACGGGCCTCCTCCGCAGAGCCTGATTCATCAACAGCGTCATCGGCTAATCGACTAAAAGCATAAACGGCTTCAATTCCGTGGCGTTGATCGGGAGGCAAAAAGAAAAAGGAGCCCGCAAAATTTGAATTACTTTTTTGAGTAATTGCATGGGAAATATTAGATTCCATGGATTGCCCCATTGTATGCGAACAATGAACGAAGCAAAATCAAAAACTTATCGGAGCGCCGAATTTTAGGCCGTTCAAAACCCTGTCGATTGGGGTCAAAACAGGCGCGTTTTAAAATAGTAACTCCGCCCAGCCAGGTGCATTTGAGCTCCCAGCGAAGTTTTCCTTTTACCTGCAGCGGGAGATGCGCTCCCCTCCGAAATAAATCGGCGGTGAAATTTCCTAAATCTTTTAAAAGTTCTGGGGCTTGGGCTTGAACTTTTTCGGGGGCGTCGAATAAATCTTCAATGCTTAAAGAATATTTGTTTAAAATTTCTTGAGGAATATAAAATCGATCTTTTTCACGATCGACCGCGATATCTTGCCAAAAATTTGCGAGTTGAAGGCCACTGCAAATGGCATCGGACATCTTGTCTAGTTTTTCATCTTGATAGCCAAAAACCCTTAAAACCAGCCGCCCAACGGGGTCTGCCGAATGCTTGCAGTAATGCATCACTTCATCCCAATTTGCGTAGCGGCGTTTCACCACATCCATTTTAAAGGCGGTGAGTAGATCTTGAAGAAGCTGAACAGGAATCTGAAGATCGGCAATTGTTTTTTGAAGCGCGATGAAAATCGGATGCTGGGCCTTGCCTTGAGAAGCCGCGTTCAGCTCTTGATTCCAGCTCTCCAATTTTCCAAGACGAGAGGCTTCTTCTTTTTGAATTTGTTCTCGCCAGGCCTCACGACTCGAGAATTGCAAACGCGTGGGATAATTTTCATCGGCTAAATCATCGGCTGTGCGCGCGAAGGCATAAATACTCCAAACATAGGGGCGCTTCTTTTTGGGAATCAGCGCGCCCACCGGAAAATTTTCGTAATGGCTTTTCGCCAAATTTTCGCAGTGTTGGTAAGCTTCTGAAATCGAAATGCTCATGCCAAGACCTTTGCCGAATAAGAAAGAGTTTCGGTTTTAATTTCGAGTTTTGTGTCGGGCGCGAATGCCTCTTTACTTAACACACTTAAAGCTAGCCTTGTTTCGTAATGTGGAGAAAAACTCTGGTTTAAAATCTTGCCCACTTCTTTTCCTTCGCAAAAAACAGGAGTATTCATCGGGACTTCCTCTCCTTGCCAAGCAATTTTTCGCAGGAGTTTGTTTACATGTCCGTAATGTTTGATGCGAGAGATGGTTTCTTGCCCGAGATAACAGCCTTTGGTGTAACTGAACGATGAATCAAAGCCGGCTTCGAGCGGAATTGTTTTTTCGTCCACTTCCACTCCGAAAGTGGGAATGCCTGATTCAATTTTGAGTGTGTTTAAGAGTTCGTTGCCGAAGCGTTTTGCTTTTGAAGAAAAAACCTTTTCGAGATTAGAGAGAGTTTTCTTTGAACTTAAAATTAAAAAAGCGGGAAAGATCCAAGAATGATCGCGAAGAAGATCGATGTCTTGATTTTGAAATGAAAGAGTTTGATGGCTTAAGTTTTCTGAAGAAAGTGAAACTCCGAAAGTTTCTTTTAAACATTGTTCGGCTTTTTCTCCGATCACCAGAGTCCATTGCTTCTCGTCACTCCAATCCATTAATTTTGTATCGCTGAATAAAATCAGGTTTTGGATATTTTCTTGAAGATTTTTCGCTTCGGCAAGGCTGGTCTTGGCTAAAACTTTATTGTCTTTTTCTAATAAGTCTAAATGAGCAACCCAGCGGCCTTTGGTGGTCAAAAAAAAAGCAGAGAGTGCCTGGCTGGAGCTCAACTGCTTTAAATCATTGCTCAAGGCGCCTTGCAGGAATTTTTTTACATCCGGGCCTTCAAAGGAAAGCGTTGCATCCGAAAGAAAATGAAATCCGACGTTACTCTGCAAACAACGATATTCTTCGATGAAGCCCATGAAAGAACTTATAGAAAGGATTAAGCGGAAAAGTCAAAGTATCTTGGGTAAGAGCTAAGAACGAGGACGAGGAGGAACTCGGGTAATGATGGAACCTCCGAAAGCAGGACGGCTCATTCCGGCATCGGGAGCTTTTGGAGCAGCATCGCGATCAAAACGACTGACTAAGATTTCTACTTCTTGGCCTTTTTGGCCTCCGAGCACTTGTCCGGGACGCCAAGCGGCGGGAGCGGTTTCCGCAGAAGGCTGAGGGGGCACAACCGGTTGATTTACTTTTATTGCCATAATGCATGTTCCTTAGTTCTATTCTCGGTAGAGGCCTTACTCAAGTTGCGGATAGATTGTTATCTCCTGATAATTTTAGTTCAGAAAAGTGAGTTTTCCCAAGCAATTTTTCTCGCTTAGGCCAGATTTTCTTCAATAATTTTGCGGTCTACAGCCGGAAGGGCGAAATCGGCCAGCCGAAGGCGAGGCACCCATTCGAGGCGATTTTCAGGGTCTTTTTTAATTTTTCCAGTCCATTTCAAGGGCTTATGCGGGATAACGGTAATGCGATGGTGAGTAATATGGTGGGTGTAGGGCTTCAAAGCCTCGATCTGAGGGCTTTGGAGGCCGAGCTCATGGAGCAGTGCGCCAAGATTTTTGTCTGAAGTTTTCTTTTCTACAAAAAAGCCCGGGAGCTGCCAAAGCCCTTTTTGCCAGCGCGTTTTTTGGGGGAGGCTCAGCAAGATTTTTTCGCGGTGTTGAATCAAGGCGACGTGCCGGGTGAGGAGTTCCGTTGCCGCGCGTTTTTTCTTTTCTGGATAATCTTCAGCGTTTTGACTTCCTTTGCAATCTGAGCTCAGGGGGCACAATAAACAAATTGGATTTTTTGGCGTGCAAACCGTTGCACCCAGTTCCATTAAAGCTTGGTTGAAATCGCCGGGATTTTCTTCCCCCTTTGTAAAGGGGGATTGAGGGGGATTTTTCAATTTGAAATCCCTCCTAACCTCCCTTTGAGAAAGGGAGGAAATAATTTCTTCTGCAATCTCCCAAATTTTTTTCACAAATTTTGTATCGGACGGCGAACCTTTGAGCGCAAAGAAACGCGAATAAACGCGAATCACATTTCCATCCACCAGCGGGAGCGCTTGATTGAAGGCAATGCTCGCAATGGCTCCCAATGTGTATCGTCCAATTCCGGGGAGAGCTAAAATCGCGTCAGGGTCTTTTGGAAATTTTCCTTGGTGCTCTTGCAGAATTTTTTTTGCAGCAGCTTGTAGGTTTCGCGCTCGGCTGTAATAACCTAAGCCCGACCATAAAGCCAAAACCTCTTCTTCTTTCGCTTGGGCTAAGCTTTTTAGAGTGGGGAATTTTTTTAAGAAGCGATGATAGTAATCAATCACCGTTGCGACTTGGGTTTGCTGCAACATGATCTCGGAAATCCAGATGGCATAAGGATCTCGTGTTTTTCTCCAAGGAAGATCGCGCTTGTGTTTGTGGTACCAGGAGAGTAGTGCTCTTTGAAAATTCACCCTTTGCATGAAAGTAGCCTATGAAAAATATTTTGATATTACAACACGAAGCTCACGAAGGAATAGGCGCTTGGGAGCCTCTGTTTAAATCTCAAAATCGCCAAGTGACCGTCCGCCATTTGTATGCGGAGGAGAAAGTGCCTTTAGCCGAAGAACTCATTCAATGGGATGGAATTGTGCTGATGGGTGGCTCGATGAGTGCGAATGATGGCGAAAAATTAGAATTCATCCGCGACGAATTGAAGATGATCCCCCAAGCGATTGAGCTGAAGATTCCTCTTTTAGGCGTTTGTTTGGGTTCTCAGCTGATTGCCAAAGCACTTGGAGCGAAAGTAAAGAAGGGTGCGCAAAAAGAGATTGGTTGGTATCCGCTTCAACTCGCACTTTCGGCGAGTAAAGATCAGTTGATGGGGGGCTTAAGCGGCCCGATGATGATGTTTCAATGGCATGGAGAAACCTTTGATTTGCCGAGCGGTGCCGTTCATCTTGCAAAATCGGAGTTGTATCCGAACCAGGCTTTTAAATACACCGATCGGGTTTACGGACTCCAATTTCATTGTGAAATGACCGATGCCATGATTCGTGATTGGATTGAAAAAGGCCGTGATGAAATTGTTCAAGCGGGGCTTTCTCCAGAATTCATCCTCGAAAAAACACCGAAATATCTGCCTACGCTACGCCATTGGGCGACGCAGATTGCAACGAAGTGGTTGAGCTTGCGATAGACTTCTTAGTTTTTTGAAAAATCTGAAATAATCGAATATTTTTCGGCCCCAGGAATTTGAAAATGCCACCATTCGGTAGGAAGTACTTCTAAGTCCACTTGTTTCATCAATCGAATGAGTAAATCGCGGTTTTTGCATTTTTGTTTTTCATCGATAGAGCATTGATATGTGGATGAAGCTTTGAGGGTAAAATCATCAAACGCCGTGGGCATTTCGAAATAGGTTTCATCTTTTTGGGCAAGAGTCACGTCAATTGCCACCCCGCGATTATGGTTACTGCCTTTGGTGGGGTTTGCGACATAACGTTCATCGGGCATTAGTTCCCACATATTTTCTTGTACTTTCAAAGGGCGCCAACAATCCCAAAAAACGAGTTTAAGTTTCTTCTTCGTGAGGATTTTTTCGAGTTTTTGCAGTGCGGGGTTAAGATCGGGGTGCACATAACAAGCATCGAGGCAAAAATCTTTGTATACATTTTTCTTCAAGAAATTTTGCTCGGTATTATAACGAAGATCTAAAATGAAGCTTGGGCCAGAAACCTTTATTAAATTTTCATTTGCAAAGAGTAGGCTTGAAAAAAGAAAAGCTCCCGTAAAAAGGGAGCTTTTCAATATTTTCACCAAGTAAGATTGAAGCACTAGTTGGCACTTTTCATTTTCGAAAGCGTTTTTGCCGCTTCCATAATCTCAATGGGCACGGCCAATACCACGGTATTCGAAGCCGTAGGGCCCAATCCATCAATCGTTTGTAAGGTTCGGAGCTGCATCGCCCCAGGGCTCGTGGCCATGGTTTCTGCGGCGGCGGCGAGATTGAAAGCGGCTTCTTTGTCGCCTTCGGCCTTTGTGATTGTTGCACGCTTTTCGCGTTCTGCGGAGGCTTGGCGACTCATCATTTTTTTGAGTTCTTCGGGCATGTCGATATCTTGAATCTTAATATTGCTGACTTCCAGTCCCCAAGTGGCGCTGGCTTTTTCTACGGATTGTTCAATTTCTTTTCCAATTTTTTCCCGTTCGGCCAGGAGTTGATCGAGGGTCATTCCCCCGATCACGTCTCGTAAAGTGGCTTGGGCATATTGACTCATCGCAAAAGAGAAGTTTTGCACCTTGGTAATAGCCTCTGCCGGGTTAATGACCCGAAAATAAACCACGCCGTTAATCGAAACCGGGACATTGTCTTTGGTGATGACTTGTTGTTTCGGAATATCCATGGTGAGGATACGGTTATCCACAAAAATGGCGCGATCGATAATAGGAACCACTAAGCGGATGCCAGGCCCTTTAACGCCCATGAGTTTCCCAAGCCTAAGAATGATAATTTGTTCCCATTGATCGACAATCTTGATGGCGATGGCAATCAGCCAAGAAAAAAAGAAGGCGCCGATGCCTGTTAAGGTTCCTAAAACCGGATGAATGATATTGTAAACGCCTAAGGCGATCGTTTCACTGATGGCAAGCAAGACCAGAAAAAAAAGAAAATTAACGGGTTTCATGAGTTCTCCTTATTTGTTTTTCTTTCCATCGTTACAAAACGGTAAGAAAGATTTTCTTTGAGCGAAAAAAGTATGCCAGTTTCAGAAATAATTTTAAAATCTTTTTCGAAGGGAAAATTCGGGAAAAAAGTATCACCTTCAAGATCTTCTTCAATAAAAGTGAAAATTAATCGATCGGCTCGAGAATAAGCTTGTGTATAAATTTCAGCCCCGCCGATTATAAAAACTTCTTTTTCGTTTTGGCAAAAAGAAAGAGCTTCTTCGAGAGAGCTTGCGGTTTCGGCCCCCTCCTGTTTCCAAGAATCATTGCGGGTGATGACAATATTTTTACGCCCTGGGAGCGGTTTACCCAGAGAGTCAAAGGTTTTACGTCCCATGATAATGGAATGCCCCATCGTGGTATTTTTGAAATGGGCCATGTCTTCCGGGAGATGCCAAGGAATTTTCCCCTGCTTTCCGATGACTCGATTTTTGGTTAAAGCGGCGATGATCGAAACATTCATGGTCTAGTAGCCTCTTAAACGGCAATGGGGGCAGCAATTGCAGGATGTGGTTCGTAAGCTTCTAAATTGAAATCGTTATAAGTAAATTCAAAAATGGATTTTACCTGCGGATTGAGCTTCATCTGCGGCAGTGCTCGGGGTTCGCGCGTGAGTTGCAGTTTTGCCTGTTCTAGGTGATTCAGATATAAATGTGCATCTCCCAAAGTATGGATGAAAAAGCCAGGTTTCAAGGAACAAACTTGAGCGACCATCAGTGTGAGTAGCGCGTAACTCGCAATATTGAAAGGAATTCCTAAGAAAACATCTGCACTGCGCTGATAAAGTTGACAAGAAAGTCTTTTATCGGTGTGTACGTAAAATTGAAAAAGAGCATGGCAAGGGGGGAGTGCCATTTTATCGATGTCTGCTGCATTCCAGGCGCTTACGATATGTCGGCGCGAGCTAGGATTTTTTTTAATTTGATCAATCAGTTGCGAAATTTGATCGATTTCACCTTGATCTGAATTCCAATGTCGCCATTGGTGGCCGTAAACAGGGCCTAAGTTTCCCTTTTCATCGGCCCATTCATCCCAAATGGTCACTTTGTTTTCTTGCAAATAAGAAATGTTACTCTCACCTTTTAAAAACCAGAGCAGCTCGTGAATGATAGAGCGTAAATGACATTTTTTGGTAGTGACCAATGGAAAACCTTGCGAAAGATCGAAGCGCATTTGATAACCGAATACGCTCAGAGTTCCAGTGCCCGTACGATCTTCGCGTTTTTCACCGTTTTCAAGGATATGTCTTAAGAGGTCGAGATAGGATTTCATCCTTCGACTCCTAAAGCTCGGTTCTTTGGAACCGAAACAAAATTAAGAAGGATGACCCTGAGCGAGAGGAACGAGTCGAAGGGTCGCTCAGGATCAAACTCGGGGACTTGCCCCCGAGTTTTTGATTCTTCATTCGAGATTATTTCCCAAACAACTTTTCATTGAGTTTTTTGGCTTCAGCAGAGAGCTCTGGATTTTTATCGGTGCTGAGTTTTGCAACCGAGCTTTGAGTGCTTTCATCTTTCTCGATGTTTCCGGCGTAGAGTAAGCAACCCTTAATTGCGTTTAATTTTTGTTCGGGCTCTAAATCGGCTTTGCTTAAATAAGCGACTGGTGAAGTGCCATAGGGCCTAAATTCTTCGTGGATTTCTTCTTGAATTAAACGGGCATGACCATGTTGCTCGCCGGGAATTTCTTTGGTGTAGAAATTGTATTCAATGACGGCTCCCTTTTTAAGCTGCCTAGCATCTGCTGAACTGAGTTCAAGTTTAATTGGGAGGCCTGTTTTGTAGTGCTCTAGGGTGACATAGTGGTTGGGGTTATTCAAAACTTCGAGAGGTAAAACGATGAGCTCCCATTCTTTACTATTGGGAACTTGTTTATAGTCAATAAGGGCACCGCGCACAAAAAAGTTAGGATTTTTTGCAGCATAATAAGTAGGAAACTCCGAGGTGAGTCCTAAAAGTTTCTTTTTACGTTCCCACGCCACATCAGTTTTTGTTGCTTTTTTAGAAACCTTCTTTTTTGCGGCCAAAACCGGAGAAGAATGAAATCCCGCTCCGAATAGAGTTAAACTCAAAATTAAAGCAAAAAGTGCACGCTGCATAGAATCCCTCCTTAAGGGTATTATAAATGATTCATTCAATAATCGGCAAAATTTTTTAAATTTGCGCCTACTTCATTAAAAGCCTTTCAACAAGTTTTCCCTTTTCTAAATGACTCTCAACAATTTCTTGAGCATCCGCTATTGAGGGGACCCGATACCAAACCCCTTCTGGATAAATCACCACCGCTGGGCCTTGGGCGCATTGATCGATGCACCCCGAAGCATTGGCTCGCATCCGACCCTGCAGACCGCGTTTTTTAATTTCTTCCTTAAAAAAATCCCGAATCTTCTCAGAGCCTTTGGAGGCACAGCAGCCCCGAGCGTCTCCCTCGGGTCTTTGATTCGTGCAAATGAAGAGATGTTTATCAAAACCTGCCATGGCAAGACCCTATTGAAAAACTTTGGGTAAATAAAGAGGGAATTTTTTAAAAAAACTCAAAGAGGTATTGACGGAATTAGAAAAAATGTCTAGCAGCGAAAAATATTCAATCGAAAATTTAATGAGTTACTCGCAAGTACGTACCTTTTGTTGCGTGCTTTTGAGTAAACCCAATTAATCCTTAAAAAGGGGGGCGTTATGTTTCAAGTTAGAGGAGTTAAGGGTATTTTGGGTGCAATCGTGGGATTGCTGTGTCTTGGAATTCTTCCAAGTCTTCAAGCCCAGCCTGCACCTACAGAGTGTGGCCAACAGGCCATTGATATTGTGATTATGCTCGATCGAACGGGTAGTGTATCGGGTACAGCCCGAGTGGCCGAGCGCGATGCTGCGAATTCGCTTTTAGCGAGTTTAGCGGGTTCAGGTGCCGCGCACAATGTGGCGATTGGGCGTTTCCCTGATTCAAGTGGTGAGCCTTACCCTGCTGGAATTCGAGCTCCCCTTCAGAATGTTGTTACAAACTTATCGACCCTCCAAACTGCGGTAACCAACGCCATGACTTCTTCGGCAGGTAATACCAACCTGGCTTCGGCTCTAAATGTCGCCCAAGCCGAGCTCAACAGTGTACGAGGAACTCATACCGAGAAATTGATCATTTTAATTTCGGATGGTGAGCCCAATCGTGGTGGTTCTACAGGGGTAACGAATGCCCAAGCTGCGATCAATGCTGCCGATACGATCAAAACAGCCGGCACCCGCATTGTAACGATTGCCTTTGATTCTTCGGGTTCTAGCACTACCGATGTGAATGGTCGTATTCTCTTAGCTCAATTGGCCACTCAGCCCTCTTCCGATAATACGGGTTCCGATGCCGTAACCGATACCGAACGTGCTACCGAAAATGCCGATGGTGATGATTTCTTCATTGCGCCTACAGGAGATGGTATCCAAGCTGTGTTTAGCGCAGTTTCTCAAACGATTAGCTGTAATGATAATAACCCTTGCACCCGAGATCTGTGTAATACCAGTAATCAGTGTGAGTATACAGCTGTAGAAGGTTGCACCACCTGCCGTAGCAATGAAAATTGTAATGACAGCAACCCTTGTACCAATGACGTTTGCGAACAAGATGCAACTTGTAGCCATAATGCTGTAACTTCTGGAACTTGCGATGATGGTAATGCCTGCACGGGCCCAGATGTTTGCAGTGGCACTTCTTGCACTCCCGGTGCAGCGCTGAATTGCGATGATGACAATCCTTGCACCGCCGATAGCTGCGATTCTGTAAGCGGTTGTGGACATACACCCATTAGTGGTTGTCAGGCTTGTCAAGGCGACGGAGATTGCACCGATGGAAATGCTTGCAATGGTGCCGAGGCCTGCGTGGCCGGTGTTTGTACCTCCGGTACCCCGCTGGTCTGCAATGATAGCAACAGCTGCACTACCGATTCTTGTAATGCAGAGAGCGGTTGCTCCAATGTAGCCGTAGAAGGTTGCGTGGCTTGTAATGTTGATACCGCAGCAACCGTTTGTAATGATAGCAACCCTTGTACTGCCGATAGCTGCAGTGAATCCGGCACTTGTGCCCACAGCCCTATTAGTGAAGCAAGCTGTGGTGATGGCAATGTTTGTAACGGAAATGAAACATGCCAATCGGGAGTTTGTGCGGCAGGAAATCCTTTAGCTTGCGATGATGGTGATGCCTGCACTGCCGATAGCTGTGATTCGGCCGATGGCTGTTTGCATAGCACCATCAGCTGTGATGATGGTAACCCCTGCACTGCCGATAGTTGCGATGCGGTCAGTGGATGTGCCCATACCTTGATCGAAGGTTGCCAGGCTTGTCAAAGCAATGCCGAGTGCAGTGATGGTAATGCCTGTAATGGTGAAGAAGTTTGTACCCGAGGTGTTTGTGCTGCGGGAACTGCTCTAACCTGCAATGATGGTAATGCCTGTACGCGAGATACCTGTAATACCGAAACCGGGTGTGCGAACACCGCGATTGAAGGTTGCCAGGCTTGTAACGTAGAGAGTGAAACCGGAGTTTGCGATGATGATAGTAGTTGCACCATCGATAGCTGTGTTGAGGGCGCCTGCCGTCATACTCCGATCACGGTGGCTGCTTGCGTTCCTCCTGAATCTCGATGTGGCGACCATGTCCCGGATTCGAGTTTAGGAGAGGAATGTGACGATGGTAATTTAACCAGCGGGGATGGTTGCGATAGTACCTGCCATCTTGAGCGTGTTACCACCGATGTTCCGGGAACTCCTGCCACTGTTACCACAGGAGGCGGTCAGTCAGAAGAGCTCATGTTCCTTGAAGGATCGGGTGAACCCGGAAGTGGTGGTTGTTCCGTTGGAGGCTTGAATGCTTCAACAAACGCTGTTTTCGGTTCTTTCTGGGTCTTGGCCTTGGGTGGACTTGCCTGGGTACGAAGACGCTATAGCTAGAAAGTAGATTAAGTGAGAAACAAAAGCCCCGTTCAATTCAGAACGGGGCTTTTTTATTGCCTTTAGGAAAACCCCCGGCTTTGCCGGGTGGACTCATAGGG
>CAYLKF010000008.1:68055-147919 GCA_964384365.1 uncultured Pseudomonadota bacterium | reverse complement strand
AATTATTGAAATGTGCCGCTGTGTTCGAATGGGTGGAGAAGATTGGAGGGTTAAAGTGAGGAAGCAAAAATTGGAGATTAATCATGACTGAAAAACAAGAAATCGGACTCAGGGCATTTGATAAGGTGATGAAGCAAATTCTGGATTTAGGCCAGAGCAGTTTGTCGGAGAGTCAGTTTTTGGCATTCAGGAAAATGGTGATGGATTTTTTTGCGGATGGCAGAAGGAGCCTTATAGGCGCAAATCAGGGTCGGTGCGGTGAAAGCAAAGAGATGACGAAGGAGGCGGTGAATATGGATGGATGAAAAGACCGAATCTAGAATAAAAGGTAGGCCTTTTACAAACGTCGTTGTTGATATTACCACCTTTAGAAATAGAGAAGGTGATGGTGAGGAAACAGTGACAGAATATGCCCCCGCTGTTTTAAAGTTTATGGATATTTTAGTCGCTGATATGGTCAGTCAGGAAATTGAAAGGATGGCGAAAAAATGAAAGAGAAAAATATTTCGGTTAAACCCCGTCCGGTTATATATGGTGCAATTTACGCCCGTTATTCAAGCGATATGCAAAGCGCGAGTAGCGCACGGGATCAGATTGAAAGAATAAAATATCTCGTAAGCAAAGCTCAAGTTCCGACGCGGCTCTTTCAAGATGCGGAAATTAAAATTGAACCGAAGTGGATTCACTGCGATGAGGCAATGACTGGTAAAATTGCCGGGCGCTTTGGATACCAAACTATTCTTGAAGGTATTCGACAAAAATCTTTTCATATTCTGATTGTAGATGATCTCTCGCGCTTGACTCGTTCTCTCGGAAATCTCTTGGGACTTTATGATCTGCTGAAACATTACGATGTGGAGCTGGTCTCTGTCACCGATAGGGTTTCGTCTGCGGATCCGAATGCGAGAACATTTTTCACCTTCAAAGGGATGGTCGCTGACTTCGGCAATGAAGCGCATGCCGGAAGAACAATTCGAGGCCTTCAATCCCGAGCTCTCGATAACTTTTCTACGGGACAAAAGCCATACGGTTACACTTCGGAAGCGACTAAGAGAGATCTAAGAAAAGGTCGTGAAGTGTTATCCCATTTCCGCCTTTTAATAGTTCCCCACCAAGCAGAAACCATACGAAGAATTTATCAGCTTTATTCGGAGGGATATGGAAAAGTCGCGATTGCCAAAATTTTTAATAAAGAAAAAGTTCCTTTGCTTTCTCTTAGAGCGGGTTCTTGGCAAATTGGACCTATCGCTAAAGTTCTGAGAAATGAAAAATATATTGGAAGGTGGATATACGGTCGTTACGTGGAGTCCAGGGATCCAGAAACAGGTCAACGCGTAAAAAAAACGAAACCCCGTTCGCAGTGGATTGTCAAAGAGCGTGAAGATCTGAGAATTGTTCCTCAAGAACTTTGGGATCTTGTACAGAAGAGATTGGAGAATAATAAAGAAGCCCGACGGAGTAGCGTTTCAGGTTCTCATAAAAAGATATTTGGATCATTCGATCGTATCGACAATCGACATTTGCTTACCGGAATCATGGCCTGTCCGAAGTGCCACGGTATGATTACTTTAGTGTCCGGAAGAAGAGAAGGTTACTACGGCTGTCTTGCCGCTTATCGAAAAGGAAGTTGCGAATGGCGTACATTGATTCGCCGAAAGCGTGCTGAAGCCGGCGTCATGGACCATTTGAGAAAAGAATTTTTATCGGAAGAAAAATTACTTCATTATGCCGCTAAGAAGTTCAACGAAAGCATCAATAAATATTTACGTCATGCTCCCGATAAAAAGAAGGATCTGGAAAAGGAATTGGGAAATGTTGAGAAGGAAATTTCCAATTTGATCGGATTTATCACCAAAGGTAATGCTTCCAATATCGATGCAGTATCCGAAGCTTTGAAACAAAGAGAAGACCGCAAACTTTTTTTGAAACAACAGCTTTCCCAAATTAGTAATGCTGAAGATAAAACCAGGTATCTGGTTACGCCTTATGTAGTGAAGGAACAGTTAGCTAAGACAATGGCTGTGATCGAGGAGTCGGGCGATCGGTATTCGAGTGTGCTTCAAGATCTGTTTGAGGGCCCCCTCGTGCCCGAAGACACTGAGGGAGGCGTGTTCCTTACAGGGAACCTCAACATAGATCGTGCAATGGCAAACAGGGGTTCGCCTCATTGCACCAGAGTGCTCCTAGCGGGATTCGAACCCGCGGTCTTCGCCGTGAGAGGGCGACGTCCTAGGCCGCTAGACGATAGGAGCATTCGCTTTTCGCTAAACTTCGTGGAGCGGTGTTGGCCTTCCTTCTCACTCGTCAACGTACCGTCAGAAGTACGCCTCCTCGTTCGTCGTCGGCCGCCTAGCTCCACTCGTTTATCAAAAGGCGAACAAATTGCAGTCGTTTCTGAAAATAAAAACCCAATTGCGAATATATAGAAAAGACTAACAGTCTATCTGAGATTTTTTATTAGTTTTCTCTCAAATAAATAAGCTTTTTAAATGAAATAATAAAACAGAGCGGAATAGTTCCGCTCGTTTATCGAAAAGCTTTGTCCGTTTTTGTTGATTATTTCAAATGGCCGGAAACGAGTTTGGTCATTTCAAACATATTCACTTGTTTTTTGCCGTTGAAGACTTCTTTCAACTTATCGTCGGCATTGATATTGCGTTTATTCTTGGCGTCTTGAAGGTTATTTTTCTTAATATATTCCCAAAGTTTTTTAACTACTTCAGTTCGAGGAAGGGGCTTACTTCCTACCACCGCTGCCAAGGCGGCATCGGGTTGAAGGGCTTTCATGAAAGCCGGATTTTTTGCGCCCGTTGTTTTTTTCTTTTTTTCTGCCATGAATGTCTCCTTAAGATTATAGGTTCGTTTGCGGATTCCACTCGGCTGAGTGCCGCCACCGGGCAGAACTAAATCTCATGGGAGCCAATCGTCAAGCGTAAAGAAAATCAAATACTCAAACTTTATTTAGTTACATTTGATGTAACGCCGAATATCGGGCGGGAGGGTGAGGTAGTCTCCAATTACAGGAAGCGCCGCTTGAATATGCGGGCTTTTTAAATGGGCATCGAGCGTTTCGTTATTTTCCCATTCTTCAATAAATGAAAAGTCGGTAGGGTCGGCGGGGTTTTGATGCAGCTCATATTGAATGCATCCTTTTTCTTGGCGGGTGGGCTCGATAAACTTTTTTAAAAAGTTTTTTAAATTTTCTATTCTGTTAGGTTTTGCTTTAAAGAGGGCAATCACTCGAATGGTTGGGGGCATAAAGATCCTTTATTGTAATTTTTTTCTAAACGTCTTATCCGTAAATCATTTAGATATGAATTCAAATACAAAACATTCTAAGAGTTTTTATAGTTTTATATTCACAGGATCTTATTTGACTCTTTTGCCTATCCGATTAAGATAAAGCTTCTTCGATGTTTAAAACTCTCAAAAAATTAATTATTGGGCGTCCTTTAGCCAATACCGAAGTTACTCATCAACGTCTTAGCAAAAAAATTGCGCTGGCTGTTTTTTCTTCGGATGCCTTGTCGTCCGTGGCCTATGCCACCGAAGAAATTTTACTGGTTTTGGTGACAGCCGGAGTGGCGGCGCTCCACTTTTCTCTGCCTATTGCGATTGCAATCTCTATTTTGCTTTTTATTTTGATTGGCTCCTACAGTGAAACGATTCACGCCTATCCGAACGGAGGCGGGGCCTACATTGTTGCGAAGGAAAATTTAGGCAAATTCCCGGGGTTGGTTGCGGGTGCTTCGCTAATGACCGATTATGTTCTAACGGTAGCAGTGAGCGCTGCTTCGGGAGTTGCTGCGATCACTTCCGCTGTTCCGGAACTTTATCCTTATCGAGTTTGGCTTTGTTTGATTTGTATTTTCTTTGTGACCCTCATGAATTTAAGGGGTGTGAAAGAATCAGGCACTATTTTTGCTTTTCCTACTTATTTTTTTGTAGCCAGCTTTTTGCTTCTGATTGGTGTAGGGTTTTTTAAATATTTTTTTGGGATTCCGCCACATCCGGCGGTTCATCCGTTTGCTGCTCCTACTTCTTCTTTACAGGCAGTAACGGCCATTCTACTTTTACGTGCCTTTTCTTCGGGGTGCGCGGCTCTCACGGGGGTAGAAGCCATTTCGAATGGAGTTCCTGCTTTTAAAGCTCCCGAATCTCGCAATGCCATTATTACACTGGTAAGTATGGGGGTAATTTTGCTGGTGTTGTTTTTAGGGATTACAGAGCTCGCAAGATTTTATCATATTGTTCCTCATGAAATGGAAACGGTAGTCAGTCAATTGGCACACCATATTTTTGGGGATGGTTTGTTTTATTATATGGTGCAAGCTTCAACGGCTTTGATTTTATTTTTGGCGGCCAATACAAGCTTTTCCGATTTTCCTCGTCTCTCTTCGCTCATTGCTCGAGATGGATTTTTGCCCCGCCAATTGGCGAGCTTGGGCGATCGTCTGGCTTTTTCCAACGGAATTGTTCTTTTGGGAATTTGTGCCGGAGGTTTGGTAATTTTATTTAATGCCCAAGTGCATGCCCTAATTCCTTTGTATGCGGTGGGTGTTTTTATTTCTTTTACTCTCTCTCAAGCAGGAATGGTGGTGCATTGGTTTAAACTTCGCTCCAAAGCCTGGATGCCTCGCGCGGTGCTCAACGGAGTGGGGGCCACTACAACGGGGGTTGCCACGATTGTGATTGCCGTAAGCAAATTTACACATGGTGCTTGGATGGTGATCGGGGTGATTCCAGTTTTGATTTTAATGTTTTTGCTTATTCGCAAGCATTACGATTCGATTGTGTGCCAACTTTCTCCGCGTGGATTTTCAATCGAAGCGCCTAAACATCATTGTGTGCTCATTCCGGTTTCGACTTTTCAACGGGGCACTATGCAGGCCATTAACTATGCCGAATCGATCGCAAAGGATGTGCGGGCAATTTATGTGGAGCTTGATCCGCAGCGCACCCTGAAGCTTCAAGATATTTGGCGGGAATGGAAAGTGAATATTCCTCTGATTATTTTACCTTCTCCTTATCGATCTGTTTTAGAACCCTTGGCTCAATATATTGATGGGCTGCAGGCGCAAAATCCAAATTTATTGGTTACGGTGGTGGTTCCTGAGTTTGTTCCTGCGAAGTGGTGGCAGCAAATTTTGCATAATCAAACTGCTTTTCTTCTTTATGGGGCTTTGCATTTCAAAAAAGGTGTTGTGGTAACCAGTGTTAGGCATTTTTTAGAGTACTAAAAAATTTAAACATTTTTTTACAGAGATTAACTTTTTGATACAAGTTTTAACATCCCTCTAACCCTTGTCAGATCTATTCTGTAGCCATCTCGTTTTTCTGGGTGTACAATCAATTAAACTCAAATCCATTTCTAGATAAGGGGTCGTATGACAAACGTAAAGCAAAACTTACTTTTTGTCTTTTTGGTTTTGGTGGTTAGCTTCAGCTTTGGTTGGGCTTGTGAAAAAGGTGGAGAGTTGCCCAACGGAAACTACACGGTGGGCGGTACGGTGAGCGGCTTAGAGGGAAATCTCGTGCTGCTCAATAATGGAGGGGACCCCCTCTCAATTTCGAGTGATGGTGCTTTTACCTTTTCTCAATCTCTCACTACGGGGCAGACCTATTCGGTGACCATCGAAAGCGCGCCGTCGGGGCAATCGTGCTCGGTCAGTAATGGCAGTGGGACCCTCGAGAAAGCGAATGTGACTAATGTTCAGATTACCTGTTCGAGCTCGGGCTTTACTGTGGGTGGAACCTTGAATGGTTTGGTCAGCGGAAAAATTTTTCTCCAATTAATTGTTGTAACTGACAGTATGGAAACGGTTACTCTTGAAACAAGCTCGGATGGAAGCTTTACCTTTACCGGCTCTTTTCCCGATGGCTCAAATTATGGAGTGGAAGTTGCTTCAGTGACTGTTAATAATCAGATTTGTACTGTGGGTAATGATTCAGGAACAATTGATGGTGCAAATGTAACGAACGTTACAATCGACTGTATACCCATCATTCTCTTGTTTGCTACCGATACTGTGGTGGGGTCAGACATTCAATCACGAGCCAACGCGGACTCGCTCTGTGAGGTCGCGGCCGCCAGTCAGGATATTGCTTGTAGCACCGATATTCGGGGCTTCATTAGCATCGATCAAAGTGACGAGATCCGAGACATGCCCGCCAATTATTCGGTTCCTACTGGTTTGCCCATTTACTCTAAACAACAAATTGAAATCCAAAGCGATTGGGCAAGTTTGTTGGGTGGATCCATTTTAAGTACTCTATCCGATGCTCAAATAACGGATGGGCTCTGGTGGTCTGGAAGTACGAGTGCGGGAGCCTTGGCCGCAGACAACTGTGGCAGTTGGCAGGTGGGTGCACTTACGGGTCAAACGGGTATTAATAACACTACAGGTTCGGCTTGGATTGAATCGGCAAATTCTCCATTCTGTTCGGCGAGCACTCCGATGTTGTGTTTGTGTTATTAAAAGCTAAATAGATTGGAGATATTTCCCTAATCTCCGAATTCCCTCGCAGATATTCTCAATCGAATTGGCGTAAGAAATTCGAATGTAACCTTCGCCGCCTTTCCCAAAATCAATGCCAGGAGTAATTCCTACTTTTGCTTTTTTCAGACAATCCAACGCAAACGCGTAAGAGTCTTTTGAATAATTTTTAATCGAAGTGAAGATGTAAAAGGCGCCTTCGGGTTCGGTTAAGGGTTTTAAGCCGATTTTTGCGAGCTCAGCTAATGCAATCTGACGCCGCTCTGCAAAGATTTTGCGCATGCGTTCTACGTCGGGGCCCGCTTCTCGCAGTGCGGCAATGCCGGCACGCTGCACAAAAGGATTTACCGAGATGTGAAAATTTTGCTGCACTTTTTGCATGGGGCGCACAAATTCTTGGGGCGCAATCACGTAACCTAAGCGAAAACCCGTCATCGCATACGCTTTTGAAAATCCATTAATCACAAAAGCACGATCGGTAAATTCAAGAGCGGAGTGCTCGGGCTGGGCACTTAAGCCATGATAGATTTCATCCGAGACTAAATAAGGACTTAATTTTGCGAGTCCTTCGAAAGTTTGAGAGGGCATGAGATAGCCTGTTGGATTCCCCGGAGAATTAATTAAGATTGCTTTTGTTTTCGAATGAATCTTTCGAGCCACTTCTTTGGGATTGTAGTGAAAACGATCCGCTTCTTTCACTTTTACGAAAACACATTTTCCATCTAAAAACTCCACAAAGCTTGGATAACAGGCGTAGTGTGGATCGGATACAACAACTTCATCTTTTGGATTCAGCAAGGCCGCAAAAGTTAAAAAGAAGGCGGGCGAGCTTCCTGCCGTAATCAGAATTTGTTCGGGTAAAACCCGCACACGATATTTTTTTTGATAGTGGTGGCAAATTTCTTCGCGAAGCTCAATCAAACCCTGTGAATGGGTATACTTGGTAAAATCTTGTTCCAACGCTTCAATCGAGGCTTTCTTGACACAATCAGGAGGTGGAAAATCGGGCTCGCCAATCGAAAGAGAGATCACTTCTTCACCCAAACTCCGCATACGTCCAATCTCTTCGAGAATATCCATGGCAATAAACGATTTGATCTTTTCTGAGCGACGAGAAGGGGGGATTTTTTTAGAAATTTTGGGTTTTTTTTCCATCGTTCGACTCCTAATTTTGATCGCAACTTTACTCCTCAAAGTGCCGATATATAGATAGAGGACAACGCTCTTACCTTAAAAGGGCAGGTGAACTATGAAACGCTTTGTTTTTTTGTCTATTCTTTTTTTAGCAGGTTTAAGCTTTTTTAACGCAAAGCCCGCTGAAGCCCAATATTACGGCTATGGGAATCCTTATGGCAGTTTCTATGGCCCCTCTTACTATGGGGGCTTGTATGGCTATGGGTATTCCGCTTATTCCTGTTTAAAAGGAACGGGGTGTAGTGTGGGGAATCAAGTGGCAACCAGTATTGGTATTGCCACCGACGCCTTAAATTATGGGATCGATCTCCATGATTATTCCAAGGCCCAAGAAGCTCAAATTCGCCAAAATCAATATCAAGCCGAGGCCGCTCGTTCGGCCAATAATTACTGGCAAAATCAGCAAGATTATAAAAATATTCAGGCTGTTCAGTCTTTTTTTGACGATGATATTTCGAAAAAACCGGCTCCAAAACCTTCCGCCCTTCCCAAAGGGCCCGATTTAACAATTTCTCCTAAGCAAGAATAAACGCCCTTTAGCACCCTTAGTAAATTTTACCCACCTCTTGCTAAAATTTTGACGCTTTTTGCTTAATTTTGCCCGGTTTTGTTAGGACTTTTTTATCTAAGTCTTTACAACGCTTAACAATTTTTAACAGGGCACGGAAATTGCTCTCTCCTTGAATCAAACGTGAGTCGATCATTCCAAAAGGGGGGAGATATGAAAGTTTTTATTTTTGTGTTTTTGCTTTTTCTGGCTTTTTTCACTTCCAATTTAAGTCGAGCCGCTGTGGTTCCTCCCTCCAGTCCTGAGTTAGAGAGCAGTCCCCCCCAAGTTCAAGATCAAGTTTGTGTGTGGATGGTGAATATTGTGGCCGGAAGCACGGTGATTTCTCCTTACTGCAAATCCAACGAAGAATTTTGTGATCTTTTGGGTCGCTATGAAAAAACCTGTAAATCCCGATTGCCTGATGAATGTGTGAAGGTGCGTGGAAGTCAGGCGAGTGTTTCGGAAAATAATGATATTCTTCAATATGCAACTTTTTGCGCGAACATTGATTCTCAAATGACCCCACAAGAATGTTTGCAAAATCATCATATGAACCAAATCTGTCAACGTCAGGAAAAAACGAATATGGTCCATGCGCGGGTCGAATAAAAGTCGACATTTTTGGGGGGAGTGTTAGGGAGGGGAATGTTTCAAAAACATTCCCTTTTTATTTTTCTTTTTTTAATTCTTTTTCCAAATTTTGCTTCGGCTGATCCACCGGTTATTCCCGGAAACGGATTTTCCTGTGTAAAAAGTCAACTCATGGTGACCTGCCAAGGCCAGTTTGAAGGGCTTCCGGGGGTTTTTAGCGCAAGTGGAATTTATGGAGTTCAGCTTTATTATGAAACGCCTGGTCTGCCACGGGCACGTTATTCTTTCGACAGTACCACCGGGTGTTTCATGCGAACCACCTTTGATGGCTTAGGGAATCCTACTCAAGTTTTTGTGCGCAAAGCCGGTGGAGAAGGGCAGAATTTTATGCTGCCCTTGCAACAAGATCAGTCGGTGAAGTTTTGTGGACAGCGCTTTTAATTTTTCTTGGAAAAACTAAAAGCGGATTTTTAACGCCGAGCGATCTTCATTTTGAATGCTTTTCGCGAGTGCCTGCAGTTGAGGCAGAATGTGTGCGATGTAGAAGCGCGCAGTTTTCACTTTGCCTTCGTAGTAACGTGCATCTAAATTATTTTCGCAAAGTGCAAATTTAGTTTCTTCAACCGTTGCATTGGCATCGGCCCAAATTTTTTCAAGTTTTGGAAGAGCCAAAATAGCTTGATCGAGCAAAACCCACGCTACACACACATAACCCACCATATGTAGAAAAGACACGGCATGGAGCTGAGGATAATCGCGATCCCCCCCCATGGCGATTTCGGCGAACTTCATGGCGCAAGCTCCTACGCTATCGAGAGCTTTCTTTAAAGATTCGACTTCTTTTTCTAAGGTTGCACGTTTGGCATGGGTTTCACAGAAAGTATTTAAATGCTCATAGAAAGTTCGAAAGAGTTCTCCGCCTTGAGAGGCCATTTTTCTACCCACGAGATCTAAGGCTTGAATTCCGTTGGCTCCTTCGTAAATCGAACTAATTTTTACATCGCGTAGAATTTGTTCAATCGGATATTCTTGAATGTAGCCGTAGCCTCCATAAATCTGCATGGCGAGTGAAGCCATTTCAAATCCTTTATCGGAGCAAAATGCTTTGCATACCGGAGTTAAGAGATCGGCCATTCCTTGGGCAAAGGCCTTTTTCTCGGCATCGGGTTCGTGGTGGGCTTGGTCGATCCAGAGTGCGGTTTTATAAAGTAACCCGCGCATTCCTTCGCTAAACGATTTGAGAGTCGCTAACATGCGTTTCACATCAGGGTAATGAAAAATCGTTTTGCCGCCTTGTGAGCGTTCGCGGGAATATTGTAGAGCATGCAGATAAGCATTGCCGGTGGCGCTGACGCCTTGCATCCCGGTCATGAGGCGGGCCTCGTTCATCAGCTGAAACATGTAGTTCATGCCTTTGCGAGCTTCACCAACAAGATAACCCAAACAGCGTTTATTATCGCCAAAAGCAAGCAGGCAAGTGGGAGAGGCATGAAGGCCCATTTTCTTTTCGATGTTTACGGTTTTTACATCGTTTTCTTCGCCTAAACTTCCGTCGGGGTTTACGCGGAATTTGGGAACCACAAAAAGACTAATGCCTTTTGTGCCTTCGGGGTCTCCTTCAATTCGCGCAAGTACCAAGTGAATGATGTTTGAAGTAAGATCGTGATCACCGCATGAAATAAAAATTTTGTTTCCTGAAATTAAATACCCCTCTTCTGTTTTTTTGGCGCTGGTTTTGATTTCACCCACGGCAGAACCCGCTTGAGGTTCGGTTAAGCACATGGTTCCGGCCCATTCACCTTGATACATGCGCGCGCAATAAATTTGAGCCAGCTCGGTAGAGGCAAAGTTTTCGATAAGGTGAGCGGCTCCCCGAGTTAAGCCCGGAAACATCATGAAACTAAAACAAGCGCCCAGAAAAAATTCTCCACAAGCAACCATCAACGAAAGTGGAAGATTGAGTCCGCCGTAAGTCGTTGGTACATCCATTCCGATAAAACCGTTTTGAGCATACTTTTGATAGAGCTCTGAAAAACCGGGAGGAGTAGTTACTTTTCCATTTTGAAGTTTACAGCCGATTTCGTCGGATTTTTGATTGAGAGGGGCCAGTTCTCGTTGAGCAAACTTTAAAGCCTCGCTGAGTAACGCATTGAATTCCTCTTGGCCTAAAGTTGAAAAAGCCGAATAATTGTTAAGTTTCTGAATTTCGAGCCATTCAAAGAGGGTGAATTGAACATCGCGTTCGTCAACGAGGTAGGTCATGGGGATCCTTATTTTTTTGTAACGGCTCAGAGTTTCTTCCAGTCGTGAAAAAACTCGCCGTAAGGAATAAAAATAGAAAACGATTTCGGCAATTATATTATTTAAATTGAAATAGCCTTTGCGGCTCGGCAGTTTTCGCGCCTTACAGAAACCCTGAGCCGTTACAATTTTTAAGTTGCCAAAAAAAACCCTCTCAAAAATTGAGAGGGTTGCAAGAAACTAAATCTTACTTAGCATTACTTCGCTTTTTTGCTTTCAGCTTTGGTTTCTGCTTTTTTGCTTTCGGGCTTTGATTCAGCCTTTTTGGTCTCTGTGTTTTTGGCTTGAAGGGTGGTGTCTTTTCCTTCGGCCTTTTCAGTGGCCATAGCAGAAGCAGCAGTGATCATTCCAATCATTGCGAAAGCTGCAATTAACTTCTTCATATTTTTTTTCTCCTTTTATAAGGCACCTCGCATAGTCTTTCGAAGGAACTTCCTTCGGAAAGGAGGGCCTTAAACGATGGAAACCCTCTTACATAAACTCCCAAAACGACTCAAGTGTTATTTCTGCTGATTTTTATACCATAAAATTTGGCGGCAAATCCCTCGAAGTACCCGTACTTCGGGCTCGGTCAGTTTGGCGCGGTTGAAAATATTCCGTAAAATTCGGGGCATATGATGGGGATTGTCGTTTTTCACAAAACCGATCTCTAAAAGCGCTTCAGTCAAGTGTTGGTAAAGTCCTTCGAGTTGTTCATGGGTAGGGTAGAGATTGCTATCTAAAAGGGCAGGCTTCCAGTTTGCGCGAAAAAGCTCGTAAGCGATTAGTAAAACGGCTTGCCCCAAGTTGAAAGATTCAAAACGGGGATTTGCGGGAATATAAATTAAATGCTGACAGTGTTTAAACTCTTCATTGGAAAGCCCACTGGCCTCGTGGCCGAAAAGGATCGCCATTTTTCCTTTTAAAGGATTTTTAGAGAGAAACGGAACTAAATCTTTTAGATCAATTAAATTTTTTCGGTAAGCGCCTTTGCGTCGTGAAGTGCCTAAGATCAATTCATAGGGCTTTAGAGCCTCTTCAATATTTTCAAAGACGGGGGCCTTCTCCACCAAAGAGCGGGCGCCTACTGCAAAGCGAATCACATCGAGATCATCTTTTTTAAAAGCCGGATTTACTAAAACTAAGTTTTTAAACCCTGTATTTTTTAGGGCTCGCGCTGCAGCTCCGGCGTTTCCCGCGTATTGAGGCCTAACCAAAAGGAAGTCGACCTTGTTCAGGTTTAGTTTTGTGGATTTCTTTTGGTTGCTTGATGAAATAGTCATGATATTCTGAACTCAGTTTTTGCTGACAACTAATCACGGGTAACTAGAAACTATTTTATGATCCTCGGTATCCCTAAAGAGATTAAAGCGCAAGAGTATCGTGTAGCTCTCACGCCGGAGTGTGTGGGAGAGCTGACTCGTCAGGGACATCGCATTTTTGTAGAAAAAGGGGCAGGGGTGGGGAGTGGTTATTCCGATCAGCAATTTCGAGATCAAGGCGCCGTGATTTTAAGTGAAGCCCAAAAAGTTTGGGCCGAGGCAGAATGCATTCTCAAAGTGAAAGAACCCTTACCGAAAGAATATCGATTTTTTAAACCCGATTTAATCTTGTTTACTTTTCTCCATCTGGCAAGCCAGGCCGCCTTATTAAAAGCCTTGGTTCAAAAGAAAGTGAGCGCGATTGGTTATGAAACGGTGCGCAATGATCAGGGCGCTTTTCCTCTCTTAAAACCGATGAGTGTGATTGCAGGAAAACTCGCTGTTTTGCTGGGGGCCCAATTTTTAAGGACCGATGGAGGAAAAAAAGGCATCTTGCTTTCGAAAGTAGAGGGCGCACGTGGGGGGCGAGTAACTATTTTAGGAGCGGGCAATGTAGGGGGAGCTGCCCTTGAAGTGGCTTTGGGAGTGGGGGCAGAAGTTTCTTTATTTGATAAAAATGAAGAAAGGTTAGCTCAACTCCAAAGAGAATTTTCTCAATATTCTTTTCAGGTGAGCTCAGAGCTTGATTCAACTAATCTCGAAAAAACTTTAAGATCGGCCGATTTATTAATCGGCGCTGTTTTACAGCCTGCGGCCAGGGCGCCGCGTTTAGTGAATCGCGCTTTGGTTAGTACGATGGAGAAGGGGTCGGTGATTGTTGATGTGTCGGTTGATCAAGGAGCTTGTGTTGAAACGATTCAACCTACCACCCATGCAAAGCCAATTTTTGAATATAAGGGAATTTTGCATTACGGTGTAGCCAACATGCCTTCGCTTGTTTCGAGAACGGCCACCGAAGCGTTGGTGGCTCAAACGTTTCCTTATATTAAAAAATTAGCGAGTGAAGGTTTGAAAAGCTTGGAGCAAGATTCTGGTTTTCAAGCGGGTTTGCAAATTCAAGCGGGCAAGATTATTCATCCGGTTTTGCGAGAGCTTTTTGGTTGATGCATTTCCCAAATGAGTCTTAAGCCTTCGAGTGTGAGAAAGGCGTCGGTTTTTTTGATCGTTTTCGATTCTGGAACAATCAAACTTGTGAAGCCCCCGGTTGCAATCACTTTTGGTTTTGATTTCATCTCGGCCATCATTCGTTTCACGATTTCATCGACCATCCCAATATAACCGTAATAAATACCCGCTTGCATGCTTTCGGTGGTGCTTTTACCAATGGCATGCTTTGGTTTTTTGATTTCAACATGGGGAAGTTTCGAGGCCTTTTCAAAGAGCGCTTCATTTGAGATTGCAATACCCGGTGCGATCATTCCACCTAAATATTCTCCTCTCGCATTGATGTAGTCAAAAGTAGTGGCGGTTCCGAAATCCACAATAATGAGGGGGCCTTTATACAGCTTAAAACCAGCCACCGCGTTGACAAGACGGTCTGCACCAATTTCTTTGGGATTATCGAGTTTGATTTTGATGGGGGTGGGGGTTCGATCATTTACCCACAGGGGCTTCAACTTCAAGTAGCGATGACACATTCGTTCAATGGCAAAATCTAGAGTGGGCACTACACTCGAGATGATTACGCCACGAACTTGATCAAAAGATAAATGCGCAAATTGAAATAATTCTTTGAGTAAGATGCCAAATTCATCGGCCGTTCGCTCTTTTTTGGTTTCAAGCCGCCAATGTTCCAGGAGTTTTTTTTCTTTGTAAACCCCAATCACCATATTGGTGTTTCCTACGTCGAGGGTTAGAAGCATAAATCTCCTTCGAGAATCGATTCGATTCCGTTCTTTGTTTTGAGCAAAAGTGCGCCTGTTTCGGAGAGCCCTTGATATTCGCCTTCGTAAATTTGCTCAACGGATTTGATTTGTAGACGTTTGCCTTTAGGCAGAGAATATTTTTCCCACTCTTTTTTAAAAGGCAAAAAACCTTGTTTTAGAAATATTTTATAATGTTCTACGAAAGAAGATAACAATTTACCGGCTAGTTCGGAGCGATCCCAAGTTTTTTGATTTTCTAAATAGAGAGAGCTCACTTGCGAACGGAGTTGTTCTGAAAAATCGGAGAGCTTTGAGTTGACGTTTAGACCTAATCCCAAGACAAGGCACGAAGGGGTTGCTTCACTTAAAATTCCCCCGATTTTCTTGTTTTTTATCCAAAGATCATTGGGCCATTTCAGCCAAATATCGGTAACGCCTTCATTCTTTAAGACCTTGCAGAAGGCGAGGCTTGCAAGCAGGGTCAAGGTGGGTTGTAGCGTAGGAGGAGTAAGTAAAATCGAAAGATAAATATTCTTGTGCGGAGGAGATTCCCAGGCCCTGTTTTTTCGCCCTCGGCCCGCTGTTTGCCCTTCTGCAATAATTACGCGACCTTGGCTTGCGCCCTTTTGGGCTTCTTCGAGTAAGAAAGTGTTGGTGGATTCTAGGCTTTCTTGAACAGAAACCGAAAGGGGAAAAGGGCTTTGAGGGCAAAATTGCTTAAAAATCGCTTCAATTTTTTCGGCTTGGAGTTCCATGAACGATTTTGTAGCGGTTCGATTGGAGGTTGACAATGAAAAAACTCTTTTCTTACAATATCTTCCACGAGACTAACGAGTCAGCCTTTCTTCACTTTTCAGAAACGCTGACTAGTTACCTACTAAGTTATGAAACGACTCCTAACGCTTATTCGAGAAAATGTAGGCTGGAAGATTGCAACCGTGACTTCTTTTACGCTTTTCTTTTCAGCCTTACTTTTGATTGGAACTTTTTCAATTATTCCGGTTCAAATTTTTTCTAAATTTAATCTGATTCAAATTTTATTGGTGCTCGTGGTTTTACTCACGTTGGTGGCTGTACTTGTAATTAATATTGCAACAGTTACTTTTATTCAGCGGCCAGTCGATCGTTTGGTGCATGTCATCACTCAAGCCCAAAATGGAAACTTGCAAGTTCGGGTTCCTCTTCAGAGTGCAGATGAATTAGGCAATTTAGCCGATCAATTTAATCAGATGCTGCAGCGCATTGGAGAGCTCGATGCCCGAAAAGTTCGGGCCGATCGAGAATTGATTCAGGCGCAAGAAGAATTAAAATTTAAAAAGATTATCGAAGAAAAAGCCTTGCTCAACGAAGAAACCAATCGCCAGTTAGAACGCAGTGTGAAAGATCTTTCTGTGCTGTATCGTGTGAGCCAGATGATTTCTTCGGCGTTAGAGCCCGATGAGCTTTATCATGTTTTGATTGATGCGGTGGTCAAGACCTTAGGCTTTCAAGAGTTTGCCTTGCTCGTTTATAATCCTCACATCAAAAAATTAGAAGTGAAGGTGGCTTATGGGTTTAAAGATAATGAAAAAGTAAAAAGTTTGAGTTTTGATTTAGGTGAAGGAATCAGTGGGCAAGTAGCTCAAAGTAAAGAATTGGTTTACATCCAAGATACCTCAAAAGATCCTCTCTATCTCCATTACAAAGGAGAAAAAATGGAAGAGGGTTCCTTTTTAGCTCTTCCGATTATCAGCTATCAGCGTTTGTTGGGCGTGATGAATTTTTCCAGGCCTACTGTAGATGGTTTTTCTTCAATGGATATTAATTTGCTTTCTTCGTTGGCTTCTCAAGTGGCGGTGGCTCTAGAAAACACCCAGCTCTATGCGAAAATGAAAGAACTTTCGGTTACCGATGAGCTGACTCAAATTTATAATCGGCGCCATTTTCAAAATATGCTTCAAATGGAATGGAAACGGGCAAAACGCTTCGGGCGAAATGTTTCTTTATTAATGATCGATGTGGATCATTTTAAAAAATATAACGATACTCACGGGCATGTGCAGGGAGATGTTGCCCTTCAAGAAATTGCTTCGATTTTGGCAAGTAATATTCGAGAAGTGGATACGGTGGCTCGTTACGGAGGCGAAGAGTTTGCCCTGATTTTAACGCATACGAATTTAGAAGAAGCCACTCTTGTTTCTGAAAAACTTCGACACCTTGTTGAGTGCGCTTCTCTCAAGCAAGGGCGCGCGACCATTTCAGTTGGGATTTCAAATTATCCGGAGTTGGCCCATAGTATTGAAGAGTTGATCAATCAAGCTGATATGGCGCTTTACGATGCAAAGGCGGGGGGGCGTAATCGCGTGTGCCGATATCAAATGGAAGAGGAAGAAAAATCTTCGGTTTTAAGATTGGTGTAAGGCCAGGCTTTGGCAAATTCTTTTTGAACTTCTGCGTAGCGTTCGGGGGTTCCCAAATCTCGAAAATAGGCTTTGCAAATAAATCCATTCAATTTTTCGTTTTTTTGAAGCAAAGGGAGATAGGCATTGCTCACAATGCATGATTTTTTCTGTGCGGGGAGCTCTTCAAGAACTTTTGGCTCGATCACCTGAACCCCCGTAAAAATGTAACCGTGAATTCCGGGAGCAGGAGGAGTGTCGGTAATAGAGAGAATCTGGTTTTTGGGGTTTAAATAAACAAGGCGTTTGACGTCTTTTCGTTCGGCAGGGCTAACAACCAGTGTTGCAAGAGCTCCACTCTGTTGATGTTGTTTCCAGATCTCTTGTAAATTGAGATCAATCAAAACATCAGCATTCATCACAAAAAAAGGCCGATCTCCAAAAAAACTTTCTACGGCTTTGATTCCTCCGCCTGTGCCTAAAATTTCGGGTTCAAAATGATAGTGGAGTTTTACGCCGTATTTTTTTCCGTTTCCCAATGTTTCTTTAATTTTTTCTGCCAAATGATGAAGGTTGATGAGAATTTCTTGAGCCCCGAATTTTTTGAGTAAGCGCAGGTTATATTCGATGAGTCTGTGGCCAGCAACTTCAATGAGCGGTTTTGGGGTAGTGAGAGTGAGTGGCCGAAGACGTTCACCAAAGCCTGCGGCGAGTAGCATAGCTTTCGAAGGAAAAGGGTTCATTTAGTCCAGTTCCTTCACGTATTTTCCAATCATTTTCTTTAGCCTCTCAAGCTCGGGTAATTTTACAAAGGTATCTTTGATGTAACGAAGAGAGGAAGGCACACTCACCAAGAAGCTTGGGTTCCCTTTGACGGTATTAATAAATTGAAAACGTCCGGTATCTTTGAGTTTACGTTGAAGTGCTGTAAGGTAAAAAAGACGTCGAAAGGATTTTTCATCGTCGATCGCGATTTTTGCTTTTTTGCGGGCCTCTATAAAATAACTCAACAACTCTTCAACAGCAGAGGGAGTTAATTCAATATAAGAATCTCGAGTTAAGCTTACCAAATCATAGCTTGGAGGGCCTTGGAGGGCATCTTGGAAATCGAGAATGTAGAGTTGATAATCTTTGAGAAGAATATTTCGACTTTGGAAATCGCGATGGACAAAACCGTAAGTTGAAGAAGCGATTTCTTTCGAGATCTTGCGTGTGAATTCTTCAAAAACTTTTTTATCTTCTTCGGCTACTTTGATTTTGAAGCGATCTTCAATGCCGTATTCCAAGAAATGATCAAATTCCCAATTCAAAAGTTTTTCATCGAAGCTTCGATGAAAGGCAATGCAGTCTTTACTTGGAGCCTGGGTGGTTTTTTTCTGCATTTCGACTAAAAGATCGATGGCCCGTTTATAAAAAGAAATTTGTAGGGCTGGGCTCGCTTCTTTTAAATAACTTTCGAGGTGTCGATCGCCTAAATCTTCGAGCAGCATAAGTTTGGAGGCTTCATCCCAGGCATACACTGCCGGAACCGGAAGTTTCAAAGAAACCAAGTAACGCTGGATGTTAATGAAAGGCAGCTCGTTTTTGGGCCCCTCGTAATTGGTAATTTCTTCTGAAACCGACGAAACACCTTCGGGCATTTGCATGACGATATAGGTTTTCCCATCTTTTAGGTGGACGCGATAATAAGTGCGATAAGAGGCGTGCCCAAAAAGCTTTTGAACCTCGAGAGAATCAATATTTAAGTTTAGTTTTTCTTTTAAGATTTTTTTGAGGGTGTTTTCCATATTAAGGACGCCATTGATGGCCACAAGCATGGCATTTGAGTTTTTTGGTATAAAAAGGAGTAATAATCATAAAAAGTAAAGAAATAAAAGTGCTTAAGCCCGTGCGAGTTTTTTGTTCGTAGGCAATTTGAGAAGAGGAGCAGCGAGGGCATACGTCTTGAGATGGAGCAGGGCCTTGAGATGCTTTTTCAGCAGATTCTTTGGCATTTTCTTCAAAATAAAAACCTTCGGTTGTTTCGGATAAAATTTTCAGGGCTTGCTCGGCATCGGCTTCGTTAACCTGGAGCTTAACGCCGCCCACGGCTTGAGAGTAAAGCCAGTTCATTTGGATGAGGTTATCGTCTGCCACAAAGGCTTCAATCCCTTCGCTCGCCAGCTTGGCCTGAGCTAAATGGGCTTCGACCGGTTTCCCAAAACTAGCAATGGTAATGAGTTGATTATTCATCCAGACTCCCTTCGATCCATTTTAAATAAGTTTGAGAACCTTTGTGAATTGGAATAGCGATGATTTCGGGCACCTCATAAGAATGAAGGCTTTTTAAGCGTTTTTCAAGAAGAGGATATTGAGAGACCGTTGTCTTAAAGAGCACTAAATATTCCTTCTCCTCGCAGACTTTTTTCTTCCAAGTGTAAATCGAATGAATTGGCGCAGAAATATTTCCGCACGCGACGAGTTTTTCTTCAACCAGGGATTTTACAATCTTTTTGGCTTCTTTGAGGGATGAAAAGGTTGAGAAAACGACGAGGAATTGGGTTTTCATTTTTTAATTTTGTTGTCATTCCCCGGTTAAACCGGGGAATCCATTTGTATAACATTGGATCCCCGATCAAGTCGGGGATGACACCTTTGTAAATTTAAATTTTATGAAGATATTTTTCCACTTCACTTAAACTTTTTGTATTAAAGATTTTATCTTTTGCTAACCAGCCCTTTCGGGCAAGCCCCACTCCATAAAAAGTATCTTCTAAGCCTTCTACGCTATGGGCATCGGGATTAATCGAGAACTCCACTCCCATTTGAGAGGCTTTTCTTAAATATCTCCAATCGATATCAAAGCGATGAGGGTTGGCATTAATTTCAATAATTTTTTTATGCTTTACTGCTGTTTTGAGAATACGATCTAAATCGAGAGCATAGCCTTCGCGCGCCAGTAAAAGACGGCCCGTTAGATGCCCCAGCATGGTCGTGTAGGGGTTTTCTAACGCTTTGATTAAGCGCTCAGTCATTTGAGATTCTGTCATCTTAAAACCGGAATGCACCGAGGCAATTACGAAATCAAATTTTTTTAAGATTTTTTCGGGGTAGTCGAGTGATCCATCGGCCAAAATATCCGATTCGATTCCTTTTAAAATTTTAATTTTGAGTTTTTTATTGAGCCGATCGATTTCAGCATGTTGTTTGATTAAATCTTGCTCAGTGAGTCCGCCGGCATATTTTGCACTTTGGCTATGATCGGAGAGCCCTATGTATTGAAAGCCCAGATCTTGGGCCTTTTGAGCCATGGTCTCAATCGAGGCGTTTCCATCACTCCAAGTGGAGTGCACATGAAAAATGCCCTTCAAATCTTTTTCTTCAATTAATTTTGGAAAGGTTTTTTTTGAGGCCCAATCAATTTCGTCGTTTCCTTCGCGGGCTTCGGGAGGGATGTAATGTAAGCCTAAGGCTTCGTAGACGGCGGCTTCATCTTTACAAGGCAGGAGTTTTGTTCCCTTGAACAAACCGTACTCGTTGAGTTTTAAACCGCGATCTTTTGCGAGGCCTCGAAGAAGTGTGTTATGTTCCTTGCTTCCGGTAAAATAGATCAAGGCGTATGGATATTCGGTGGGAGAAACCACTCTTAAATCAACTTGAATTCCGCTTTTGAGGCGAATGCTCGATTTGGTTTCCCCCTGGGCAAGGATTTGTTCAAGTTCTGGCAATTGAGTAAAACATTTCATCAAGGCCGTCGCTTTATTTTTGCTGGCGACGAGCAAATCAATATCGTGCACCGTCTCTTTGTGACGGCGCAAAGAGCCTCCCACCGAGGCTTGCGAGTTTCCTGCCACTTTAAGGAGTGTTTTTAAAATATCTTGGGCAGTGGTTGAGGCAAAGTCGTAGAGAAAAGTGCCTTGGTGTTTTTTACTGTATTGAATTCCTTGTAAGATATTGTTTTGGGTTTTTTCCCCGAAGCCCTTTAGATCGATTAAACGATTTTCTTTGCAGGCGTATTCTAATTCTCCTACCGAATGAATCCCCAATTGTTCGTAAAGCACTTTTACTTTTTTAGGGCCTAAGCCTGGAATTTTGAGTAAATTCGGAAGTTGTGGCGGAAATTCTTTTCGAAGTTCTTCTAAATATTTAAGTTTCCCTGTTTTTAAAAGCTCTTTAATTTTTTCACTAAGATCTTTTCCTATTCCCGGAAGCTCTTGGAGTTTATCTTCTTGAGCAAGTTTGGCTAAATCTTCGGAAGAGCTTTCTAGATTGCGAGCGGCGTTCTGGTAGGCGCGAATTTTAAAGGGGTTTTCTCCCTTGAGCTCAAGTAAAGTTCCGATTTCTTCGAAGACTTGAGCAATGGCATGTTTGTCCATGTTTCATCCCGCTAAAATTTTAGAAAAGAGAAATCCCAAATATCCGGCAATCAAACAAGTCACGACCGTAAGCATCAGATATAAGCCCGCCAAAAAATAATTGGACTCTTGAGCATAGCGAAAAACTTCATAATTAAACGTCGAATAAGTGGTGAAGCCGCCGAGCACTCCCACGCCAAAGATTTGAATCCATTTGGGAGAAATATTTTTAAGATTACCGAACTGAACCAAAAAGACCAAAAGAAAAGAGCCTAAGACATTCACCAATAAGGTGCCCCAAGGAAAAGAAAGACCAAAACGTTGAAAGTTGACAGAAGAAATCAGGAAACGGGCGCCAGTGCCAATAGCCCCCCCTAAGCATATCCAGAGAAATTGGATCATATTCCTTTCCGAAGAACGAATAACGTGATCGTGAAACGATTCCGCAATGCGGGATTACGGAAGGAGTGGGATTCGAACCCACGGTACCCTTGCGAGCACGCCAGTTTTCAAGACTGGTGCCTTAAACCACTCGGCCATCCTTCCTTCGAGTATGTTAGATAAGCTACTGCGCGATCCAATAGCTACGTTAGGCACCCTAAAAATCCTCACGTACATTTATGTACGCTGCGGTTTTTAGGGGCCCGCCTGCCTTGCTCTTGGATCGCTCGTAACGCTTCTCAAACATACTCATTTGCCCTAAGAAATTTATTTTTCTCTGGCAAAATAGATTATAAGTCTGTTTAGAAAATATGGGCTTTCTTGTCCAATCCTAAAATTAGGGGCTTTATGGCCGAGCTTTCTTGGGAAGAAAAAAAGAAAAAATGGAGTGAAGTTGCGAAGTGCTACTCGGTGCGGATTTGTACGGAGGGTCACGAAAGTGTGGGAGAGGTTTATGTTCAAGAATATAACGAAAAGGCGCGCTTGAAGCGGGCTTTGCAGATGCTGGGCTTATGTTGGGGCGGGGCTATTTTGGCAGTTTTTCTACCGATCGTGCATTTTGTTTTAGTGCCCGGACTTTTTTTGGGCGGAATTTTTCTCGCGGTTTACATGCATGGTATTCATTCTTTGGTTTTGGGAGGAAAAGGAGTTTGCCCGAGCTGTGGCAAAGATCTGCCTATCGCCAAAGGGCTCGATGAATGGCCTTTAGAAGATGTGTGTACGGCTTGCCGGAGTGGGGTAAAGATTGAAAAGGGGTAAGAAAGCCGTTTCAGAAACAGAATCTTCAATTTTTTTATAAGAGTTGTGGATTAGTATTCCTGCATCGCTGAAATCTGCTCTTTCATATTCAACAAGAATTCTTCCCAATACCGACGCTCTTGATAATAAGGGAAGGCCCGTTTAAAAATTTCTTCGTCGTAACGCTCCCCTACCCAGGCGGCGTAGCGAATCATGCGCAGGGTTCGTAAGGCCTCACTCATCTGTAGCTCTGAAAAATCGAAAGACCGGAAGCATTCATAGCCTTTAAAAAACGCCTCGCGCTGTAGGCGAATTTCTTCGGCATTTCCATGGAAGAGCATCCACAGATCTTGAACGGCAGGAGCAATCACCATATCGTCGAAATCGAGCAGAAAGGGGCCGTCTTTGTTCCATAAAATATTGCTTAAGTGGCAATCGCCATGGAGTAAAAGTGTTTGGTGCTTGGGTTTAAAGAAAATCTCGCTGAGTTGAATGGCTTGTAAAAGAGTGTTTTCAAGATGGGTTTTGAGATCGGCTGGAAAAAAGTTTTGACTCAAAATAAATTGAAGAGAATTGTAACCATAAGTTTGTGGGGTGAGATGAATTCGCTGGGTGGTTTTAAAATTCTCTCCGGCTTTGTGAAGGCGACTTAAGCTTCGGCCCAACCACTCCCGATCTTCGAGTGAAAGATCGGGGTTCACCCGACCTCGAAATTTGGGATAAAGCGCATAATAAAATCCTTGGAGTTCTGCCAAACTCTCGCAAGAAGAAACCGGTTTTTCGAGGTAATAGGGAGCAATGACTGGAATTTCAAGCTCGTCTAAGTGATCTAAAAAATGATGTTCTTCGGTGATGGCAGCCAACGACCAGCGCCCCGGCCGGTAAAATTTTGCAATGACGGGTTCATCCTCTTCGACTTGAATTTCATAAACCCGGTTTTCGTAACTATTGAGCGGATAAAAAACCCCCGTGGCTTCAAAGCCTTGAAGGCTTGCTGCCTCCAGAATTACAGAGGGTAATAGGGTTTCAAAAGGACTCGCCATTCCCTATGCTTTACCCATTTCCTAAGAAAAGGAAGAAAAAATTGCAGTGGGAAAGCACTTGCACCTCAGGGAAAAGATTAGGTATAGGAAAATTTCCTGTCTATTAAGAATTCTTTTATAACCGTCGTGAGCGGGCGAAAGACAAGGCAGGTGAGGAGAAAAAACGTAGCGTATATAGATATACGTGAGGCTTTTTCGACGAGCCTAACGTAGGATTTCGCTGGCGCAGTAGGTTATAAAAGAATTCTTAGGAGGGGTGGCCGAGTGGCTTAAGGCAACGGTTTGCTAAACCGTCATAGGGCGAAAGTTCTATCGGGGGTTCGAATCCCCCCCCCTCCGTAATCCCGCATTGCGGGATCGTTCCGCGATCACGTTATTCGTTCTTCGGCAAATCTCTACTTCCTAAAAGACAAAACCATATATTTCACTTCGCCCAAACGATGTCCCCATTCGATAAAGTGGGTTGTGATCGACGACCAAATCGAGAATTTTTTTAAAGTTTTTCCGAGTTGATATAAAACGGGATAAGTAGGCATCGTCCCTTTTGTAATATCTTCTTCATGAAGTACCGCTAGCCCTGATTGATCGGCGATTTGATGATAGTCTTTCAAACTGCAACGTTTGGATTTTCCGTAAATCACCGAAATGAGTTTCTCGATAAGAAAAGAAGAAGGAATTTTCCAAAAACGGGGCTTATGACTGATGAAATCGCAAAGTGTGAGATTGCCCCCTTTTTTGAGGACTCGTTTCGCTTCTTTGAAAAATTCGAGTCGGTCTGGAAAATGGAAAATGCACTCCACAGCGAGCACGACGTCAAAAGAATCATCCGCAAAAGGAAGCTTGCAAGCATCCCCTTGCACAAATTGAATGGTATTGTCCGATCGAGGCAAGACGATTTTTCGTGCTCTTTCAAGTTGTCGTTCTTCAATGTTTAGACCGGTGAGATTAAGATCAGAAAAATTTTCATTCAGGTGGGCAATGGTGCCGCCAAAGCCGCAACCCACATCGAGTATACGCATCCCATTTCGAATGCCCGCGGTGGCAATAAGTTTTTCAGAAAGTCTTTCGGCAGCTTTCGCAAAGTCTTCGGAATTTTTTTGGGCAAGTTCTGGTTTTTCCCAATAGCCCCAATGCACATGTCGGCCAAATATTCTTTCCATTTCCACGTTTCCGCGCGAAATTTCATCTAAAATAATTGTAAAATAAGGGATATTGCTCATGCCGATATCATCTCTGGAGCTCTGTTTTTATTCAACTATTTTGTGTTGACTAAGCTAAGGGTTTTAAGGTGTATACACAGCTCGCTGCGCCCATAGCTCAGTTGGATAGAGCGTCGGTCTACGAAACCGAAGGTCGTATGTTCGAATCATACTGGGCGCATAATCCGCCGCAGGCGGATCGTTCCACGTTCACGGGATTCGTTCTTCGTGTGAAGATTACCCATGCCAATCGTTTTACTCACCGATTTCGGATTAAAAGATCCTTATGTAGGTATTTTAAAAGGGGTGATTGCTCGAATTGCTCCTCAAACGCCCGTCATTGATTTAAGCCACTCCATTCCTTCTTTTCAGATTTCCCAAGCCGCCTTTGTGCTTTTTGGATCTTATCGATATTTCCCGAAAGGCTCTATTTTCGTGAATGTGGTCGATCCAGGCGTGGGAAGCTCTCGTTCGGCTTTATTAGTAAAAACAAAAGATTATTTTTTTCTAGCTCCCGATAACGGGCTTTTAAGTTTGGTTTTAGAGCAAGAAAAGGCTGAAATAATCGTTCGTTTAGAAAATAAAGAATATTTTTTAGACGAAGTTTCCAAAACTTTTCATGGCCGAGATATTTTCGCTCCAGTGGCGGCCCATCTTTCAAGAGGAGTTTCTCCTGCAAAACTTGGCCCCGTTATTTCTCATTATCAAAAACTAGACTTATTTTTTCCTACGATTCAAAAAAAGAAGATTTGTGGGAAAATTGTTAGTGTTGATTCATTTGGGAATGCGATTACAAATTTATCGCGCAACTTCATTGAAAAGAATTTTCCAAACTTTCAATTTCAAATTCGAATCAAAAAGAAAAAAATAGCGAAGCTTTACTCTCACTATGCAGAGGCAAAAAAAGGGGAAGCTTTTCTTTTGTTTGGAAGTTCCGATTTTCTGGAGATTTCGGTTCATCAAGGCTCAGCGGCCAAAAAACTTCAGTTGAAAATCGACGATTCTTTAGATGTTTTAAGTATGAAGTCGTAGTTTGGCCGCCAAGGCGTGGGCCTCTAAGCCCTCCAGCTCGGCCAGCAAGGCCACTTCATAGCCTAGTTCTTTCATGCCTGCTTTATCGCATTCGATCACGCTCATGGTTTTTAAGAAATCGAGCGTGGAAAGGGGAGAGGCAAAGCGTGCTGTTCCATTGGTGGGTAATACGTGGTTGGGGCCTGCCAAATAATCTCCAAAAGATTCAGTGGTGTAGGGGCCCAAGAAAATTGCGCCTGCATTCTTGATTTTTGGCAGAAACTTTCGAGGACTTTGAACCGAAAGCTCTAAATGTTCGGGGGCGAGTTGGTTGGCAAGATCAATGGCCTCGTTTTCATTGCGTGTCACAATAATAGCGCCGTGGTTTTGGAGCGATTTTTTTGCGATTGCGGCGCGCGGTAAGATTTCTAAAAAGATTTGAAGCGATTTTTTTACCTCAAGGGCATAGTCTTCTTTCCAACACACTAAAATAGCGCTGGCTTGCTCATCGTGCTCGGCTTGACTTAAAAGATCGGCAGCGATCCATTCGGCGGGTGTATGACCATCGCCCAAAACTAAAATTTCAGAAGGGCCTGCAATCATATCGATAGCAACTTGCCCAAAGACTTGACGTTTAGCGGTGGCCACATAAATATTTCCGGGCCCCACGATTTTATCGACTCGTGGCACGCTCTCGGTTCCGTAGGCCAAAGCGGCAATTGCCTGAGCGCCGCCCACTTTGAAGATTTTTTCAACTCCAGCAAGCTCGGCTGCAATCAAAACATACGGGTTTACTTCGCCCCGGGGGAAAGGGGTAACCATATAAATTTCTTCGACTCCAGCGACTGCAGCAGGAATTGCATTCATCAAAACCGAAGAAGGATAAGCGGCCTTCCCGCCCGGGACATAAATCCCTACGCGCTCTAAAGGGCGAACTTGTTGGCCCAAGCTGATTCCTTTTTCAGAGTGTTCCCAAGATTTTAAATGGAGACGACTGTGAAAATCATGAATGCGCTTGGCCGCGAGTTGCAAGGCTTTCAGGGCTTTTGGATTCGCTTGATCGTAAGCCGCTTCAATTTCTTGAGTGCTTACGGCTATTTTTTTTGGGTGAAGATTAAATTGATCGAATTTTCGGGTAAACCCAAGGAGGGCCGCATCTTTTTTACGCCGCACCTCTTTAATAATTTTGCTTACCGTTTCTTCAACGCCTTTAGCCAAAGTTTCTTGACGTGTGCTGACTCTCTTAAACTTGGCGCTAAAGTTTTTATCGGTGGTTTTTAAAATCTGCATAAATTAATATTTCAATTTTACTCGTTTTACCTTTGCCCCGAGTTTTCGAAATTTCTTTTCAATTTTTTCGTAACCCCGGTCAATATGATAAACCCGAGAAATTTCGGTAATATCTTTGGCAGCCAAGCCCGCCAAAACCAAGCAGGCCGAAGCACGCAGGTCGGTAGCCATGATTGGTGCGCCAGAGAGGTGAGAGACCCCCTTAATGATGGCACGATTTCCTTCGGTTTTAATATCGGCTCCCATGCGAATGAGTTCTCCCACATGCATATAGCGGTTTTCAAAAATGGTTTCGGTAATCGTTGAGGTTCCGTCGGCCTGAGTCATGAGGGCCATGAATTGCGCCTGAAAATCCGTCGCAAATTCAGGGTAGGGTGCGGTGGTTACATCAACACTGCGAATTTTTTTGGGGCCAATCACGCGCACTTGATCATTGGGTAAAAGATCAATTTTGCTGCCCGCTTCTTTGAGTTTTCGGGTAAGCGCCTCAACGTGTTCAAGCTGCATGCCCTCAATATAGATTTCTCCTTGATTCATGCTGGCACCGATCATGAAAGTTCCGGCTTCGATTCGATCGGGCATAATGTGGTGTTCAACCCCTTGAAGGGTTTCAACCCCCTCAATTTCAATTCGAGAGCTGCCGGCTCCTTTAATTTTGGCGCCCATTTTACTCAGATAATTGGCAAGATCGACCACTTCGGGTTCGCGCGCGGCATTCTCTAAAATGGTTTTTCCTTGGGCGAGGGTCGCGGCCATTAGAATATTTTCAGTGCCTGTTACGGTGATCATGTCGAAGCTGACTGTTGCCCCGTGCAATTTTTTACAGCTTGCTTCTACATAACCTCGTTCAATTTTAATCTGGGCGCCCATGGCTTCTAGGGCTTTGAGATGCTGATCGATGGGGCGAGCTCCAATGGCGCAACCTCCCGGAAGAGAAACCTTTGCCTTGCCCAGTTTTGCAAGTAGAGGGCCCAAAACTAAAACTGAGGCCCGCATGGTTTTAACTAAATCGTAAGAAGCAATGTGATTGGTGAATCCGTTCGTTTGAACTTTGACTCGATCTCCCCATTGACTCACCTTTACTCCGAGATCTTGGAGAAGTTTGCCCATGGTGTGGATATCGCGAAGATCCGGGACATTTCGCAGAATATTTTTACCCGATGAGAGAATGGTAGCCGCTAAAATAGGCAAAGCCGCATTTTTAGAGCCAGAAATTTTCACCCGGCCCTTTAGTTTTTCTCCACCTTGAATGACAATTTTATCCATAAGAAAGATGGATCATCCTCGGATGATCCGCATAATCCCTTAAGATATTTACTTTCTGAAATCCAGTATTTGTTGCAATTTTTTCAACTTCTTCTGCTTGATTAAAGCCGATTTCAAAGAGGGCAAATCCCGAAGCTTTGAGATGTTTTTTTACCCAAGGAAATAGATTTTCATAAAAATCCAAACCCGTTTTACCCCCGATCAGCGCCTGGGAGGGTTCAAATTTCAGCTCAGGTTCTAATTTTAGAAAATCAGCTTCTGGGATATAGGGCGGATTCGAGAGAATCGCATCAAATTCTGAGTTTTGAATCTTGAACGTGGGGCTGAGAATATCTTCTCGCAAAAAAATGATTTGATGTTCGAGGCCGTGTCTTTTTGCATTCGATTGAGCTATCTTGAGGGCCGTTTCTGAAAGATCAATCGCTGTGAGCTGGGCTTGAGGAAGATGCTTGGCAATACTAATCGCGATACAGCCCGAACCCGTACCGAGGTCTAAGATTTTAAGCTTCCCCGTCCCCCCGTTTGATAAAGGGGAGGGGGGATTTTTCAATAATTGAATTGCTTTTTCTACCAAGAGTTCGGTTTCAGGGCGCGGAATTAAAACAGCGGGAGAGACTTCAAATTCAAGGGAATAAAATTCTTTTTTTCCAAGAATATAAGCGAGAGGTTCTCGTTCACTTCTTCTTTTGAAAAAAGTTTTGTATTGTTGTAGTTCTAATTCAGTCAGCGGGCGGTCAAATTGAGTGTAAAGTTGAACCCGAGATAACCCAAGTGTATGGGCAAGCATTAGTTCGGCATCGAGGCGAGCCGAAGAGACTCCTTTATTTTGCAGGTACGGAGTGCTCCATTCTAAAAGTTTTAAGATTGTCCAAGATTCGCTCATATTTATGAAAATACTTTCTGTTTCTCCCTCAAAGCAAAAAGAATTGGAAGAAAGATTTCAGCGTTTAGGCATTCGCGAAGAAGATTTAAAAGAGAGTTTTATTCGTTCTTCGGGCGCTGGTGGGCAAAATGTGAATAAGGTTTCGACGTGTGTTGTTCTTAAGTATTACCCCAAGGCGACAGCCCCTATAGAAATCAAATGCCAGAAAACCCGTTCTCAGGGCTTAAATCGCTATTATGCGCGCAAAATTCTTTGTGAAAAACTCGAGTTCAAAATCTTTCAGGAAAAAAGTGAAAAACAAAAGCAAATTGAAAAAATAAGACGACAAAAAAGAAAACGCTCGAAGCGCGCAAAAGAAAAACTCTTGCAGGATAAACATCATCGGTCCAAAATAAAGTCCTTTAGAAAACCTTTTCAAGCAGAAGAATAAAAAGGAGAAAAGTTATGAAAAAGTTTTTCAGTGCGGTGGCCTTATTCAGTGTTTTAGTGGCTTCGTCTGCTTTTGCAGAAGTCATTAATTGCCCATTAGAAACAGTCCATTCGAATGTAACCGATTCGATTCCTTCTCCCTGGTGGTCGACTCCCCAACAAGGAAATTTGGTGAGCACCGAAGTGATTATGATGGGTGGGCAGCCTACTTTAATGTGCAAATATTGGGCTTATGATAAAACGGTTACTATCCAACGTCGAGCTCAAGGGAATTGCGTGGCAACCGGAAAAAACTTCAATTGTAATTAAGAAAAGTTAAAGAGTGTAGGGGTAATTGATGAATTGCCCCTACAATTTTAGATAGTTTCTTGTTTGAGCGCTTCGGCTTGATAGTGAGTGCGAAGGGCTTGAATAATTTCATCGAGATTTCCATCCATCACGCTGGTGAGTTGATGAAGCGTGAGTCCGATCCGGTGATCGGTCAGGCGATTTTGAGGAAAGTTATAAGTCCGAATTTTTTCACTACGATCGCCGGTGCCTACTTGAGAGCGTCTTGAATCCGAAATTTCCTTTTCTTGTTTTTCGCGTTCTACTTCGAGCAATCGAGATTTCAAAACTTTCAAAGCCTTCGCTTTATTTTTGTGCTGGGACTTTTCGTCTTTGCAAACCACCACAGTGTTTGTGGGTAAATGCGTGATTCGAACTGCCGAATCGGTCGTGTTAACGCTTTGTCCGCCCGGCCCAGAGGCTCTCATCACATCAATTTTTAAATCTTTTTCTTGAATATCAATATCCACATCTTCGGCTTCGGGAAGTACAGCCACCGTGACGGTTGAGGTGTGAACACGGCCTTGAGTCTCGGTTTTTGGAACACGTTGAACGCGGTGCACGCCACTTTCGTATTTCAAATCGCTATAAACATTTTCACCCGAAATTTGGGCGATTAGTTCTTTCAAGCCTCCAATACCGCTTTCACTCGAATCGACAATCTCCACGCGCCAGCGTTTTTTTTCGGCATAGCGGCTGTAGAGGCGAAACAACTCGGCTGCAAAGAGGCCCGCTTCATCTCCCCCCGCGCCTGCGCGAATTTCTAAGAAAATATTTTTTTCATCGAGAGGATCTTTAGGAAGTAAGAGGACTTTGAGTTCTTGTTCGAGGCGAGATTTTTCGTTTTCCCAAGATGCTAACTCTTCTTTTGCCATTGCCCGCATTTCTTCATCGGCTTCTTGAAGCAGGGCTTTGTTATCTTCGACTTGTTTTGCGGCGTTTTTGTATTGGCGATAGCAGTCGATCAATGGGCCAAGAGAAGCGTGTTCTTTGGCAACCGTTTGGTATTCTTTTGGATTTTGAGTGATGTTCGGATCGGCCAGTTTTTGATTTAAGTCTTCGAATTTTTGTTCAACAGCTTTGAGTTTATCGAACATAGGTCTCTTAAGTCCTGTTGGACCTATTCAGTTGAAGAGCTAATTTTTTTTCTTTTTATTGGCAGCTTGAGCGGCGGCGGCTTTTTCGTATTTTTTCTGGAAGCGTTCGATGCGGCCTTCGGTATCTAAGAGCTTTTGCTTGCCCGTAAAGAAAGGGTGGCACTTTGAGCAAATATCGACTGTGAGTGAAGAAGAAGTGGAAATGGTTGGAAAACTATTGCCACAAGCACAGGTGAGGGTTACTTCGTAAGTTTTTGGATGCAAATTTTCTTTCATAAAATACCTTTATCTTTAAAGAAGGCGGAATCGTATAGCGAAACAGATTTTGACTTGCAAGCCTTAAGTTTTAGCCTTGGGATCTTTTTCTAAGACGCCGTCTAAGACTTCGGAGAGCTCAGAATCGCTCACTTCGGGTCTTCTTAAAGGTTTTTTGGGGCGGCTTTCTTGAAAGGCATCGTGGCTATGATGAAAAGGGTTTGCTTGTTTGGATGATTCGGCGGGTTGTTTGTCTAAGTATTTAGATTTAATTGTATTTTTAAGTTTTTCAAACTGATTTTTTATTCGATTTTTCATTCATTTTCCAGTCTAGCTTAAGCTCTTTTCGAGGGCCTCTGAAATATTTCGGGCAGTCAGAAGTTCGAGTTTGTTTTTTGCGGCTTTTTCGCGAGAAGGCGGAAGTACCACCCGTTTGAAGCCCAAGCGTTCAATTTCTAGGAGTCGCAGTTCGGTTTGACCCACCGGCCTGATTTCTCCTCCTAAACCCAATTCACCAATAAAGACAGTTCCTTTTTGTATGGGAATTCCTCTTAAACTGGAGTGAAGGGCAGCAGCCAATCCCAAATCGACTCCGGGCTCGCTTAAGCGTAAGCCCCCTACCACATTCACAAAAATATCTTCGGTGCCGAAAGAAAGCCCCACTATTTTTTCGAGAATCGCAACGATCAAGGCTAAGCGGTTGCTTTCGACTCCCAATGCCACTCGCCGCGGCATACCCAAATTCGATCGACTCACTAAAGCCTGAACTTCGACCAGAAAGGGGCGGGTTCCTTCTAAGCTTGAAACAATCGACGAGCCGGGGCCACTTTCAGCGCTGTGCGATAAGAAAAGCGACGAAGGATTTTGAACGGGCAGCAAACCCGTATGTGCCATTTCAAAAACGCCTACTTCATTCGTCGAACCAAAACGATTTTTAGTGGTGCGTAAGAGGCGAAAGGCTTGGCCTTTGTCGCCTTCAAAATATAAAACCGTATCTACCAAATGTTCTAAAACTTTGGGGCCGGCGATCATTCCTTCTTTGGTCATGTGGCCTACAAGCCAAGTCGAAACATTTTTGCTTTTTGAAAGATACAGAAGTTTTCCGGCGCATTCTCGAACTTGTGTGAGTGAGCCGGGTGCCGATTCGAACTCAGGAAGAAAAACAGTTTGAATTGAATCAACAATCAGGAGTTTGGGTTTTATTTTTTCAACGCTTTCTAAAACTTTTTGAAGATTATTTTCTGAGAGCACGAAAAGTTGGCCCGATCGAATTCCTAATCGCTCCGCACGAAGTTTGATTTGGCTGGCAGATTCTTCACCCGAAACATAGAGCACTGGATAGTTTTGGGCCAAGGTGCCCAAGACTTGGAGGGTGAGCGTTGATTTTCCAACTCCAGGATCGCCTCCGAGTAAAGTGAGAGAGCTTGGAACAATTCCTCCACCGAGCAAGCGATCGAGCTCTGAGTTTTGAGTGCTGATTCGCTCTATTTTTAAATGATGAATTTCATCAATGGTTTGAGCTTCGGAACTTAAACTTAAAAAACCGGGTTCGGTAAAACGATTACTCACATTGCTATTGATTTTGACTTCTTCGGCAAAGCCATTCCAAGTGCCGCAATCCGGACAACGGCCAAGCCATTTGGGAGATTGATAACCACAGTTTTGACAAGAAAAAACGATTTGTTTTTTGGCCATAAAATTGAGTCTTTTACCACATCCTCCCCCTCTTAAGTTTAAGAGGGGGGCGGGGGGCGTTGTGACGAACTAGTATCTAATTTCTTTTTGCACTCTTCGGCGACCTGTTATAAGGCTTCGAATTCCAATATATGGATTCTCCTCCGACGATACAGAAGTCTTCGAAAGCTACTGCGATTGTTGTCACCACTGCACTTCTTTCCTTTATCTCATTTTGGCGCGCGGGTGCTATTGTTTTGTGCGATTTAGGCTCTTCGGCCTTTTATGCGGCCGGGATTGCCGAAAAATCAATCGGCAAGGCAGCTCCTTGGTTTATTTTGGGCATCATGCTTTTTGCGAACTGTGTGCGCATGGTTTACGTGGAGTCGTGTTCGCTTTTTGTGCGAGGCGGAGTTTATAAGGTAGTGAAAAAAGCCATGGGTGGCACTATGGCCAAGCTCTCGGTTTCGGCACTCATGTTTGATTATGTGCTCACGGGGCCCATTAGTGCGGTATCAGCCGGGCAATATTTGGTGGGATTCATCAATCAGTGCGCCCATCTCTGGGGATGGAATTTCGTTCTCAATAAGCAGTATTGCGCGATGGCGATTGCCACCGTGATCATTGTTTATTTCTGGAGAAAAAACGTCATCGG
Organism: uncultured Pseudomonadota bacterium; assembly: GCA_964384365.1. Classification (GTDB taxonomy): domain Bacteria; phylum UBA10199; class UBA10199; order JADFYH01; family JADFYH01; genus CAYLKF01. The sequence goes on along the minus strand of CAYLKF010000008.1, from coordinate 114,600 downwards.
TATTGAAGAGTCGAGCGATAAAGCACTGAAAATTTTGGTGGCAACCACCGTGGTGGCCGTTGTCATGATCGGTTTTTGTTTAGTGACTCTTTGGCAAAATCCTGCACCTCTTCCTCCTTTTGAAGTTCAGTTGAATCCAGAATCTTTAGGTTGGCTAAAAGATTTTTCTTGGATTCAGCACATCGGCTTCATCGGCACAGCAGTGGGCTTACTGGTAGGGCTTGGCCATTCGCTTTTGGCGATGAGTGGTGAAGAATCGTTAGCCCAGGTTTACCGAGAGATTGAGGCGCCCAAACTCAAGAACCTGAAGAGAACGGCCTTATTAATCGGTGCCTTTAGTTTTATTTTTACCACCTCGATGAGTTTTTTTGCGGTGATGATTATTCCCGATCAAGGGCGTGCTACTTATGCCGAAAATCTGATTGGAGGCTTGGCAATGCATGTGGTGGGTGGACCGATCGCCCACTTGATTTTAAATGCCGCCGTTACCCTCATCGGCTTTTTAATTTTATCTGGCGCCGTGAATACGTCTTTAGTGGGTTCGAATGGTGTGCTGAACCGCGTTGCCGAAGATGGAGTTTTAAGCTCTTGGTTTCGCATGCCCCATCATCAATATGGAACCACCTCCAATACTCTTAACATGGTGGTGGTTTTCCAGCTCTTGGCCGTCTTTATTTGCCGAGGAGATATCTATCTCTTAGGAGAAGCTTATGCCTTTGGGGTGATTTGGAGTTTTACTTTCAAGGCGCTTGCGATGGTGATGCTTCGTTTTAAAGATAAAACGCCACGCGAATGGAAGGTACCACTTAATTTTCATTTTGGCCGCACCGAGATTCCCTTGGGCTTGATTTTGATTTTTCTTACCCTATTCGCTTTGGCCCTGGTGAATTTTTTCACAAAACCGATTGCGACGGAGTGGGGGCTGATCTTCACGGCATTCTTCTTTGTTTTGTTTAAAATTTCAGAGCACAACAACAAGAAGAAGAGTGAATATCTTCATCCCGATGAAGATGAGTTTCAAGAGAAGGTAAATCTTAATTTGAAATCGGAGCTCAATGCCGCAACTTGCGATCTTACCAAAGAAAAGAGAATTTTAGTGACGGTGCGCGATCCGAATAATCTTTATCATCTCAAAAAAATCTTAGAGGAATTTAATCCAGATACAACCGATTGCGTGGTGATGACCGCCAAGTTGGCACGCCCTTACCAAATCGAAACTGAATTTAATTCCTTGCAAGAAGATGAAGAATCGTTGTTGACCCAAGTGGTGAATTTGGCAGAAAAGGCGGGAAAAACCGTGACTCCTATTTTGGTGCCTACTTCAAAGCCTTTTTACGCCATCGCGCGAGCGGCCTATGATTTGGGGGTTCAAGAAGTGGTGATGGGTTTATCGGGTAAAACAACGGTAGAGGCTCAAATGGAAGGTTTGGCGATTGCTTGGGGAGAAGTGAATCTTTCCCATAATATTCGGAATATTTCTTTTAAAGCGATTTGGCCGGGGAGAGAATTTGTTTATCAAATTTAGGAGGCAAAATGGGACAGCACTACTATCTTCAGCAATCCAAAGAAATCTATAATCAACTCAAAGAAGAATCTCTTCAAGAAGTGCGCCACCGCGCAGAAAAGTTTACCCAACAAGTAGTTGACCCCGAAAAAATTAAACCGGAGTTTCGGCTGCATGTGGCGGATCTTCGTTATGTTTTAAGTCATTATCGCCGCCTCTTAGATGCCGAAGAAAAGATTTTGAACAATAGCCCTTACGAAGTGCGTGGCAAATTAGAGAAAGAACTTTTAAAGCTTTATGGAGACAAGATCGTAGGCTCAATCAATCATTATGCAGTATTAATGGAGCCGCTCTGTGCCGATCTGTCTCCCGCCCAGCATTTTCTTTACAAAACTTACTTTCAAGAACAACTTCTCGAATTCGTCACTTTTAGCTCGGCTTTTTCAACGCGTGCTCTTTTAAAACCCAATGGCTATGCCGGTGATTTTGTGATGATGGAGATGCTTTGTGACGATAATGTTTATGTAGGTAAAACCCTTTTTGAAAAATGTTGCCATCGCTTTAGTGTGACTTCGCCTTCGGGTGCACCAGTTAAAAATCGTTTACGCGTGATGTATCAAGTTTTAGAAGAGGGCGTACGAGAAGCCTTGCAGAAAAAAGACAAAGTTCGTGTATTAGATCTTGCCTGTGGGCCTTCAATTCCGGTGCAGCAATTTATGCAGCTTCCGGAGAGTAATAAACTCGAAATCTTTTTTTTAGATCAAGATTCTGATGCGATTGAAAAACTCCAAAGAAAATTATCGGATCTTAAAGAAAAGTACGAGAGGCGAACTTCATTTCATTTTTTTAATCAACCCATTCAGGCGATGTTTTCGGATCCAGAAATCTTAAGTCGGCTTGCTGATCAAGATCTTATTCTTTGCTCGGGTTTATTTGATTATTTGGATGATGGTCTTTCTCAAATGTTAATTAATGTCCTGTATGCTCTTTTAAGCCCTGGTGGAACGTTGTTGATCGGAAATTTATGCCCTGCAGAAACCACCAAAATTTTCCAATGGTATGTGAATGAGTGGCCTTTGAATTTTAGGACAGCCGAAGAGCTTAAGGCTTTGGCGCCCGAAGGAACCCAACCCGAAATCTTAGCCGAAGAATTGGGTTTTAATCTTTTTCTAAAAATCAAGAAAGCGTAGATAAATTTTTTATGAGTTCTTCTCCTTTATTTCTTCGTGCCTGTTGGGGCGAAAAAACAGAACGCGCTCCGGTTTGGATCATGCGTCAGGCAGGGCGCTATTTGCCTGAATATCGCAAGATTCGCTCGAAAACCACTTTTCTCAAACTCTGTAAAACCCCTGAGCTTGCGGCTGAGGTTACTCTGCAGCCCGTTGATTTGATTGGGGTAGATGCCGCGATTATTTTTTCGGATATTTTGATTGTGCCCGAGGCCTTGGGGCAAAAGTTAACGATCGAAGAAAAGCAGGGCCCGCGTTTATTTCCGGTAATTCAAAATAGCTCCGATTTGAAACGACTCAAAAAACCCATCCCCGAAAAAGCGTATTCTTTTTTAGGAAAAGCGCTTCAGCTTGTGCGCAAAGAATTAAATTCTAAAATTCCTCTGATTGGTTTTGCCGGTTCGCCCTGGACTTTGCTGGCTTACATGGTGGAAGGGCAGGGAAGTAAGAATTTCGAAAAGGTGAAGAAGCTGATCTATGAAAACCCAAAGTTGGCTCACCAACTTTTAAGTAAACTTGCCGATGCCGTTACCGATCTGCTCAATTATGAAATCGAGTCCGGTGCCCAAGCCGTGCAGATTTTTGATTCGTGGGGGGGAGTGCTTGGCCCTGCAGAGTTTTTCGAATTTTCTTTGGATTATGTGGAGCGGATTATTGCCAATTTGAATCGCAAAAATGTGCCCGTCATTTTTTTCGCAAAAGGGACAGGCCATCATCTTTCTGAAATTAAAGATTGCGGGGCCGATGTGGTTGGGCTTGATTGGACGATTGATTTGGCTTGGGCCCAGAAAATTTTAGGTAAGAAAGTGGCGATGCAGGGGAATTTAGATCCGCTGGTTTTGTTTTCGTCGCAGAAAGTGATTCGAGAATCGGTTAAAAAACTTTTTGCCTCTCTCAACCCTCGCCAGTCTTATATTTTTAATTTAGGACACGGTATTCTCCCCCAAACTCCTCCTGAAAACGCCCGATATTTAGTGAAGTGTGTGAAAGAGCTCAGTAAATTTTAGCAACAGCTATTGACATACTATAATAAGTCAATTAAAATAAGGGCATGTTTTTATTAGATAAAATTCGTGAAAAAAATGGCCTTTCTCAGCGTCGTTTGGCGGAACTTGCCCGGCTTTCTTTCCGAACCATTCAGCTTGCAGAAGGGGAAGGTCTGAATATCAGTCTGGAAACTTTGGAAAAAATTGCACAGCCCTTGGGTTATCCGTCTGCTTTAATCAAGCGATTCCTAGGAAAAATTTTTCAGTCTCCCCCCGAGTCTGTTTTCATTTCTTCGGAGAAAATAGTTTTAGATGGAGAAGCCTCTTGGAAAATCCATTTTTTCGAATTTGTTGATGCCTTTGCTAAAGCTCCTTCTAAAGAAGAATATATTTTTGAGGCCCCGTGTTTGGAGTTGCCGCCCCCCTTGAGAGCCTTATTTGCCTCGACTGTTGAAGCTCTTTGTCTAAAAGGAGAAGTGAATATTCCCGATTGGTGTATGGGAGTTTCTCCCTTAATCCAGCCTTGGTTTGTTTCGGGAGTTGAAAATCTAAAGGCTACGGCTTTGCAAGAGAGCCCAGCCATTTTTCGAAAACGAAATTTGTTTGTTTTAGAAAATTTTTTGGAGCGCGCTTAATGCTGGATAAAGAAGAAATTAAAAAATTATTGAAGGCTTTAAATCAAGAGCTTCAAAAAATGAAAATAAAAGGGGAGATCGGGCTATGTGGGGGGGCGGTCATGTGCTTGGTTTTTCAGACTCGGCAAGCAACTAAAGATGTTGATGCGATATTTGAACCAAGCTCGGAAATCCGAAAGGCTTCAGAGAAAGTTGCTAAATTGTTTGGGTTGAATCCAGATTGGTTGAATGATGCGGCAAAGGCGTTTTTCGAAGTAGACCCTCCCAAAGAAAAAGTTTTGGAACTCTCTCATCTCAGAGTGTGGGCTCCTCAAGCGGATTATATGTTGGCGATGAAATGCATTTCGGCCCGTTTTGATACTTTCGATCGAGACGATGTTCAATTTTTGATTCGGTATTTAAAGCTTAAGAGTGCCGAAGAAGTTTTCCGTATTATTGAAAAATACTACCCCCACCGCCAGATTCCGGCAAAAACTCAATTTCTTGTGGAAGAATTATTGGAATAGAACAGGCTAGCCAAGGTCTTAGGAAGGATGCTAGGCCCCGTGCATGAGTTTTTTAGGCCAAATTGATCTTGATCTTTTGAAGCGCTACGATAAGCCGGGCCCGCGTTACACGAGTTATCCTACCGCGCCGAAATTTTCGAAAGAATTTGGGGCGACGCAATTTAAAGAAGAGCTCAAAAGATCAAATAAACGCAAAACTTCTCTTCCCCTCTCTCTTTATTTTCACATCCCGTTTTGCGATACGCTTTGTTATTTTTGTGGTTGCACGATGTTGGTGACTCACGAGCGTCAGAAAATTTCTGAATATCTTGATTATCTTGAAAAAGAGATCGAACTTTTCTCGCAAAATACAGAGCCCCATCGCGAAGCCATTCAAATGCATTGGGGAGGCGGAACGCCTACCTATCTTAAGCCCGAAGAGATTCGCCGGTTAGGCAATTCTATTCAGAAAAAATTTAAATTGAATCGTTCAGAAATTGAAGCGAGCTGTGAAATTGATCCTCGCGATCTGACGCGTGATCATGTGCTGGCACTCAAAGAAGCGGGCTTTAATCGCCTCTCAATGGGCGTTCAAGATTTTGAAGAAAAAGTTCAAAAAGCAGTCAATCGTCTTCAACCCGAATCAATCACCCGTGCGGCCGTTGATTGGGGGAGAGAGTTGGGTTTTCAGAGCATTAATCTTGATTTAATTTACGGGCTCCCTTTTCAAACTTTAAAAAGTTTTGAACACACTTTAGATCGAATTTTAGAGATTAGCCCCGATCGTTTAGCCATTTTTAATTACGCCCATGTGCCCTGGCTAAAAAAACACATGAGCCTTATTAAACAAGAAGATCTCCCCACTCCCGATCAAAAACTTGCGATCTTGAAGATGACCATCGAAAAACTTCAATCGGCCGGTTATGATTACATTGGGATTGATCACTTCGCCAAACCTACCGATGAATTGGCCATCGCCCAAAAAAATAAAACACTTTATCGAAATTTTCAGGGTTATTCGACCAAAGCCGGCACCGAGGTTTATGCCTTAGGAATGAGCGCCATTAGTCAACTGGCTGAATCTTACGCCCAGAATGCCAAAACGTTGCCCGAATATTACCAGGCCATTTCACAAGGTAAGTTTGCCACTCATGTGGGTTACCACATGAATGCGGATGATCATTTGCGCAAAGAAGTGATTATGAAACTTATGTGCGATTTTGAGCTCGATAAAAAAGCGATTGAAGAAAAATATTCCATAAAATTTGAGGAGTATTTTCATCCATCACTTCGCAAATTGTATCCAATGATCGAAGAAGGCTTGGTGCTGCATCGCCCGAATAAAATTGAAGTGATCGGCATGGGAAAACTTTTAATTCGAAATGTGGCGATGGCGTTTGATGCGTATTTAGATGAGATGGTAAAGGAAAAACCGATTTTCTCGAGGACGGTATAGCAGATTTTCAAAAAATCCATCTGCTGCGTTAGCCTCTTCAGTCATGGTCCTCACGTACCATTATAAGTACGCTGCGGCCACTCCTTCGAGGCCGCCTTGCATCTGGAGCTTTTTGAAAAATCTGCAGAAGATAAAATGATTTTAAATCAAGAAAAAATTGGTGTTGTGCTTTTTAATCTGGGTGGCCCCGATTCTTTAGAGGCCGTGGAGCCTTTTCTCTACAATCTTTTTCAAGATCCGGATATTTTTACTTTTCCTTTTGCTTCTTGGGTTCGCAAACCTTTGGCGAAATTCATTGCCAAACGGCGAGCGCCTAAGAGTCGAGTCTATTTCGAGTATATGGGAGGTAAATCGCCGATTACAGAATTAACGATGAGACAGGCAGAAGCTTTGGAGAGAAAGTTGAATCAAACCCCACCTGCGCCTTCCCCTGAGCTCAAGGGGAGGAGGGAGGGGGTTGGTTTTAAAGTGGTAGTCGCGATGCGTTTCTGGAAACCCTTTACCTCCGATGCCTTAGAAAATTTAAAACAGGAAGGCATTCGAAAAGTCGTATTGCTTCCTCTCTATCCTCAATATTCTTTTACAACGACACGTTCCAGCGAACGGGAGTGGGATACTCAGTGCCGCAAGCAAGGCGTCGGTTTTGAAAAAGTATTTCGAGTTTCTGATTATCATGATCATCCTCTCTATATTCAAGCGTTGGCCGCCAGGATTCGTGAAGCAATCGAGAGATTTCCTGTTGAGCGGCAGAAAAAAGTGCATCTTTTATTTAGTGCGCATGGAATTCCGCTTCGAGAAATTCGGGCCGGGGATCCTTACGAAAAACAAATTATTCGAAGTGTGGAGCTTGTGCAAAAAGAGCTCGGAAATGCCTATTCTCATTCTTTATCTTATCAAAGCCGGGTAGGGCCTTTGAAATGGCTGGAGCCCAATACGGTAGAGAAGATTACAGAGCTTGCCAAAGAAGGAAAAAAAGAAATAGTGGCCGTGCCCATTAGTTTTGTTTCCGATCATTCCGAAACTTTATATGAGCTTAAAAAAATGTATGGCGAATTGGCGCGAAGTTTGGGAATAGAACAATACGAATTGATGCCGGCACTTAATGATCAGTCTTTGTTCATCGAATGTTTGGCAGATGTGGTCCAACAAAAACTAGTTACGCAAAATTAAACACCGATCAAAAGTTTATGTTTGAACTCGATGAAATTTCTTATGTTTTAACAGTCGATACCGATTATTTTCTCAATGAGATTGAAGCGGAGCTTGAGAAAAAATCTCTGACTTTAGGTTATTTTCATCCTCCCCAAAATGAAATTGTTTTGGAAGAAGTGCTTTCTCAAAAATACCCGAATCTCCATGGCCTTTATTATGGTGAGTTGCCTGAGCTTTGTGTGGCTTTAAAGCTTGAAACGCCTACGGGTGAAGTGATTCAAACTCATCCTGCTCCTCGAAAGGCAACAGGGCCCGATTGGAAAAATTTGATTTTAGGAAGCCGAAAGCGTTTCGGAATTGTTTACCAAGCAAGTCTAAAAGTATTTTCTCGCCCTGAAGCGAGATTTTATTCGGTGGTAAAAGTTCCGGATTTTAAGGCCTGCATTGCCCTGGAACAAAAGTTGAAAGCTCGAGAGTTAATTCCTTTAAGTTACGGCCGTTTTCAAAATGGGAGTTTGCCTAAAAAGTTTGCCTGGGAAAACTCCTCTCACTTTTTGGTTTGTGAATGGGCAGGAAATAAACTTTTTCTTGAAGCGTTGCGGGCGGAACTCGAAAAAGTATTGAGCCCCGAGTATTCTTATCGTTTATTTGATTTGGAAAACGATAAAAAAGAACTCTATCCGTTACTACGTCAGACTTTACCCTTGCCTTGGGCGAAAGAAGAACTTGCTGTTTCAAACCCTGCCTTAGAGCAATGCACAGAGGAGTTTCTAAATATTTTATGTTAAGTTCCGAATCTCAAAAGAATGCCAACTATTGTACGTTTTGTCCGAAGATGTGCCATTTTGCTTGTCCGGTGGCCGAAGTTGAAAAAAATGAGGCCTATACACCTTGGGGCAAACAACAGACTGCGCGCTTGGTAAATGCGGGGCAGGTTCCTCTGAATTCTCAAAATGCCTTAGCCGCCTATAAATGTTTGACTTGTCGTTCGTCTGAAACATTTTGTGCACACGATATTGTGGTGGCAGATTCACTTCATGAAATGCGAGAGGCCGCGGTTGAAAAAGATGTGGCTCCCCCTGAAGTATACGAGTTTGGCCGTCAATTCTCCCAGCACCAAAATCCTTATGGGAAAGATTTGCAGGAAAAACTAAAACAGTTGGTGGCCCCTGAATGGTTAAAGGCAAAATCTGCGGTGTTTTTTCCCACCTGCCATACTTTGGCCCTCAATCCGAATGCGATCGAAGCTCAGATTGAGCTTTTTCAAAAACTTCGAGTCGATAATATTTCTCTTTTAGACGAACCGCTGCAGTGTTGTGGGCATGCCCTTTGGGTTTTAGGGCTTAAAAAAGAATTTCAAGACTTAGCCCATGTTCAATTCAACGTTTTGAAGCGCGCCCAATCGATTGTGGTGGGTTCTCCGGAATGCGCCTGGACCCTCAAAGAAGTTTACCCTCAGTTTGGTTTTAAGTTTTCGGGAAATGTTTTAACTCTTGCCGAATTTATTGGCGAGTATCTCAAGCATGTGCCTTACCGCGTGAAACATCGAACCCGAGTGCGCTATTTTTATCATGATTCGTGTTACATGGGGCGCTATCTTGGCCAATATGATTTACCCCGGCGTTTGCTTGAAATGGTGACGGGTTTTCCTCCCGAAGAGTTTTCATGGAACCGTGCAGAATCCGTTTGTTCGGGTGGGGGCGGGGGGTATTCTCTAACCTCTCCTGAGCAGGCGAAAGAAATTCCTCAAAGGCACCTGCAAGAAATGCGAGATCGAGATGTAAAATTGCTCATTACCTCTTGTTCGAAATCGGCGGCCCAATTTAAGCAGCTCGGAGAAAATATTGTGGTGAAAGATTTGGTCGCTTTTTTAAATGAGAGTTTGCAGGATTAAGGGTTTGTTTTCACTTCAAGAACAACGAACTCATTCATAAGCAGTCATGACTGATAAAAAAAACATTCCTTATTTTATTCTCAATCCCACCTCGGGAGGTGGAAAAACTTTAAAACTCTGGCCCGAAATGGCCGAAAAGATTCGCTTTGTTTTAGGAAATTACGAATCAGTCTTTACGCGCAAGAGTGGAGATGCAACCACGCAAACCCTTCAGGCGATTGATCAAGGATACCGCTGGATTATTGCCGTGGGCGGTGATGGTACCGTGCACGAAGTTATGAATGGAATTCTGCAGGCCCAGGCGCAAAAGGTAGTGGGCTTGGCGATGGGAATTTTCCCGCTTGGCACGGGTAATGATTTTGTGAAGAGCATTAGTTGGCCGAAAGATCCGTTAAAGAGTTTGGAGAGATTAAAAGAAAAAAATCTTAAACGAATCGATGTTGGCAAAATTACGTATCAAAATCATCGGCATAAAAAAGAAAGCCGTTATTTTACCAATATCGCCGATTTTGGTTTAGGCGGCCGGGTGATGCAGAAGGTCAATGCCTCTTCTAAAACTTTTGGTTCAAAGCCCACCTATCTTTATCATGTGGTGGAATCGCTTTTTACATATAAACCTTCGGCCGTGGTGATTGAGAGCGAAGAGAGAAATTGTCATTTTAGCCAAGTAGTTTTGGGTATTGTGGCCAATGGAAAATATTTTGGATCGGGTTTTTGCGTGGCTCCCGAGGCAAGCCTAGAAGATGGCTGTTTCGATGTGTTGATGGTTGAAAAATTGGGGGTGACTGATTTTTTCAAGGTTTTACCCAAGCTCTATAAAGGCGAAAAAATCGAGCACCCCAGCATTTTTCGATTCAAAAGTTCGAAATTTTTTGTGCGCCCGGTTTCTACCGAACCCATCTATCTCGATGTAGATGGTGAACAGCCCGGGATGCTTGAGGCTGAGTTTGAACTGTTGCCGAAATCCCTTTCGATCGTTGTCTGAATTTTATAAAGTCTTTCTGAAAATAATTGACACAGTGCTCCATCTTTCGTACTTCCCCGGACATGAAGCTTAACCCCCCAACATCTGGCGAGAAAATCAAAATTTTAAATGGAAAACTCCAGGTTCCCGATCAACCCATTTTGCCCTTTATTGAGGGGGATGGCACGGGTCCTGATATTTGGCATGCCTCTCAGCGGGTTTTCGATGCGGCAGTTGAGAAATGTTATGGGGGCAAACGAAAAATCCATTGGTTTGAAGTTTATGCCGGTGAAAAAGCAAAAGCAGTTTACGGAGATGCCTGCCCGCCAAACTTTTTGCCTCAAGAAACTCTCGATGTAATTCGAGAGTATTTAGTGGCGATTAAAGGCCCGCTTACTACTCCGGTAGGTAAAGGAATTCGCTCGCTGAACGTGAGCCTTCGTCAAGAACTCGATCTCTATGTTTGCTTGCGTCCTGTTCAGTATTATAAAGGTGTACCTTCTCCGGTAAAAACTCCTGAAAAAGTGAATATGGTGATTTTTCGAGAAAACACCGAAGATATTTATGCAGGCATTGAGTGGGAAGCTCAAAGTGCCGATGTTCAAAAGGTGATTGGTTTTATTCAAAAAGAAATGGGCGTTAAAAAAATCCGTTTTCCCGAAACTTCTGCCATTGGCATTAAACCCGTTTCAATTGAAGGCTCAAAACGGTTGATTCGTGCGGCCATTCAGTATGCGATCGATCAAAAGCGACGCTCGGTCACCTTGGTTCACAAGGGAAACATCATGAAGTTCACTGAAGGTGGATTCCGTCAGTGGGGCTATGCGCTTGCGAAAGAAGAATTTGCTGATCGAGTGGTGAGCTGGGAAGAATGCGGGGGTAAAGTTCCTGCCGGAAAAATTTTAATTCAAGATGTGATTGCCGATGCATTTTTACAACAAATTCTCACGCGTCCTGCAGAATACGATGTGATTGCCACTTTAAATCTAAACGGAGATTACATCAGCGATGCCTTGGCGGCTCAAGTAGGAGGCATTGGAATTGCGCCCGGGGGCAATATTAATTACGTGAGTGGTGCTGCAATTTTTGAGGCCACGCATGGCACGGCTCCAAAGTATGCAGGCTTAGATAAAGTGAATCCTGGCTCGGTGATTTTATCGGGCGTGATGATGTTTGAATATATGGGTTGGTTGGAAGTGGCTGAAAAAATAAAAGAAAGTTTAGAGAAAACGATCGGGCAAAAAACGGTTACTTATGATTTTGCGCGCTTGATGGAAGGTGCGAAAGAGCTTAAGTGCTCAGAGTTTGGTGAAGCCCTTATTCGAAATATGTAGTGCTATGAAATATTTTTTTTGGATTTTGAGTTTTTTATTTTTATTGCTCAGTCGCACGGGGCTGCAAAGAAAACGCTCTCTCGCGTTTATCTATATTATCGTCCTGTTAGTAGGCTGGACTGGTCAAAGCTTCGGAGAAACTCAGCAGCGCTATTCATCGAAAGTGAGCTATTCTTTAAATCAAGTGCTTCATTTTCGAGATTTTGAGCTTGAGTTTCTAGGTATGAAAACTCAGCGGATTGAAGTAAACCGTCATCTGATTCCCACTGGACCCTGCTACAATTTTAAAATCTCCAATAAACAAGAATCGAAAGTGATTTGTTGGAGCTCCGGAACGGGTGATGTTGCGCCGATTCCCTTCAAGGTGGCAAATCAATGCTTTACTTTGGAGAGGGTTTACTCTGAAAAAATTCCAAAAATTTCTGGGAAATTTAAAAATTTAGAAGAAAACGAACTCGTGATTAATAAGGCATCTCCAGATGGATGCCGTAATGCGAAATGAGGATTTATGGCTCGACATAAAATTGCTTTAATTGGCGGCGGAAATATCGGTGGAGAATTGGCTCAGCGTATTATGGAAAAAGAACTGGGCGATGTCGTGATTTTCGATGTGGCCGAAGGAACCCCACAAGGCAAAGCGCTTGATTTAATGGAGGCACGTCCGGTGGATGGCTCGGATAGCGTGCTGACGGGTACTCAAGATTACAAAGATATCGCTGGATCCGATGTCGTGATTATCACTGCCGGTTTGGCGCGCAAACCCGGCATGAGTCGCGATGATCTTCTGGCTAAAAATTTAGAGATCATGAAAACCGTTGCCAATGGTGTAAAAACCCATGCCCCCAATGCCTTTGTGATTGTGGTTTCTAATCCCCTCGATGTGATGGTGTATGCGTTTCACAAAATTTCCGGATTTGATTCGAAGAAGGTTGTTGGAATGGCTGGAGTTCTTGATTCGGCAAGGTTTCGCTGTTTTGTGGCGATGGAGCTGGGTGTGAGCGTGCAAGATGTTTCAGCCTTGGTTTTGGGTGGACACGGCGATGATATGGTGGCTCTCCCGCGCTTTTGCACCGTGAATAGTATTCCGGTAACCGATCTTATTTCGAAAGAAAAATTAGAAGCCATCGTGAAGCGTACTCAAATGGCCGGTGGAGAGATTGTAAATCTCTTAAAGACTGGATCAGCCTATTTTTCACCTGCGGCCTCTGCCATTGCAATGGCGGAGAGTTATCTGAAAGATAAAAAACGCGTGCTGGCTTGTGCGGCTTATCTCAATGGTGAATATGGCGCCAAAGGAATTTTTATGGGCGTTCCGGTGGTTATTGGTGGAAATGGAATTGAAAAAGTTATTGAACTGAAACTGAATGCCGAAGAAAACAAGCTCATTCAGGAGAGCTTGGAGCATGTAAAGAAGTTAGTTGCAGAAGTGAAGTTGTAAACTTTTTAGGATTGCCCTTCGACTGGCTCAGGGCGAACGGTTTTGATAATACCGTTCGTGGTGAGCTTGTCGAACCATGAACGATCTTATGAACCAATCGATTACTTTCACAAAATCTGAAAAATATTTTTATCTGCGTCGCTTGCATTCTCTCAGTGGGCTGCTGCCGATTGGCCTTTTTTTTCTCGAACATCTTTATAGCAATGCGATTTCTTTATCGGGGCCAAAAGCCTACAACGAGATGGTTGAAAAACTCATGGGGATTCCCTTTTTGCCCTTCATTGAAATTGGAGCGATTGCCCTTCCAATTCTTTTCCATGTAGTTTTAGGAATTTCCATTTACTTAAGCAGCAAGAGTAATGTGGTGCAGTATAGCCACATCAATAACTGGCGTTATTTTTTACAGCGCGTTACCGGTTTGATTGGAATCGTATACATTTCTTATCATGTTTGGGAAACCCGCATTCAGGCTGCTTTATCGGGTCAGCATGTGAGCTACGAAAAAATGCAACAAATTCTTCAGGGGCCTGGCATGTTTTGGTTTTATCTCATTGGAGCCGTAAGCCTGACTTTCCATTTTTGTAATGGGCTCTGGACCATGGGGATCACCTGGGGAGTTACCGTGACGCCGCGTTCTCAAAAAATCAATTCGGCAATTTGTGGCGGATTATTTCTAGTTTTAAGTGGAGTGTGGGTTCAAATTTTGTGCAATTTTGTGAAGTAAGTGAAGGATAAAAGAATGGCAAAACCTAAAATTATTATTGTAGGCGGCGGTTTGGCAGGCCTGATGGCAACGATTAAGGTTGCCGAAGCAGGTGTTCCGGTTGATCTTTTCTCGGTCGTCCCTGTGAAACGCTCACATTCAGTTTGTGCGCAGGGCGGAATCAACGGAGCAGTGAATACCAAAGGAGAGGGCGATTCCACCGCGCAACATTTCGACGATACGATTTACGGAGGAGATTTTTTAGCGAATCAAGAGCTGCCCAAGCAAATGTGCGAAGCGGCCCCGAGTATTATTTATATGCTCGATCGCATGGGCGTGATGTTCAATCGCACACCGGAGGGGCTTATTGATTTTCGCCGTTTTGGTGGCACCCTTTATCATCGTACGGCTTTCGCTGGCGCCACAACAGGGCAGCAACTTCTTTATGCTTTAGACGAGCAAGTTCGCCGCCAAGAAGTGAGTGGCTTGGTGAATAAGTATGAAGGTTGGGAATTTCTCTCGGCAATCCTCGATGATGACGGAGTTTGCCGTGGAATTGTAGCCATTAATCTAGATACCTTAGAAACCCGGGCTTTTCGGGCCGATGCTGTGATTATTTGCACGGGTGGCCCCGGACTCATCTACGGAAAAAGTACCAACTCCTTGATTTGCACGGGTTCGGCCACTTCGGCTCTTTATCAGCAAGGTGCTTACTATGCGAATGGGGAATTCATTCAAGTGCACCCCACCGCGGTGCCCGGCGAAGATAAGTTGCGTTTGATTTCAGAATCGGTGCGCGGTGAAGGTGGCCGTGTGTGGGTTTATCGCGAGGGCAAACCTTGGTATTTCTTGGAAGAGTGGTATCCTAAATACGGAAATTTAGTTCCGCGCGATGTTGCGACCCGCGCGATTTTTAAGGTGGTGTACGAATTAGGTTTAGGAGTGGATGGTCAACCTCAAGTCTATCTCGATGTAACCCATATTGATCCGAATTTACTTCGCAAAAAATTAGAGGGTGTTTTAGAAATTTACGAAAAGTTTGTGGGGCAAGATCCTAAAAAAGTGCCCATGCGTATTTTCCCGGCCGTTCACTATTCCATGGGTGGTTTATGGATCGACGATAATCAAATGACCAACATCCCCGGCCTCTTTGCCGCAGGGGAGTGCGAATATCAATACCATGGCGCAAACCGCTTAGGTGCTAACTCTCTGGTTTCTTGTATTTTTGGGGGTGGCTTGGCGGGCAAAAACGCGATCCGCTACACCAAAGATAATCCAAAATCGGCAGATTCGCTTCCGGCCACAATTTTTGACCGGGAGTTAAAACGTCAGCAAACGATTAACCAAGATTTGTTGGGGCGTCGTGGAAAAGAAAACCCCCACAAACTTCATCAAGAATTAGGCGAGCTCATGACCGAAAACGTTACCGTGGTTCGCTATAACGATAAATTAAAAAAGACCGATCAGAAGTTGATTGAATATATCGATCGCTTCAAAAATATTACAGTGCCCGATCATAGTGCCTGGGCAAACTCCGAGCTTGTTTTTGCACGCCAACTTCAGAATATGTTGCAGCTGGCACGGGTGATCACTTTGGGCGCTTTGCAGCGCGATGAATCGCGGGGCGCGCATTACAAGCCCGATTTCCCCGATCGAAACGATGAAAAGTTTTTAAAAACAACCAAGGCGCGTTATACTCCCCAAGGTCCTGTGTTGGAGTATGAAGAGGTGAATACCAAATACATTCAACCTCGACCGCGTCGTTACGATATGGCTTCTTGAAAATATTTACCTTAATTTCCCCCTCTTAAGATAAGAGGGGGGTAGGGGGCGTTATGAGGTTCTTCACAACTCCTCCCAACCTCCTCTTAATCTTAAGAGGAGGAGATTGTTGCAAAAGGTTAACTCTATGTCCGACACCCTACACGTGAAAGTAAAAAGAAAAGATGGGCCCAACCAAGAATCTTACTGGGAAGAATTTCAAATTCCTTATCGTCCTCACATGAATGTGATTTCTGTGTTGATGGAGATTCAAAAAAATCCGGTCAATGTCAAAGGTGAGCCCACAAGCCCTGTGGTTTGGGAATCATCTTGTTTAGAAGAAGTGTGCGGATCTTGCTCGATGGTGATTAATGGAAAAGCCAGGCAAGCCTGTTCGGCTTTGGTCGATCAGCTGGAACAACCCATTACATTAGAGCCTTTTAGCAAATTTCCTTGTGTGCGTGATTTACGAGTCGATCGCCGAAAGATGTTTGATGCCCTCAAACGTGTGCAGGCTTGGGTGCCGATTGATGGAACTTACGATTTGGGCCCGGGGCCGCGGATGTCGGAATCGAAGCAAGAAGTGGCTTATGATCTTTCGCGCTGCATGACCTGCGGCTGCTGTTTAGAAGTTTGCCCTCAGGTGAGCGAGCATTCCGATTTTATTGGCGCGGCGGCGGTTTCTCAGGCGCGCCTTTTTAACATGCACCCCACCGGGCAAATGCATGCGGCAAAACGCCTCGATGCCCTCATGGGAGAGGGTGGCTTGGCCGATTGCGGAAATGCGCAAAATTGCGTGAAGGCCTGCCCCAAAGATATTCCTCTTACCACTTCGATCGCTGAAGTGGGGCGTGAGCTTACCAAGCGCATGTTTACGCGCTTGCTCGGTTAGTTTATTTGAATAGTTCACATTCCCCGTGCGCGAAGTCCAATTGAACCTCCCGTTTGTTTGCCAAAAAAAATTATATACCTTTATAAAAGTCTTTACTCCTCTTACATTTCCACAACTTGCCCCTCTCCGAGATCCGAAAAGTTCTTTATAATAGCCCAATCGGGTTAATCTTCACTATTTTAGGGAGGGTTTATGAAAAGAGTTATTTTCGTTTTATTGGGTGTTTTTTGTGTGATCAGTTTACCGCTTTACGCAGAAGATTCGGCCAAAGACTCGGGTGTAGAATACACGAAAGAAGCCGTCAACCCCTCCGATGGCAAAACTCCTACTTTTGAAAAAGAAACAAACTTTAAATCTGCTCCTAAAGAATCGACTCCGCCCGCCGCTGAAATGAAAGGGGCAGTTCAAATGCAAAATGTGGTTCCTACACAAGGGCCCGGTCTTTCGGATGCAGCGCTTTTTCAACGGGCGAATGATTTATTTCCTTTTCCCACTGCCGAAGAATGTGCTGCTTATAGGCGCCGTGCAGATCAACTTCAAGAGTTGCTACGACGCCGTGATTATGCGCCCTTGACCGCGCGTGAAGAAGCTCGGTCTCAATGGTGCGAAGAACAAGCGCGTGAAGAAGCTCTAGTTCAGGCAGACGAAAGAGCTCGTGCACAGCAAGAGCTTGATCGAGCAAGCCAAGCATGTATGAGTTTGCGTACCGAAATTCAACGAACGGTCGATGAAAGAAATGCCGGGGCGCAAGAGTGCAGTCGTCGACGTCAGGCGTGTTTGCAGGCAGAAGATGCTTATCAAAGTTGTGTTCACGATGGGGGAAGAAGTTTTTTAAGTTTCATTACATTTAATGCGGTCAATTGTAATTCAGAACACACCCATCGCAATAATGCCTGCGCCTCTTATACTGATGCGTATCAAAGTATTTCGAATTTGCGACAACTCAATTGCGATGCATTTAATGCGCAAACAACCAACGATTCAATTTGTGGAAGCCGTTTGAATTATTATGAGTCTAATTGTGCGGCGACCCACGGAAATTTAGAGTCTGAGTCGAGGTTGGCCTGGTATTGTGAACGTTACGTGCGTTAGGCTCTTTTCTTACGCGTGTTGGTCTTCGCTTCGGTTTTTGGGGCGGGGTCTTCTTGTTTGAGAGTGTTTGGTTTTAAAAAAGAAAAAGTCGCGGTAATTTTGTCTTTGTTATTTTTTTCATCCAAGACATTTTTGAAAATTTTTCCAGCCCCCGCAATCGGAGATTTGCCCGCTTGCTCGACCGGGTTATTTCGATTTCGCCATTGAATGGCCCAATGAATCCAACGCATAGATTTAAATCCTCCTCGACAGAGCGCGTCAAATAAAGGTTTGCGCCCCCATATATTGTATCGGAAAACGAGGAGAGTTAAGATGCTCTTTTTTGGAATTTAGTGAAATAAATGAGTGACGGCTTTGATTTCTTTTAACAATTTAGGGCAGTCTTAATATCTTTAAAAGTAGGGTACTACCCCACAGCCCCCAATGAGCTTGAGTTTGTCATCTAATTTCTTCCAAAGCTGTTGAGCTTCTAATTCTTCTACCGAATAAAGATGCGAAAATTTTTGATAAACTTCGCTCTCTGTGTGGGGTTTTTCGGGCCCATCATTACAGTAATTTCGAAGTAGTCGAAGAGGGATATATTTTAAATCCATGTCGACAGTGCTCCGCCCGACGTTGTTGATTGATTTCGGATCCGTTTTTTTGAACCAGGTATTGTATTGTTCTTCCGAAATTAAGATTTCAAGCATCGAAGCAGGGCCCTTGGGCTCTAGAATATCCGAGGCACTTTTCAGCGAGTAAGGATCATCGCCATGGCTTGCACATTTGCCTAGAGAACACCAAGTCATGTGACCTGTGGGTTCGATAAATTTTGTCTCGGCCGGAATATTGAGTGTTTCAAAAAGATAGGCATTCAGAAAAGAAGTCGTGCCGCATCCTAAGCTGTAATAATGAACATCGCTGCAAGTTTTGCCCTTATAAATACATTGTGTGGGTTGAAGAACCCGGCCAGCAGGTGGATTCCCCTTATAGTGATAATAAATTTCAGGCATCATCGTGTAATCGACTTCCGAAGCAATTGCGGGGGTGACGGCTGCATGAAACAGATTTATGCGCTCCCACTCAAAAATCTTTTTGAAGGTTTCGTCTCGCGTTTTTCCGAGGAGTTTATTTTGAGCTAGAAACGAATAGACTCGAAGTGGAGAAGCTGGAATTAAAGCGCGTTGGAGTTCAAAACCCGAAGATTGTTTTTTAAAAAGAGAAGATCCTGCGAGAATAATATTGAGCTGCTCAGAATTATATTCGTTCAACGACCAAGGAAGAAATTTTCCGGTTTCCAATACCAATCGAAACGCTAGAGTTTTTACGTAAATATTCCAAGCATCTTGGCTTGTGAGTATAGAATAAATAGCGGTGGGGTCGATATTGCTTGGAGGATCAGGTAACGGACTTGGGTCGGGATCTTGCGAGACTGAAAAGAATTCGTCGAAGCCCGAGGGCTTAAATTCAAATCCGCTCGCTTGATAAGCCTGGTAAAGGGTTTGTGCTTTGCACATCCAGTTCCAGTAAATTTCAAAGTTGTTGTTTAAATCGGCTTTCGCACTCGCGGGCCAATCTTGCCAGGGTTTCCAATTATAAGTTTGAAGGTAATTAAGTTTGCTTAGAACGTTTGCATTGACTGTAGGCGTGCTCGGGCTTGTAGCCTTATTGGGACTCCCCGAGTTTGAAATTAAGGGAGGGAAATTTCGAATCGGCTTTTGAAAGAAATCAGGATTGGGTTTGGGCTGAAATAAGTTAATTTGAAAAGGCCATTGAAGTGCTTGGGCAATGTTGGGATTTGCTTGAAGCCAGATATTGAGATTCGGAGCAGGGGGGCAAGCCAGAGCGAGAGAAGTGGAGCTTAAAAAAAAGAAAAGAAACGCAACGAATCTTATTTTGCGCATGTTTGCAGTCTACCGTGCTTTTGAAAACTTGGCTAGTTTTAGATGGTTGATTCTTGAAGAATAAAGAATTTATTATAAGCAACTTTATTGGAGCTAAGTCGATAATCGAGCAAATTTAAGGAATTCTTATGTATTTAATACCTCTTTTAATAGCAGCGGTTGTTTTACTGGCTCGTGATACTTCTTCAGAAGAGATCACGGAACCCCAAGCCCCTGAACGGAGTTCTCAACCCTCTCCTTCTGTTGAGCCGTCTCCAACTCAATATATTCCTCCTCCAGCAAGAAATGCCGAAAATGCATCAGGTCGTCTAACTCGAGTAAATCTCCCTGAAATGAGATTTTCTTTGGTGGGTAGGAGTTCTGAGTCAATTCGAATAAAACTTTATTTGCAACTTCATCATATTGGCAATAGAAGCTCAAACACTCATGGTTCCAATCCTTGGATTGCTCTGTATCAAGCCTCTATTTTTGACACGTCTTTAGCAGAAGGAGGATGGGAAAGAGGGGTTCGATATGTATTCTCGGAAAGTTCGTTGCCTCCTGAAATGACACCCGGAGAAATGGTTCGTTTAACACGAGAGACAGTGGAGACTCTTCATCAAAGAGAAATCATTCCTCGCCATTTTCCATACAACGGTTACTCGATTCATTATTTTACAGATTCGACTTTAGTACCCGGTGAAGAATTCACGATCGGAGAAGAACGCAGCTATGATTTCGATAATACACCGGCTACTACTTTGTATGCGAATGTAGCAAATATCCAGTTGGCGCAAATTAATGATGGAACAATCCCTTCTGATCGAGGCGTTTACTTGAAACCCACAGAGAATGAAGAAACGAATCGGAGATCAATAGTCGTGCGTCGAGCTCGGCGGAGTGCTATGGGTGAAGAGCGAACTGCATTGGAACAAGAATATTTAAGATGGCAGGCAATTCGGGAAGCGGAGTTAGGGGCGTTTGCAGCACAAGCCCTGTGTGAAAATCCTTCGGTGCGTTTTTTTGATGTTGCCTTTGGTATGAGGCATGCCAATTCTTTACCCAACAACTTTGTTTTAGCTTTCAATCATTATCTTAGTCATACTTCAGGGTGTAATTTGGAGAGAATTCCTGCAAATGTAATATTTCAAATGGTTTGCTGGCAGATGCCTGCTGAGGCTCCTGAAAATTTACGAAACCATACGGAGATTTGTTGTCCCCCCACTCCGCGTTGTACACTCTCGGAACAAGCTGATTTAGATTATTAGCATAAATTGAAGTGAACTTACTGCCCCGCTACCGAATCTTCCACTTTTGATAAAACCGTATGATGATTGGTATGGGTTTGACTGGTGCTTTGCAATTCTTTCAGTTCTTGCAATTCCATACTGACTTTTTCTTTGCTTGGTTTTTTAAGTTGGGCAATTTTTTCGGTGTTGAGTTGAGTGCTATCAATTCCTTTGCTTTCTAAAACCTCCACCACTTTATCTTTTAAGATTTTTACCTTTCCATAAACATCCGGAAAAATTTCTAAGAGATTATCTTGAAGCACCACCGGTTCATAAATAAATTCAACTGGCACCGGGGTATCTAAACTCACGTAAAAAGTGGTGCCCCGATTTTTAGAATATTGGCTCAAGAGTTTTTCATCGGTTTTGCTAGAGCTTGTTGATTGAATAAACCAGGCCAAATCTTTGGCATCTTCATTGTGCATGCGAATACAACCGTGCGAAGCGGCACTGCCCACGCTGCTCGGCGTATTGGTGCCATGAATGCGCAACGCTTCATCCATTACCATTTTTACAGGGCCTAAAGGGTTTTTGGGGCCCGGGGGAGTTTTAGAGGCACCCGCCGCCCAGGGGCTATCGGGCGGAATCCACCACGGATTCCATTCAATGCGACCAATTTCGTAAGACCCTGTGGGAGTTTGATAGCGAGCCTGACCCACGGCAATTGGATATTCTTTATAAATTTTTCCATTTTGAAAGAGTTGAAGCTTTAAGGTTGGGATATTAATCGAAATTTTAAGTGTTGAACTAGGGGCCATCTCTCCATTCTCTGGCTTCTCAGGTTCTGGAGTTGTTGGAGTAGGGGGAGGTGTGGGGGCAGGAGCGGGAGCAGGAACAGGTTCTTCGGTTTGAGTGTAAGAAGAATAGATGGGGAGTATTAGAGTGGCTAATAAGAGGCCCAAGAGTGGCAAAGTTTTTAGAAATGTTTTCATATCTCCCAATTATAAGACTTCCTCTCCAACCCGCACAAATGACTCGTTTGAGCAGCTTTGAGTAGTTTTCACAAGCCCCTTATTTTTTACGCCCTGCCCCTTAACAGGGTCTAACAAAAATCACTTGGCTTTTTTGTGAGTTCCCGCTATCTGCTCCCGTCCATTGGATAACTGATAAAGAGTATGACCAAGCCCGGGCACCCACAATGTGGGTGGGCGCGGGAATGGTTGGAGACGGAGTCGGAAACCATGAAAATTCATGAGTACCAAGGTAAGGAAATCCTCCAAAAATATGGAGTGCCCATTTTAAGCGGGCAGGTTGCTTTTTCGGTTGAAGAGGCTATACAAGTTGCTCAAAAATTAGGGTTTCCGGTAGTCGTTAAAGCCCAAATTCATGCAGGTGGCCGAGGAAAAGGTGGCGGAGTGAAAGTTGCCAAAACCTTAGAAGAGGCCAAAACCCATATCCAAAACATTTTAGGCATGACCCTTATTACCCATCAAACTGGCCCCGAGGGTAAGAAAGTGAAGAAGCTTTTTATCGAACAAGGTTGTGAGATTGCTCGCGAACTTTACTTGGGTGCTGTTTTAGATCGTGCAAGCTCCCATGTTACCTTTATGGCTTCTTCGGAGGGGGGAATGGAAATTGAAGAAGTGGCTGCTCATCATCCTGAAAAGATTTTGAAAATGGGGGTTGAGCCGAGCCGAGGGGTTAATGAGGCCGAAGCACGTTCTATTGCTAAAAAGCTTGATTTGAATGAAGCGCTCTCTGAGAAGTTTGTTCAATTTGTAAAGGCCCTCTACGAAGCCTATATGAAGGGCGATTGCTCGTTAATTGAAATTAATCCTTTAGTAGTTACCAAGCAGGGCGAGCTTTTGGCCTTAGATGCGAAGTTGAATTTTGATGACAATGCCCTTTTTCGTCATCCCGATTATGAAGCGTTACGCGATTTAGACGAAGAAGATTCTGCCGAAATTGAAGCCAAAAAATACGACCTTTCTTATATTAGCTTAGATGGAAATATTGGCTGTATGGTGAATGGTGCAGGCTTGGCCATGGCTACCATGGATATTATTAAAGTGAGTGGGGGAGAACCCGCCAACTTCTTAGATGTGGGGGGGGGGGCCACAGCCGAAAAAGTAACCGCTGCCTTTAAGATTATTTTGGCTGATCCTAAAGTGAAGGGGATTCTCATCAATATTTTTGGTGGAATCATGAAATGCGATACGATTGCAAATGGAGTGGTGACTGCGGCGCGCGAAGTACAAATCAAAGTGCCGGTGGTGGTGCGTCTTCAAGGAACGAATGTTGATTTAGGTAAAAAAATTCTTCAAGAATCGGGGCTTCCTTTAATTTCGGAAGATAATCTCACTAAAGCCGCAGCGAAAATTGTGGAACTTGCAAGATAGTATTCTCCTCCTCTTAAGATTAAGAGGAGGCCGGGAGGAGTTGTGACAATTTGGAATCACAACTCCCCTAACCCCTCTTAATCTTAAGAGGGGAATAAAAGGTAAAATTATGTCGGTACTCGTCAATAAAAATACAAAAGTCATGACTCAAGGAATTACAGGTAAAACTGGTCAATTCCACACCCAACAATGCAAGGCGTATGGCACCCAGATGGTGGCAGGGGTTACGCCGGGCAAAGGTGGCCAAGATTTTGAAGGAATTCCTATTTTCAATTCCGTGCAAGAGGCCAAAGAAAAAACCGGAGCTACAGTTTCGGTGATTTATGTTCCCCCGAAATTTGCGGCAGCCGCCATTCGTGAAGCGGTGGATGCTCATTTAGATTTGGTGGTTTGTATTACCGAAGGAATTCCCGTGAACGATATGATCTTGGTGAAAGATTATATGAAGGGCAAGAAAACTAGGCTGATCGGGCCCAATTGCCCCGGCATCATTACTCCCGGTGAGTGTAAAATTGGCATTATGCCTGGGCATATTCATCGCCCCGGAAAAGTAGGCGTAGTTTCACGCTCTGGCACTTTAACTTACGAAGCGGTTGATCAGGTTACCAAAATGGGTCTCGGCCAATCGACCTGTATTGGCATTGGGGGCGATCCCGTCAATGGAACAAATTTTATCGATTGCTTAAAACTCTTCAACGAAGATCCTGCCACCGAAGCGATCGTGATGATTGGTGAGATTGGTGGATCTGCCGAAGAAGAAGCAGCTGATTATATTAAGAAGCATGTAAAAAAACCGATGGCGGGTTTTATTGCAGGAATTTCTGCCCCCGAAGGAAAACGCATGGGGCATGCCGGAGCCATTATTGCGGGAGGAAAAGGAACTGCAAAAGATAAGATTGCTGCCCTAGAATCGGCAGGAGTTTGCGTTGCTCGAACCATTGCAGAAATTGGAAATGCTTTGAAAGAGGTTTATCAATAAATCTCCTCCTCTTAAGATTAAGAGGAGGTTGGGAGGAGTTGTGAAAAGTTCATAACGCCCCCTGACCCCCTCTTACCTTAAGAGGGGGAACATGTGGAGGGTCTACATATTATGGCGATCGAAAAAACTTTATCAATCATTAAACCCGATGGTGTGGCAAAAAATGTGGTTGGGGAATGTCTGGCTCGTTTTGAAAAAGCGGGCTTGAAAATTGTGGCCACAAAAATGATTTGGCTCTCTGAGCATCAAGCTCAAGAGTTTTACGCGGTTCATAAAGAGCGGCCTTTTTATAAAGATTTGGTGAAATACATGACTTCGGGGCCGGTGGTGGTTTCGGTGCTCGAAGGGCAAGAGGCAATTGCAAAAAATCGAGCCATTATGGGTGCAACAGATCCAAAAAAAGCAGAGCCTGGCACTATTCGCCGTGATTTTGCAGATTCAATTGAAGCCAATGTTGTGCACGGCTCCGATGCCCTTGAAACGGCTAAAAACGAAGTGGCTTTCTTTTTTGGAAGCTCGGATATCTTTTCGAGATAATATGAGAAAAACTTTCATTTCTCTTTTTCTTCTTTTTTCTTTTCTAAATTCTGCACATGCCGCAGGCGTTCCTGTTTATTCAGCAAACGGATTTAAATGCGCCAAGTCGGGAGTTTCAGTAACTTGTAAGGGCCCCATTCCGGGAGGAACCAGCACGATTACAGGAACAGGACATAGCTTGGTTTATCTCACGGTTGATACGCTTCAAGACGGACAGCCCATTCGCTATACCTATTTTAGTGATACGGGGTGTTTGCTAGGCTACACCCTGGGACCCGATGGAAATGCGATCGCAGTGGTAGCGCGGCATCGTACCGGAGAAAAAGGTACTTTCTCAGTGCAAGGCGATAATTACGATGGAGTGATTCAGTTTTGTGAAAGACGATTAGGGTTTGAAACACAACCTGCGCCGAGCTCAAAGCCCGCTCCTGCCAAGCCTGCTGCAGCTCCTGCAAAATCGACTAGTACTCCGAAGAAGCCATAAATTTCTTGGAAAAATCAGTGTCAAAATATCAGCAGTGTCATTCCCCGATTTAATCGGGGAATCTAAATGTGCCCAATAAGGTCCCCCGATCAAGTCGGGGGAAGACAGTTTAATGGGTATTTATGAGGCCAGTTTTAATTATTTTTTTCGATTATTTTTGTTTCGAGGTAGCTTTAATTTAAAGAGCCAATCGATGGTGGCCGTTCGAAAACCGGAAGCGCCCGGATGCCCACCCCCTCCATATTTTTTGGCGAGCTCACTCACATCGATTTTATCCGACCGCAAACTGAAATTCCAGACATCGCCCGTATAATAAAAAATAATTGCGATTTCGTAGCCTAAATCTTTGTAGAAATACTCTCCCATTTCACTCGATTCGAGCCCCCAATTCACTGCCATGGCTTTATGCCCATGAAAGTTTACCTCGAAGCTTCGTTTTGCGCCCTCGAGTATTCGTTGTTTCTGAGTTTTCAAGGCACGAGATCCCCACTCAATGAGTTTTGGAATTTCTACTTCTTTAAAATCGGCAAACCAGCGTTTCCACGATTCCGAAGAAGGGTCATGAATATTCTCGGTTTCGCGAAGCGCTGCGCTCACTTCTCGGGAGTGGGGGAGTTTCCATTCCCAAATATCTTTATCTTTGACGTATTGAATCACTTTTGGAATCGATGCATCAGGGTACTCTTGTTTCCAGGTAAGTGAGGCCCCTGATTCGGCGAGATCTAAAATTCCCCAGCCCAAGGCTTTTTGAATGGGGATGGCCGTTTTGTGGTGATCGTACCAAAAAACTTCTTTGGCCTCTTTTTTCATTTTTTTAAATATTTCTTCGCTAAAACTATAGTCGACCACGAAAACCGTTTTGCCTTTCACATTTACTAAAAGAGGATCGCCGTGATTGATCGGAATTAATTTCGCATCGGGATATTTGTGTTTGATGATGGCAGCCGAAGCGGTTCCATCAATACAGTTGGCATGAAAAAAACAAAGAATCGCACTCATGATATTGTGGATACCCCCATATAAGGAATCAAGGCATCTGGAACTTTAATGCTTCCATCTTTTTGCTGATAATTCTCCAAGATGGCGATTAGCGTGCGTCCAACGGCCAGACCTGAGCCATTGAGAGTGTGGGCGTAGTGATTTTTGCCATCTTTTGCTTTGTAGCGGATCTTCATGCGTCGGGCTTGGTAATCTTCAAAGTTAGAGCAAGACGAAATTTCGCGGTAGGTATTTTGCCCGGGCAACCACACCTCGATATCGTAGGTTTTTGCAGCAGAAAATCCCATATCGCCCGTGCATAAAGTCATGGTTCGATAATGAAGGCCCAATTTTTTAAGAATGGTTTCAGCGTGAGCGGTTAAGTTTTCAAGCTCTTGATAAGAATTTTCGGGGGCTGAGAATTTAACGAGTTCTACTTTATTGAACTGATGTTGACGAATCAGGCCCTTCATGTCTTTTCCATAAGAACCCGCTTCGCTCCGAAAACAGGGGGTGTAAGCGGTGTAAGAGATAGGAAGTTTTTCTTCGCTTAAGATTTCATCTCGAAAAATATTGGTAACAGGCACTTCAGCCGTAGGAATAAGATAAAGCCCCGTCGTGGTTTTAAAAAGATCTTCTTCGAATTTAGGAAGTTGACCCGTACCCGTCATGCTGGCGGCATTCACCAAAAAAGGAGGAAGGGTTTCTGTGTAGCCATGTTCAAGCGTATGGGTATCGAGCATGAAGTTAATGAGAGCGCGCTCGAGTTTAGCGCCTAAACCTTTTGATAAAGTAAACCGAGCTGCGGCGATTTTAACGCCACGCTCAAAATCAAGAATATCTAATTTTTCACCCAGCTCCCAATGTTCGAGGGGCTTAAAAGAGAATTGCGGTTTTTCTCCCCAGCTACGAACCAAGGTATTGTCTTCGCTGCTTTTCCCTACAGGCACCGAACTGTGAGGGATGTTGGGAATATGAAGCAAAACCTTTTCAATTTCTTCTTCAACTTCGGTGAGGGCAGGGGCGATTTCTTTATTGCGCTTGGCCACTTTCTGCATTTCAGTAATTAAAGCCGAGGCATCTTCTTTTTGTTTTTGGAGTTTTTGAATTTCAGTCGATTTTTGATTTTGCAGAGCCCGCAAAGAATCGAATTCCACCTGAAGCGCTTTTCGTTTTTGATTTAAACTCTCTAAATGAGATAAATCAATATCTTGCCCTCGCTTTGCAAGTCCTGATTTGACTTCATCGAGATGATTTACGACCCATTTTAAATCAAGCATAGTAAAAAATAAGGGCGTCCGTTTGAGGGACGCCCTCTACTCATTGTCTTGTGTTTAGCAGATTAACTTTTCTTTCTTTTTGCATCGCGGATTTCTTCATCAATCATTTTCTTGAAAGCTTCAAGAGGCTGAGCACCCGAGAGCATTTTTCCATTTATAAAGAAAGAAGGTGTGCCACTCACGCCTGCTTTCATGCCCTCTTCAATGTCTTTGTTCACTTGGGCCATGTATTTATCGGAATCTACACACTCATCAAATTTTTTAGAATCGAGCTTTAGATCTTGGGCGTATTTCTTTAAGCTGGGTACATCAAGGGCTCTCTGATTTTCCCAGAGCTTGGCGCTATAATCCCAATATTTATTTTGATCATTTGCGCAAAGAGCTGCAGCTGCAGCCTTTTTGGCAAAGTTATGGAAATCGAACGGAAAATTTCGCATTACGTAGCGCACTTCATTTTTATAAAGATTGTTAATCTCGGTAATTGTGGGGCGTGCTCGTGTGCAAAAAGGGCATTGAAAATCCGTGAACTCGATCAAGACAACCGGAGCATCTGCAGGACCTCTGCTGGGGCCATTTCCGGGGCCTACATCGGCGCGGGGGCGTTCAATATAAATTTGGATATCGGCCTTTGCAGATAAGCGATCTAGAAAAGTCTGGCGATAAGCCATTGCTTTACGTGCTTTCAGTTGGGTAGCAATTTGTGGCTTCATTTCGGCTAAAGTCTTTTCTCCGAAACGGGCTTTGTTTTGATTGTAAAGATCTTCAATTTCTTTATCGGAAACTTCACCGACTTTATCATCAACTTCTGTTTTTAAAAGTTCAGCTACCGAGACATTTCGTTTTTTGGCTTCGGCATCTAAAAGGCGCTCGTCAATCATTTGATCGATGGCATCGCGCTTAATATCGTAAACTTGATTTTCAACGCGGGAAAGGCGCGATTTAATCTTCGTCATGAGTTCTTGATTGGTAATGGGTTGACCATTCAGTTCGGCCACTACATCCCCCTTTGAACTTGTGGCTAAGCCTTCTGTTAAAGAAGGGGCATTCGGATTCGGTTGGGGGGCAGGATTATTCGAAAGAGTTTTTTGGCCGTTACAAGCAGCAAGCGAAAAAACCGCAAGCAGGAGAGAAACCTTTAAGGCATGTTTCATATTTTTTGAGCTCCTTTTAAAAGCTTAAATTTTAAGATTGAAACGAATAAAGCGTAGGGAAGTGTTACATCAAGAATTGGGAGGACGCAAATAAGAAAAAACATATTATACCCCCTCTTATGATTAAGAGGGGGTAAGGGGGAGTTAGATCAATTGTTCTAACCCCTCCTATCCTCCCCTTAATCTAAGGGGAGGTATATTATTCAGAACTAATTTCTCAGTGGTTTACCCGTCATCAGCAACGATTGCATTCTTGCTTGAGACTTTTCGGTTCCTGCAAGCTTCAAGAAAGCCTCACGTTCAAGATCAAGAATGTATTGTTCGCTGACCAAACGCTGAGTGGGAATATTTCCCCCACAAAGCACGTGAGCAAGCTCTTCGGCGATCAAGGCATCGTGTTCTGAAACCATGCCTTGCATTAAAAATCCGCGAATCGCTGATTTCATGGCCATTTTACCACCCACTCCCGGCACTAAAATATCTTCGCGCGGAGTAGCAGGGGTATAGGTTTTAGCCATTTCTAAAACATCTTGCTTGGCATCGTGTAAGAGATATTCGCGATTTAAGGTGATTTTGGTATTGGGTTTTAAATAATCGAATTCAATGCCTTCTTTGGCACTGGTGGCCACCTTGGCGAATCCGATTTTTTCAAAGGCACGCTGAACTTTCGGGAAAGGCCCACCGTCGCCTTGAGAGGCCCATACTTTTTGGCCTTTTGCACGCAAAGCAGCTTCGGCGTTTAAGAGCATATTTTTGCATCCACCGCCGGCAGGAATTAATCCTGCGCCGACTTCCACTAAACCAATGTAAGTTTCAGCATAGGCACGCACCGCATCAGCACCCATTACTACTTCGCAACCCCCGCCTAAGGTCATGCCAAAGGGAGCTGCGACCACGGGTTTGGGAGAATATTTAAAAGCCATGCAAAGATCTTGAAAATCTTTGGCCATTTTATTGATGTTGTCCCAATTTTGTTGCTGGGCTTCTAACCAGAGCAACATGAGATTGGCTCCTACCGAAAAATTCTGGCCTTCGTTGGCAATCACCATTCCGGCATAGCCCGATTGCTTAATCAACTCGAGACCTTTAGCGCCCATTTGGCCGATGTCGGCATCGATGGCATTCATCTTCGAATGGAACTCGAGGCAGATCACACCATCTCCTAAATCAATCAGAGAGGCCGACGCATTCGAATCAATCACTTTATTTTGTTCTTTTAAGTCTTTCAAAAAGATTACAGTATTTTTTCGAGGGGTGGGTTTATAACTCTTGCTCTGGATATCGAAGTAAGAGGTTTGGCCGTTCTCGCGTTTATAGAAAGTGCCGCCTTTTTCCAAAACTTGCTTGAATAGGGCAGGAACCTCTAAACCATCTTTTTGAATTCGGGCGACAGTCTCTTTTAAGCCTAGGGCATCGACCACTTCAAAAGGGCCAATTTCCCAGTTGAATCCCCATTTCATGGCGTTATCGATATTTACAATGTCATCTGCAATTTCAGGCACACGATTGGCTGTGTAAATCAAGGTATCGCGCGTTACTTTCCAGGCAAGCTCTCCACCGCGATCAGTCTTCGCAACAAAGGCTTTAATGCGCTCCCCTACATTTTCGATGTCTTTGATTTCTCCGATGGACTCGATCGCGACTTTTGCCTTCGGGCGATATTCACCGGTTTGCAGATCAAACGAAAGCACATCTTTTTTGCCATCGGGAGTTTTTACTTTTTTGTAAAACCCTTGGCCGCTTTTTCCACCCAACCATTTGTTGGCGATCATTTTATTGATCACATCGGGCATCACAAACACATTGCGTTGCTCGTCGTTCGGGCAGTTATCGTAGGTGCCTTTGACCACATGAGCGATAGTATCGATTCCAACGAGATCGGCTGTTTTAAACATCGCCGATTTGGGTTTGCCTAAAGCTGGGCCTAAAATTTTATCGGCTTCTTCGATGGTGTATTTTCCTTCGAGAATCGATTTTAATCCGGCCATGAAGGCATAAATGCCGATGCGGTTGGCAATGAAATTAGGAGTATCTTTGGCATACACCACGCCTTTACCCAAAACATCTTCTAAGAAATTGGCCATGGTTTTCACCACAGCAGGATCTGTCTCTTTTGAAGAAACGAGTTCCACCAACTTCATGTAGCGTACCGGATTAAAGAAGTGAGTAAGCACGAAGTTTTTGCGGAATTTTTCACTGCGCCCTTCAGCCATCGCATGAAGCGGGATCCCCGAGGTGTTGGAGCTAATGATGGTGGTATCTTTCATCACCTTCTCAAGGCGGGCAAACACCGATTGCTTAATATCTAGGCGTTCGACAACCACTTCAACCACCCAATCGCAGTCTTTTATTTTTTCCCAATCATCTTCAAAGTTTCCGGGAGTGATGAGCTTGAGATCGCGTTGAGAGTAAATCACCGAGGGCTTAGACTTTTTAATGGCTTCAATTCCCGCTAAAGCAAACTTATTGCGGAACTTTGGGTCTTTTTCACTGAGCCCCAATTTGGCATCTTCCTCGGTAAATTTAGGCGGAACGATATCGAGCAAGAGAGAAGGGATTCCGGCACCTGCAAGATGAGCGGCAATGCCATGCCCCATCACGCCAGCGCCCAATACAGCTACTTTTTTAATTTGTGTCATACGATAAACCTCTACTTTGATCTCCTCCTCTTAGGATTAAGAGGGGGAAGTTTAGAATTAGAGTCGCTCAATGATGCAAGCAGCGCCTTGTCCACCACCAATACACATGGTTTCTAAGCCCCACTTTTTATCATAGGTGAAAAGATCGTTCACCAACGTCGCCATAATTCGAGCTCCAGAGCACCCTAAAGGATGACCCAAAGCAATGGCGCCTCCATTGGGGTTTACTTTTTTGCGATCGATCCCTAATTCTTGAAGAACGGCTAATCCTTGAGAAGCGAAGGCTTCATTGAGTTCAACGATATCGATATCGTTGACCGTTTTTCCGGCGCGTTTTAAAACTTTTTGCACGGCAGGAACAGGGCCCATACCCATAATTTCGGGAGCACAGCCAGCAACGGCCATGGCATGAATACGTGCCAAGGGTTTAATGCCTAAAGCTTTTGCACGCTCCGCACTCATCAAAACAATGGCTGCAGCGCCATCGGTGAGAGGAGAAGAGTTTCCGGCAGTGACTGAACCATTCTGTTTGAAAACGGGTTTTAAGGTGGCTAATTTTTCAACCGTGGTTTCGGCGCGAGGACCTTCATCTTCACTAATTAATTTTCCATTTACATCCACCGGAACAATTTCATTTTTAAACTTGCCCGATTTTATTGCGGCGATGGCCTTTTGATGGCTTTCACAGGCAAATTCATCCATGGCTTGACGGGTGATTTTATATTTTTCCACTACGTTTTCGGCAGTGAGTCCCATGCTAATGTAGGCATCGGGCATTCCGGCTTGCATCAGTTTAGGATTCAAAGAGGGGTTAAAACCGCCCATCGGCACATGCGACATACTTTCGATACCGGCCGCTACGAAAACTTCGCCATCGCCCACCATAATGGCGCGAGCCGCATCCATAATGGTTTGGAGAGAAGAAGCGCAAAAACGGTTGACGGTAACGGCAGCGGCATTCAAGGGAAGGCCTGCTAAAAAGCTCACATTTCGGGCTACATTCATGCCTTGTTCGCCTTCGGGCATGGCGCAACCCACAATCACATCTTCAATTTCAGCGGGATCTAAGTTCTTAACGCGGGCAACGGCATCTTTCACTACGGCGCCGCCTAAATCATCAATGCGCAAGTTAATGTAATTTCCTTTAAGGGCGCGGCCCATAGGAGAGCGGACTGCACTCACAATCACCGCATCACGAATTTGTGCCATAATTTAAAACCTCCAAAAAAGTTTGTAGAAATGAATAACGATTCAGTCTGGGGTTTAGCGTTTAGCAAAGGGGGTGTCAAGAGCGAAGACAATCTAAAGACTTGCTTAAATAAAAGAGGCTTTTTATAAGTGCGAAAAGGAGATTTTTTTATGACAAATCGCTTATTTCTTATTTTAATTTTTTCATTTTTTATCTCAACTGCCCACGCGGCTGATGTTGCTGCCGGAAAAGTAAAGTTCGATCAACTCTGTGCGACTTGCCATGGAGCCAATGGAAAAGGGGATGGCCCTGCGAGTGCCTCGCTGAATCCAAAACCCCGAAATTTTGGAGACGCGGCTCTCATGAGTAAAAAAACTGATGCCGATTTGGCGAAGGTGATTAAAAACGGGGGAGCGGCCAATGGTCTTTCTCCGGTGATGCCTGCCTGGGGTGCAGCCTTATCCGATGCCGATATTGCCAATGTGATTGCTTATATTCGGAGCTTCAGCAAAGGAGGAAAATAAGAATGCTGAGGTTTTATGGCTACAATAAGTGCGATACTTGCCGAAAGGCAAAGCGATGGCTCGAGTCAAAGAAGGTTGATCTTGAAGATATCGATATTACCGTAACTCCTCCTTCGTTAGCCGAACTGAAAACGATCTATGAAAAGAGTAAGCGCCCGTTAAAAGATTTTTTAAATAAAAGTGGCGAGCAATATCGAGCTCTGAATATGAAAGAGAAAGTGAAAACTTTAAGCGAAGAAGCACTTTTAAAACTCCTTTCTCAAAATGGACGCCTGCTCAAACGGCCTCTGGCTTTTAATGGGAAAGTGGCGACGGTGGGCTTTAATGAAGAAGAATTCCGAAAAGTTTGGGCTTGAAGAGATTCTCTTTTTAACGCTGGGTCTTTTAATCACCTGCCTTGGGGTTTTGAAAGTTTTTCAGCGCCGTTTTCCTTTTTCGAAAAAGAACCAAAAAAATATGGAACTTTATTTTTTAAGACACGGCATCGCTGTAGAAGCCGAAGAGTTTAAAGGGCCCGACTCCGAGCGTCCTCTCACTTTAGAAGGGCGCCGCAAGATGATTGAAGAAATTCAAGGGATGAAGGCTTTGGGTATTTCTTTCGATGCTTTACTTTCTTCGCCCTGGTTGCGCGCCAAACAAACTGCGGAGTTGGTCAAGAAGCATCTCCCTTTCGAAAAAGATTTGGAAATAGAGCCGTTGTTGATTCCAGGAAGTCCTTTTGAAAAATTACTCAAAAAACTAGCAGAACGTTCGGTGAAAAGCGCCTTACTCGTGGGGCATGAGCCTAGTTTAAGTTTCTGGATTCAGTCTTTGCTGGAAATGGAGCAATCTCTTCGCTTGAAAAAGGGAGGACTTTGTCATCTTTCTCTGGAAGAACGCGGGGGAGTGGAGTTGCTCGCTTTGTGGACTCCGAAGAGTTTGCGTCTGAAGAAATAGCGTTGTGTTGGAGAGCTTGAAACTTGTTTTGGATCTCTTGAAAATTAATTGTTTTCTCCGAATAACCTTTCGTAGCCAAAGGAGGGAGCGAGATCATTCCCTTTTTAGGGGGCAGCACTTTTTGAATTCGGTTGCGAAGATCAGCCTGGATTTCTTCGACCGATTGCCGGGCATCTAAAACTTCAAAGCGATATTGCTCCGCCATGTTGTCGTACGATTGAATCAATTGCTTTTGATATTTTTTGAAGCTGTCGTACATGTTATCGGCCAAATGAAGATCCATTCCCGATTCCCAATAATTCATTCCTCCCGATTCAATCACGCGCGGAATCAAATTTTCGACGTCGATTCGCAAATAACAAACAAGATCGGGTACTAATGCAAAACCAAAGGCATCTTTTACCCAGCCCATATCGGGGTTTCGAATCGAATCGCGGGCAAAAGCCGTATAAATATAGCGATCGGCCAAAACCACAAAGCCCGAGCGCAAGGCGGGTAAGATTTGGTTTTCGAGGCGATCGGCAAAATCAGTGGCATAAAGCAAGCTAAAGGTCATGCGATTGAGCATGTTTCCGTTTTTTGCCATCTCGATCGATTTGCTCATGAGATTGCTGCGGGTCCAACCGGTTACCAAAACACCATAGCCTTGAACTTGAAGCCACTCTTCCAAAAGCTCAATTTGGGTGGAGCGTCCTACACCATCGGTGCCCTCAATTGCAATCAGCTTTCCTTTAAGGTCGCCGAGCTTCAGGTAGGGCAAACCGTCTCCAAAAAACTTTGTTCCTTTTGGCATAATTTCTCCTTTGGGTGGTGAAGGCTTGAAGCTCTTTCGAAACGATTTGACGAACGAGTTGTTGCTGTTCTTCAATCTCGGCCGTGGCATCGATGACCGTGAGGTCAAACTCGCTGGTTAGGCGATCGTATTCCTTCAAGATCATTCCCTGAAAAATTTTAAAAGATTCCTCAAGATTGGCAGAAAGATTTAAATCCATTCCAGCTTCATAATATTTTAGTTTGGGGCGCCCCGAGAGAATTCGTTCAATGGCAACTTGCAAAGGGACCTTAAAGTAGAAAGCCAAGTTTGGACGAATTGCAAAATTATAAAGTTTGCGCACCCAGGCTGGGCTTACTCCGCGCACCACATCTCGGCAAAAAGCGGTGAAAACATAACGATCGGCTAAAACGATCATGCCTGCTTGAAGGGGAGGTAAAATTTGGTAGGCCCAACGATCGGCGAAATCGGTTGCGTGGAGCAGACTAAAAGTTGTGGGGGTGAGATTTTTCTTTTTCTTTCCTTCTTTGGTGGTTTGTTTCACAAGCTCGGAGCTATTCCACTCGGTTAAAAAAACAGGGTAACCTTGCGAATCAAGCCAACTCTTGAGCAGACGGAGTTGAGTAGATTTTCCAGAGCCGTCGATTCCTTCGACCACGATTAATTTACCCGGAATTTTTAAATTTTCTTGAAACATATTTTAACCTGCTTGGCGCTTTAGGTTTTTAGTTTCTTCTTTTGCCTCTGAAAAACCTTTGGCGCTTTTTAAAGTTTTAAACTGAACTGTTTTGCCCGTTAATTTTTCAAAGAGGGCAATACGACGATGGGCATCCCAAACTTCGTATTGGGCATCGTCGTGAATTTTCAGGGTGAAAGACATCTTGTTTTTTTCAAAATTAATTTTCAGATCTTCGACTAATCCAAAGTGAGAACGATCGAGCCCATCGGCAACTTTTAAGATCGCCGCCAACCATTCAATTCGGGTTCGCACGGCCTTATTTAAAGCAGAAAACTCTAGGTGGCTTTTTTTAGGATTCGTTTTGCGATGATAACGTGTGGTGAGTGCTAAAATATTGATTTCTTCTTCACTAAAACCATTCAAGTGCACATTTTTGATGAGGTAGTAAGCATGCCGATGATGCTTTTCATAACTAATGTAATAACCAATATCGTGAAGGAGTGCCGCATACTCGAGGAGTTCTCGATCAATCGAATCGAGGCGATGAATGTTTTGAGTTTGATCGAAAATTTTTAAGGCGAGTAGAGCGACCTGCTCGGCATGTTTGCGTTCGTAGTCGCATTTATGAGCCAGCCGAAAAATATTTCGACGCCGAATATTCGGAATAAAATAAGGAGTCTTAATTCGAACGCGATTGTGGGCGATGAAATCATAAACAATTCCTTCGCGAATGGCTTTATCGCAGATCTGAATTTCAGAGATGTTGAGCTCGGTCATTAAAGTGTAGGTTAGGGCGGCACCGGCAGTAATGAGATCTTCTCGGCGGGGGTCTAAGCCTTTCATTTTGAGGCGTTCTTCTGTAGTTGATTTTTTGAGTTTTTCATAAAGCTCGCCTAGGCCTTCGCGCGAAAGGCTTAAACTTCGGGGCAGAGCTGCTTCTTTCTCTTGGCGGTAAAATACCATCGCTGCCAGATTGTTTAGAGTGCCTGCGCTTCCGATGGTTTGCTGATAATTGCTTGCCTGAAGTGCTGGAAGAATTTTCTGAATAGTTTCTTTTACATACTCTTCAATGGCTTTGAATTCTTCGGGCTTGTGTTGTTTGACGAAGCGGTCTTTTAAGCGAGCAACTCCTAGCTTTAAACTTTTTAAGAGGGTGATTTTTTGGAGATTGCCCACAATAAATTCAACACTTCCGCCCCCCGCATCAATCATTAAAGCCGGTTCTTTACCCAATTGAACCGAATGCTTAATACCCAAATAAATTAACCGTGCTTCTTCGGTACCGGTAATCACCCGAACTTGAATTCCTGTTTCTTTGAAGATTTTTTGAATGAAATCTCCGCCATTTTTTGATTCTCGAACGGCAGAAGTCGCAATCGCGATGATTTTTTGGGCGCCTTTAGTTAAAGCAAGGTGTTGAAAGCGCTTTAGGGTTTGAAGCCCTTTTTGCATCAATTTTTGGCTCAAGATGCCCGAAGAAAGCGTGCCATCACCTAAGCGAGTCATGTCTTTTTCTCGCCCAATCACTTCAAAGGTGTAGTTGGGCAGGAGCTCGGCAATGAGCATATGAATGGAGTTAGTTCCAATGTCGATGATGGCGATTTTCACTTTAGTGTCTAATTGCAGAAATTTCTTTATGCGGCGTTATTCACTTAGTCACAATCCTCATCCGCCTGAGGCGGATTCCGGTTGTTCCTGCGTGAACGCCTTGCCTAAAGAAAATTTCTGCAATTCGATTTCAGATTATCGCAAGGATTAATACAATTAAATACAGTTTATGTTTGCAAAGTGAGTACAGATTCGATCACATTTTTTCCTTCTTGTTTCCATTGGAGAAGCGCATTTTTATTTTTGAGCTTAATTTCTCGAACCCATTCTTGCGCTGCTTTTTGGGTTTGAGCAGGCCCGTGCGAAAGGCCGATGAGTTTTTCTTTTAAGTGGAGCCGATCTTGAATCAATCCTAACTCATCTTGCAAGATTTTGAGTTGCGTGAGAGCCTTATCATTTTTGAGAGGCGAAAAGCTATTTTCAATTTCTAAGAGGTAACGCCATTTTTTAAGGCTCACCCGAAGCGGGTGGAGATTCTTAAGCTTTTGATTTTTTAAGAAAAAGCCAAGGTTTTGTTTTATTTTTTTTAGAATTTGCCCTTTTTTCTTGGGGAGGGCATCCGCATTTTTGAGGGTGATTTTTTTGGTAAGCCCCTTTGGATCTTGGAGAATATTTTGTAAGGAGCTTGCATTAAGATTTTTGAGGGCTTGTTGTTTCAATTTTTTGCGTTCTTGTTTGAGATCTTCTTTCACCTTAAGCAAAGGATGGTTTGCTTCTTTTACGCGTTCTTTGAAAGAATTAAAAATCACATCGTTCATTCGCAATTCCGAGAGGGTTTGATGAAAGTTTTTAAGCTCTTTCGAGAGCTTTTTAAGCTTTTTATTTTTTTCGGGCAGGCTTAGGTAAATTCTTAAACGCCGTTCAATCACTCTCGCATCATGGCAGGCTTTGGGAGAGATCTTTTTTTGAGAAAGAATTTCACCGAGAATTTTTAGAAAATCGCTGCGAAGCCCATCAAAGTAGGAATTTTCCGAATTGGTATTCCGTTCTTCCGAAGCCGAGACCGACGTAAGCATATTTACCCCTTAATTTTTAGGGAAATTAGGGCTTCCCTAGCCATTCCATGGAGTACGACCCAACGCACTCTTTAAGATTTTCAATCGATGAAATTTCTATTTCATACCTTAAAACAAGGGGGCAAGCGCTTTAATGTGAATCTTTTGTGAAACACCCTCTTTAAGATTTTGCGGAATTGCCACATTTTAGCCACCACGCTTTCATAGAGCTTGTTCATGTTGCAAGCTCCATGACTGAGACCGGGTGCCTGGAAAATTGAAAATTTTCGGGGCGGTCGAAGAAATGGTTGGAGACAAAGTCGAAAACCATGAAACCCATCAATTTTATTATTTGGGAGTGCAGCTCAGCGTCGAATGCCTTTTCTGACTTAGAGCTTCTTTTTCCTCATGCCCGAATTTTAAGAAGTAAAGATTTGCTTCAGCTGAAACGCTGGCTCGAAGATTTGCTTTTTTCTTCATTTTTTGTGGCTGATTTTAGAAACGCAGAGCCTTCTTGTTTTGAAGATCTTCAAAATATTTCGAGAAATCCAAAAATGTGGGGAATTCCTGTTTTTCTCTATGTATCTAAGAAAGAAGTTTCTCAATTCGATCTTTTTAAGCTTTGCCATGATTTTGTGGTGGAGCCCGCCGAAAAAGAAGAAATTAAACGACGTTTGAGTCATTTGTTAGAAACTCATCGCCCCACGGAGATTTTAGAGAGTATTAAGCCTCGAAGTTTGGGGGCTGTGCAGATTGATTGGGATTTGTTGCGAGTTAAAAGAGGCAAAGAAGAAGTGAAGCTCACTCCTTTGGAGTTTAAGCTCCTGCAATATTTTTGTTTTTTCCCCAATCGCATTCTTTCTCGGCACGAATTGCTCAGCAAAATTTGGGGCTATGAGCGGAATGCCAGTACCCGTACTCTCGATACCTATATCAAGCGCCTGCGCTCAAAGTTGGGAGAAGAAGGGAAAAAGATCGAAACCGTAAGAGGAACCGGGTATCGTTTACAAGGATCAGAAGTCTAAATTTTATTTAGTTTTCGCTGGTGCTGAATCGCTAAGCTTTTGGTCATTTTTAGGGTTTAAAAAATCCCCAGGACGATGAGCCGCGTGGCATTTGAAACAGGTATCGGTGAGTTTATCGATACCCTCGTAAATGTGTTTGTCTTTCTTTTCATTCATCTGTTTGAGCTCTGTCATTCGTTGGCTTAAAGCATCGGTATAATTTTTATAAACCCCATCTTTATCTACTTTGAGCATTTGTTGAAGATTCGTATCCATTTCTTTTAAGGTCATTCCAATCACTGCCCAATCGGGCTTGGGTTCTTTTGTGCGCAAGATTTCTAAGCCGGCAACTAA
Organism: uncultured Pseudomonadota bacterium; assembly: GCA_964384365.1. GTDB lineage: Bacteria > UBA10199 > UBA10199 > JADFYH01 > JADFYH01 > CAYLKF01. Next base: position 75,476 of record CAYLKF010000008.1, on the reverse strand, counting down.
GGCGCCAAATTTCGACATATATTGCTTTAGTGCCTTGGTGCTTTGTTTATCGACTTTAGTTTCAACGGGTCCGGCAAAACTCGAAAAGCTTGCTAAACAAAAAATTCCAATCAACAAATATTTTTTCAAGATTTGTCTCCTTTTTAAGAGTGGATTCCAGTATTATCGCGAAAGTTTCAAAAAATAAAAGTAGATTTTAGCAAGGAGAAGGAAAATGTTTCAATTTCTAAAGCGTGAATCGCTCCGTTTGTGGAGGGCCTTTCTCCACCCTGCCTTTTTCTATCTTCTGGTGCTTGGAAATGGAATTTTGGTTTTGATTACTTTTGGCGTTTGGCATTTTGAAAGAGCAATCAATCCACGCATGCTTAACTACTTTGATTGCTTATGGTGGGGAGTCTCTACCATTACGACGGTGGGGTATGGAGATATTACGCCCGTCACTTGGGAAGGAAGAGTTTTAGGAATTATGCTGATGTATACGGGTACCATTCTCTTTGTAGGATTCATCGGACTATTAAGCACACGCTGGATGAAGGTTGAGTTGGAACACGAGATTAAACCCCTTGAGCGAGAGGTAAGAAGGGAAGGGCATGAGCAGCAACGAATCGAAGAAATTCTTTTAAGGCTCGAGAAACGCCTAGAAAAAATCGAGAGAAATTTGGAGTCTTAGTTTATTTCTCTAAATAATCCAACCAATCGGAATGTTTTTTGTTTTTACCTTTCACCAAATCAAAAAAGAGCGATTGTACTTTTTGAGTGATGGGGCCGGGTTTTCCAGAACCAATCTTGCGGTGATCGAGCTCCCGAATTGGCGTGATTTCGGCGGCGGTTCCCGTTAAGAAAATTTCATCAGCGATGTAGAGCTCATCGCGAGTCATGAGACACTCCTCTACACGAATTCCCTCTTCGGCTAAGAGTTGAATCACCGTATCGCGAGTAATGCCATCGAGAGCATTGGTAATGGGAGGTGTTTTGACCTTTCCTTTGCGAACCACAAAAAGATTTTCTCCGCTTGCTTCGGCCACGAAACCCTGGGCATCGAGCATGATGGTTTCTTCGTAGCCACCGAGCATTGCTTCGCGTTTTGCAAGAATAGAGTTCAAATAATTGCCCACGGCTTTTGATTTGGTCATCATGGCATTGATATGATGACGCGTATAACTCGAAACTTTTGCGCGAATTCCGTTTTTGACGCCGTCATCGCCTAGATAAGTTCCCCACGGCCATGCAATCACCGCTAGGCGCACCGGATTGCCGGTGGCATAGAGCCCCATTTCTCCATCGCCTAAGAAAGCAAGAGGACGCAAATAACCTGCTTTTAATTTGTTGACCGTGAAAATATCTTTGCAAGCTTGAATCACATCGGCTTGAGAGAAAGGAATATCTATCAACAAGATGTGTGCAGAATCATAAAGACGCTTGATATGCTCTTTTAAGCGAAAAATGGCAGAGCGGCCATCGGCGCATTCGTAGCAACGGATTCCTTCAAAAACCCCCAAGCCGTAGTGGAGAGTGTGGGTGAGCACATGAACTTGTGCGGCATCCCAATCGATCATTTTTCCATCTAACCAAATTTTTGATACCTTTTGCACGGCGGGCATGAGAGTCCTTTCTGCTTTATTTTTTGTAAAGTGCCTTTAAATTTTTATCAACAGGTGAAGTAGCGATTCCTTTTTCAGTGATAATTCCAGCCACATACTGATGAGGTGTTACATCAAATGCCGGATTACGCGCTTTAACCCCTATTGGAGAACTCCGTTGATTCAGAAAAGAGTGTACTTCGTCTTCGTGGCGCTCTTCAATTGGAATTTCGCTTCCAGTCTTCATTTGCCAATCAATGGTTGAGAAAGGCGCTGCGACGTAGAGCGGTATTTTATGCTCACGAGCGGCCAAGGCAACGGAGTAAGTACCAATCTTATTGGCAAAATCACCATTGCTCACAATGCGATCGGCCCCCACAATCACTTTTTGAATGAGGCCCGATTTCATCAAGCTTGCAGCAGCCACATCGGCAATTAAAGTGACATCCACTCCATTTTTTTGCAATTCCCAGGCAGTTAAGCGAGCCCCTTGTAAAAAGGGGCGGGTTTCATCGGCAAAAACTTTAATTTTTTTGCCTTGTCGAATTGCTTCATAAATAGGGCTTAAGGCTGTGCCTTGCCCGGCAGTGGCTAAAGCGCCTGCATTGCAGTGAGTGAGAATCGTATCACCTTCTTGAAATAAACTGGCGCCATGCTCCCCAATTTTTTTGCAAAGAACGATATCTTCTTCAAAAATATTGAGTGCTTCTTTCACTATCAATTCTTTGAGCTGATCAATGTTTAAATCGGCCTGGGTTTCGTAAACGGCTTTCATTCGATTTACAGCCCAAGGAAGATTAACGGCAGTTGGGCGGGCATCGATTAAAGTCTGGCAAACCTTCTCCATTTTCTGAACAAACTCTTCGTGGCTTTTTGCATCGATCCCCAAAGCGCCGAGGGCCACTCCCATCGCAGCAGTGACTCCAATAGCTGGAGCGCCGCGAACCACCATGAGTTTAATGGCTTCGGCCAAGCTCTTGTAATCGGAATACTCCACATACACTTCTTCTAAGGGGAGTTTGCGTTGATCGATTAAAATGACTTTATCGTTTTTCCATTCTAAAGTTTTGAAGTTCACGATTTGATCCTTATACAATGGGGTTTCCAAAGGCACCTTCTATGGAACGAAAGACCTAACCGAGGAAAAACGAAATTTAAAGCCTTTTTTCCACAATCTTTTGAATTTCAACGGGAAGCTGAGGAGATTGTAAAACCTCTCCATGCAATGGAATGAGGGTGGTGGGCTGATCGGTTTTGAGTTGATTCAAAAGCCAGTTTTTATAGCGTTTCCGGTTTTTGATGAGAAGGTATTTGATAACACTGCTGATTTTAAGCCCAGGTGCTGCCTTCATCACTCCCTGCATGAACCGGGCAATAGGCCGATTGGAGAGCCGCGCGTAATTTAAAAACGCATCGCCCACAATCCAGACCACCCCATTTTTTTGCTGCACACGAATCCAAACTTCACCGGCCCTTAAGCCTTCAGGCTTCAGTAGAGTCATATTTTCTGGGAGGGCTTGCCTGAAAAGTTCGAGCGATTCGGTTGAAAGCCTTTTTTTTCGAAGTCGTTGATGAGTTTCGGGTGCAGCGGTGAGGATAAGATGGGGATAAATTTCTTTCCAGCGCGTGTATCCCATGAAGTGAAAATAGTTGGGGGCCAAAGCCAAAGTGGGTAATTTATTTTTAAAAGCGTCTGGCAGTGCACAGTCGGCTAAGGATTTGCCGGGGCTTATGAGAAGTGGATCTCCATTTTTTGCCTGGAGAAGTACGGAGTTTACCTGAAAAGAAGGCACGTAATAGCGGGCAATCCAAATTTGCTTTGTTTCATCCAGTGCTTTCCACGACATTTCTTATCTCCAAAGGATCCAAGCGATAAAGGCAAGAGCTAAAAGAATAGATGTCAGAAAGAATTGGGCTTCACAAGTCCATTGTTTGACACGAATTTTATGCTGGTCACAGTGAATTAAAATTCGTTTCATTAAACTCGCATCATTCACGATTTCGCCGGATTCGTCTTTCCAAACATTGAAAAAAATCACTTGGCGCTGGGCATTGCTCGCTGGAAAAAATCGATCGATAAAATAATGAAAAGGCGGGAAACAAAATCCTTTTCGAAAAACGAGTAAGCTGTAACGTTTTTCCACGCTCCACAGATTTTGCACCAAAAAATGCATAAAGTAGATGCAGTCGTAATCTTTTTCACAAAAAAGATTTTTCTCGTTTTTTCCTAAGTAAACATGATCGGAGTCAAACCGAATTTGTCGTGTGGCAGAGCGTGCTAAAAAGAGAAGGTAAAAACTGATTCCTCCGAGGGTGAGAGAAATAGTCGAAAGACCGGTCATGTCTTTTGGGTAAATAAAACTCATGATCCAAGCAGCCAAAAGACCAAAAAGGAGAATGCCAATAATCCAGTAGTGCACAATCGGAAAATATCGAATTTGTGAATGAAGATTAAGGGGGAGCGGCTCTTTTTCTCCATATTCCCGAGCCACTGAATTTACAATTTGCTCGTCTAACGAAAGCTCTTTGTCTTGAATTGCATCGCGTTTTCCACGCAAAAGCTTCAAAAGATCTTCTGCCAAAAAATAGAGAACGCCCAGCCCAAGAAGAATCCAAAAATACAGGGTGATGTTTTGGGGAATCCAAGGAGTGATCCATTCTGCAAATTGTCGAAGAGAGTTTTTGTAAAAACTTTCAAGACCCGGGATGGCCAGAATTCCTCTTTTTAAATTTTGGAATAGAAAAGGAAGGGAGCAAAGGAAAAGAATTCCTACTCCATAGATTGCTAGAAGTCTTAACCAGTCTTTGGGAGAAAGTTTTGGCATTCACCACCTGCTTGAAATATGAGAACATTCGAGCGGCTAATATCAACTCTTTATGACATCAATTGAGCAGAAAGGAAAATTAAATGACTTCTCTGCAAATGGGGCAATTGGTCAATGGGGTAATCCCTTTTTTAGGTGGAATTTATGCGGCGCTTTTGGGATTTCGTGTTTTAGGTAAAAAAAACGGAGTCAATGAACGCTACGATGAGTGGCATCGGAAATACGCTAAATTTTTAAAGGTACTCGGCCCCATTCTTAGCTTGTGGGGTTTGCTGGAGGTACTGCGCGTTTGGATTTAAGAAAGTTTCTTTTTTAGGAGATCATTCACCATCTGCGGATTCGCTTTGCCCTTCGATTCTTTCATGACTTGACCCACGAAAAAGCCGAAGAGTTTATCTTTGCCTGATTTGTATTGAGTAACGTTATCGGGATTAGCCGCAATCACTTGATCGATAATCGCTTCAATGGCCGAAGTATCGGAGAGCTGAGTCCCCATTTTGGCAACGACGGCATCGGCGGTTTCTTTGTGTTGATGCATGGCCAAGATCACGTCTTTGAGCATCTTGCCACTAATGGTGCCTTTCAAAGAAAGAGAGATGGCTTTCCCCAGTTCGGCTGCAGGAATCGTCTCGAAAGGTTTTTCACCCTTGGCGGCTAAAGCCATGAGCTCGGTCATGATAATATTCGAACTTTTCTTGGAGTCTCCGGTGATTTTCACGACTTCTTCGTAATAATCGGCCACGAATTTTTCGGCGGTGAGCACCCCGGCGTCGTATTCGGGAAGCCCGTATTGAGAAACAAAACGCCCTGCTTTTTGATGAGCGAGTTCGGGGAGTTTTGATTGAATTTCTTCGATCCATTTGCTTTCAACGATTAAAGGCAAAAGATCGGGATCCGGAAAATAGCGATAGTCGTGGGCTTCTTCTTTGGAGCGCATCGATTTGGTCACGCCTTTTTCGTTGTCGAATAGTCGTGTTTCTTGCACAACTTGCCCGCCTTCATTCAAGAGGGCTTCTTGGCGGCTCACTTCGTAATCGATGGCTTGTTCGACGAAGCGAAAAGAATTGATGTTTTTGAGTTCCACACGAGTGCCGAATTTCTTTTCTCCAACCGGACGAATCGAAACATTGGCATCACAGCGAAACGAACCTTCTTCCATGTTGCCATCACAAACTTCCAGATACATCAGAATATCGCGAAGTTTTCTGAGGTAGGCACCGGCTTCTTCTTTGGAGCGCATATCGGGCTCACTCACAATTTCAATGAGTGGAGTGCAGGCGCGATTGAGATCGATATGCGAAGAATCATCGGCTCCGTGATCGTGCACGGATTTGCCCGCATCTTCTTCCATGTGGATTCGGGTAATCCCCACTGTTTTTTTCTGACCGTCCACATCGATCTCGAGTTTGCCGCCTAAACAGATGGGGAGTTCATATTGAGAAATTTGGTAACCTTTGGGAAGATCGGGATAAAAATAATTTTTGCGGGCAAACACGCTTTTATTTTGAATTTTGCATTCGGTCGCCAGGCCGGCTTTAATCGCATATTCAACGGCTTTTTTATTTAAGACGGGAAGGGCGCCGGGGAGTCCTAAACAAACCGGGCAAGTATTTTGATTTTGCGGGCTCCCAAATTCTGTGGAGCAGCCACAAAATAATTTTGATTTCGTGAGAAGTTGGGCATGAACTTCGAGTCCGATTACCATTTCGTATTGCATAGAATTAATCCTCTAAACATTCATTGAGCGCTGGAACTTTCGAACTTTTCTTCAAATAAACACCTGTTGCCGATACATTGAAGCCAAATCCACAACCCGAAAGATCTCCTAACTGTTCTACCTCAATTTGCGAGCCTGCAACTTTGAATTGAAGTTTGCAAACATTGTGGGGTTCCACCGCTTGAGTGCTCACAAAAAGCGCTTGATTGTTTTTCAGCGTGAAATCTCCACAAACGGTTCCTACATTGACTTGACCCGGATTTGCGCCCACCCACTGGGCATCTAAATGAAATTCGACTTTGCCCTGGGTTTCCCGGATTTCGAGTGTGTTTCCGCCTTTCGTTTTGTAAGTGCCACTTAAAGCGCCCGGCGGAGGGAGATTTAAACTCGAAGTGTTTCCTTCAAGTTCTGCGATTCGACTTTGATAAAGTTTTTTAAGGCAGTTTTCGGTTTGGCAACGATTTCTCTCTTTCAACCATTCCATCTGCTTTTGTTTCACCACTTCCGAATTCGAATTTTTTAAGGCCTGTTGATAGAGCTTCGCTAATTTTTCGTCCAAAAGAGAAAGCTCCCCACTTTGGCAGATACTCGTTTCCACTAGGGTCGAGGCTTTTTGGCAATTGAAACTTGCCGAATAAGAAGGAGCATTCCAAAGGAAGCTCAACGCAAAAATAAGAAATAATTTTTTTATCATGAGAGTTGAGGTTTTTTCTGGTGCCAATCGGTGCTTTGCTCATAGGCGTAAGCCGCACGAAAAATCTTTTCTTCTGCAAAATGCTTCGCAATGAGTTGCATGCCAATCGGAAGCCCTGTTTTGGTGAATCCGCAAGGGAGGCTCATGCCTGGAAGCCCGGCTAGATTAATATTGATCGTAAAAATATCTGAAAGATACATCTCGAGTGGATCATCCGCTTTTTCTCCTAACTTAAAAGCTGGGCTTGGAGTTACGGGCGTGAGGAGCACATCAAATTTTTTGAAGGCTTCTAAGAAATCGTTTTGAATGAGAGTGCGCACTTTTTGGGCTTTAATGTAATAGGCATCATAATAACCCGACGATAAAACATAGGTGCCGAGCATGATGCGGCGTTTCACTTCGGAGCCAAAACCCTCACTGCGAGTTTGGGTATACATTTCAATCAAATCTTTGGGGTCTTTGGTGCGGTAGCCATAGCGGACTCCATCGTAGCGGGCAAGATTCGACGAAGCTTCTGCGGGCGCCAGAATATAATAAGTGGGCACGGCATATTCGGTATGGGGCAGAGAAGTTTCTTCGCAAATGGCGCCTAAGCTTTCGTAGTG
>CAYLKF010000008.1:55658-67955 GCA_964384365.1 uncultured Pseudomonadota bacterium | reverse complement strand
GCCGTTCCATTATAAGGAGGAATATAATTTTCTAAAATCTTCGAGGCGCAGGTGGTTTTGATTCCTTGAGTGATGAAAATATCTTTTAAAGCAAATGGAATCCCCGTGAGGGCTTTCACTTCTTTGCCTTTTGCGATTTCGGCGTCGATTTTTTTGGCCTGATTTAAAGCGAGTTCTTCGGTGAGGGTGAGATAAGAAGAAACTTTAGAATCTAGGGCGTGAATTCTTTGGAGCTGGGCCTGTGTGGCTTCGAGCGAGCTCGCCTCTTTTTTCTTAATTTTTTCGTGGAGCTCATGAATTGTGAGATTTGTCAGGCTCATCCAATCACCTTGGGTACTTTGAAGAAATTGTCTTCGGAATCGGGTGCGGTTTCCAAGACTTGTTCTGCAATTTTACTAACGACCACTTCATCTTCTCGAAAAGCAGTGCCACTGGCATTGGCGTGCGAGGTGGGCTCAATCTTCGAGGTATCGAGCTTGTTTAAACTCGCGATGAATTCAAGAATCTGATTCATTTGCTCTGTAAATTTTCCAAGTTCTTGCTCTTGAATTTCAAGGCGTGAGAGGCGTGCAATTTTTTTGATTTCTTCTTTGGAGACCATATGATCGGGGGCGCAGTAAACCGCGCCCCCGCACCCCATTTTTTGTTCATTCGAATGGAATGAATCCATTCTCATTCACATCAATTAATTTGAAACTAAACTTTATGATCGGGGTCGCAACAAGCACCCCCCCGACCTCTTTTGTTCATTCGAATGGAATGAATCCATTCTCATTCACATCAATTAATTTAAAACCCAACTGTTTTAATATTTAAACAAGCTCATGACGGCGGGCATAAAACCCGACTCATGGCCACCGAGTTTTTCGAGCTCTCCGCTATCTAGAAAAACCCCTTCACAATGAAAACATTTATCAATGGTAACACCACGAAATAAAACTTCTTGGAGCTCGTGGCCGCATTTTGGACAATGCATCCAGTGAAGTTTTTTGAGTTTTTCTTGTTCTTCTTTTGCCAAGGTTTCGCGTTTTTTCTCGGCCATTTTTTTAATTTTAGCGAGTTCTTCGCGGGCAAAATATTCTTCTTCAGGGGTAAGATGTTTTGTCGACATAATTCTTCCAGCTTTCAAATATAAAGTGTAATATTTAAAACGATTAAAGATCCGAAGACGCTTTCTAATCTTAACCTCAAATGTTTGGCAAATGAAAAGTATGACAGCTCTTTTGTATAGTTACGCTTTTATTTTTGGCATTATTTTTGGCTCTTTCTTGAATGTTTGTATTTCGAGGCTCCCCTCGGGGGCTTCGATTATTAAGCCTCGCTCACGCTGCCCGTCTTGTAAAAAATCCATTGCGGCCTATGATAATATTCCTCTTTTAAGCTTTCTCATTTTGAGAGGGCGTTGTCGAAATTGTAAGAAAAAAATTTCGTGGGAATATCCTGCCGTTGAATTTGTTTCGGGTCTTTTGGCCATGGCCTGTTTGGCTCAACTCCATTCTCCGGGCTTGGCGGCTTTATGGTTTCTCACTTTTATTTGTCCGCTTTTGGTGGTGAGTGTAATCGATCTTCATCACTATATTATTCCTGATGAAATCAGCTTGCCTTTTATAGGGGTTGGATTTCTTACCCGCTTGATTAGCGTTCAGTTTCAAAATGTCTTGCCCACTTTACTCGATTCTTTGGCCGGCGCTCTCCTAGGGGGAGGTGTTCTATTTCTCTTTGCTGTTCTTTACGAAAAAATTCGAAAGCAAGAAGGTTTAGGGGGAGGAGATGTAAAACTTTTGGCCATGATTGGTGCTTTTTTGGGGTGGAAAGCAGTGTTTTTGGTTATTTTCTTTTCTTCGGTCTTGGCTTCTTTGGTGGGGATTTTTTTGATGATTTTTAAAAGGGCAGGGTTAAGCAGTCAAATTCCTTATGGGCCTTTTTTGGCCCTAGGCGCTATCCTTCAGTTCTTTTGGGGTAAGAAGATTTTGCTGGGTTATTTTAACCTCATCGCTCCTATTGTCCATTTTTTTAAAAAATAGTAAAAAGTTAATTAAAATAATAGGTTATAAATGTATTTCACCCCTCTTCGACGCTAAATGTCATATTTTTGACCCCTCTCTTTCCCTTCAATTTAGCTAATTAAATATAATTTATGGTAAATTAATTGATAATTTTCGATTCGATTGCTTGATCCCCTTTTATTTTTCATGTAGCCTTAAAAGAGAGGGCAAGTGTTTTGGCCCCCTCATTTGAAGAAATCCTCAATCATTCTATTTGTCGAACCATAAGGATTAGACATGAGTAACCAGAAAAATTTTGTGAAAAAATATCGCGAAGAATTGTTAATGAGTAAGGCGGAACTTGCGAGAAAAGCAGGGCTTTCTGCTTTAACCATTGACCGCATCGAAGGCGGCATGCAATGCCGAATGGATACAAAAAGAAAAATAATTCTCGCTTTAGGCCTCAAACTTTCCGATAAAGATAAAATTTTTCCGGAGTCGGATTCTTAAAGCTCTTAAATCATTCTTTTTATGACACAACTACGATACTTCACCGCGGGTGAGTCTCATGGCCAAGCCCTAACTGCAATTTTAGAAGGAATGCCTGCCGGAGTTCCTGTTTCTTCCTTAGCGATCAATCATCAACTTTTTCGTCGTCAACAAGGTTATGGCCGAGGTGGCCGGATGGTGATTGAAAAAGATCAAGTTCAAATCTTATCGGGTGTTCGTTTCGGAAAAACTTTGGGTTCTCCCATTACTTTGCAAGTTCCAAATCGCGACTGGGGAGTTTGGTCTTCTGAGATGGCCGTCGAGGGTAAACCCAAAGATCTAAAGCGTTTAGTAACACGTCCTCGCCCCGGCCATGCAGATTTAACCGGGGGCCTCAAATACGATCACCGAGATTTGAGAAATATTTTAGAGCGGGCCTCGGCTCGCGAAACTACCATGCGCGTGGCCTGTGGTGCGGTGGCGCGGTCTCTTTTAGAGGAGTGTGGTATCGAGCTTTTGGGTTATGTGGTTTCGTTGGCAGATGTTGAAGTGAAATCGGATCTTTTACCTTTGAAACAGCTTCAGAAAATAACCGAAGAGAGTCCGATGCGCACCTTTGATAAAAAAGCCGAAAAAGCCATGATTGCTCGAATTGATGAGGCAAAGGCCAAAGGAGATTCGGTGGGGGGAGTTTTTGAGATTTTGGTAGTAGGAGCTCCTCCGGGCTTAGGAAGTCATGTGCAGTGGGACCGAAAACTGGATGGGCAGCTTGCCCAAGCGATCATGAGTATTCAGGCAATTAAGGGCGTTGAAATTGGTTTGGGGTTTGAAGCTGGAAGGCGTTTTGGTTCTAAGGTTCACGATGGAATTTATTATTCGGCTGCTCGAAAGTTTTATCGAAAAACCAATGGAGCGGGTGGACTCGAAGGAAGTATGACGAATGGCGAACCGATCGTGATTCGTGGGGTCATGAAACCCATTTCGACTCTTTATACTCCTTTAGATTCTGTCGATATCGAAAATAAAAAGGCGTTTAAAGCTTCGATTGAGCGCTCCGATACTTGTGCCTTACCTGCGGCGGCAGTTATCGGAGAAAATGTAGTAGCCCTGACTTTGGCGAACGCATTGCTTGATAAATTTGGCGGCGATTCGCTCACCGAAATTCAACGAAATTTAAAAGGCTATTTGAAGCAGATTGGCTCTTATTAATCTATGAAAGTTGCACCTTCTTTGATTGTTCTTTGTGGTTTTATGGGCACTGGAAAAAGCGCAGTAGGGCGAGCGCTTTCTCGCGTTCTTCATTACGGCTTCTTTGATAGCGATCGAGAAATCGAGGCTCATGAAGGGCGAACCATTCAGCAAATTTTTGAGAACGAGGGCGAAGATCATTTTCGAAACCTCGAGAAAGAAACCGTAAAAAAGTTGGCCCAAAACGAAAAGACGGTCCTTTCGGTGGGGGGTGGCGCCATTTTGAATCTCGAAACATATAACCTGCTTGATTCTTTGGGGCAGATGATCTTGCTCACGGCAAGCCCCGATGAAATTGCCCGTCGTTTGGGGCACGAAAATGAGCGGCCTCTCCTGGCAGGTGGCGATCGTAAAAAGAAAATTATAAAAATCATGCAAGATCGAAAACCCGTTTATTCAAAAGTGAAATATCAAGTTGATACGACCGGGCTTGCAATTGACGAAGTGGTGCAGAAAATTTTGAAGAAATTGGGGTGAGTGGTAGTAAGGAGCGGGCTCCTTCCGCTGCGGGCGGGATACAACATTTGAAGGTCACCCGTTCTGCAAGGGCAAAAACATGAATAAACTGACCGTCCAACTCAAAGCGAATCCTTATCCCATTTATTTTTCATCGGGCGCCTCTCAAGATTTAGCGAAAGCTTTAAAATCTCATTTTTCGGCAAAACGCTGGGTATTGGTCACAAATCCTCGTGTTTTTAAACTCCATGGAAAACGGTTTTTGCAGAATTTGCGTTCACTCGGCGAAGTAGAAATTGTTTTAATTCCGGATGGAGAAAAATATAAAAATTTAAGAACGGTTGAAAAACTTTACAAAGAATTTTTAAAGAAAAAAGTCGATCGTCGTACGCCTGTTTTGGCTTTGGGAGGGGGAGTGGTGGGTGATGTTGTGGGGTTTGCGGCTGCCACTTTTCTGCGAGGTGTGCCTTTTGTTCAAATTCCTACCACGCTTTTGGCGCAAGTTGATTCGAGTGTGGGGGGTAAAACGGGTGTCGATTTGGCCGAAGGCAAAAATTTAGTGGGGGCATTTTATCAACCCCATTTGGTTTTTATTGATGTTTCGGTTTTGAAAACGCTTCCTTCTCGCGAATGGCTTTGTGGGAGCGCTGAGGTGATTAAGTATGGAGCCATTCTCGATTCTCATTTTTTTACTTTCTTGGAAAAGAATCTTAATAGCTTCTTGAAGAGAGACTTAAAAACCGTTCAAAAAATTGTGCAGCGTTGTGTGGAAATTAAGGCAGATGTGGTGAAAAAAGATGAAAAAGAAACCTCAGGCTTGAGGGCCTTGCTCAATTTTGGGCACACGCTAGGGCATGCCATTGAAACCCTCTCGGGGTATTCGAAATTTTCTCACGGAGAGGCTATCGCCATCGGAATGGCCTTTGCGGCGGACTTATCTTTTCAAAAAGGTTTTTTGAGTGCGTTGGAGTTGGAGAAAATTCGTGCTTTGCTTAAAAAAGCGGGTTTTTCAGATCGAGTCCCGCCTTATTCGAGAAAAGCTTATCTTCGGGTTTTATCCCGTGATAAAAAGATGGCGAAGGGTAAGATTCATTACGTTTTGCTAAAAAAGATAGGCAAAGCCTTCTTGATCGAGCTAGAATTACAAAAACTAGGGGATTTTGTTCAGGCTTTCAACGGAGGGGTTCATGGCGTTTGAACTCGATTCTATTTTTTATACTGAAACAATGGTAAAAATTTTGCAGGCTCAAGGTCATTTGCAATATGCTAGTCGCGTTTGCGAAGAGATTCTAAAAAAAGAACCAAGCCGCATTCATTTGCGTGATCTTTTAGATCAGCTCAAAACTTCTTCTTTTCGAAACTTAAATATTTCTCCGCGTGTAGAAGCTCCTGTTGAAGAAGAGGAAGAAGAAACGACCGAGCCCGGTTTGAAGCTTGAAGCCCTTTCGGCTTCAGATTTAGAAGTTTCGGCTCGAGAAACAGAAGAGGTCCATTTAGCTGAGCGTAGCCCCCGCGAAGAAAAATTAAAAAAACTTTATGATTTGTTAGAGAAGGTTCTTTCCAAGCAAAGAGTGGAATAGAATTATGGCAACGAAAACGAAGATTTTAGTAATTCATGGCCCCAACCTGAATCTCTTGGGAGAGCGTGAAAAAAACGTTTATGGTGATTTGGGCCTTAAAGACATCAATAGTAAGATTTTAGAAAAAGCGAAGGCGCTTCGGCTTGAGGTTGATTTTTTTCAGAGTAATTCCGAGGGAGAAATCGTCACTTCGATTCAAGAGGCCCGAAAGCAATTTGCAGCGATTATTATTAATCCTGCGGCCTACACTCATACTTCAGTGGCGATTCGCGATGCGATTGCGGCAGTATCAATTCCTGTTGTGGAAGTTCATTTGAGTAATATTTATCAGCGCGAAGAATTTCGTCATCACTCCTTGGTGGCGCCTGTTGTAAAAGGGCAAATTTCCGGATTTGGATGGAGAAGTTATTTGTTGGCGGTTGAGGCAATCAGTTTTTTGCTGGATAAAAAATCATAAGACCATTCTATGGAAGCTCAGCGAAAAAATAAATTAGAGAATTTTTGGAGCCAGCTTAAAAAGATGCTCCACAAAGATAAGGTTGCTCAAGAAATTGAGAAAACCCTCCTGGAGATTCAAGCGCATCCCCAAGATTTGCGTCTTAAAATTAAATTGGCGGAGCTTTATTTTAAAAAGCGAGAAGTGAGCCAAGGCATTACTTTGTTTCGCGAAGTGGCCGAGGTGTATTTGCAGGAAGATTTTCTGCTGAAAGCCATTGCGGTTTACAAAAATATTATTCGTATGGCGCCCGGCACCGTTGAGTTTAATGAGAAGTTGGCGGATCTTTACTGCAAACTGGGGATGCTCAAAGATGCCATTAATCAATATTTGATCGTGATTCACTACTATCAAAATCATCACGATATCGAAAAAATGATTGATGCCGCTGAGAGAATGGTTGCCGTTGATCCAAAAGAAATTTCAAGTCGTTTGCGTTTGGCCGAAATTTATTACAACAACGGAATGCAAAATAAGGCGCTGGCCGAGTATGAAAAGATTAGTCAAGAATTAAAAGAAAAAGAGGGCGGTGGACAAATCGGATTGCTCCTTGATGTTTTAGAAAAAGTTTATTTGCGGCGTCCTACCGATCAAAATCTTCTCAAAGAAATTTGTATTCTTTATTTGAAGAAGCATGAGCCCAATATTGTGATTAAAAAAATAGAGAAATCGAAGCTCGAACAAGCTCCAGAATTTGATTTGATTTATCGAAAAGCTCAAGAGATGTCGGCCCATTTGGAGCAGAAAAAAGCTCAAGCGCAGGAAAAACCCCATGAAGTTTAGTACCATCAAAGGTATGCACGATATCGGGCCTCCCGAAATCGAAGTGTGGCATCGTGTTGAAAAAGCAGCTCGTGAAGTTTTTGAGAACGCGGCTTTTTTTGAACTCCGCCCTCCCTTGCTGGAAGAAGAGGCCCTCTTTAGCCGTGGAATCGGCACAACGACCGATATTGTTGAGAAAGAAATGTATGCCTTCGAAGATCGAAACGGCAAACGGATTAGCTTGCGCCCCGAAGGAACCGCTTCGATTGTGCGGGCTTATATTGAACGTTATGCGGTGCCGGGTGGGCAATATCAGCGTTTTTATTATTTGGGCCCGATGTTTCGCCATGAGCGCCCGCAAAAAGGAAGATATCGCCAATTTTACCAAATCGGTGCCGAGATTTTTGCCTCTTCGCATCCTTATACCGATGCCGAATTGATTGCCTTGGCGAGTCAGCTTTTTAAAAAACTGGGCCTTTCGGGTGTGAAACTTTCTTTAAATTCTTTGGGGTGTTCGCAATGTCGAACTTCTTTTCGCCAGGCTTTGCTTGATTTTTTAAGCCCCTTAAAAGATCAGCTTTGCGAAGAATGCCAAGGGCGTTTGACTCGTAATCCCTTACGAGTACTCGATTGCAAAAAGGAAAATTGCCAAAAACTAACTCACGAAGCGCCTTCGGGCTTAGAATACCTCTGCCAAGAATGTTTGAATCATTTTGAACAAGTGCAGTTGGCGTTGAGCCGTTTTCAGGTGGAATACACAATCAATCCGCGTTTGGTCCGCGGCTTAGATTATTATGTGCGAACGGCCTTTGAATTTGTTTCGGAAGGTCTGGGCGCACAAAATGCAGTCGCAGGCGGTGGGCGCTACGATGCTTTGGTCGAAGAACTGGGGGGTCCTCCCACTCCAGCGATTGGCTTTGCGATTGGGATTGAACGCTTAGTGAGTCTTCTCTCTGCACAAGAAGAATTGCCAGATTCTAAAAAAATATTTTTTGCGTGTTTAGGAGCAAAGGCACAGGAGGCCTTACTTCCTGTAGTTCAACAACTCCGGCAATTAGGCTTTTGGGTGAATACCGATTATGAATCGAAATCATTGAAGTCTCTTCTTCGCCAGGCCAACCATTGGCAAGTCGATTGGGCGGTAATTGTGGGAGATCAAGAGTTAGAAAAGGGGATCGTGCAAGTGAAAGAAATGAAAACCCAAGGGGCACAAAAAGAGATTCCACTTCTTACTTTGGTGCAATATTTTCAAGAAGCGCGTCGCGTTTAAGGAATTCCACCTAAATTTAAGGTAATACTATCGGCAGGTAAAGAAGGCGTGCCATTTTTCTGCACGTCGATCGTATTTGCACTTGGTGCTTGAGTAGTAGGAGCTGCCGCAACAGCCGGTGCAGGGCTCGGTAAATTTCCAATTGGAGGAGTCACCGCGCTCAAGTAAGGATCATAAGGGGGTGGGGGTGCTGCAACAGGAACGGGAGCTTGAGGAGGGATTAAATTTCCATCTGCAGGGAGTTGACTATGCGCGGGGCGTGCTCCAACGCTCAAAGCGGAGTCTGCTCGATCGTTAATCGGTTTTGTGGAGCGATCAAGCACTTTAATATCATCCGGATTAATATTATCGGCTAATTCTTTGTGATCGTTTTTGGTATTTTCCTTTAAGAAATTTTCAATGGGCATCGCCGGAGGTGGTAGGGCAGGAGCAGGGCTTGGAGCAGGGGCAGGACTTGCCATGGCCACAGGAGCTTCGATGGGCATTGGAATTTCAGCTGGAATCAAAAGTGCTTCTGAAAATTCAGAAGTGTTTTTTCCTACTCGAGTGCTCAGTGCAACAATTTTGCTTAAGCCTGCTTGGAGATCGGGATTACTTAAAGTGAAACTTGCCTCGCCCGCCTCAAAGGCAGTGGCGGGTACCAGAAGCGTTTTTCCTTCTTTTCCGTTCGAGTCCGCCAAATAAATTTCAATATCACTTTTTTCAGGGATTTGCGCCGTAAGTAGATAAACTTCGTTTTCCTTGCGAATATCTTTTAAAACAATCTTCGGCGTTTTATAAAGATTTTCATTGCCGCTCACGGCTTTATTCTGACCTTCAAAAGTATTGGCTTTCAAGCGATTGGCATTCCCCACATTTGCGGCAAAGCTGATGCCTTCTTGGTTTCCGATAAATTCATTTCCCTCGATTAAATTTTCGCTCGCATTGTTCGAAATAAATAAGGCAACGTTATTGGGTTGTGGGATTTCAGTGGGCAGCAGATTAGAAATTGGGCTTGAAGAAATTTTGGAAGAAATACCCCCAAAAGTATTATTTAAAATTTGATTACGATTTCCCTCGATAAAAAGGGCATAGCCTTTAAAACCCGAAAACTGGCAATTTTTAATGAGGTTTTCGCTCGATTTGATGTGAAGGCCTGTTGCTTGCTCGCCCGACTCTAAACTTGAATTCTCAATTTGAGAGCCGTCAATGATTCCTTTGCCGCAATCTAAATGAATAAGGCCCTCTTGAATCGCGGCGAGATTCTTTTTTAGGATTACTTTTTTCAGAGAAGGATCAAAGTTAATTCGAACTTTGGTAAAAGGATTTTTGCTTCGAATGCCCGAAGCCTGCAATAAGACTGCGCGGAGGGTGCCCGACATCAAACCATCGCTCTCTTTAGTAACCATTAAAGACTCTTCATTAAAGAAAGAACCCGCAAAAGGAGAAGGGGGAGAAGCGGGGGCTCCTCCAAGAGAGTTGGAGTAAGAAACAGCAGGTGCCGTGGTGTAAGCCGTTTTGGATTTTTTAGGAGATGAAAACTGGGCACTAATAATGAGCAGGCTGCTGATAAAGACCAAAGAAAAACTTAAGATAAAAATAACGAGCTTTTTTACCTTTTTCTGCTGCGACTGCATTTGCAAAAAGTACTTCAGCATGACACCTTAATTATCGGCAAATCTTCAGAAAGGTTGCGGATTTTAAAGTCTAACTTACTGTAAATATTGATAAAAATTGTTAAATAGTTTTTAAAACTATTTAAAGTTTTAAACCTAGGCAGAGGCCGCATGGGCGACGGGATGGGTGGGGCCTGAGAGCTGTTGGACTTTTTTAATCTTTTTGAGGAGCTCATCTGCCAAACTATAGTAATTTTGAGCACCGCTCGAAGAGGGTTCGTAATCAAACACAGGACGCCCTTCGAGTTGGGCCTTGTTCAAGGCGGTATTGATATGAATCTGTGTTTTGAATAAACTCCTTTTAAAATAGGAGTTTAAGTTCTCTTCAATGACTCGGTTCATCGCAATATTTCGGGTATCGACACGGGTCATTAATACCCCTAAAAGGCGAAGTTTTTTGTTTAGGCGCTCATTTACGGTTTCTAAGGTTTCGATAAGATCATTGACCCCTTCAAAGGCCAAAACACTCATTTCACAAGGAACCAAGCAATAATCCGAGGCGACTAAGGCATTTAAAGTGAGATTGCCCAAGTTGGGGGGGCAATCAAAGAGGATGAAATCAAAATGGGTTCGGGCAATTTTTAAGGCTTCTTGTAGAATGAACTCTTTTCCAATCTTGGTAGAAAGTAAGCCTTCGGTTTCGTAAAGATTCTTATCTCCTGGAGTAATCGAGAGATTTTCAAGTTCGGTTTGAACGACGCTTTCTAAGATGTTGCTTTTTTTGGTTAAAAGAACGGTAGAAAGAGGCGTGTATTCCACCCCTTCTGGGATTAAGGCGCCAATCGATTTTTCGATATGACCCTGAGGATCAAGATCGCAGATCAAAACTTTCTTTTTATAAAATTTAGCAAGTGCTGCCCCGAGATTCACAGAACTCGTTGTTTTGCCGACTCCGCCTTTTTGAGAACAAACGGCAATGACGATTGCCTTTTTGCCCCCGTTCCCATATTTAAGGAGCGGATTGGTGTTTTCAACAGAGATGAGTTCTTTGATTTTATCGGTGAGCAAAGACATAAATAATTTCGAAAGCTCCTTAACTTTTCAGATGAACAGATAAAAATTTTCTAATTCATTTCTTTTTGTTTTACAAGACGTAAAAACGACAATGTTAAATTTTGAGTATTAAATTTTGAATGAAACTACTTTCTCATTCAAAGTTCAAAATTCAGAATTTAAAATTCAATTGAACCCGTTGGCCCTCTACATTCATTTTCCGTACTGCTTATATAAGTGTCACTATTGCGATTTTAATTCTTACGTTTTTCATCAACCTTTTGAAGCGCTCGAAACAGAATATGTTGAGGCTCTTTGCAGCGAAATCCAATGTGTATTCTCTCGATTTTCTAAGCCCTTAGAACTGAGCTCCATCTTTTTGGGAGGAGGCACGCCTTCGTTATTTTCGGCTCCCTCTTTTCGAAAGATTTTTGAATTTCTTAAGCAGCACACGAGTTTTTCCCCTCAAATCGAAATTACCTTAGAGGCGAATCCGAAAACGATAAACCCTCAAAAAATAGAAGCTTATTTATTGGCAGGCATTAATCGTTTTTCAGTGGGGGTTCAAAGTTTTCAAGAGGCTTATTTGGCTCCCTTGGGAAGATTGCATAGTGGGAGCGAGGCTTTTGAGACCCTGCAAATGCTTCAAAAAATAAAACCACCTTCTTGGAGCTTTGATTTAATGTTTGCTTTTCCAGGCCAAAGTCTTGAGGAGTTAAAGCAAGATCTTGAAAAGGCAATGAGTCTTCAGCCCCCTCATCTCTCTTTTTATCAACTCACTTTAGAGCCCCATACTTTAATGGACGAGTCGTATAAAAAGGGAAAGTTTTCTTTGCCCGAAGAAGCGTTGCAGTTGGAGATGTTTGAGGTGGGAATTGAATATTTAGAGAAAGCGGGCCTCAAGCAGTATGAGATTTCTAATTTTGCGAACCCCTCTCACCAATCTAAGCATAATTTAGCCTATTGGAATTATCAAAATTACCTAGGATTAGGGGCGGGAGCCGTTTCGTTTTTAAGGCAAGATTGTTTTGCGGAATCTCAATCCTTTTCACCCGAGAATTATGGTTTTCGTTGGATGGGCCCGAAAAGTCCAAAAAATTATCTGGCTTGGGCAAAAAAACCTAATTTTTTAGATATTTCAGAAACAATTGATTTGAAAACGGCTCAAAGAGAATGGTGGATGATGGGACTTCGCTTGACTCAAGGGCTCGACTTAAATAATTTTAGAAAGCTTTTTGGCGAGAAAAATCTTGAAAGATTTTTGCCCATTTTGCGAGAGAATCAACTAAAAGGGTTTTTAGAGCATCAATCGGATCAAGTTTTTTTGACGCCTAAGGGAAAGTGTTTGGCGAATGAAGTGATT
>CAYLKF010000008.1:0-55558 GCA_964384365.1 uncultured Pseudomonadota bacterium | reverse complement strand
ATCGGATCAAGTTTTTTTGACGCCTAAGGGAAAGTGTTTGGCGAATGAAGTGATTGTGTCATTTTTGTAAAATAGTAACGTGAGTATTTTTCTTTTTCAAAAACTCGCAGAGTTTGAATTGTCACGACGCGGCAGACATTTTTTCATTGGGACACAAACAAGAGAAAGCGTCATGACAATCACTTTAGGAGTGCTCAAACACTTTGAAAAAGAAAAATACTCACGTTACTATTTTCTTACGTATGTAAGGAGTAAAGATTCATGCAAAACAAGATCGATGAACTCAAACAAGTACTGAAAAATAAAAAAGAAGCAGAGCACGCGAAAGAAGAGGCCGAAGCCCATCTTGATAAAGAAAGTGCCGATAAAATCGTGAAAGATTTATCGGCCAAACTTCAGGCCCAAGAAGAAGAATTAAAAGCTGCCCAGAAAGAAGCAAAAGAGAATCAAGATAAATACCTGCGCTTGTATGCCGAATTTGAAAACTATCGCCGACGGCTTCAAAAAGAAAAAGAAGATCTCTCGCGCTATGCTCATGAACAAGTTCTCAAAGAGTTGCTTCCTGTGCTCGATGATCTTGAAAGAGCATTGACTCATGCCGAACAAAGTAAAGATTTGAAGAATTTAATCGAAGGAATTCATTTGGTAGAACGGCAATTTCTTTCGAATTTAGAAAAATTTGGTTTAAAGGCGTTTAGCGCAGTCGGAGAAATTTTTAATCCTCATTTTCATGAAGCGATGGCGCATCAGGAGTCGGCAAAACATCCTGCAGATACGGTGATCTCTGAATATCGTAAAGGATACACCCTAAACGGAAAATTAGTACGCCCTGCCTTGGTGGCTGTTGCAAAAAGTCCTGAAGTGACTCAAGAGTTTGTTCCAGACGAAGAAGAGGATCCGAAAAATCACTAAAATGGTTTGATCTTTTTTCTCTCGTTGACGGTCTAATTATTCTATGAGAGTTTCCCCAGCTCTTAATGACTGATTTTTAAAAGAAGGTTTATCTATGAAATTTTCTCGTCTTTGTTTGGTTTTGGTTGTGCTTATTTTTTCTTCTTCCTGCGGCTTAATGAGCGATAGTGGGGGAGGAAAAGTCAAATACCCGAATGCGGTGCAAGCGGCATGGCGAGAAGATTTTAATCAAGCTGAGAAATCCTTTAACGCGAAGAATTATACCGATGCGGAGAAGCGCTTTAAAAATTACGTTCAAAATTATCCTTATAATGAGTTGAGTGATCAGGCGAATTTTCGTTTGGGACAAATTGCGATGTTGAAGCCTGATTATGCCAAGGCTGTTGCGATTTTTTCGCTACTCATTGAAAAAAGCCCTGATCCCGCGGTTCGCTCAAAAGCTCGCGTGAAGTTGGGCCTCTGTAAATATCGTCAAAAAGATTACGCAGGTGCACTGAGTGCTTTCTCTCAGGCCGATGTCAAATATCTCGATGAAAAAGAAAAGGTAAAGATGGCGAGCTTTGCTATCTTTTCCTCTTACCAACTGAAAGAAGATTTAAATCGTCGTGCCTTCTATTATGCTGTTTTATATGACGCCTATGAGCCTCTTTCGGAACAAGAAATTATAAACCGTTACGGAGCGGGAAATGAAACCATTTCTAAGGCAGATGTAAAAGCAAGACTCAAAGAATGGGTTGATCTTTCAACACCCAGCGAAGCACTCGATAAACGACTTTATAATTATTCCGGAAAATATAGCCGCGCGTATGTGAGCTTCAAATTGGGTAAATCGTTCTACGAATCAAAAAATAATAAAAGAGCCCAAGATTATTTGCGCGAATATCTCTCGAAATATCCGAATCAAGAATACAGCGCCCAGGCTACAAAAATGCTAGCAGCCACAGGTTCTTCAGCCCCGGTCGCCAAAGCAAAATCGGGTGGGTCTACCGTGGCGATTGGTGTGATTCTTCCTCTTTCAGGCAAATATGAACAATACGGAAACAATGCTTTAAAGGGAATGGAGTGTGCGGCTTCGGTAAAGCCCGAATGCCAAAGTGGAGTGGGGAATGTGCGTTTGGTTGTGAAAGATAGCATGGGAGATCCTCAAAAAGTGCCCGGCCTGATCAGCGAATTAGTGGATAAAGAACAAGTGGTGGCCATTATTGGGCCTTTACCTTCTTCTGAAGTCGATGCTGCAGCCAAAGAAGCCCAAGCGAAGAATGTAACCTTACTTGCCTTGGCCCAGAAAAAAGAGGTAACCAACCTAGGAAATAATATTTTCCGATTTAGCTTAACTCCCGCTACTCAAATGCGCTCATTACTTCAGTTTGCAAGTAAGAAGGGCTTGAAAGAATTCGATATTCTTTATCCAAAAAATAATTATGGAGAAGAATTTTTAGAAGAGTTTCAGCGTTCAGCTTCAAGTTTTGGAGTGAAATTAAATTCGAAAGCCTCTTTTGCCCAGAATCAGGCTGATCTTTCGAGCTCTTTAAATCAATTAAAGTTGGGTTCGAATAACGCACTTTTTATTCCGGATTCCTATTTGACCGTTGGTAAGATTGCCCCGCTCGTTGCAAAGGCCGGAAAGGGCGATGTCGTTGCTTTAGGAACCAACGCTTGGAACGATCCTTCTTTGCCTTCTCGAATTGGAACTTATCTCAAACAGGCTTATTATGTAGATATTTATAATCGAGATTCTTCGGTGCCGATTGCTCAAAGTTTTGTAAGAGAGTTCCAGGCGGCTTATAATTATGCACCTTCAACTCTTGAAGCCATGGGTTACGATGCGGTTCGTATTTTGGGTCAGGCTTTAGGCAGTAAAAAAGTGTCTCGTCGAGAAGATGTGCGTGGTGCTCTTCTTCAACAAAAGAATTATCAAGGGGTGACCGGACTAAAAGGATTCAAGAGCGATCGTGAATCGGAAGTGATTCCTTTCATTTTGGGTGTGACCGGAAGTGGCAACCAACAGGTTCAGTAAATTATCCTAATTAAGTTTTACTCCCCCTTTAGTAAAGAGCTTGTCCTGAGCTCGTCGAAGGAGGGATTAAGGGGGATTTGAAGATGTAAGTAGGAGAAAAATCCCTCCTAACCTCCCTTTAGAAAAGGGAGGAAAATATGCTTCTTAAGCAAATCGGTGAACAAAAACTCCATCGCCTCCTTAAAACTTGGGCCGGCGTTTCAAAATTTCCTGTCAAAAAAGGTATTGGAGATGATGCTGCTGTTTTGGAATGGGGCAGTAAAAAAATCCTTCTCACTACGGATTCCCTCGAAGAAAAATTACATTTCGATTTTCGCTATACTTCCCCGATTTTGCTCGGCCAAAAAGCCCTTTCAGTTAATTTAAGCGATATCGCCGCCATGGGGGGCACGCCAAATGTGGCTTTGCTCGCTCTATCGATTCCTCCCCGAGCTCCTCTTCAACAATTAAAAGAATTTTATAAAGGCTTTCTTCAGCAAGCGAAAAAGTTTCAAGTCCAGCTGGTGGGAGGAGATCTCGATGCAAGCCCAAAGGGGTGGCGCATCAACGTGACGTTGATGGGTGAAACAATACGGCCTGTGTATCGCAGTGGAGCGAAGCTGGGAGATGAGATTTGGGTAACAGGTGAGCTTGGAAATTCAGCAATGGGATTAAAACTCCTTCAGCAAAAAAAGAAGGCGATTCAGAATTTTAAGAGGGCACATTTGAGCCCCAACCCTCGAGTGAAAGAAGGAATGGCCTTGAGCGAGAAAAAACTTGCGCATGCGATGATTGATGTGAGTGATGGTTTGTTACTTGATCTCGAGCGACTTTGCGAAGCGTCTCAAGTGGGAGCCGAAATCGATGCGGAGTTGATCCCACGTCATTCTTCTTGCCCTTTGAATTTTGCATTGGCGGGAGGAGAAGATTATGAGCTTTTATTTACCGCTTCTTCTCGAAATGCCGAAAAAATTCAGAAGATTTTCCGAAACCTTCGAACGCCGGTGAGCAAAATAGGAAAGATCGTTGATCGAAAAAATAAGGTAAGAGTTTTGAATGCCCAAAAAAAACCCCTTCGTTTTCAAACGAAGGGGTTTTGCCATTTTTAAATCAAATTTGAAGTGATTACTCTTTTGGGTTGATTGCTCCTTTTGAAGCATCCG
Organism: uncultured Pseudomonadota bacterium; assembly: GCA_964384365.1. Classification (GTDB taxonomy): domain Bacteria; phylum UBA10199; class UBA10199; order JADFYH01; family JADFYH01; genus CAYLKF01. The sequence goes on along the minus strand of CAYLKF010000008.1, from coordinate 51,487 downwards.
AATTTTTGTCTCCCAATTCTAAAGAAGAATCCGAAGTGGAATCTTTGCCCGAGGGAGGGAGAAATGCTCCTTCTGCAGGGGTAATAGAGCCTGTATCGGGTAGGGTAGCAGAGGGGGCAAGTTGAGAAGCTCTGTCGGTTTGGTTTGGTATGTGTATCGGAGTGTTTTCTACACTTGGCATAATGGCACTTGGCATGGGTCTGCGTACGGGAGGTGGAAGCGTTGTGTATTCGTAGGCGCCAATGTCACAGGCTTCTCCCTGTGGCCGCTCAACCCCTCTTTGATCGAGAGCGGGGCAAGTGGCAGGGTTTTGCACGCCGCGTATGGCAGAGCTACCCTCTACCAAAGCATAGTAAGTGTAGCCATGGCCCGGCGAATTTTGCGGAGTAGGATTGAATACTGAAGCTCCGGTACTTACTCGAACATTGCCCGGAATATTGAGGGCATTACAGGTTGCATTCGAAAGATTACTACCTAGTGATGTGAAGTTTCCCATGCAATTTGTATTTTCGAAACTTTCTCGATCGCTTCTTCCCCAAATTCTCCAATCAACATCAATAAAGGGAGAGGTGTTTTCAAGAACGATGCTATTTCCAATTTCTATACGGCCCGGTTCGATTTCGGAAATTGCTCCAACGGGCATTGCATAAGAACCATTGCTGATTCCACCGGCGAGTAATCGAGCTCTATTGTGAGTGATGGTGCTATTGAGAATTTGAATAATCCCTCCAGTGGCATTGTAAATACCCCCTCCTTCTCCATAGGGGTATTCCACACTCGAAGAACCATTTGTTTGAAGGAAGTATCCGTTATCCACTGTATTATTCGCCACCGTAGAATTCAGCAGCCTGAGGTATCCGCGTCCTGAGTTGTAAATGCCTCCTCCGTATCGAAAAGCACTATTTTCAAAAATGCTGACGCGATCTAAAGTCGCACTGGCAGTTGTTCCATAATTACAAAGTCCTCCACCACTTGAAATGTAATCATAAAGGTTATTGTCTCCAATGCGGTGACGAATACGACCACTTCCGCTGATGCTATTGCGGATTAGTGCGCTGTTTACCATATGGAGCCTGCCTGAGTTTGAAATTCCTCCGCCACAACCATCGTTTGTGCGATTAGAATCGACTAAAACGTTTTCGGCGTAGAGGCTTCCTTGCGGGTTCACTAAAATTCCTCCGCCCGTCCCCTCACGTACGGTAGAATAATCGAAGGAGCGAGTGGCAAAGCCTCCCGTGATTCGGAGGTTTCTTAGAAATAGGCTTCCTTGGATGAGGTGTAGTACCCGATCTTGGAGGATTGGACGCCGGTCTTGATAATCTCGCATTTCAATGGTGCTTTGACTACCGTCTTCCGAGACGGCTCCGATGATCTGCAGCGTGTTATTGTTGGTCATGCGAATATCTAAATCACCGTTGATGTTATTATCTTCTCCAATACCGTGAGTAGGTTTTTCAATTTCTAGCCTTACGGTACCTGCTGGTAAATTGATTCGGAAATATTGATTTCTGTAGATCGCTTGGATTCTAAAAATATTACTGATTGCTTCTCTTAAGGAGCATTTTTGAGGTGCATGACCAGAACTGCAGTTTGGGAATTCTGAGAGCGGAATATCTTCTTGAGTATCAACCTGAACTTCAATGACAGGTATGGGGATTCCCGTAGTTTGAGCGTATACCATAGAACTTAGAGCGAAGAACGAAACGATACCGATAAGACCCAAGAAAGAAAAAGTTTGAACGAGCCTTTTTTTCATCATCCACCTCTCTTTAAAAAAAACGGCAAAGACATTGCTCGTATGAAGTAGAGCAAAAACTTTGCCAGAAGAGGCGGTTAGTAAGTGTTTATCCGAGTAAAAACCTGTTAAGCGGGGTTGTTAACAGAAGTTTAAAACACCAAGAGAGTGAATAGAGATTTTGGCAGTTCCGGGTAAAATTAAACCCTTAAAGGGTTTAAAAATGGGGGGGAGCTAGCAATTCTTTATTTCCAAGGTGTAGCACCTGCATCCAAGACTTTATTCAAGGCCTGAATGTTTTGCACACCCCGGTCGGAAAGCCAGTTTTCCAGGGCTTTTAAGCCAGACTTTGCATAAACCGGAATTCCTTCTTTCCAGGTGGCTCTTCCACAAAGCACACCATTGTATTTCACACCCGATTCAGCCGCGAGCTCTAAACTTTCGCGGAATTCATCATCTGAAACACCGGCAGAAAGGTAGATGAAAGGTTTTTGAGTGGCTTGAGCGGTAGAAATAAAAAGTTTTTTGGCTTCGTCTTTTGAATAGGCTTCTTCACCTTTGAACGATTTCGTGCCTTTCACGAATTTCATATTGATGGGCACTTCGACTTTGAGCACATCGACATGATATTTATCTTGAGAAAATTCTTCCATGCTGCGTTTTACGATTTCGGGCTTTTGTTTGGCAAAACTTAAACTGTTTTCTTCTTCACCTTCGCGAGTGGGGTAGCCCACAAATTCTAAAAAGTAGGGAATTTTCTGAAAAGCGCATTCTACACCGATTCGCTCTACCCAGGCGTGTTTGATTGCGTTCACTTTTGCGTCTTCGAAAGGAGAGTAGTAAAGCAGAATCTTGACGGCATTGGCACCTTCTGCGGCAATTTTAGAAACGGTGCAATCGGGAATGAGACGAGGCACTCGGCCGGGAGTATTTTGTTCGTAGCCTGTGGTTTCGTAGGCTAAAAGCAGACCGCAATTTTTATCGCGTTGCTTGGCCGCGGGCAGGCCGAATTCAGGATCTAATAAAATGGCACTGGAATAAGGAGTTAAGATGCGAGTGACCGCTGTTTTAAATTCTTCCATCATGCCTTGAGTAATTTCTTTAGGATCAACCCCTTTTTCTTTGGCGATCGACTTCTTTAAAGACCCGCGCTGATCCATGGCGGCTGCCGCGATAATGCCTTTTTTATTAGAAAGTTTTTCTAAGTGTTTTACTTTATCGGGATGAATTTTACTCATAAGCTCTCCTTAAATTGAATAGGTCTTAAAAACATCCAGACAAATTTTTCGTCCGCCTTAGGCGGATCAAACGTTACTTTTGTTGTGAATTTGGCTTCAAAGCCAAGGCTCCACTTGAAATCTTCCCAAAATTCATCTGGATGTTTTTTTGATTTTCTTTAGCTGCATCTGAAATTGATTGCAAGAGAGGTTTTTTCGCAAATTTTAAACTATGTCGTAGATATCGGGTAACTGCACCGGCTTATAAATTCCGTCGTGAAGACAAGATTTGATATCACTCACGAGAGTTTCTGCTTTTTCTTGAGAGATCAGTTTACGATGAGTGTATTTACGAATTTTTGAGGTCATTTCTTTCGCGTATAAAAGCTTTAATTTGCCGGTAGGATCTGCCCGTAAGACGTAAGAATTTTGAAGGTGAGTTAAAAAATCTTTCGATGCTCCAAAACAAAGATTCTTAAATTCTCGAACGGTTTCGTCTTCTAAAGGATAAGTCGATCGAATTGCTAGAAGCTCGGCTGCTTTTCGCCAGCGATTCATGCGTTGAACCAGCATGAGTCCATCAAAGATTTTTTTGGTGGTTCGAAACGAAAACAGAGCCTTTTTGAGGGAGCGAGCAAGCAAAACATCGTTTTCGCTGTAATCCCCTTGGGCCAAATTTTCCATCACCTCCCAAACCTTGGGCGACATTTTAAGATCGTAGCGCATTTCCCAATAGGTATGGCGCAGAGTATAAGCATCGTAGCTTTTAATGCAGTGGTAGGGCACAAAATAGTTGTGCGCCACTGTATCGACCGAGAGATGAGTAAGATAACCGTAAATAAAGGCTTGTTGTCTTTCGTTCTCGGCTTCTTCTAAGAGGGGAAGCGCAACATCCCAATGATGACAATGATAAAGATCTCCCGCAAATTTTTTACCGAAGATAATATCGGCGGCCAAGTTGCCATAAAGAAAATCATTCGGATATTTTTTGAGTAGGGCTTGAACGGCGGGAGCCAGAGTGGCAATACTTGCCAAAGCATTGAGGGCATATTCTAAATGAGCACCAGGCCCCCAAGCATGCGCAAGGGCAGGGCTCAAAAAATACACAAAAAAGAGTAGGATGCCGTAGAAAAGCATAGTAATAATTCAATCCTATGACTGCCTCAAAAACTTTGCAATCTTTGATTCATAGTCTTGAAACCCAGCAAGAGATGGGTTTATTGCCCGATTTTTTAATTGTGGAGAAAAAGAAAGTGCGCTCTCAACCTGAGAAAAAAACTCCGAAGCTTGCCCAGCCTGCCCAAAATATTCCCGTTTCTGCATCGAGCTCCTCTCTAGAAGAAGTTCGCGCCAAGATCGGCGATTGCACGCGTTGTCGCCTTCATCAAGGGCGAACTCATATCGTGTTTGGCGTTGGAAATCCTCAGGCCGATTTAATGTTTGTGGGTGAAGCACCCGGCCGAGATGAAGATTTAAAAGCCGAGCCTTTTGTGGGCAGGGCAGGTCAACTTCTCACCAAGATCATTCAGGCAATGGGCTTTGAGAGAAGCGATATTTACATTGCGAATGTGGTGAAATGTCGCCCGCCTGAAAACAGAAATCCAGCGCCCGATGAAATCGAAACTTGTTCGCCCTTTTTGTTTGAACAAATTCAGCTCATTCAGCCCAAAGTGATTGTGTGTTTAGGAAATTTTGCGGTGCAAACCTTACTCGCCACCGAAGAAAAAATTACGAATTTGCGCGGCCGTTTTCACCTGTGGCCCAATGCCATTGCGCAGAGTCGCTTAAATATTCAACTTCCGCTGGAGAGCATCAAACTCATGCCCACTTATCATCCCGCCTTTTTGCTCCGAAATCCCAATATGAAAAAACCGGTATGGGAAGATATGCAGCTGGTGATGAAGGAACTGAAAGCTTAAAAGTGATTGGAAGAGCTCTCTGCTTCAGTTACTATTGAGAAATAATTTTCAGGCGGGGGCCGTTCTTCACCGTAATTTCTCGGGCAGGGCCTAGCATATCTCCATCAATTGTATAATGTTGCGGTTCTTCGAATTTTAAAATCATCTCAGAGGCGGGTTGTTCTAAAAGTTCATCGCACCCCGTGGGTTTTCCTAAAGCCATGGCGGGCACGTATTTCAAGACATTACGGGGAGGCAGCGAAAAACCAATCGCATGAAATTTTTTGGGTTCGGTCGAGTAGTGAAAGACTTTAAATCCGAGGCCTAATTGATTTACCGCTCCAGCATAGAGTGCCGAATAGTTTTTGAAAGGCCATTTTTTACCATCGACAGTAACTTCAGCGGCATAACGCTCAAAAAGTTTGCGTGCAAACTCCCCATTAAAAATGGCCGAGGCAACTGATCGAGCTAGCGTATAGCCGGCATGCAAAGGAGAAGGGGAACCATCGTGATAGTAAGCATCCATAAAACGGTAGATCACGCCGGTGCCGAAGATGAATCCGTATTCTCCGTTGATTTCCATGATATCCATTTCCCGAATCTGAAAAGGCTCATCTTCATGGTATTTATAAATCAAATTACTCAATATTTTTTCGGGAGAACCTTTAATGCCACAGGCGGTCGCCAAGGTGTTGAGTGTGCCCCCTCGCAGAAAGGTAATCTTGGGTAGCGGTTTTTCACCATAGACTTTGATAAAAGCGGTGAGCGTTACGTGATTGGTGCCATCGCCTCCGCCGATTCCTAAAATTTCGATATCGCGAGTTTTAAATTCTTCGGCAACTCGGCGCAAATCGCCCATATCGGTAGTTTGCTTGCAGGAGCCTTTGTCTCCTACAATAAAGGCCAAACGCTCCATACGATCGGGGTCTTTTTTATGCTTTTTCGAGTGAGGATTTAAAATGATTCCAATGCCGGGCATGCGAAAATCATAACTTCTCCCGAGCTCCTCTTAAGATTAAGAGGGGGTTAGGGGACGTTACGATCTAGATTTAATATTTTCCTTGCTTGCTCAATCGTTGCGATTTCCCGCCCGTACTTTTGAGCAAGCAATACAACTTTAGCTACCAGCTCGGCATTACTTTTGGCAAGCACCCCTTTTTCGAGATAAATATTATCTTCAAACCCGACGCGGGCGTGCCCACCCCATTGAATAGCAAACTCCATCATCGGAAACTGATGACGCCCGATCGCCGATAAACTCCAAGTGGCATCACTGGGCAGAGAATCCACCAAAAATTTCAAGTTTTTTTCAGTCGCTCCCAAAGCGCCGGGTACCCCTAGAACGAATTGAAAATGGGCGGGCTTTAAAACAAGGCCCTTTTCAATAAGCTGGATTCCCGTTTCGAGCATCGATAAATCAAAGACTTCAATCTCAGGTTTGATGTTTTGTTTTAAAATTTCACTGGCCAGTTTTTCAACGAAGGGCAGCGGATTTAAAAAAACCTCTTTTCCAAAATTAATGCTTCCGGTGCTAAGCGAAGCCATATCTGGATTTGCAAGAAGTGGACGAAAACGATCTTCTTCGGAATCGCCGATTGCGCCACCCGTAGAAACCTGAATGATCGCGTTGGATTTTTGCCGAATGAGAGCAATCGTTTCTTTAAAAATTTTTTCATTGCAGGTGGGTTTTCCTTCGGGGTTACGCACATGAAGATGAAGAATCGAGGCCCCCGCCTCAACGGCTTCTAAACCTTGGGCAGCAATCTCTTCAGGGCTCAACGGAAGGTAAGGCTGCTCTTTGCGGCTGAGCTCAGCCCCGACTAAAGCCGCTGTAATCATTAAAGGATTCATTCGGTTATTTTACCTTTCTCAAAGCTTAAAAACCATTGAATAAGCTTGATTGATATGTAAACCCCCAATGTTATGACTTGTTAAAGTTTATAGATTGGAGGGGCCATGCGTCCTGAAACGATTCGATTTATTGCGATGGCGAATGCTTGTTTGCCAAACCCTGAAACTTGGCGGCGAATGGAAGGTTTAATTCCAGATTTGGTTTTCCAGTCTGTTCCTCAACAGGCCGATCGGTTGCGAGAAATTGGAGAGATCGGTCGAGTTTCGCAATGTATTCGTCGTACTCATGACCCACAACAATGTTTACAACGCCAAATAGGAAGCCAGACCATTCCAAGTCCATCGATGTCTTTCTATAATCTTTGCCCTGCCGTTTACAGGGTGGGAGAAAGGATAAATACTGAGGGGGATGATAATTTGGTGCATTTCGCACATGGGGTTGGCGCTATTTTTTTTGTTGATCCTTCGTTTTCAGGTATGCCGAGAGAAGAGCAACAATTTTTATATGCTTTAGTTAATATGTATTCCGAGTCGGCCATTGAACCTGCTGAGTTTGAAGAAAGTCTGGTTTTTCGAGGGGGCTGGCGTGAACGTATTGCGCTTTATAATAATACTGGAAATGTAGAAGATTTAGATCGGCCCTTTCGATGTGCTAACCTGCAAGATTTTCGAGAAGAGTCGATTCAAATTTTTGGGTATTCGATTCCTGTTTTTTTTCTTCGTTCTCAGCAGATGATTCGGAGGTTTTTAAGGTGGGATTTGCAAAGCGGATTAGAAATCATTCAGGGTTTTTTTCACCCCGATGATTTGAGGCGAATCCTTCGGCCGGGGAACGGCCAGCCCGATTTTAGCCTTTATATCAGCGGGCCTTTTACGAATGTGGAACTTGGCCAGATTAATAGTAATAGTGCAGGCCAGCCCGAGGCAGCACTTGTTCAGTGTGGTTTAAATACTCAAAATGTGGGGGGGCTCTCCGATGGAGAGCACAATCGAATTTGGATTCGAGCCTATGCAGGAAGTTCCACTTCTGTTCAAACTGCACCAGCATTAAATTTCTTATCGGGTATCGATCGGTCTATTGATCCTTCACAATATGCCACAACGGGCGTTACGTGGAGTAATTTATTTCATGAGTTTGGTCATGCGATTGCCTACAATTTGCTCAGAAATACTTCCGCTTGGCAAAACATCCAAACTTTTTTCAACTGGACTCACGGGCAAATCGAAGCACATCCCAATCAGCCTGAACTCATCCCAAATTATTCCTCTTATATCGTGCGTGCAGGAAACCAGGTGACGCTTTTCCCTCCTCGAAGTTATGGTAACACCGACGTCGATCAATTTTTCGCCGAATTAGTCGAAGAGTATTTCAAAACTGAGAGTGAGGGGAGAGGGCCTGACAATCCTTATTTCCGAGCTCGAAGAAGAATCCTACAAAATTTTTTCGGGCCTCGTTTGAATCTCGATGCGTTTACGCCTCAAAATATTAATGCTGCTTTTTTAGCGGAGAGATTAACCATTCGCGTGCAAGGAGAAACTCCTCGCCCAGCGCCTTCGGCGCCTGCCCGAGTGACTCCATCACCAAGGCAGATAGTGAGGCCACCAGCCGCTCGGGCCGCTCCGGTTCAAACAGGTGCTACTCCTCAATCTTTTGATACTTCTGGTTTTGAATTCAGGGCCTATTATTCACGCGATCGATATGGAAGATCGGGAGGAGGAGTAGCGGCAAATATTGCTTCACGTCGAACAGGAGGCGTGAATTGGGGTGTTGGATTAACCTTAACCGGGTTTGAGGAGAGTTCTGGAAACCCAAGTGGATATTTTGCCTTTGAAGGGGGGCTAAGAACTCCGCCGGGTCCTGTTGAGAATCCTTTTTTTCATTTGGAAGGCTTTTTTAGAATAGGAGCTTTTTTAAGCCCCGATCAATTTCTGCTCGGATTAGGAGCAAGAGGCGTTTTGAATCCGTTTAGTTCTCGCTTTCAGGTTTTTGTGGGGGGACTGCTCGCTTTTCAAGGCAGTAATTTGTGGGCGGATTGGCAAGTGGGCTTAGGGGGCCATTTTTATTAATCGCCACTGAAAAATGCCAATCTACTTCGTTGCCCGCTGTACTCACAATCCTCACGTATATCTTGATACGCTGCGGTTGTTTGTTTGCGGGCGCCTTGTATCTTGGATATTTTTGAGTGACGACTTATTAGCAGCCTATTTTTTCACCACGCAGGTTCCCACCGCCTTTGCCACTAAAAGGGCTTGCTGAAGAACTTCAGCTTTATTGGGTGTTTTCAAATCTTGAGAGGCTTCAATGATTTTATAGGCCTCGAATTTCATTTTGCGGGAGCTTTTTCCCGTTTGAATAATTTCGGCATGAATCTCTAGAAAATCACCCGCATAAACCGGCGCCAAAAACTCAATGCTTTCATAAGCACGAAATAAACCCTCATCGCCGGATTCTCGAATGCAAAGCTCGGTAGCGGCATCGCCAAAGAGTGCCAAAACACGAGCACCCTCCACTAAATTTCCGCCATAGTGGGCATCAGCTTGGCTCATTCGGATTTTATGAGAAGTTTGATTTTTCATGAATGCGATTTTTCACTCGAACTGCGATCATTTTCTCCCTGAATCGCCACTGGAGCAAGAAAATAGTGCTCAAGAGAAGAAGTGAGGCTCCGAGGTAGTTTCTTGATGTAGCAAGAGACAAGCTACACCCTCCGTTTAAATCGTTGTTGTTTTCTCCTCCCTCGGCAGTGTTTGAAATTGTTGCAGTGCTTGCGATTTCAGAGCTTCCTTCTGCAATCACCTCAATACTGAAGGTGCCGGCCTGTATAATTCTAGTGACCAGATTGACAGAAACTCCGAAGCCGTTATTGAGAGTTCCAACATCGCAGGTTACCAGTTGGGCGTTGGCCGTACAAGTATTGGCGCTCTCTGTAGAGGCGCTGAGGCTAAATGCTTCAGAAATACTCCCCGAAACGAATTCGAGATTAGCGGGTAAAGAGATCAAAATTTTGAAGTTTTCTTCACTTCCCGTGCCGCTATTGCTAGCCGTAATTAAGTAATTTGCATTATCTCCCACTTTAAGGCTTTCGCTTGGGCCCGAAACATTTAAAGAAATTGCAGCCTCACCTGTTGAGGTGACAGAAACACTGTTAATACTGATTCCATCATATTCAGGGTCTGCACTTGAGGCGGTGTGTGTGATGCTTGTGCTGAGAGAAGTAGAGGCACTCACAGTAACGGTTTGCGGTGTGTTCCAATTGGCATTGGTAAAGGTTAGCGTTGAAGGGCTAATGCTTAAATCTGTGTTGCTTGAACTGGGTGTAATGGTGACATCCGCAGAAGGTTGGGTATTCAAAACAACCGTGTAGGTTCCGGGAGTACTTCCTACCTGAATTGTCAGTGTGCTTTTACTCAAGGTTACTCCGGGACTATCGTCATCGGTGATATTTACAGTGACGCTATCAACGGAAATGCCATTGTAGAAAGAATCTGCGCTCGAGGCAGTTTGAGCGATGTAAGAAGTTCGGTCGCCTTGATGGAGTGGATCATCCGGAATACTCACGGTTACGGTTTGAGGAGTGTCCCAGTTGGAGCTTGTAAAGATGAGTGAGTTCACATCGGTATCGACTCCCGCATCTGGGGTAATGTTGATGGTGACATCTGCATTAGGAGGGCTGGCTAGAACCACACTGTAAGTGCCAGAAGCTCCTCCTTCGATAAGATTCATAGGGCTTCCTGTCACCGGAACCCCGGCCTCGAAATACCACCCCACGTTGTTGCCAGCATCGACACAACCGGTAAGACAAAGGGCATCGTTTCCGGTATTGTTACTGTCTCGCACATTTAAATATTGGATGGAGAGACTTCCCTGAGGAATCAGATTCCATCTTACTCCGGTGTTGTTACTTCGCAGACTGAGGATATTCCCCGAGCTTCCTTGCAAGGTGAGGGTATTGCTCACAGTGGTTGTGGAGCTTGCTGCAAAAGAAAGCGTTAGTGCAGAGCTTACTGTTTTGCTTAAATTGTAGAAAGTCGTATTGCCGCTTATAACTTGGTTGCCGCCTGTGAGATTCACAGTGCCTGTGTTCGTAAAGGTGCCTGAAGTATTGGTCCAGTCGCCTTGAAGTGCAATGTTTTTGTTTCCTGCGGCAAGGCTTCCTGCAAAGAGTGTGAGGTTACCGTTCACGGTAAGATTGGCCGTTAAACTCCAAGAACCGCCTCCTGTTCCATCAAAGGTAAGATGATAGTATTCATCTCCTGCTGCTAAACCTGTGTGAGAAGCGGTATCGGCATATTCAACTGTGCCAGAATCGGTATCCATTCCGTTGGCGAAAAAAAGATTTTCATCTCCTTTTAAAAGCAGAGTGCCGTCATTGCTGAAATTTCCATTCACAGTAAGATCAAAGGTGGCTAGGTTTAAGGTGCTATCTTGAATAGTAAGGTCTTGAAGCGTGGTATTTGCAGCCAAATTAAAAGTGCTTGATGCGCCACCTATAATACTTAAGTTTGAGTACGACCAATTTCGGAGAGTATAAGAAGTATCTGTTCCAGTATATTGCACCGTACTTCCTGAATTTAAGGTTGGGTTTCCAAACATAGAAATTGTTTCATCCCCTTGGAAAATAAAAGTCATGCCCGATCCCAAAGTGAGGGTGCCATTTCCGTCTTGAAGTGTGAGGTTGGAGCCATTTAAATTAATGGTTCCTGCAGTAAGAACATTGTCGCTTCGTAAAAGAAGAGTTCCACTGCCGCTTCCTATGAGAGTAGTAGAAGCACTGTTGAGGGTAAAAACCGGGTAATAGTTGCTGTAGGAGGGGAAGGTTATTGTTTGAGCGGTTGCCGAAGAGAAAGAAATACTGGCGCCATTGTTTTCTCCTGCCCATCCGGCATTAAAAGTTGCAGGGCCCTGGAGTTCTAGGGTTCCAAATCCAGATAAATAACCTGTGTTGAAGGTGGCTTGTCCGGTAATGGTTACTACTTTTCCCCCGGCAATTCCAAGGAAGGTTATGAATCCACTTTGCATCGTATTGCTCTGGGTGAATGTTGCGAAAGTAGCACTGGCATGAAAATAGGCACTCCAGAAATCTAAGATGAGGTCTGCATTACTGGTGGTAGCGCTTCCTCCAGTGACATTAAAGCCCCCCGTAAGATAATAATCACCGGTGCCTAAATTTTTATCGGGGGCATAGAAGGTTCCACCCGAAACGGTAAAAGAAGCATCATTGTTATAGTAATTGCGCATGGTAGCTCGTCGGGCATCAAAGGTGCCGCCATTTACCAAGAAAGCGGTATTGAACGTAATCGAGCTTGAACTGCCCATTTGAAAGGTACCATCTGTAAAAGTAGCATTTCCGCTCACTGTGATACTGACCGAGCTTGCTGTGAGAACCGTTGAGGTGTATCCGGATTGAAGATTAATAGAAGCAACGGTTGCAGAAGTATCCCAATTGCAATTTGTATTTGTTGTGGCGGTGAAGTAAACATCGTCTGAAGCGCCCGGAACAGAAGCACCGGAAGTTCCGCCGTCGGTTGCACTCCAGTTAGAAGAATCGGAAAAATCGCCTCCAAAACCTACCCAGTAACGATCTGCAGCTTGAGCGATTTTTGGAGAGAAAATACAAAAAACGAGAACGAATAAAAAAGAAACTTTTTGCTTCACGAATGATCGAGTTTTAAAAAAACCCCGCCCCATGAACCCTCCCCGTAAGGCTTCTGTTGAACGTATTATTATAGCAACGGGAGAGTGAGAAAGAATATCTCGAATCGTGAGAGGCTGAAAGACGAGTTAAAGCTTGTTAAAAAATAATTAAATTATTTTTGGTTTTTGCTGAGTTTTAAAACGATAAAACTTGCGACTTCAGAAGGAAGAGTGCCCCCGCCAAAACCGGCATCAAATCCGAGCTTGGTGGCAATGGCGTGAGTCATGCGGGGCCCCCCCACAATTTTGAGAAGCGATAGTTTTTCTTGTTTGAGAAGCTTGTGGAGTTCTTTCAAATCTTTGAGATGTTGATCTTGTTGGGTAACGAGCTTCGAAACCAAAATGGCATCGGCTTTCAGCTCTTTGGCCTTCTGAACCAACTCGTGATTGCCCACTTGAGCTCTTAGATTGTAAACTTTAAAACCTGCGTAAGATTCTAAACCATAGTCGCCCGCAAAGCCCTTTTTATTCAAGATTGCATCGATTCCAACGGTATGAGCGTCGCTCCCTGTTGTGGCCCCTACCACCACAATTTTTCGGCCGATTTTCTTTTGAATAATTTCTTCAATTTCTTCGCGATCTAATTTGTGAAATTGGGCCTGAGGTACTTTGATTTTTGTGAAATCCAACGAAAAAGGGGCATGGGCATAAACCACAAAAAAAGAAAAATGTTCACCAATGCGTTCGGCTTGGGCGATGAGCACACGCTCTAAGCCCATTTTTTCGGCAAAAAGTTTTGCGGCTTCTTTGGCTTCGGCAGAAAGTTTAACAGGTAGAGTAAAAGAAAGTTGAATTGCACCGTCTCCGAGATGATCTCCATAAGATTTGAGATGTTTTAAATCCACTCGGGCAGGGGATTTTCCGGTTTTTTCCTCTGTGTTTCCAAAGAGCCAAGTTTTAAGTTTTGAGACAGGCATAAGTTCTAATCTTTTAACTTTTCATAAAAGGGGTTGTAGTAATGCCGATCTTTTTGAAACACACCGTTTAAACCTTTTCCACCTTCTTTTGATCGGGGCATATGGGCAAATAAGCCTTCTTCGATAGCGTTCATTAAGCCCAATTTTTCGACTTTCTTTAAAAGCCTTGAAGTATCTTCAATCATTTGCCGCGCGCGCCGTGCAATCTTACCATTGGGCACAAATTGCACTTCTTTCGAGAGATCATTTCCCCCACGAAAAATATAATTCACGTTCTTGAGTGAAATGAAACGATCCATGAGATACGGATTATGAATTGCCTCGGTGAGCATTCCTACCAGATGAATACTTTGGCCGGTGAGTGCGCTCGTAAGGTTAAAAAGGCCATCGTAGAGATTGGCAAAGAAGATATCGCCCGTTTTATAGCGTGTGGGTGGCATGAATTTAATTGGGTGATGCGGAAAAAATTCGCGCACGAGTTGAGCCTGGGCAATCTCAAAGAGAATAGAGTCGGGCACTTCGGGATCCATTTCAAAAGCGTGCCCGAGTGCGATTTGATTTTCAGAAAGCCCCGCGCGTTTTGCGAATTCTTCGTTAATAAGCTGAGAAGTTAAAACTTGATGCCAATATTTATGCGATTCTGCGGTGGTGAGATAGTTGTCTTCGCCTGTTTGAATCGTGATTCCAGCCTTGGCACAGATGAGGCGCGAAAAATATTGATCGGTAAACGTGCGCTTCATGTTGATGTCGCGGAATAAGATTCCATACATCGAATCATTCAAAAGATAATCTAAACCCTCAAAGGCGCCCATCACTGCAATCTCCGGCATGCAGAGGCCCGAAGAATAATTGGTTAAACCAATGTAGCGTTTTAGTTTTTCACTGGTTTCATCTAAGGCTTTGCGCATCAACGCAAAGTTTTTTTGAGTGGCATAGGTTCCACCAAAGCCCTCTGTAGTTAAACCTTCCGGAATAAAATCGAGTAAGCTTTGCGCGGTGGAGCGAATCACGGCAATAATATCGGCGCCCATTTCGGCAGCGGCTTGGGCTTGAATCACATCTTCGTGGATATTGCCGGTTGCCACAATAATATATTTAAGAGGGCTATCTTCTCGCCGATTGAAGCGGCTTTTCAGTTTTTGACGCTTTTGATGAACTTCGCGAATTCGCTTTAAACTCTGAGTAGCCAAATCATTTCCGACGCGTGCCACTCTTTCCCAAGAAACTTCTTTTTGTTCATTTAAGTTGATTTTTCCTTCGGCAACTTGAAGGGCTAAGCTCTGAGGTTTTAATTGCGGATTATTGATGAGCGCTCGGCAAAACCAGCCTGCAATACCCCGAGAGAGTTTTTGAGAATCTAAACGCTCAATAATTTCATTTACCAAGGGGAGGTGCGTGGCTCCTTCAACCCCAAACAAACGCAATACCGAACGTTCAATCGAAATGGTACTGTGATAATCGATATAGCGTTGAACCGGGTTCACAATGTTTTGGGCAATCTTTCGACAAGATTCGATTTGATCTCGATCGAGATTCAGTTTTGAAAACATCTTCATCAATTCCATACTCCGTCCACTTCAAGCTGGATAGAAGTACCTCGTACAATGGGGTTTTCCAAAAGGGGAGCTACGTAGTGCTTCCCTTTTGGTCAAGTCCCGAAGTTTATCTTCGGGCGCGAAGTAATTATTGAGTGCGTCCCTTTACTTCATGGGGCTCTAGCGTCAGGTTGTCGGTTTCGAATAGTTCGGCCACTCCTTGGTGATCTTGCACCAAGCTTTTGCGAACCGCTTCACCCGTCGAACATTGGCAATCGGTTTGTTCGGGTGCGGGATAAGGAGCAATCATCCCTTTATAGTTTCGCAAAATCACTTTTTTATCGGAGTGACTAATCAGATAATTCGGTAAAATCGGCACCTTACCTCCTCCACCGGGCACGTCAATCACAAATTCTGGGACGGCAAGGCCCGAGGTATGGCCTCTCAAATTCTCAATAATTTCGATTCCTTTTTCAACGGGAGTTCGGAAATGAGAAATACCCTCCGAAAGATCGCATTGATAAATGTAATAAGGCTTAACACGAATGCGAAGGAGCTCTTGCATCAATTTTTTCATGATTTGTGCATCGGAATTAATTTTACGCAAGAGCACGGCTTGGTTCATGATGGGAATTCCGTTTTCGACCAAACGGTCACAAGCCACTTTTGCCTCGGGGGTAATCTCATAGGGGTGATTGAAGTGAGTCATGAAATAAATCGGCGTGTATTTTTTTAGAATCTGAACGAGTTCATCGGTAATGCGCATGGGCATTACGCAAGGAATTTTAGAAGCGACACGAATGATTTCAACATGGGGAATTTTTCGTAAACCTTTAAGCCAGGTTTCTAAAATGGTTCCGGTGACAACCGCATCGCCACCCGATAAAATCACATCGCGAATTTCGGGGTGTTTACCGATGTAGTCTAATATTTTTTCCATTTGTCCGCGTTCGAGATGGCCTTCTTTATCGAGAATAATTCGGCGGCGTGTGCAGAAACGGCAGTAAAGAGAGCAAATGGTGGTAATGAGTACCAAAACTCGATCGGGGTAACGATGCGTGAGCCCTGGCACAGGAGAATCTACCTCTTCTCCAAGCGGATCAGAGAATTCACCCACACTCACACTCAACTCATCGGGAGTAGGAATAGCCTGAAGTTTAAAGGGGCATTCCGGGTTTTTTTTATCGATCAACGAAGCCCAGTAAGGTGTTACAGCGAATTTATATTTGTTGAGAGTCGAATTGATTCGATCTTTTTCTTCATTTGAAATCGGAATGATCTTCTGAAAATCATCTCCATTGGTGAGTGTGTTTTTCATCTGCCATTTCCAGTCGTCCCATTGTTCGCGAGTAACTTTTGCCCAGGGTTTGAACGCTTGGAAATAAAGAGGATCAGCATTATTGAGATAAGGGAGTTTCATAGATATTTCCTCTCAAACCATTCTCTTAATTTTTTATTTTTTCTGATTAAGTTTAAGGCAAGCTCGGCATGCCCTTGAGCGTATCCGTTGCCAATCAAAAGTTGAATGTCTTTTCCAAGCCCCTCCGCACCCAAAGCCACGCGAGTAAAGCTTGTGGCCATGCTAAAGAAGATTATGCTTCCTTTTTCGCGGCAGCATAAGATTGAAGTCATTTCAGTATTGGGCACATTCGCCACATTCACAACGAGATCGTAATCGTTTTGGAGAGATAAAACCTGAATTGTTTTTACGTTTGTGGCATCTCCCAAAAAGATTTCATCGGCTAAGTTCATTTCTTTCATTTCGCTCAAATTTTCTTGAGAAACATCTAAAGCGTGAATTGCAACTTGATCTTTAAATTTTTCTCTAAGCGCGGCCGCAGCCAGTTTTGCCGATTTCCCTGCACCGATGAAAAGAATTTTATTTCCTTCTTTTGCATAACGGCCAACCAAGGCGGGTGCTCCACAGACATCTAAAACGGCCAAGGCAATTTTTTCGGGAATATCCGAAGGAAGAAGAGAGGCAATTCCACTTTCAAAAAGAATGGCATAGCCCTTTGCGCCAATCTGGCCGGTTTTGAGATCGATCGATTCAATTTCATCGAGGTGAAGTGGGGTGAGGGTGAGCGAAACCAAGGTTGCAATTTTATCTCCGACTTTGAGTTTGAGGGCTCCTGCGTAATTTTTTCCGATTTCTTTTACCTGGCCAATTAACATTCCGCCCGAGCCGGTGATTGGGTTGTGCATCTTGCCGCGTTCTTGGACGATTCTTTGAATATGTTCTTTTATTTTTTGTAGGTTTCTTTGCTCGGCTTCAACGATTTGTTTGAAACTAGAAGAATCGAGGTTTAACTTTTCGAGTTCGATCAGAATTTCGTTATCGAATAAAGGTAGTGAAACATCCAGTTTTTGGGCGGCTTGGGGTAAAGCCCCAGCCGGCGTTAAAACACGGTGGAGGCCATATGGGTTAGCCGTTACATGCATACCTCGAGTATAAAATAAATCCTTATACTAAGCCACTTCTCCTTTCTTAGAGGCTAGAAAGAATGGCTTGTCGAGCTTGAAGAATACTGCTTCCGTTGCAAAATGAAATATCGTCGAAAGAGCCCGTTTCACAAGTAGCCTGGGTGTTTTGAAAAATCGTGCTTCCGCTATCAATGCTCACGACAATATCGGGTTCCACAGTGCAATCGAAGGCATTGAGCTGGGCAAGCATCGAAGGAGAAATCTGGAGGGGGCCTTCAAAAAAAGAATCACTAAAATCATAGTTCACGATTGCATTATAGAGATCGCTAGAATTAGTAGGCCCATAATGGGTGCTTTGGAATTCAGTTCCAAAACGGTGGGTCTGCCCCGAAAAAATTCCTGCCACGGCTCCCTGAGGAAAGCTCACCGACGGCAGTGAAGTACCCGCAAACTGACTTAATATTTTTTGTTTGCTGGAGATTGCGGTTCCACTAAAAGAGGCCTGATTCCAATTTAAGTTGGTAATTACATCTCCACTGATTGTGAGTTGATTTTTAAAGATATTAGTACTACCCCCCTCTGAATCTTTATAGGTCGTTAAAGTGCTACGATCTTTGCTGGTATCAAAAATAATATTTCCAGACCCATCAGTTGTCAGAAAGCCGCTAAAGATGCTTGTGAATTGACTATTTGAGGTTTCAACCGAGTTGCCTGTGATAGCGCCGGTTGCGTCGTTAATACGATATTCCTGATATTGAACCGCGGAAGAGCTGCCTTGCGGGCACATGCCCATGTTGAATGCATAACCACTTTTTCCTTCTGGGCTATTAAGACCATAAATCAGAAAGAAAATATTCATGTCGATTGTTTCACTACCTCCGGCGACGGGCAGGTTGTCGATGATGACTTTCACCACTTTGTCTTGCGTTGTTTTTTCAAAGACTTCACTCGCTCTTGAAGCACCCGAAATAATCGTAATGGCATTATCTTCTTGAGTGAGGTTTTGCATGTAGCAGAGTGTGGTGGCGTTTTGTTGGATATTGGCAAAAGAAAACATAACATTTTGGGCCATGTAACAGGTGCCTTCGCCTTCGAAATAGGCCTGAGCTACAGCGGGGTCTCCGGGGTCTACTTCTAGATTGTTGATTTGTGTGATCAACCCATTCCAAAAGTAGGTATCTACATTGGTGGAATTAATACTACTCAGGCGCGGAGCAGTACCTGAGACTGCAAAATTTGTAAGGTTAGAATCGGGAGCAGCCAGCGAAGTGCTCGCAGTAGAATTACTTCCTGTCACCATTTCGGTTGTTTGAGGGATTTGGGTAATCGAATTTAAATTCAGGCCGGCATTGCTGGCCGAATCGCATCCTTGGAACCACAACAGGCCTAAACTCCATAAAACAAGAGAGAGTAAATAGAGAATGGGTTTTGCGATAGAATCTGCTTTCATGTTTTTCCTCCGTCTGAATTGTCTAAAGATGGAGAAGTTAGTCTGCAAGAACCGTGCAAAGTTTAAAAGAAGTGAAAGATGTTAAAACTTGTTAAGAATTGTGAAGTAGAGTTTTTAACAGGTTTAATAAAATTTTGACAGTTTCTGGGTATTCAAACACTAGCGAGTGCGGGCAATTTGAGAAAGTGCCAGGAGTGTTTGCTCGGCGTCTTGAGAAGACGTGGCATACCCCAAACTTAGGCGAAGAGTGCCTTGTGGATAGGTTTCAAAAGTAGCATGAGCCCACGGAGCACAGTGCAAGCCGGGCCGCACCTGAATGCGAAATTCTTCGTCTAAGCGCGCGGCGATTTCTTGAGGATTTTGACCTTCGAATTGGAGAGAAATAACGCCCGCATTATTTTCTGTTTTTTGAGGAGCAATCACCCGAAGATTTGAAATCGAAGAAAGCCCTTCATACAATTGAGTAAGTAAGCTTTGCTTATGCTGCCAAATTTTTTCGATTCCTGTTTTTTCTAAAAAATCAAAAGCGGCATTTAAACCTGAAATCCCCACCAAATTGTGGGAGCCGCTTTCGTGACGATCGGGCCAAAACTCGGGTTGAGTGTCTTCTTCGGAAAAAGATCCGGTTCCGCCCTCACGCAGGGTGTTGAGAGTAAATCCTTCGCGAGCCCAAAGAATTCCAGTTCCGAGGGGCCCTAGCAAAGCTTTGTGTCCGGGCATGGCCAAGAGATCGATCTTCATTTTTTCCACGTCGAGTGGATAGGCGCCAGCGGTTTGGGCCGCATCCACCAAAAATAAAACTCCTTTTTTTCGGGTTCTTTCTCCAATTTCTTGGAGAGGAGTTAAAGTGCCAGAAACATTGCTGCCGTGAATGAAGGCGACTAGCTTGGTGTTGGGTTGAAATGCATTCTCAAATTCGTTCCAATTGATGTTTCCATTCACATCAACTTTCACTTTTGAAAAAGTGATTTCACCTTTTTTTTCGAGTTCGAGCAAAGGACGGCTAATCGAATTGTGCTCGATGCTCGAAGTGATCACATGATCGCCGGGTTTTAAGACCCCTTTTAAGCCTAAGTTCAAGGCATCGGTGGCGTTTAAAGTGAAGATCAATCGTTCCGGGTTTTGAATCTGAAGAAGGCGAGCGCATCGATTACGAGTTTCGTCTAATATTTTCTTGGCTTCAAATGCCTCGCGATAAGCACCACGTCCTGCAGAAGCACCACAATCGATCATGTAGCGTTGAATCGCTTCCACAACTCCCGGGGCTTTGGGGTAGGAGGTGGCCGCGTAATCAAGATAAATTCGATGCTGGAGCGTTTTAGAGTTCACGGCAGCAATAAATTCTGAAGTAGCGGCCTTGTCAATGCTGATTTTTGAGCGTGAGGAGATTGATCGATTCAATATGATAGGTTTGCGGAAACATATCGATCAGTTGAGAAAAATCGTGTTGGTAACCCAAAGTCATTAAGATTTTGAGATCACGAGCAAGGGTAGAGGGGTCGCAAGACACATAAAGAATTTTTGGGATTTTTAATTTTGCGATGGATTCTAAGCAGTCGATTGCTCCACTTCGCGGAGGATCTATCAACAAAACTTGAAATTGATCGGGGCGTAAAGAATCGTGTTGAAGATAACGGTAAGAAGTCGATTCAACAAAGCTCAAATTACGAATGTGTTTTTGCTCGATTTTCTTTTTGGCTTCTTCAACCGCACCCGGATGCGATTCAACGGCCGTGAGGGTTTTTACTTTTTTGGCTAAAGCAAAAGAAAAGTTTCCGGTTCCGGCATAAAGCTCTAAAAGATTTTCTTTTCCGGAGAGCGTTAAGCTTTCAACAACGCGTTGAATTAATCTTTCGTTTTGGGCCACGTTCACTTGAGAGAAGAGTGATTCTCCTTGAGGGTCTGCCTCCACAATTACTTTTTCATCTTCTAATTTAATCTCAATTTCATGGCGTTTAGTCTGGTCTTGAGCCCGCAGGCGTTGAGCAAGTTGCTTGGCTTCGGGAATTTTTTCGTTGAGTGCCTGAATGGCAATGGAGCAGGCTTCAATGGCCACAAGTTCTTTGGAAGAGGGCTTGAAAAAACCGATTTCCCCTTGCCTCGAAACTTGAAGCCGGATGCGGTTGCGATAGTGGTAGGGCAAATCGCAAGGAATCGGTTCTTTTAATTTTGGATTTTCTATTTTCCCGATGCGCTGCAAACTCGATTGAAGCAGCTCTTGTTTATAGGCAATTTGCGAGGCGTAATCAATGTGCTGCCATTGGCAGCCGCCGCATTTAAAAAAATAAGGGCAAACCGGTGAGCTGCGTTGGGGTGACTTTTCAAGGATTTGGGTTATTTTTCCCCGAACATAATCGCGCTTATTTTCGATCACTTCAATTTGAACGAGATCGCCCGCTACCCCTCCAGG
This sequence comes from uncultured Pseudomonadota bacterium, assembly GCA_964384365.1. Taxonomy (GTDB): domain Bacteria; phylum UBA10199; class UBA10199; order JADFYH01; family JADFYH01; genus CAYLKF01. The sequence goes on along the minus strand of CAYLKF010000008.1, from coordinate 30,355 downwards.
AATAAAAACTTTTTTACCTTTGAAAGTGCCCAGGCCTTCGCCGCCAAAGGCCATTTGGTCGATTTTTAAAGTAAGAGTTTCTTTGCTAGGCATTTTAAGGTCACCTCGAAAAACTACTGCGCATCCCGATTGCTTCGTTGCGTACCCAAAAAATCCTCATGTATTTCCATATACATTCCGGTTTTTTGGGGACCCCCGCACCTCGCACTTGGGCCGCTCGTGACGTTTTTCGAGAGGTGCCCTTTAAGAAAGCGATTTCAGGCCTTTTTCGATTCGGTCGAGGCCCTTTTCGATATTGCTCATGGAGGTTGCATACGAAAGACGAATGTAACCCGGTGCTCCAAAGCCCGAACCAGCCACCACCGCCACGAGATGTTTATCAAGAAGATAGGTGGCAATTTCTTCGTCGGTATTTAAAGTTTTTCCCTCAGCTTTTTTGCCGAGGTAGGCACTAATATTGGGGAATACATAAAAAGCCCCTTCGGGTTTGTAGCAAGAGACTCCCGGGATTGCCGCAAAACGTTGTAAAATATAATCACGGCGTTTTTTGAATTCTCCCACCCATTCTTTCAAAAATTCTTGAGAACCATTTAAAGCTGCAACCGAACCCCATTGAGTGGCAGTGGCAATGTTGGTGGTCACTTGGCCTTGAAGTTTGGTCATGGCCTTGATCACATCGAGTGGCCCTGCGGCATAACCCATGCGCCAGCCTGTCATCGAATAAACTTTGCTGGCTCCATTCACGGTAATGGTTAGGGCTTTAATTTTATCATTGAGTGAGGCGATCGAAGTGAATTCAAATCCATCGTAAACAATTTTTTCGTAAATTTCGTCTGAAATACAAACCACATTTTTCTTTACCAAAACTTCGGCAAGGCATTCTAACTCTTGGCGAGTATAGGCTGAGCCGGTGGGGTTTGACGGGCTATTTAAAACGAAGGCCTTTGTTTTGGGAGTGATTGCTTTTTCGAGTTCTTGAGGCGTAATTTTAAATCCGTTTTTTTCTTGAGTGGGCACAATCACAGGTTGCGCATCATTCAATAAAACTTGATCGGGATAGCTGACCCAATAGGGAGAAGGGATAATCACTTCATCGCCTACTTCAAACAAAACTTGAGCAATATTATAGAGGGCGTGTTTGCCGCCACAAGAGACCAAAATTTCATCGCGAATATAGCTTAGATTATTATCTTTTTTGAGTTTTGCAATAATCGCATCTTTGAGCTCATTCACACCGCCCACTGGGGTATACTTTGTTTTTCCTGCTTTCAAAGCCTCGATGGCTGCTTGTTTGATATGATCGGGGGTATCGAAATCGGGCTCGCCGGCGCCAAAGCCAATCACATCAATCCCCTCGGCCTTCATGGCTTTTGCTTTGGTATCGATTGCCAAAGTGGGAGAGGGTTTTACTTTTTGAATACGGGCAGTGAGTTTGATCATAAAAATCCTTAAATTTTGTAACTGATCATTATTTTTTTAGTTTCTCTTTCAATTTCTTTTCTACCAGGGGATGAACCATTCCTTTTCCTGAACCACCAAAATAGATCACTTCTTTGATGATCGAGGAGCTAATGTGGGAGTATTCGGATTCGGTCATCATAAAAACAGTTTCGATATCGGGCGCCATTTTTTGGTTCGCTAAGGCCATTTGAAATTCGTATTCGTAGTCTTGCACGGTGCGAAGGCCGCGAATGATCGACTGAGCTTTTTTCTTGCGCGCATAATTGACGAGTAGGCCCGAAAAGGTATCGATTTCAATATTCTTGCGGCCTTTAAAAAGGGCCTTGAGCATTTCGACGCGTTCTTCGGGAGTAAAGGTGCCTTTTTTGCTCGTATTAATTGCAACGGCCACAATGACTTTATCAAACAATTTTAAAGAACGTTCGATGATGTTGATATGCCCTAAAGTGGGAGGATCAAAAGAACCAGGGCAGAGGGCAATGGAGTTTTTCATCTTAGAGTCTCGAATACCGTTCGCCCTGAGGTTCTCGAAGGGTGAACAAGATAAGTTTGCGCCATTCATGCTTCGAGGGCCTCAGCACGAACGGCTTTTTAACTTCAAAAAGCTAATATACGTCTGCCCATACTTGCGCTGATCAATTATTTCAAGTTTTTCTTCATGAGGGGTTTCGCGGGGGGAATGTTCGCAAACAAGTAGGGCGTGGGAATCAAAAAGAGAAGAATGGGCGAGTAGATGTAGGGTGGGGTTCAATAAGTTCTTATCGTAGGGGGGGTCTACAAAAACAAGATCAAAGGTTTTGTCTAATTTTTGAAGCTTAGGGATTGCGGCCGCGGCTTTTAAAACCCAAATTTTTCCCAGATTCTCAAAATGACAGTGCTCTAAATTTTTCTGAATAATTTCGGCGACTCCGCGGTTTTGTTCTACAAAATCGCAACAACTTGCACCTCGTGAAAGCGCTTCAATGCCCACCGAACCAGAGCCCGCAAAGAGATCTAAGACCTTTAGCCCTTCAATATCTCCCAAGATATTGAAAACGGCGCCCCTTACTTTTTCGGTTGCTGGACGAACTTGGGGAGACGGAGGCACACGCAAAGTATGCCCCCGTGCCTTGCCTGCAATGACGCGCATGTTAAAAACCAGGGCGGTGTTGCATTTGAGAAAGTCCGCCCAAAACGACGATGTAAATCACAATGAAAATAATGGAGATGACGTTTAAAATAATATTCACCAAACCTAAGATCCATCCTACTTTCGCTAAAGTAAGGCCTGCTTGAGGAGAGCGGCCTTCTTGAATGGCTTTTTCTTCGGAGCGCCCCAAAATCAAAGCGGGAATTGCCGTAAAAAATCCACAACACACAAAAGCCGCGATTCCTAAAATCAGGGCAGCAATCGCTTTTCCTGAAGCTCCCGGTGTGCTGGGTGTGGGGGGGATAGGAGGGGTAGAACTTGGTAAATTTGCGTTGGTGCTCATAAAAAGGCTCCTTGTTTAATGAGAATTCAATTTATCCTAATTGGAACTTCATAAACCACAACCTGAAAATCCATTGCATGATCACTCCAATTATTAAATAGACCGCCAAAGGTAGCGTGAAAATTTTTTTTAAATTTTCCCGAAGCGAACTTCCCTGGAGGAGTGATTTGAGCACAAATAGTTCAAACAAGACCAAAAAAATAAAGAGGATGGGCCCTAAAGGGTGAGTTTTCCAGGCAGCGATCCAATCGCCTTTGGCGAAATAAGCAAAGCTGGTGGTTAAGCCACAAGAAGGACAAGGCAAGTGCGTGAGCCAACGAAAAGGACAAGGAGGCAGAAAAAGTTGTTGATGGGTACCAAAACCTCGTGGGTCCGGGGTTAGAAAATAAGAAAGAAGGAGAATGAAGCCGCCCCCTAAGAAGAGAGAAGTATTGAAGATTCTTTGCATTAAGCCCATAGAAGATTCTTGAAAGTCTAACAGAAAAAAAATAGGCCACCAAATGATTTGTGGCGTTCGCTCTTTAACCTGAAAGAGCGATTGATTGACGAAGTGGAGAGAATCCATTAAGAAGCCTAAACCTCGGCAAAGAGGAATTTAAAGGAAAGCTATGACTTCATTTTCGAAGAAAATATTTATTATTTCTTTTTTAACTGTTTTATTTTCGTCGGGCCCTGTTTTTGCCCGCACAAAAATTTGGCAGCAGCCCAATAACCCCGCCAACTACGTGGGGCTTGAAAACTTAAAAGAAGCGGAAGCCGAAGATATTGTTCCGAATCACCCTTATACGTTTGATCCTAAAAAATTAGCCGATATGTTTTTATCGGTTCGTTATAACAAAGCGCTTTTGTTTCGAAAAGATATTGTCGATCAACAAGTTTTTTTCGATCTTGATACACTGGAGAAGAAATTTATTCCGCATATCGTTGAAGCCTTTGAGCAAGTAGGGCCTAATCAGGTGGTTTCAATTTCAATGGTGCAGAAAGATCCTTTTTTTATCGTTCGAAATGATCGCTTAAATATTGTTCGGGCGTTTGTTGCGCAAGATGGTTTGCATCTGCGTTTTATAAAAACCAATGCGAAATTGATTGGAGATTATCAATCTCATACTCAATTTGGTGCGCAGCGTGTAGATGAATCGAAAGGATTAAAAACGGTTCTTGAACCACAAGAGGGGCAAGTACTTTCATTTACCACACCGAATGAAATTATCTTAGATATGAATTACGATTTTGCCACCCAGCTTGATAAAAAGGCTGCCGAAGAAGAAGAAAGAGAAAAAGAAGAAAAAAAGCGAAACAAACGCTCAACTCAAAAATCTAAATTTCCTGAAAGCACACCTGCTGTAGCACCGAAACCCGCTCCCGCTCCTGCTACAACAAAAACAACGATAGAACGCCTGAAAGAATTGAAGCAGCTCAAAGATCAAGGCTTGATTAGCCCTCAAGAATATGAAGCGAAGAAGAAAGAAATCTTGAAAGATATTTAAGATTTATTTTGAGCTTGGGTGGGTAGAGCTTGTGACGAAGGATATTAGGCAATTTCCAAAATTTTAGGGCACGATGATAAAATCTCGCATCCATTTCGCGTGACATATACTACATCTTCGATACGTACGCCGCCAATTCCCGAATAATAAAGGCCGGGCTCAACTGTAACGACCATTCCTTCTTTTAAAATTTCAGGTACCTTAGAAATGCGGGGTGCTTCGTGAATGTCTAAGCCTAGGCCGTGCCCTGTGCCATGAAAAAAGCCTTGCATGCGCCCTTTCATATTTCCCGTTTTGAAGCCTTTCGACTCGAAATAATCTAAGATCCATTCATGAATTTTTTGGGCGTTGATTCCGGGCCGAATTTTTTCGAAAGATTTTTCTTGGGCGTATTTCACAGTTTCCCAAATTTTTTTGAATGGGGCTGAGGCTTTTCCTTTCACAACCGTACGAGTCATATCGGCATAATAATGCGTTTTTAGGGAGCGAGGAAAAACATCCATTACGATTCCACGGTTGGCAGAAAGAGGGCCGGAGCCTCGATTGTGCGGATCTACAGCCTGCTCTCCACCGGCAACGATGGTGTTTTGAGCCAAACATCCATTCATCATTAAATCCACATCAATGACTTGTCGTAATTTTTCAGAGCTTAAAACTTTTCCGGCGTGAATGATTTTTCCATTTTTGATTTTGCAAGTTCGCAAAAAATCATAAGCCTTGCGAATGGCGTTTCCGGTGTTTCTTAGGCTTTCACGAATCGCTTCTTTCTCTTTTTTATTCTTGAGAAGGCGTTCCGGCCAAAAAGGATCGGAGCGAAAAAGAATCTTCACTTTTCTTTTTTGGAATTCTGCGGCGATGTAGGCTGGAAAGTTGTGGGGCACGATTAAAGAATGTATTTTTTTCTCTTTTAAAAAAGTAGTTGCAATATCTACCATCGAAACTTTGGGCCCCAATTTTTTTCGTGTTTTTTGGGTCCAGTCGGTGAGCGATAAAATTTGATCGACTTCAGCTTCTTTTTTGCCACGATCGACTTCTAAATCATTGAGCATTAAATATTTTTTTCCGCGGATTTTGAAAAAATAAACTGGATCGGGTACTACAAATTGGGTGGCATAAAAAAGATTGGCATCGGTTTCGGAATCCGCGACAATCATTTCGGCTGAGTTTTGCATAATTTAATTTACTTTCTTTAGGCAATTAAGAATGAAGATGAGACATCATTCTTTACTTCTCAATTTTAAGAGGAGAAAGAAATGAAGTCTAATGAAATCATAGGATGCAAAAAATGAAAAAAATATTTTTTATCGTTTTGTTTTTAAGTTTGAGTGTTCGTCTCGAGGCGGCCACAATTTTTTCAGGAGTTCCACAAGATTTGAGTGTGCGTTACGAGTTTGTGGAGGGTGGGCCAGCCAATGCAGCAACTTTTGAAAAGTATACTGTGAAAGAGAATCAGCTCATTCACGATTTAGATTATATTCCTACCGAATATGGATCAAACACCGCGAAGCGAACGAAAGAGAGTAGGACGTATCCTTTAACCCCATCGCAGCTTCAGGAATTATGGGGAATTATTGGAAAACATCAATTTATGACCTGGCCGGTGGCCAACCCCGAACGTCCGCCACTTTCCGGAAATCAAACTTTCATTATTCAAGCTCAAGGAAAAACAGCCACGCACACGATGTGGGATGCTGGGCAAAAAGAAAGTTTTATTGAGTTTTCAGCCGATTTTATTGCGTGGGCTAAGAAAGTAATGAGATATCGATTCTAAAATTGAGCAAGTTCAGCAAACTGTTTATAGCGCATTTCAATCTCGGGAGCGGTGAGAGTTCGTAAGCGATCTAAACTAAAGGCTTCGACGTTAAAGCTCGCCATCACTGATCCGTAAATACAAGCTTTCTTTAAAAGATTGAAGGCGGGGGCACTATTTGCATGATCTTTGAAAGACCAATTTTTTGTGAGATAGCCCATTAAGCCTCCCGCAAAACTATCACCGGCACCCGTTGGATCTTGAATTTCTTCAAGAGGTAGGCCCGGGGCCGAAAAAAATTGATCTTTATGGAAAAGAAGCGCGCCGTATTCACCTCGTTTAATAACTAGCGTTGAGGGCCCCCACGATTGGATTTTGCGGGCGGCTTTTACGAGATTAGATTCTTCGGCCAGATCACGGGCTTCGGCTTCATTGATGACCACCATATTTACCCGAGAAATGGTTTGTTTTAGGGCGTCTTTTTTGCTGTGAATCCAAAAGTTCATGGTGTCTAGGGCAATCCATTTCACTCCGTCGCATTGATCAATCACTTTACCTTGCAGTTCAGGATCAATATTCGCCAAAAAAACAATCTCATTGTTGCGATATTCGGTGGGAAGTTCGGGGAAAAAATTCTGAAAAACATTGAGTTGAGTATCTAAGGTATGTGCGGTGTTTAAATCGTGCTCGTATTTTCCTTTCCAGCGAAAGGTTTTGCCCGATTTCTTTTGAACCCCTTTTAAGCATACGCCACGGCTTTTCAAAAAATCGAGATGGGTCTCCGGGAAATCTTCTCCAACCACTGCAACGAGTTGGGGAGAGGTAAAAAAACTAGCGGAAGTTGCAAAATGAGTAGCCGAGCCTCCTAAGCCTTCTTCGCGTTTTCCAAAGGGAGTTTCGACGGTATCTAAAGCAACAGAACCCACCACAAGCATCGACATAGTGCATCCTTTCCTTGAAGGTTTTGAGAATGAGAGGGGCCTAGCTTAAGACTTTCTAAAAGGCAAGAGGGGATCTTTCTATTTTTAGATTTAACCCCGCACTTTTGCGAGATAGGTTTCTAAAACCTTCGAACGAGTGCCTGGAGGAATCTGGGCATCAATTAAGGTGAAACATTTTTGCTGGTGGGCATCGAAGAGGGCGGCCAGCATTTCTTGCCGAGTTTTGACGGTATAACCCTTGCCCCCCCAATCTTCCGCCAATTTGGCAAAAGGCCAGGAGGTGAGATTGTAGTAATCCCCTTTGGGTTGAATCACAGTCAACATTTCCCAACGAGAATTGTTGAAAACAACCACAATGGGGTTGAGCTTATATTTAAGGCAATGCGAGATTTCAGGACCTGTCATTTGAAAGGCCCCGTCTCCGACAAGAATTAAGGGCCGTTTTTTTGTGGAGATTTGGACGCCTAATCCTGCGGGCACCGCAAAACCCATGGTTGCATAATAACCCGAGGCCAGAAGCTGATCGGTATCGAGTAAGGTCGAGGCAAAAAGGCAATCGCCGTTATCGACCGTAGTCACCATTTCGCCTTTTTTCTGAAAAAGAAAATTTAAGGCGTGAATGATGTCTTCAACCCGAAGGCTTTGATTTTTAAAATATTCAAGCGAGGGCGTTTTGATTTTTGATTTAGAGCTCCAACGCGGAGCGGAATGTTTTTTAAACTTCGATTTCAAGAGTCGTTGGACCAAGCTTTTTAACTCAACATGCTCGTAGCGGTGATGCCCAATGGTCACTTCGCGGGAAACGCAATGGACAATTCGGTGAGGGTTCAGATGCATCAGCCGGACGGCCATATCGGTATCGGCCAGGGGAACACCCAATAAAATCAGGCAATCGCTTTTTTCAACCAAGCTCTGAATTTTTTTAGGCCCGGCAGGCCCCAGGTAAATTCCTTCGAATTGTTTATGGTGCGTCGGAAAAGTGCAGCGGGCCATGAAAGAACTCACCACGGGAATATTCATCTTTTCGGCGAGTTTGATTGCCAGTTTTTGCAACCCAAAACGGTGGACTTCGATTCCGATCATTAAAACAGGATTTTTGCTTTTTTCAAAAAGCTGAAGGATCTCTTGGCTTGCCTCGCGGGTGGCTTCTTGGTTTTGGGAAATGTTTAAAGAAAGAGAAGGAGAATTGGGGAGCTTTTCAAACACTTTATCGCGCGGAATTTCTAGATAAACAGGGCGCGAATAAATTTGAGCCATTTGAAGGGCTGTTTCAATTTGAAGGGCTGCCTTTTCCAAATCTTCGAGAGAGGCTTGATAAATCGTTACTTCTTTAAAAACTTTGAGTTGAGAATCTAAGCTTTTGGCCTGGTGATGAAACAAATAACCTCTTTTTCTCTCCTCCATTCCGGGGGCTCCCGAAATCACCACCACAGGAGATTTCTCAGCGTAGGCGCAGGCGATTGGATTCACCATATTTAAACCGCCAGCCCCATAAGTAATCGCGCAGGCGGAAATTTTTCCGGTAATGCGAGCCGTTGCATCGGCGGCAAAGCCCACGGAAGGTTCATGAGAAAAAGGAATGATTTTGATTTTTTTGAATTCTTCAGCCGCCTTGAAAAAACTTAAGGCAAAATCGCCCGGAATTCCGTAGAGCTCGCGCACGCCTGCTTGATAGAGCTTTTCCATGAGAAAACGGCCAAGGGTGGTCATTTCTGAATTATAGCAAAATAAATCCGAAGGGAAACAAGTTTAAGAATTTTTAGGATAAGCGGTAAGAATGAGAACGAGGAGTCCCGAAAGAAGCACCAAGCTATTTAAAATCACGCTTTCGCGGTGAAGTTTTGAAAACTCTTTTTGTTTGATCTCTTTTTCAGGCCCGTCTTCCATCGTTCGCAAAACGGTTTTGGCGAGATGGGCTTGAGGATGAATTTTGACTCCCGCATAAAAACTGCAGCCGAGCATAAAAAGTAGCAAGATCAAGCGAACAGCAGGGAAGGGCGCCTGAAAAATCCCTTTGAGAAATAGCGAAGCCGTTGCAACGATTCCAAAAAGGTAGCCCCAATAATAGTATTGAGGAAAAAGTTTGCTGATTAAATCGCCCGCCATTTCTCGGGGGAGTTCACGAAAAACTCCAGGTGCAATGACAAAAGAGAAAAAGGCAATCGCTCCCACCCAAAGGGTTAAAGAGACTTGAAAGAAAATATTGAATAAAGAGTTGAGCATAGGGCTGTCTTAATATGCTTTTTAAGAAAGGACAAATCTTTAAAAAATTCGAGTTCCTGCTCCGGCAAGCAGCAAGAGTCCTGTTTGCCCAGAATCTAGCGCGAAGTGGATTCCTACAGTTCCCGTGATAAAAAAGAAGCCTCCTACAAAAAGATTTCCCATTCCTTCAAGGCTTAAAGCTATATGGGATCTTTGCTCAGGATCGAAATTCAAACCCAAGCGTACCGTTGCGCTGGGATGAGAGTCTGTGGGGCCAGTAAATTGCCAATTTGAAGTATATCCCACCGCTGTGAAGAGACGATGCGTAAGGGTCTCAGAATAAAAAGTAGGTTGATAAGCCAATGCAAGATGAAGCGAACTAAATCGAGTTCCGGTAGGAATTAAAGTAGAGCTAGCAAACCGCCCTAGATTGGCAGTTAATTCGATTCGTCCGACGAACGTTGGGGATTCTGAGTTGTCATAGAGAATTCCCCCTTGTGTTGCAATGTTCACTGTCATGAGACTCTCAAATAATTTGTATTTTTTTAATGCTTCGATTATGAAAAATGTTGGGCGGGTTTAAATAAGTTTAAAAGTTTTTTCAAGGGGTTAATCATGATTTTTAAAGAAGGTCTTTTAACCAATAAAATCGCATTGATAACGGGTGGGGGAAGCGGGATTGGCCGCGGGATCGCCCATGCTTTCGCCCGTTTGGGGGCGAGGGTGGTTTTACTTGGGCGTAATCTCGAAAAGCTCGAAAAGGTATCCGAAGAGCTGCGCGCTTTCTCCGCAGAGAGTTTGATTGCTCAGGCGGATGTGCGAGAACCCGAGCAAATTCAGGCCGCCGTGCAAGCTGCCATCGATCGCTTCGGAAAAATTGATATTTTAGTGAATAATGCGGCCGGAAATTTTTTGGCCCGTACCGAAGAACTTTCTGTGAAAGGTTGGAAGGCAGTAACCGGAATTGTTTTAGATGGCACTTTTTATTGTTCGCAAGCGGTTGGGAAAGAAATGATCAAACACGGTGGGGGGAGTATTGTAAATATTGTGGCGACTTATGCCTGGACGGGTAACCCGTTTACCGCGCCTTCCGCCGCTGCGAAAGCCGGAGTCGTTGCGCTCACCCGTTCTTTAGGCGTGGAATGGGCGAAACACAAGATTAGAGTGAATGCTGTAGCGCCGGGCCCCATTCAAACCGAAGGGGCTTCGAAAAGGCTTTGGGCTGGGTTTGAAGAGAAGTTGGCTCAAGAAGTGCCAATGAAGCGTTTTGGAACGATCGAAGAAATTGCTCAAGCCGTTATTTATTTGGTGAGCGAGGCTTCCGCCTATATTACCGGAGAAGTATTAGTAGTAGACGGAGGCGATTGTTTAGGAAAATCGGATTTTCCAGAAGAATTGATTGATCAGTTGAAAGATTTGGCGAAGAAAAAATAAAATGTTCCCCCTCTTAATCTTAAGAGGAGTAGAGAATGGGAGAAGAAAAATGAAAAAAATCGGCGTGATTTTATCAGGTTGCGGTGTGAAAGACGGAAGCGAAATTCATGAAGCCGTTTTTACCTTGCTTGCGATTGATCAAGCGGGGGCTCAAGCGGTGTGTTTGGCTCCGAATGTTGAACTGGATGAAGTCAATCACTTAAGCAATGAACCCACCGGAAAAAAGAGAAATGTGCTTTTAGAATCCGCGCGAATTGCGCGGGGCAATATTCAAGATATTTCAAAAGTGAAAGCTTCCGATCTCGATGCGGTGATTTTGCCGGGAGGCTTTGGTGCGGCAAAAAATCTTTCCGATTTTGCAACCAAAGGTGCACAGGCAAAACCTAATGCAGAAGTGGCCCGCCTCATTCGAGAAATGATTGCTGCAAAAAAACCGATTGGCGCGATTTGCATCGCACCCGCAACGATCGCTGCAATTTTAGGAAAGGAAGTTCATCCCACTTTAACTATTGGCACGGACCCCGGAACCGCAGGGGCTTTAGAAAAAATGGGGGCTCACCACGAAAAATGTCCGGTCAAAGAATTTGTGGTGGATGAGAAAAATAAAATCGTTTCAACTCCGGCGTATATGCTGGCAAATCGAATTTCAGAGACCCACGAAGGAATTACAAAACTAGTGAAAGAAGTTATTCGGCTTTCATAAGCCTTTTCTTTTTCAATCGGAAGAAAAGAAGTGCAATGACAAAAACAAATGTGGAGAACGAAAAGTGCGCTTCATTTTGCAACGAGCAGCCTCCACCGGCGGCATTTTCAGCCGATTGAATGGTAAGCGTGACACTACTATTCGAGAGATTGGCATTATCGGCATTTGAAAAGTTTAAGATAATTGTCTTCGAAGAAGTGTCGGCATACGCGGTGGAGATGAAAGGAATCGAGAAATCTAAGAAATCATTTTCACTTACTAAAGTATAACTTCCCAACAATTCAATGTTTACCGCTTTTGAGCCGCTTTCTCCGGGGGCCCAGGTCAAGCTTCCGCTCTTCTCAACATAATCTTTTCCGGCAATTGCTGTTCCATTTTGGGTAGCATATTGAACCGAAACAGGTTGCGGACTCGGTGTGCTTAAAGTGACCGAGTAACTTAAAGTATTGTTTGTAATGCTGCTCGCTTGGGGATCTGAAATGGGGTTTGGAATTTCAATTTCAGGAAAACTTTCTTCTGAAATATTGACTGTTACATTTCCTACCGAGAGATTGGAATAGTTAGGATCAGCACTTGAAATTGAATGGGTAATGGTTGCTTCTTCGGCTCCTTCATATTCTTGATCACTCAAGGCTTCAACGCTAACGCTTTGTGGAGCGCTCCAATTACTTGAAGTAAACACAAGTGTTTTAGGTGTAAAATCGATGTCAGCGCTTGTGGTGCTTGGAGTAATCGTCACATCGTGAGTAGGTTGCGAGTTGAGCACAAGCGTATAGCTGCCGGTGCTGCCTTCAGTTAGATTGAGAATTTGAGTGCTAAAGTTTACGCCGGCTTCATCATCATCGGTAATCGTGATGGTTTCCGGACTCACTGAAAGTCCGTTATAATTGGAATCGTTGCTGGTAAGAGCGAAGGTGATATTTGTTGAGCTACTTTGTTGAACATCGTTGTTTAGAGCGGTTACTGTTACCGTTTGAGCACTGGCCCAATTTATTGTGGTGAAAGATAACAGCGTGGGCGTGACCGAAACTTTGCTCGAATCATAAGAGAGTGTGACATCAACCCCATCGGTGGGTTGGGTATTGAGATTCACGGTGAAGTGATCGGAACCGCTTGCTTCATTCAAAGTGAGGGAGCTTGGCGTTAAGGTGACGCCTGCCGTATCATCGTCGGAGACGGTGACCGCAACCGAGCCCGTTTTGCCGTTATAAGCATTGTCTGCACTACTTGCTGATAAATTGACGTCAAAATTCGTTGTTCCACTGATACTCTGATTATCCACTCCACTGACTGTAACCGTTTGAGGAGTACTATAATTTCCCGAAGTAAAGGTGAGGTTTGCTGGAGAAACGGTCCCTATCGAAGTATCACTACTGACTACGCTCACCGTCACATCGGCACTGGGTTCGGTACTCAGAGCTACCGTGAAGGTGTCTTCGCCGCTTTCCGAGATACTCAGAGAATTGGGAGAGAGAACAAGCCCCGGATTCAAACTCGTATAGGGAGTACAATTTTCAGTAGAACCCGAGACTCCGTCGGAATGAAGTTGGGAAATATTAAAGCTATCCAAGACATCGTAATAGAGTGCAATATATCCTGCTCCACCGGGTGCACCATAGAAGTTTCCAGTTACACCATTTGAATAGACAGAGCCTGAGCCCGTAACAGTGGAGGCTGTAATCCAGATTGACCCTCCGGAACCTCCGCCTTGCGCACCACCGGCAGTGCCATTGGCATATAAATTTCCGTTGAGAGTCAAAGTGTTCGCTACCGCAAGGCGAATGATTCCTCCGCCGTGTCCTCCGCTGGCACCACCTCCGCCGCCCGAACCTGGCAGAACAGGAGCGGTAGCAGAATCATAGGTAGTAGAAGGAGGCCCATAAGAACCTAAGCCCGCGGAGCAGTGGCCAGCCCCGCCGTATTGACCTCGACCCGCGCCTTCTACGCCAGATACATCACCTTGAGCACAAGCATAATTCACATCGAGTAGGTTTGGCCCATAGCCATCGAGTGTAGAAATCGAGGCCGAACATCCCGTGCCAGTGGCATTAATAGATGAGTTGGCGTCAATCGATAATCCCGTCAGATTGGTCCAGGAAACACTGCTGTTGATATCGGAGTTTACTAATGAAATCGAGATTGCATCGTCGATGAATAAAACGCCACCCTGGTAAGAGGTCGTTCCGGAAGCGCCTCCTGTGTAGGTAAAATTATTTAAAGTGAGGTTGTTTGAAATATTCCAATTGGCCTGTGCACCGGCTTTGTTAAAAGTAAAAGTATTTGTTCCGGAGTTTGTAAACGTAACGGCGGTGAGATTTAAAGCATCGGTATTTGTGATGCTCCAAGAAATGTCGCTGGCGTTAAGGGTTGCTCCCACATTTAAATTTAGGGTACTGATCGCTGAGCTACAATCCCAAGTGCTGCCTTGGTCGGTATAATTGCCCGTGGTAGAAATGGTGAGGGTAGTTTGAGCTTCGCAGCGCAGGTAAGCACCGTTTAAAATATTAAAAGCAGTTCGTGTAAAATCTCCATTGCTTGTAAATTCAAGGCCTGAGGGAATGGTGAGAGTTCCCGAACCATCATCGACCGTTCGATCTAAAATGTAAGTAGTGCCTTTATAACCTGCAATCCAACCTCCGTTTCCTGCATTGGCACTTACATCCGACAAATCAAAAGTGTCGAGCGTACCATAATAAATGGCGATTCTTCCGCCACCGCCCCCGCCTCCATAGCCATCTCCATTTCCGCCAGTTGAGGTGATAGAACCACTGCCTGAGAGGATCCCCGCTTTTAAGTAAATAGATCCACCGGACCCTCCCGATTGACCCCCTCCACCATTTTGTCCGTTCGCTGTAAGGATTCCATCGACTATGGCTGTTCCGCTAATGAAGAGTTGTGCAAGCCCTCCGCCGTAGCCGTTGCCTGGCGAGCTTCCGCCTCCACCACCAGAACCTAAGAAGATAGGGGCGGTTTGGCTCCCATAGGTGTAAGGAGTATAAGTAATAATGGTCTGACCTCCCAAGCCTCCGTAGTTTCCTCCACCGTATTGATAACCTCCCGCTCCACTGGCTTCATAGGTGCAAACATTACCATTATTGAGATCGGGGCCCATGGCCCAGGCACCATCTCCACCATCGGCACCTCGGCAACCTTTACCACTCACATCGACTCGTCCGCCTACAGGAATGTTAATATTCGAGGCCGTTAAATTGAGTCCATTTACATCTTCTGCAGCATGGGTAAGTGTCCCCGAAACCGTCACATCTCCACTTACGGTAATGGAACCATTGGCGGTTAGCGTGGCACTGCTCTGAATGTTAAGGCCTGTAAGACTCCCGCCTGCACAGGTCGCCAAATCCACTTGAGTATAGGTGCCGGAGTCGAGCTCCTGAGATCCTGCGCCGCTTGGCACAATGGTGCAAGTTCCCGCCTGAGCCGTAGCGTATTGAGCGAGGTACAAAAAAAGACTCAATGCGAATGTGAGAAGAGATTTCCTCATAGCGCTAACAACGCTAATTGTACGGAGTCTGTTCTGATTAGGGAAGCTAAGCTTGCAATTCTTATAAGAATTGATGAGATCTACTAAAAAGTACTTAAACCAAAAGAGTAGGGGGCGTGTCTTGTGGGCACTTTCTTATCGGTGCTTTTCAAAAAGTAGTTTTTAATTAATTCTGCACTTCAAAAATTGCATCGACATTCACAGTGACCGCCACGCTTCCTGCTGAGATTGCAGGGGCTTGATCCTGCACCTCTGCCCTGAGCGGCATTTTGGCTTCAAACCTACCCATCGCGTTTTGAGCGTAAGGATTAAAAGAATTAGCCATATTTTCAGAGAGGCTGACGATTTTTCCAAGCTTTACGCCTGCTGATTTTGCGAGTTGTTCAGCCTTTTGAATAGCCGTTTTGGTGGCCATTTCTCGGGCCTGAGAGCGGGGTGTCGAGAACTCATCCATGGTCCATGTCACATTGCTGATATTATTGATGCCTAAGTCTAAAGCAATATCCAAAATGGTGCTGACTTGTTCAAGATTATGAATATTGAGAGTGAGCGAGTTGTTCACTTCGTAACCGGTGATGCGTGCTTTGCCCGATTCATAATCTTGTTGAGGGCTGCTGCTGATATTGCTCTGCATATCTTTTTCTTCAATGCCCAACGCTTTTAGTTTTTCCATTAAAGCATTCATTTTTGTATTGGCTTGACTGATTGCCGTGCTCAGTTTGGGTGCGATCGCTTGAACACCTAAATTGACGATCGCCAGATTGGGTTTTGTTTTGACTTCGGCTTGAGCGGAGACTGCAATGGTACGAAGGGGGTTAGTATTGGAGCTTTGCCGGAGTGGGCATCCGCCTTTTGAATAGTAAAGATTTCCCACTAATAAAAAAAGGATGACGAAAATTAAAATTTGCCATTTCGATTTTTGTTCCATGAATTCTCCTTAAAAAAGATTGAAAATTGAGACTAGCTAAAAAGTGGGAAGATCAAAACAAAAAACCCTCCAAGATGGAGGGCTTTTTTGTAAAGTTATATTTAAGAATCTGCTTAGGCGTGTTTGCCGAAGTATTCTTTCGATTTTTCCACATCGGGCTTGATGGTATCGGAACCCGGTTTCCAGTTTGCAGGGCACACTTCGCCGTTCTTTTCGAAAAATTGAAGGGCATCGACCATGCGTAATGCTTCGTCGACGCTACGGCCTAAAGGTAAATTATTGACGACCATGTGTTGAAGCACGCCTTCTTTATCAATCAAGAATAATCCACGTAGAGCGATTCCGGCCTCTTCAAGTAAAACTCCATATTTGCGGCTGACTTCTTTGGTGACATCGGCAATCAAGGGATATTTAATTTCACCGAGCCCGCCTTCTTTTTTGGGAGTTTTTCTCCAAGCCAAGTGCGAGAATTTCGAATCGATCGAGGCGCCTAATAACTGAACCCCACGCTTTTGAAATTCAGCAGCAGCATCGGAGAAAGCAATGATTTCAGTGGGGCATACAAAAGTAAAATCTAAAGGGTAGAAAAATAAAACTACATATTTACCTTTATAATCGGAAAGGCTGATATCTTTGAATTGACCATTTTCAAGAACGGCGCCCACTTTAAAGTCAGGGGCCTTTTGGGATACTTGCAACATATTAAATCTCCTTTTTTATAATGAATAGAACACTATTATTGAGAGCCTATAACTTAGGCTTTTAAAAGATGTCAATCGACCCTTCGTCGAATAGAATTTAAACTTCTTGTATTCTAAAAGCTGATTTCATATAGACCAAAATCATCTATTTGAGGAGTTTATGGCCGTTATCGTTTTAAAAAAACCGAAATTGAGCTTTTTACAGAGAATTTATGTAGGCGCTATTTTGCAAGGAATGTGGATCACTCTGCGCCATGCCTTATATAATTTGTTCACCCAAAAAGGGATCATGACCTACGAGTATCCCGAAAAGAAACGGCCGTTGCCCGATAATTACCGTTCGGAACATCGCTTAATGCAACGCCCCGATGGTTCGGTTCGTTGTACAGCCTGTATGCTTTGCGCAACCGCGTGCCCGGCAAATTGTATTGAGATTATTGCGGCCGAGCATCCCGACCCTGCCGTTGAAAAATTTCCAGTTGTTTATAATATCGATCTTCTCCGTTGCGTGTATTGTGGATTTTGCGTGGAAGCTTGTCCTTGCGATGCGATTCGTATGGATACCCAAAAAGCAGAAAAAGCAGAATACGAACGCCCTTCTTTCTTGGTGGATATTAACTATCTCTCGAATAATCACCCTGAAGGAACGAGCCCTTATTCGATTGCTCTTTATTAATTAGGATTAGGTGAATTGCCTTTATGTCTTGCGACATTGTTCTTCTCCCCGGCGATGGAATTGGCCCCGAAGTGATTGAAGCTACTGTTCGTGTGCTCGAAGCAGTGGGCCTAAAAGCCCAGTGGCACTCTGCACTTGCGGGGAATCGAGCGATTGAGAAATTTGGGCATCCTCTTCCCGAAGAAACTTTAAAAATCATCGAAAAATATAAAATCGTTTTAAAAGCGCCGATTACGACCCCGATTGGAAAAGGTTTTAGCAGCGTGAATGTGCAGCTTCGTCAGACTTTTAATCTCTACGCAAATTTGCGGCCTATTCGTTCTTTGCCGGGCATCTCTTGTAAATATCCAAATTTAAATCTCATTATTGTTCGAGAAAACACTGAGGATCTCTATGCGGGCATTGAGCGTGAAGTGAGCCCAGGGGTGATGGAATCGATTAAGCGGATTACCCAAACCGCTTCGTTGCGCATTGCCGAGTTTGCTTTTGCTTTGGCGAAGCGAGAAAAGCGAAAAGAAGTTTGCGTGGTGCATAAAGCGAATATCATGAAGATGACCGATGGATTATTTCTCCGTTGTGCGGCAGAAGTGGCGAGCCAATATCCAGAGATTAAGCACCGAGAGATTATTGTCGATAATGCTTGTATGCAGCTCGTGATGAATCCTCATCAATTTGATGTGTTGTTGCTCGAAAATCTTTACGGAGATATTATCTCTGATTTATGTGCGGGCTTGATTGGTGGCTTAGGGGTTGTGCCAGGGGCCAATTTGGGGGAGAAAGTAGCCATCTTTGAGGCGGTGCACGGCTCAGCACCCGATATTGCCGGAAAAAATTTGGCCAATCCTATTGCCCTGATTTTAAGTGGAGTAATGCTTTTGAGGCATTTGGGAGAAGCTCAAAAGGCCATTCGAGTTGAAAAAGCGATTGATGCAGTTTGCCAAGCGGCACAATGTTTGACCCGCGATTTGGGTGGGAAAGCAGGCACTCGCGAATTAACAGATGCGATTATCGCTGCCTTGTAGTATTCTCGGAGCATTATGGAAGATCCAAAAAATAATTCGAATCCAGAGGTTTTAGAATCTTCTTCAGAGCCCCAAAACTCCCATCTTTTTTTGGAGCATAAACCTGTTTTTAATGCTGCCGAATTGCCGGATGATAAATTTTCAAAGGGTAGGGTGGTTAAATATTTTCCGCAATCCAAATATGGATTTATCAAAGATCATCGCGGTAAAGATCTTTACTTCAATATTGATGAAATTCGTTTTGTGGGTGAAACCGGCCGTGAGCATTTGAAAGAGGGAATTGTTGTGGGCTACGATGTAGGCTGGACGAGTCATGGGCTGCACGTCTGCAAGATCAAGATTTATTGAACCTTTCAAAAAAACTCATCTGTCCAAGGGACCCCTACGGGGCTTTGTTGTCCACTCTTTCGCAATCCTCACGTACAAACGCGTACGCTGCGGTTGCTCTTTCGTGGACGCCTCGCATCTGAGTTTTTTTGAAAGGTTCTCCAAAGTAAATTTCTTTTCACTTCTTTTTCCACTCCTTAACATTCTCTAACCTTCTTCGATTTTCATCTTCTGCAATTTTCCGGAAAAGGTTAGAATAAAAAAATGCTTTTATTTTTACAGAGTAATGGCGCGGGAGTTCAGTCTGTTTTTTGGATGAATGGAATTTTATGGGTAACGCTCTTCACGGGTTTTTTCGCTGCACTTTTAATCGGTAGAAAACATCACCGCGAGTTGAAACTTTGGATTGAGAAAGTGAAAAAGCACGAACAACAATTAAGAGCTTTAGATGAAATGCGCAGTGAATTAATCTCCGAGATTAATCACGATCTCAAAAATCCTCTGACTTCTCTTCAAGGATCGTTGGCAATTTTAGAAGGCGGCATGGCGGGGCCTTTGAGTAAAGAAGGAAAAAAGATGGCAAAAATTGCGGTAGATAATTGTGAAAAACTCTCGGAGTTGGTGAGCGAATTGATCGAGCTTGAAAGTGAAAGCACCGCTCCTCTTCTAGAAGAAGAAAAAATGGTGCTTCTCAAAAACTTTTCAGAAAGACACCACAAAATCGTTTCTAAAAAATCTGCAAACCACTCTTAAATTATTTTTTATTTATGAAGTGGATCTCCGCCACTCATCGAGCAAAACCATTCATAGTCGATCAAATCTTTTACCGTGGGATTATCGCCACACAAAGGGCAAGCCTGATCACGCCGAATCTTCATTTCTTTAAACTTCATCTTGAGTGCGTCGAAAATCAGGAGCCGGCCTACTAAGGGCTCGCCTTTTTTCAAGAGAAGCTTGAGCACTTCAATGGTTTGCGCTGTGCCCACGATGCCGGGTAATGCTCCAAATACGCCCGCTTCCTGGCAAGAGGGTGCCATTTCGGGTGGAGGGGGCTCGGGGTATAAACACCGATAGCAAGGCCCGCCAGCAGCGGTATCAAAGACGCAAATTTGCCCTTCGAAACGAAAAATGCTCGCATCTACCAAAGGTTTCTTCAAAAAGTAGCAGGCATCGTTAATGAGATAACGCGTTGGAAAATTATCGCAGCCATTCACAATGATGTCGTAATCTTTAATGATGTCTTTCACATTATCGCGCGAGAGTTTATCGCGGTAAGTGATGATATTAATATCGGGGTTTAGAGCCTTCAAAGTTTTCTTGGCCGATTCGACCTTGGGTTCGCCAATACGTTCTTCGTTGTGCAAAATTTGACGCTGCAAATTACTGCGATCGACTACATCGTGATCGACAATGCCGATGGTGCCCACTCCTGCGGCTGCGAGGTAATACGCTGCGGGGCAACCGAGGCCCCCAGCACCGATTAAGAAGACTTTACTTTCGAGTAGCTTGATTTGTCCTTCTTCACCGACTTCGGGCATTAAAATATGGCGGCCATAACGCTCGAGTTGTTGAGTGCTTAAATTTTTCTTTTTGTGAGTGCCTAAACCTTGATTTGCCCAATTGGAATACCCGCCCGCCAACGAATGCACTTTTTTATAACCTAAATCATGAAGTGATTTCGTGGCTAAAGCCGAGCGAGTTCCGCCGGCGCAATAAACGACAATTTCTTGATCTTTTGAGGGAACTTGTTCTTCTACACGCAATTCTAAAAAACCGCGAGGGATGAGCTTTGCACCCGGAATCACACCCCCGGCTTGCTCTTCTTTTTCGCGCACATCAATCAAAATAATGTTTTTCTTTTCATCGAGCCATTTTTTGAGTTCTTCCGCTTTAATCTCGGAGATCTGCTTTTTAGTTTGGCTTAAAACTTCCTGAAAGTTGGGCATCTTTACTCCTTTTGAACACCTTATAAGACCAGTGAGAAGAGTGTCAAGGGAGCTCTGATTTTTCGAAAAGCCAGACAACGCTGTATTCTCTGCCAAATCCGGGCACAGAGGAAAACCGGAGTGTATTAGGAATAGACATGAGGATTCTTTGATGAATCCAAGGTAGAACCTAGTCGTGAGAGAAGTTTCATGCGAGGAGGGGGACTCGAACCCCCACGGTTGCCCACTGGCTTCTAAGACCAGCGCGTCTGCCAGTTCCGCCATCCTCGCGGAATTTTTCTGTCGGGAGACAGAAAAATTAGTAACTAGGAAAGAGTATTAAGTGGATAGGATAAGTACTCTTTACCCTTTCTACTAATAACTTATCCCTTATTACTAATCCCACTCCGTGGGATTATGGGCCATGTAGGGATCGAACCTACGACCCAGCGATTAAGAGTCGCTTGCTCTACCAACTGAGCTAATGGCCCTTCCTCGGCATCCCCAAAAAGTCATCTGCGGTGTTGGAGCGGCGTCGCTAATCCTCACATACCATCAAAGGTATGCTCAGCTTAGCTCCTTGCTCCGCCTTGCATCTGAGCTTTTTTGGAATACCTCCCCAAATTAAGAAAGTGGGTGTAACTAAAAAGGCTTATGTCTGACAAGGATATTCTCAAAATTAACTTGGCGCTTGATTGGAAAAATATTGTAATATATTCCCTCGTCGAAGAAAACGGCTGTTTCTAGCAGCTAAATAGCGGTCATTGCAGAAATTATCTTTAGGCGAGGCGCACTCGAAGAACAACCGGAGCGTACTCGAGTGTACGTGAGGATTGTGAGGAGAGGGCAACGAAGCATAAAAAATTTATGCAATGAGCATTGTGCCCATAGCTCAGTTGGATAGAGCATCAGCCTTCTAAGCTGAGGGTCGCAGGTTCGAATCCTGCTGGGCACGTACTTTTCAGCGTCTGCGCTGAAAAGTAGTTTATAGGGATTAGTTTTTAGTTGCCTCTGTTTGTCCTAAATACTAAGAACTCAAAACTTAAAACTGCTTTCACGGTGGGTGTAGCTCAGTCGGTAGAGCATCAGGTTGTGGCCCTGAGGGTCGCGGGTTCGAGCCCCGTCACTCACCTTTTCGGTGAAACCAGCAAAGCTGGGTTCCACCTGAAGTCAGGGGGGAGAGTTCCACTACTCCCCCTGACAATTCCCAAGGTATAAGGTGTTACGATCACGAAACATGTTATCCGTGACCGTGAAACGTCCACCGTAGGCGGATTGCGCCCGTAGCTCAGCTGGCCAAAGATAGGGTGAATGAATTCGGCTTCGCCGGTTCAGAGGGAAAGATATTTCTTTCCCTGTAATAAATTCGCTCTATCCGGCTGACACCGGACTGAATTTTTAGATTTATTTTGCGCCCGTAGCTCAGCTGGATAGAGCATTGGTCTTCGAAACCAAGGGTCACATGTTCGAATCATGTCGGGCGCGTGAAAAATTGGCGTTAGCCAAGTTTTAAGATGATAATAGGACATCAAATTTCGTTTTTTGTTCGCGTGGTTTGTTTTCGGTAGGAACAGGGGTTGTTAGAATAGTGTTTGTTTTCCAATTAAGCGGTGCCACAAATCTGCTAGCCAAGCCATTGATTTTGCTATAGTCAAAAGGCCCGTGATTCTTGCCTTTGGTAAGAGATCTTTCCTTAATTATAAGGAGTTTCATTAAACCCAAAAAAGGAAGCTTATGAAAGTACGAGTTGAAGAAGTTTCACCCATTAAAAAGAAGTTGTTTATCGATGTTTCTCAAGAAGAATATTTGAAAGAGTTGGATCTTGCCTACCAACGCTTGCAGAAAAAAGTGAGTATTAGAGGTTTTCGAAAAGGGAAAGCCCCTCGATCGATCCTTGAACAAAACTACAAAGACCAAGTTGAATCGGATGTTTTATCTCATTTGCTCGAACATAGTTATGTCGATGCCTTGCGCGAACAAAAGATTAATCCGGTCGCTCAACCCAAGGTGTCGGATTTAAAGCGTGAAGACAATCAATCGTTGAGTTACACCGCTGAAGTTGAAGTGATGCCTACCATTACAGTGAAAGACTATAAGAAGATTAAGCTTAAGAAAGAAGCTGCTGAAGTGCTTGAAGAAGATATTCAACGCGAGCTCGAAAACTTAAGGCAAAATCAGGCTCAAATTTTACCGATTGAAGAAGAGGTGAGCATTGCTCAAGGTCATATCGCCCTCATTGATTTTGTGGGGCGATTAAATGGAGAAGCTTTTGAAGGTGGCTCCGGCAAGGCCGTGAGCGTCGAAGTAGGTTTGGGTCGTTTTATTCCTGATTTTGAAAAAGGTTTGATCGGAATGAAGAAAGGCGAAACGCGCAAAGTCGACGTGACTTTTCCGGCCGATTACCCCACTGCAAGTTTGGCGGGGCAAAAAACCGAATTTGAGATGACCGTGAACGATATTAAAAAGAAAGTTTTGCCGGAGCTGAGCGATGATTTTGCTCGTGATCTTGGGCAATTTGATTCGCTAGAGGCTGTAAAAACGAAAATCAAAGAAAATCTAAGCCAGCAAAAAGAACAAACAAGCCGCAATCATCTGTTTGGACAAATTTTAGATCATTTGATTGAAAAGCATCCTTTTGAAATTCCCGATGCGATGATCGAAGAAGAATTGGGTGCCATGCTTGAAAATACCCGCCGACGTTTGGAGCAGCAACGTCTTACACTTGAGCAAGTTGGAATCACACCCGAAAGTTTCCGTACTCAAAATCGAGAGGCTGCTCAAAAAAGAGTGAAGGGTTTTCTTTTATTTGATGCGGTTGCACGGCATGAAAACATTCAAGTGAGTGGCGAAGAAATTAAGGCCCGTATCGCAAAAATTGCAACGGGTTATGGTCAAAACCCTGAAGTAGTAGAACGCTATTATAACGAGCAGCGATTGATTCCTCATTTACAAACTCAGATCCTCGAAGAAAAAATTTTAGATTTTCTTATTGCAGAAGCAAATGTTAGCTCTTAAGCTTGAGCCTCTAAAACTTTTTATTAAGGAGTAAACATGAGTACTTTGGTTCCAATGGTTATTGAGCAAACTCACCGTGGTGAGAGAGCTTATGATATTTATTCTCGATTACTCAAAGATCGCATTGTATTTATAGGAACTCCGATCAACGATGATATTGCCAATCTAACCATTGCCCAACTCTTGTTCTTAGAAAGCGAAGATCCTGATAAAGATATTCATATTTACATCAATTCGCCGGGAGGCTCGGTGACTGCAGGTTTGGCCATTTACGATACCATTCAATACGTAAAGCCCGATGTTTCAACGCTCTGCGTGGGGCAAGCGGCCTCGATGGGGGCTCTGCTGCTCTCGTGTGGAACTCAAGGAAAACGTTTTGCACTTCCCCATTCTCGAATTTTAATTCACCAGCCGATGGGTGGGTTTCAAGGGCAGGCAACCGATATTGATATTCAAGCTCGTGAAATTTTGCGATTGCGAGAAGAATTGAATAATATCTTGGTGCGGCATACGAAGCAGCCTGTGAAAAAGATTCAACAAGACACCGAGAGAGATTATTTTATGAGTGGCCTTGAAGCAAAAGAGTACGGCTTGATCGACGAGGTTGTAAATTATCGCGAAAAAGAAAAGCCTAAAAAAGCTTAGTTTTTTTTTCAGTCTCTCCTTCAACTAAAAAACCTAAAAACTGATATTCCTGAAAAGACGCATCCTTGCTAGGTTTGCTGCGCTGCGTCTAGTCTTGATTTTTTTAAATATTTTTTTCAGTTTCTTGACAGTCTTATCAATTCAGTCAATACTATTTGTGTAAGGTTCGTAGAGAGCTTTATAAGGAGAGAACGTGGCAAAAACATTTAATGACGATCCTAGCCATTTAAGTTGTAGTTTTTGCGGCAAGTCTCAACGAGAGGTTAAAAAACTCATTGCTGGCCCGACGGTTTATATTTGCGATGAGTGCATCGAGCTCTGCAACGATATTATTGCCGAAGAACAAACCAAACAAGAACTTCTTAAAACTCGTTCGAGTGTTCCCAAACCCGCTGAAATTAAAAAGGTTTTAGATGAATATGTGATTGGTCAAGAAAAGGCCAAGCGAACTCTCTCGGTTGCAGTACACAATCATTATAAGCGGATTGAGGCTCGCCAAGCAGGCGCTGATGTGGAATTGCAGAAATCGAATATTTTGCTTATTGGCCCCACTGGCACTGGTAAAACACTCTTAGCTCAAACGTTAGCCAAAATTCTTAATGTTCCTTTTACCATCGCAGATGCAACGACGCTCACCGAGGCAGGGTATGTGGGTGAAGACGTTGAAAACATCATTCTCTACCTTTTGCAGGCTGCCGATTACGATAAAGCCAAAGCCGAGCGCGGTATTGTTTACATTGATGAAATTGATAAAATTTCTCGTAAATCTGAGAATCCTTCGATTACTCGCGATGTTTCGGGGGAAGGTGTTCAACAAGCCTTACTTAAAATTATTGAAGGAACCGTAGCGAATCTTCCTCCCAAGGGAGGGCGAAAGCATCCTCAACAAGAATATATTCAGATTGATACAACAAATATTTTGTTTATCTGTGGTGGTGCATTCGTTGGATTAGAAGACGTGATTCAACGCCGTATGAGTGAAAAGAATATGGGGTTTGGTTCCGATGTGAAGCCCCGTCACGAGAAAAAAGTGGGTCAGCTTCTCGCGGAGGTGCAAACTGAAGACTTACTCCGTTTTGGTTTGATTCCCGAATTTGTAGGTCGGCTCCCGGTGATTGCAACCCTTGAAGAACTCGATGAAAGTGCATTGGTTGATATTTTGACCAAGCCTAAGAATGCTTTAATTAAACAATATCAACGCTTATTTGAATTTGAAAAAGTAAAAGTGAAATTTACTCCAGGAGCTCTTTCTGCAGTGGCAAAAGAAGCTATCAAGCGAAAATCGGGGGCTCGTGGCCTACGCTCGATTTTAGAACATGCTATGCTCGATATTATGTACGAAATTCCTTCGGCAACGAATGTTCGAGAGGTTGTGGTAAACGAAGACGTCTTTACAAAGAAAGAGCAGCCGCTGATCGTATATGAAAAGAAGGTAGAGTCCGCTTAATAAAGTTTTGGGGTTTAAAAAATCACGTGGGTCACCCCTTTACAAGTCTGTAAAGGGAAACATATCTGAAAAGCTACATTTTTAAGAAAGAGAACAATTCTTATGGATAATCCACAAGTGCCCAGTCCTGTTAATCCGAATGTAAAAACCATTCCATTGCTTCCATTGCGCGATATCATCATTTTCCCGCACATGGTGGTTCCACTTTTTGTGGGCCGCGAAAAAAGTATCAATGCGCTGGATGAGGCCATGAATGCTAAGGTTGATGTGCTTTTGGTGGCGCAACTGAATGCCAAGACGAATGATCCCAAAGAAGAAGATATTTACCGAGTAGGAACTTTGGGAACAATTATTCAGCTTCTTCGCTTGCCCGATGGCACGATTAAAGTTTTGGTTGAGGGTCGTAAACGCGCCCGAATTCAACGTTATATTCCGCACGAAACCTCTTTTTTAGTAGAGGTTGAAGAGATTAATGAAAGTCGAGATGTAACGGTTGAGGTCGAAGCATTAATGCGTTCAATTAAATCAACCTTCGAAACCTATGTGAAGTTGAACAAACGAATTCCTCCCGAAATGCTCTCTTCAGTCGCGGTGATTGATGATCCATCTCGTTTGGCCGATACGATCGTTGCACATTTAAACTTGAAGCTTGTCGATAAACAAAAAATTTTAGAGATCGAAAGCCCGGGTGAGCGCTTAACTAAGCTCTATGAATTGATGCAGGGTGAAATCGAAATTCTTCAAGTTGAGAAAAAAATTCGTTCGCGTGTGAAAAAGCAAATGGAGAAGACTCAGCGCGAATATTATTTGAATGAGCAGATGCAGGCGATTCAAAAGGAGTTGGGCGAGCGCGATGAATTCAAGAGTGAGATGCAAGAGCTCGAAGAAAAAGTAAAAACCAAAAAGATGAGTGCTGAGGCGACGAAGAAGGTGAAGAAGGAGCTTAAAAAACTCAAGATGATGTCGCCTATGTCGGCCGAAGCCACGGTGGTTCGCAATTACATTGATTGGATTTTATCGCTTCCGTGGGGTGAATATACCACCGATATGTTGAATATTCCGGAATCGCGCAAAACCTTGGATGAAGATCATTATGGTTTAGAACGAGTGAAAGAACGTATCTTAGAATATTTGGCGGTTCAAAGTTTGGTTGATAAAATGAAAGGCCCTATCCTTTGTTTGGTGGGTCCTCCGGGAGTCGGTAAAACTTCGCTGGCCCGTTCGATCGCGCGTGCAATGGGGCGCAAGTTTGTGCGTTGCTCGCTCGGTGGGGTGCGTGATGAAGCGGAAATTCGTGGTCATCGCCGAACTTACATTGGCGCCTTGCCTGGAAAAATCATTCAATCTCTGAAAAAAGCAGGCTCGGCGAACCCTGTTTTTCTTCTCGATGAAATCGATAAGATGAGTGCTGATTTTAGAGGGGATCCTGCTTCGGCCTTGCTTGAAGTTTTAGATCCGGAGCAAAACAATACCTTTAATGATCATTACCTCGATTTAGATTACGATCTCTCGAAAGTGATGTTTATTACCACAGCGAATACCTTGCATAGCATTCCGTTGCCTTTACAAGATCGTATGGAGATTTTGCGAATTCCTGGGTACACCGAAGAAGAAAAACTCCATATCGCGAAAAAATATCTCATTCGTAAGCAAAAAGAATCGCACGGCTTAAGCGATGAAAATATTGAGATTAGCGATTCTGCCGTGCTTATGACGATTCGTCGTTATACTAAAGAAGCGGGAGTTCGTAATTTAGAGCGTGAGATGGCTACCATTTGCCGAAAAGTCGCGCGCCAAATTGCCGAAAAAGGAAAAGATAAAAAAATTCGTGTAAGCGGCCAGAATGTTTCGAAATATTTAGGGATTCCTAAATTTAGCTATGGCTTGGCTGAAGAAAAAGATGAAGTGGGTATTACCACGGGGCTTGCCTGGACCGAATTTGGGGGTGAGCTGCTTTCTACCGAAGTTTCTATTATGCCGGGTAAAGGCAAACTCACCATTACCGGTAAGTTGGGTGATGTGATGCAAGAATCTGCCCAAGCGGCGATGAGCTGTGTTCGCAGCCGGGTGGCGGGGTTTGGTCTAGACAAAGATTTTTATCAGCGCATCGATATTCATATTCACGTGCCTGAGGGGGCTATTCCGAAAGACGGGCCTTCTGCAGGTATTACCATGGCCACCTCGATTATCTCGGCGTTGCTCCGCATTCCGGTGCGTAAAGATATCGCCATGACGGGTGAAATTACCTTGCGCGGCAAAGTATTGCCCATTGGGGGCTTGAAAGAAAAAATCTTGGCGGCCCATCGGGGTAAAATCAAGACAGTAATAATTCCCAAAGAAAATGAGAAAGATTTGAAAGATATTCCTTCGAATATCTTACGTGAAATTAAGGTGATTCCGGTTGAAAATATCGATCAGGTGCTTGAGGTGGCCTTGGTGCTTCCGCACCCGGATCGTTTGGTGAAGAAAGCTGAAACTAATTACGAAAAGATTTTAGAAGATCTTCTTTATAAGAAGGTTGAGGCGCCGAAAGCAGATGGGACTCCGGCAAATCCTCCTGCACCCGATCTTCTTCATCATTAATTATTTTCTTTTGCCCATCCTCAAAGCCAAAAAATCATTCAACGATTGAGAGGCAAGCCTTAAGTAGGGGTTTGCCTCTTTTTGTTCTTCTAATGAAGCGCTGGGTGCTGCAGCATAATTGTGCCCCGGATATAAAATTGTTTCATTGGGCAAGCGCATGAGCTTTTGAGTGAGGCTGTAATACATTTTTTCAGGATCACTATCTTTAAAGTCACAGCGCCCGCAACCATTGATAAAGAGTGTGTCGCCCGAGATTAAGCTGTTTTGCACATGAAAACATTGACTGCCTTGGGTATGGCCTGGGGTATGGATGAGCTCGATTTCAACTTTTCCTGCTTTTAGTTTTTCGCCGTGATCAACGGGTGTTAAGATAGACTTCTGAGTTTGTACCAAGGGTAAGTCATTTTTATTCACATAAATTGGCACATCGCTGCGATTGAGTAACTCTTCAATTCCATTGGTATGATCGTAATGATGATGGCTGATTAATGCGCCGATGATTTTCAAATTCCATTCCGAGGCTCGTTTGAAAATCGTATCGATTTCCCAAGCGGGATCCACCACAAAAACTTCACGACTCGTAGCATCCCCCAAAAAATAGACGAAATTTTCCATGGGGCCTACTTCAAATTGTTTGATGAGCAGAGAAGATTGTTGCATAGTTTTACCTACTGATGACCAATCAAATTTTAGTAAAAGATCTGCTTTGTTTTTTAAATCAATTTGCCCCTCCGAGTCTAGCCGAAGATTGGGACAATATCGGCTTACAAATCGGATCACTGAAAGCAAAAGTTCGAGGGGTGCTTGTGGCCCTCGATGTAACCGAGGCTGTTTTGCGGGAGTTAAAACAAGCCAGGGCGAATGTTTTGATTACGCATCACCCGCTTTTTCTAGACTCTTCGAAAATTTCGACGACGGTTCGCAAACTCAAGCGCTTGGCTTATCAGAATAAGATTCATATTCTCTCTTTCCATACGAATTTAGACTCTACTCACCAAGGCTTGAATGATTTATTGGCTCATCAACTTGAATTAAAATCTTTAAAACCTTTGATTCCTTCACGAAATATAAAATATCCGTTAGCGGGTTTAGGACGGCTCGGAAAAATTCCGAAAAAGAGTTTTAAAAAATTTTTAAATCACGTTTGTAGTGCACTGGCTCTTCAACATTTTCGTTTTGTGGGTCCTTTAAACAAGAAAGTGCAAACGATAGCAGTGATGACGGGCAGTGGAGGCGATTTTTTTAGAGAAGCGAGAAAAAAAGGAGCGGATGTTTTGGTAACGGGCGATGTAAAATATCATCAGGCCTTAGATGCCCTTGCCGAAGGTATTTTTCTAGTGGATATCGGGCATTTTGCGGGTGAGATTGGCATGGCAAAATTAGTTGCCCAGCAGATTCGAAATTGGCTGCAGAAAAATAAAGTGAATCTTGCCGTTTACGAAACAAAAACTCAAAAAGATCCTTTTGAATTTTATTAAGAGTCTCCCTCACGAAGCAGCACTTCTTCGGCTCGTGAAAAAAACACACCGCCATGTGAGGTAAATTATGAGAATAGCCTTTGTGATTTACGATCAAATGACCACGCTCGATTTTGTGGGTGTTTACGATCCGCTTGCTCGCCTCAAAACCATGGGATTTTTAAAAGATTTGAGTTGGGAAATTTGTGCGTATTCCGAAAAGGTTCACGATGGTTATGGTTTAGAAGTGATTCCTACCCAAGTTCAGCAAGATTTAAGCGTTTATGATCTCGTGGTCGTTCCGGGTGGAATCAATACACTCGAACTGCTCCAAGATGCACCTTTTCTGAATTGGTTGGCAACAGCGAAGAAGTGTTCGTTTAAGGCATCGGTTTGTTCGGGGGCCTTGCTTTTCGGAAAACTGGGATTTTTAAAAGGTAAAAAAGCCACCACGCATCCGAGTTTTTTGAATCAACTCCGAGCTTTTTGCGCTGAAGTTCTCAGCGATCGTATTGTGGATGAGGGAGAGGTGCTTACTGCCGGAGGTGTGACTTCGGGCATTGATTTAGGGCTATATCTCTGCGGAAAATTTGCAGGGAAAGAAGCCCAAGAAAAAATCCGCAGGCAGATGGATTATAAGGGGTGAATTAGTTTTCGTAAGGGAAAACGATATAATCCAT
>CAYLKF010000007.1:0-159756 GCA_964384365.1 uncultured Pseudomonadota bacterium | reverse complement strand
ACCGGCTTATTCTATTTAATTCCTGAAACCGAAGGCGCCCACACCGAACGCGCTTTAGACCTTGCTTTAAGAATTATTGCTACTCTTCCGGAAATTGAACAACGTCGTGCTTTAAGCCGTTTCTACGAAAGAGCCGCCGCCCATTCTCCCGAAACATTGGGACTCGCCGATGTCATGCGAATTGCGATCCTCCCTCCTTACGAAATGACGGCTGATGAAACAGGGCACGCAGGAACGGCAGAATTCGGTCCGGGCGCAGAGATTTTTGGAGGCTCTCCTTTTACTCACTGCGGAATCATGGGTTATGTTTTGCAAACGCGATATCGCACGATTGCTGAAAGAGCTAATAACCCTTTTAGTCAGGAACCCGTTGCTCAAGTTCACGTAAGACAAGGTAACCCTCTTAGCGTGAATCACGGCAGAGCCTGGAGAGTGATTACTCCTGCCGAAAGTGGGCAGTTGAGAAATTATATAGCAGTGGGGGAACCCGGAACTGATTTATCAAATCCTCGCAATGTAAATTCTGCATATACCGAAAGACCTAATAAACCTGAAGTGATTCCACCCTTAGCAGTGCCCGAGAGTTGCCACGCCGAGCATGTCGATCAACTTCCTGTGTTAAATGATTTACTCACGAATGCACCTGGGCAAACAGGTAGCTTTTACAGATCACTCCGTTTACGACAACCGGTGCGCTATGTAAGGGATGCAGAGGGAAATATTTCTCATTTAGTTCTTCGTTTACTCCCCACCTCTTCTGCTGAAGTCCGAAGACTGCATCTTTGGAGAGCAGTGACTACCGGGGCAGATGTTGCCACCTTTCTATTCTTGAAGAGTTTTGGAGCAACTACCCATAACCGTATGGATTTGCCGGAAGATCTCCATCCCAATGAACCTATCGATATTGTAGTCTATACCGACCCTCAATCCGATGGAGGCCGATCTCCCGCAAGAGTTGCACTCAATCATTTTTCTATTCAATGTGGAGGAGTTGAAATTGGAAGGGCAAAAGTAAATGCCGGGCGTCCTATTTCCACCGCTCTAACCGAACAACAAGTGGCAGCCAACCGAAGCATGGAAGATTTGGTAAACTACGCCAACTCCCCCGAAGCCCGTGCTGCAGAAACAAGTCTCCCTGCTCCCACTCGTCGTCGTGGTTCCACAGTTGCAGCCTTCATGGCCGCCGGAATCGCCACTCTCTTTGGTCTCAGCGCATTCGGACAACAAGTGCCAACGACTCAAACCGCTCATGGCCTGGCAAACCACCCGGTTACCGAACACGTTCAGCGCGTGGCGGAAGCCGCGCATTGGGGAATTTTAGATTATCTCGGCGCCGGAGCAGGAGTCGCAGCGGCTGGACTCTTAGGCTTGATCGCTTTTACCTGGGCTAGGCGGTGGTTCCGAGAATTTAGAGCCCAAAATCATACGCCCCTGGTGGGAAGAATTGTAAATGCGGCAGAAGGATGCAGTGAGGCCGTACAAGCTGCCTGGCGACACGTGCAAGA
The DNA here is from genome assembly GCA_964384365.1 of uncultured Pseudomonadota bacterium. Lineage (GTDB taxonomy): Bacteria > UBA10199 > UBA10199 > JADFYH01 > JADFYH01 > CAYLKF01. The sequence continues at coordinate 158,251 of CAYLKF010000007.1, read as the reverse complement.
AGCCGATTATCCGATGGAAGGTCTCTGGACAGAGCTCGAGATGAGCAAAGCAAGAATTCAGGGTCAGCAGGAACGAGCGCGACTGACCCATGAGCTCGGTCAAATTTCTCGCCAGAATGGAGAGGCCTTAAGAGAAGCGCATCCTCTAGAACAACGCTTTGATGCAGGCTTGAAAGAATTTCGAGATCGCATTGAAGCTTGGCCCATCGAAGCCGCTCTCAAACAGCGCTTGCAAAATATTCTGAGCCGCCGTGCAGCCATTGCAAGCCTTGCCCTCCTCAAGCTTCGCTTGGGGAGAGTTCTCACTCCGGTAGAACGACTCACCCTCGAAGAGTTCACTTGGGGCTTTGTCGATCGAGAGCAAGGCAGAGCAGATCGTTTCTTGTTCACTTTAGGATCCATGGACCTGCTCGCTCAACAGGTGGCAGCGGGGAATACTACTGGGACTGCTTTACTGAGAGAAGGCTTTGTAGCAGAAGCAAACTTATTGATTGAAACCGAAGAGGCTCGCGATGTGATCCGCCATGGATTTGAAGTGGCACGAGGGGGCGGAGTCGCAGATATTCAGGAAGCCGGAGTATTTGGCGGCATTTCGGATCCCGATACCAGCGCCTGGAATCGCGGCTGGAATTTAATTTCTGCAGCCGTAGGAACGGTGCTCCCCCGACTCGTCATGGGCTTTGGCCGCAGCCTCTTTGCCTTCGTTTGGCATTCCACGGCATTTTATTTGGGAGATGCCCACGGCTTAGCGTATCGATGCAATCAATTTATGGAGGATGTAACCTGGCGTCCGCTCTACGATGAAGCCACAGTTCTTGCCCATGAAGAAGTCCAGCTAGAATCGATCCGTCGCCACCACAACCCAAACCGAGTGAGGGATATGGATCAAAATCTTCGAGCCGAAGTAGCCCGGAGACGGCGAGAACTGAATCTCAACCAACACGATCAAGAGCTTCGAGCAATTACTGGTGAAAAAGCACGCGAGTTTTCGGATGATCCTGAAGAAACTGGAGTCATTGAAGTTGCCGATCACTACGGCTTTGTGAGTCAGATCGTGGTCACTGCGGCTATGGGGCCAAGAACGCGAGCCATTGCCAGCAAACCCTCCAACTGGAGCAATTTACTCGCCGGCGTGGTAAGACGCACCCATTCTTTTCCGGTCCACCGCGTCAAAGATCGGCTCGGAAAAGGCCAGCGCCCTCAAACAGAATATAATGCTGCCGCACGCGCCGCTTTTAAAGATCTGCTCGTGGGCTGTATTCGCCGAATTAGCGATCAGGTGACCGTTTTAATTTTCGGTGAAGGAACTCGCTCCGAAACGATAATGGGCCCTTTAAAATCAGGCAGTGCCGAGGCGGCTTTCTTAACGGGAGCCAATCTTCTTGTGACCGTCAGTGAGGGCGGCGACGTGATTGACGAAGGCCAGCATAATTTACCCATGCCTTACCGGGCACGAATGATTCGTACTCGCGATTACCACAGCATTGAAGGGCTTCATGCCGCCATTGAACAAACCCGAGTGGCCCTCAAACGCGAATGCGTGCAACAAGTGGCGCAAATGGCTTTAGCGGGTGATCGTCAAGCGATTCGTATGCACGAAAGTTGGCTGCGAAAATCAAGACAAGGCTTAAACCATCTTCAACACGGCAATGTAGAAGCGGCTCGTGCCTGGGCCAAGCAAACTCATACTGATTACGATTTACTCATTGCGCTCCATGAACTCGGGCAAACTGGCGTACTCGCTTCGCTCGATTCGGGCAACCACACCGTTTCAGAAGCCGCGATTCAAATGTATCAACGGGTTCGACGAGCCGCAGAACGCCTCGGTGCTTCTCATCCTCTCGCTCAACGCGTTTTGCATTGGCAAGAAACCGCACATTATCCGATGGATCGCCTCTGGCACACGGTTGAAGTTGAAGAAGCCCGAGTACGTGAAACTGAAAATGCCCGGCTGATTGCCGAAGCCTTGGAAACAGCAACTGAAAGAGACTCAAGTCTGGTGGACAATGCTACTCTCACCGCAGGGATTGAGGGCTTACACGCCAGCATCGATCGAGTTTTAGGATCCCCAGAGCTTCGCACACGCTTGCATCACATTTTGGCACGCCGCGCAGCCATTGCCCAGACTGCTCATTTGAAGCGAGCCTTAGGGATTGAACTCCATCCCGTGGAAGCCGTTGTTTTAGAAGATTTAGAAGCGTGTTTTGCTCCAACACGAGAAGGCCATCATCGGGCAGCGCCGAGCGAAGCTCCTCACCGCGACCCTTTTGTCGTTGAACTGCGTAGAATCGCAGAGGCAGGAAACTTAACTGATACAAGTGTTTTAGAAAACTTAGCCGCTCTCGAAGAGAGGCGAGACATCACTTATAATAGTTATCTCGAAACCCGTGCAAATACCGAAACACTCAGCGGTGCAGAGCGAGCGGCAGGGGGAATGCTTGAAGGCGCTCTCAATACCCTGGATCCACTTTTCAATCCGGTACGCTTCCTCTGGACGACGGGATACTTTTTCTACCAAGTGGGGGTGCTGCTTTTCAAAGATTACCGAGAGGCGACCTGGCCCAATGCGACGAAATGTTTTTACCGAGCTCGCAGGGCCACGGGCATTTCCATTAATCCACGTTTCATGTTTGATGCCCAAACCATCCGCGATGCGGCCGAAGCCTTCGCCCACGGAACCGTCGAATACACCACTCATCCCGAAAGCACCGATATGTTCGTCAAGATTTGTTTTGGTGCGGGTGATCCCTTCGGCATGAAAGCGGTGGTGAGTAAAATTGGAAACAATGGTTTCACCAGCATTCTGCGTTATATGTTGGGCGGGGTAAAACCTATTTTCATCAGCAGGGCTCAAGATCGAGTCGGTAAAAATGCAGATCGCGCGACCCGCGCTGCTGCGGCATTAGAGGCACTTCGTCAATTGCGAGGAGGTGAAGAGGGGCTTTACGGAATTAAAGATGCAATGGCTGAAGGACGAAGCGTTATCGTGTTTGGCGAAGGCACGAGAAGTTTAACCGGCAGCATGGGCGACCCCAAAGACGGTTCTATTCGAATTGTTTGGGAAATGCGTGGCACTTCACTGGTGAGCATCAGCTTGGGAACGGGTGCAGTGTTACGCGGCCATCGTCAAATGCCGCTTTTCTACCGGGCCCGTTTACTGCGAGCAACCGATTACGCCAGTTTTGAAGATTTTTTCGAAGCAGTCCGTAAAACGCGAGTCGAGCTGTGGATGCAAGCGTTCCGTGAAAATCACGAACTAGTGGAAGGTGGAGATTTCCAAGCCGCCCGTACCGAACGCCATTTAACTCGTGCACTCTCTCCGGGTATCGCACTGCTTCGTGAAGGAAAAACAGAAGCCGCCCGAGCTTGGGCCAAGAAAATGAAAACCGATTTTAGATTGCTCGAAGCGATGCACGCTCACCTTGGCGAAACCTCTCGCACAACTGCAGAACCCGCAACGACGCATCAAGTGCGAGCAGCCGATCTCGCAGAGGTTCGTGAAGGTGACCCCGCATCTCCTCTGACAGAAGGTCCAACCCCTCTCGCAGCACCCTTGGTGCAAACCGTAGCTTCTCCTGCTGGAACAGAACACGCAGCAGCACCTCACAATCCTCCTGGCTTACACACAGCGCATACAGCAAGCATCGAAGGAGTGGATGGAGAAGTGCGAGCCGAAGAAGTGGCTCCTGTTTCTGAAACTGCCGCAACAGAAACTCCAACAACTGCAAACCGAACGGCAGCTACACCTCCCGTGCCGTGGCGATTTGCCGCACCTACTGCCGTTTCGGGCCTCGCTTTTTTAAGCGCAGCAACCTCCATGGGCACCGCACTCTTTGCAGAGTTCTTAAAATTACCTTCTGTCTTTTTGTTGGGTGCAGCACTCTTTGACGCACTCGATGGAAAAACGGCTCGGCATCCGCGCATTGGCGCCACCGAAGCCCATGCAAAGGCTTATGAAGAAGCAAATGCCAACAATCCTTTAACACGGCTCCACCGTTTCTTGATCGCCGTCGCAAAACGCGGTGCCGAAACCGATAGCGATGTCGATCGCTTTGCTTATGGCGTGGGCCCCGCCGTCATTGCAATGGCTTCTTCAGCGCATAATACTGAAACTACTTTGGGTGCTGCGGGTGTATTTCTATTAGGAGTAATGGCCACTACCAATATTGGTTACCAAGCACTTCGAAGATTGGGCCGTTTTGATCGGATCAAGCAAGGAAAAGAAACAGCACCGGAATTCGATATTTTTGGAAATCCTTATAATACAAACACCGCCCGAAGAATCGTCGATTGGTTTATTGGTTGGACCTCCACCAGCATGGCTCCAACTTTGGCGGCTATTCCTTGGTTTACTCAACAGGCTCCTGCAGGCACTACACCTGTGGTCATGGGAGTCCTGGCTACTTTAATGAACTTAAACGCACGAACACCCAAACCTTTTGATGGAAGCGGCCGCAGTGACGCCCCGCAAATGATTCCGTGGGCAGGTGCCGGGATGTTCTTGGGCGCCGTCTGGAGTGCAGCCAATAATTTATCTCCCGCTTGGGGCGCTTGGTTTGGAGGAATGGTAGGTGGGGTCGCACGCTATGGTACAGCACCCGTGATGGATGCACTTCGCCGCAAAACCGACACCTGGAAATATCGCCCGACCGCCGATACTGCGGTGTGGGGTGCTGTCGCACTGGGAAGTATTGCGGGAGAAATGGCTTTAGCGGATTCGGTTCCCAATTTACTGGTGCGAACCGCTGCCGCTGCCGCAACTTGCATAGGCTTAGGAGAACTTCTGACCACGCGTTATATGGGAGTAGGTCCACTCGGCCGCTTCGTGTATCGCCCTCCCCGCGCAACAGACGGCGAAGTGGTCGATCAACGCGCTTTCGGACAATACACAACAGCCTTGGTTTCAGATGGCCGTAGAAATAATCTTCCTGTTTTAACCCCGCTACTGAGTGCCGAAGAGCGCGCAAATCTTACACCGAGCGGAGTCACCGTGATTGGCATTCAAGGCTACGGAGCGAATCAGGGCCAATTTGGAGAGCTGCCTCGAGACATGGCCCGGGAAGGTGACAATGTTCAACTTCTCTCACTCGCGGGAAATGCAGACCCTACTTGGACTGCAGATCAGGCCTTCACTTCAGGCGGTGGATTTACCGGAAATAACCTTTTTAGATATTGGCTAGCCCACGAAACGGCAATTAATCGCCTGATCGATAATGCTCCGGGCCCAGTCGATATGATGGTGGCTTCAGTAGGAGCCGAGCTCTGGGAATATATCTATCACCGTTTAAGTCCTGAACGCCGTGCAAAAATTCGCTATGAGATTATGATTGCTCCGGCAGACCGGGTGGATCCCATCGAAAAACACAAGATTGCCATCCCGATTCTCGCGCATTTAGGTATTCAATATCGAGCGGAGGCAAACCCTCTTCCTAAGGATGTAAGAGGCTCGATCGATCGCGAAAACAATCCTTATCGTTCTCTAGCGAGCACACAGGCCGTCGGATTGCTTTCACGCGCAGGACATACAGCAGCTCGACAAAATCGCCACGATGGACGTCAAATTTGCATTATTCACGATCCAGAAGATCGCTACGTTTCCGAACAAACTATTGATGATTTAGAACAAGTCTACACAAGCGGCGGAGCTCGAGTTGTGCGCCTTACTCCAAATTCAGCGGGATCTTATCCGCATCAAGCTTTATTAGGACCAAATCGACAGGATGTTTATGGAGGAATTCAGGGATTTCGTGGAGTCACCTCTACCGCGCCAAATGCGATGGTTGGAGAATAGAATGATCCATTGACTTCCATACACATTTTTGAGAGTATTTGTGTATGAGCTATCAAAGAACCAATATTGAAATTGATCCCAAAAAACTTGAAAAAGTTAAGAAAATTTCCGGCCTTAAAACAGCCAAAGAAGCCGTCGACTATGCTCTAGGGAAAATAGCGACATCGAATCAAGCCTGGAAAGGAATACTCAACTTACGAGGCAAGATAAAATTCGAGGAAGGCTACGATTACAAGAAGGGCCGTCGATGATTTTTGTCGATACCTGTGTTTGGATAGACCTTTTAAAAAATAAAGAAACCTTCGCAACCGATTATTACATTCAAAACCCGAGTGAAGTTTATTGCCTCAATGGAATCGTTTGTTTTGAAGTTCTTCGAGGAATCTCTAAACTTTCTGAAAGAGACGCCTTAAAGTTAAAATTCAATAAAATGAATTGGCTCTCTTTCGACCAAGAAGATTATTCAGAAATCTTGAATCTCTATTCTAAAGCGAAAAAACAGGGGATTACGAATGAGAACGTCGGCGACTGGCTGATTTTAAAAACAATCCTCGAAAATGACGCCACCTTACTCAGCTCCGATAAAGACTTCATTCATTTGAATAAAATCATCCCTTTTCAAATGATAAAACCTGTTTAACCTCCCCCACCCAATACAGCGAACCCGTCACCAGCAAGCCTTGGCCTTCTTGAAGATTTTTCTTCGCATTCAAAAAAGCCTCTTTTACTTTTCCTCCATTCTCCAATGGAAGTTCAGGATACTGTTTCTGAATTAAGACAGGATTGATCGAACGCGAATTTTCCATTTCGCATAAAATAATCTCCGAAGAAATTTCAGATAAAGCTTTCAACATCTCTCCCACATTTTTATCGGAAGCCGCGCTGAAGAGGATTTTCCAAATATATCCCCCTCTCCTTTGACAAGGAGAGGGTTGGGGTGAGGTCAGATCCTCAGACCTCCCCCTGCTCCCCTCCTTAACTAAGGAGGGGGTAAAAAACTTAATGCTCTCCACTAATGCTCTCACCCCTTGCGGATTATGGGCTCCATCGAGAATGATGGGAAGATTTTTTTGGATGATTTCAAAACGCCCTGGCCAAGAGACATTCGCTAAGCCTTTGGGAATAGCCTCTTCCAAGATTTTCCAGCCTTGGTTTTTTAAAACTTCAATAACCTGAAGAGCAAGCTCGGCATTCTGTTGCTGATACTTACCCAATAAATTTAATGAACCCTGTAGGGGCAAAGAATTATTTGCCCCTACCATAAAAATTTTAGATTTATTTTGTGCAGCGGCCTTTTGGATCACTTGAATTGCTTTGGGATCGCTTGCACCGCAAACTACGGGAACCTTCGGCTTGATGATACCCGCTTTTTCTCGCGCAATTTCCGTAATCGTCTCACCCAAAACTTCGGTATGATCCAGGCCAATCTCGGTAATCACCGAAACAAGGGGGTTAATAATATTTGTGGAATCCAGCCGCCCTCCTAACCCCACTTCTATAATGGCCAGATCAACCTTTTGTTTTTCGAAATAGAGAAAAGCAATCAAGGTGCAGAGTTCGAAAAACGAAAGACAAGAAAGGGTGTCATTCCCCGATTCAATCGGGGAATCCATTTTTTCTGAAGTTACATTAGATCCCCCGGTCAAGCCGGAGGATGACAAAGAAGAATGAATAATATCTAAAATTTCTTCTAACTCCCGATCGGTAATTTCTTTTCTGCCAATTCGAAAGCGTTCGTTCACTCGAACAAGATGCGGCGAGGTGAAAAGCCCCACTTTATAGCCGGCTTCAGTGAAAACAGACTGCAACATCGCGGCAGTTGAGCCTTTGCCGTTCGTTCCTGCGAGATGAATCGAAGGGAATTTTTCTTGAGGATTTCCAAAGGCTGCACAAGCTTCTGAAATGCGTTCTAAGCCCGGCTTTTTTTTCTGCCATTCGGTTTTGGAAGATTGGAGGAAATGTTGGAGAAGAGACATAATATCCCCCCTCTTAAGATAAGAGGGGGTCAGGGGGCGTTATGATACATTCCGAAAGAACATAACTCCTCCCAACCTCCTCTTACCTTAAGAGGAGGAGCTTAATGGAAGGGAATAATTTTACAAATACCTCTCCAACCCCTTTTGCTTAATCTCTTCGAGAATCTTTTTTACCTCTTCTGAACGTTCTTTGGGCAAAACCAAAACTGCATCGCCTTGGCGAATCACGATCAAATCGTGAATACCCAGACAAGTGATAATGCCTTGATCGGTGAGAAGCAGATTTCCCGAAGCATCTTCAGCCGCTTCATCACCCTGGAAATGGTTACCCGCCTCATCTTGCGGATAATAACGGGCAAGAGATTGAAGAGAGCCCACGTCATCCCAATCAAAATTGGCAGGAATCACAACCACCGATTCATATTTTTCTAAAATCGCGTAATCAACCGAAATTGAGGTGAGCTTCGAATAAGTAAGTTCCAAATCTTGTTTTGATTTCACTGCACCAAGCAAAGCAGCATCTTCGGGCAAAAACTTTTGATAGGCCTTCCAATAAGTATCGGCTCTCCAAATAAACATGCCACTGTTCCAAAAATAATCTCCCGACTGAATATAATTCTTAGCCACTTCAAGATCGGGTTTTTCGCGAAAGCTTTTCACTTGATAAAGCGGAGCACCTTCTGTGGAAACGCGTGCTCCGTGCTGAATATAACCGTAACCGGTTGCCGGAAAACGCGGGCTAACGCCTAAAGTGACTAAAGACTCCGATCGTTGCGCATATTCGGCACCCACTTGTAATAAATCTTGGAATAAATTTTTGTTTAAAATTTTATGATCGGCCGGCAAAACCGCTAAGATTGCCTCCGGATCTTTTTTGAGCAAGGTGGAGGCTGCGAGCGCGATGGCCGCTGCCGTATTTTTTGCGCAGGGCTCGAGCAAAAAATGGGAAGAATCTAACTCTGGAAATTCTTTTTGCACGAGCTGGGCATGCTCAGTGCCACAAACGATATAAGTCTGCTGGGCATTCACCAAAGGCAAACAACGCGTGAGCGTTTCGCGCACCAAGCTTTCTTTTCCGCCCAATTTAAAAAATTGTTTAGGAAAGTTTTTACGAGAAAGTGGCCAAAGTCGGGTGCCACTCCCTCCGGCCAAAATAATCAAATATAAATGCGGGAAAGACATGTTTTTGAAAGTCAGGGAATAGCAGCGACGGCTTTAAAAAAACTTATCAAAGCGTTAAGTCTCTATTCCTTTAAACTCGCTCAAATCAATTTCGTATTTGCGAATAATCTTCTTAAAATTACTTCGATCCATACCGGCTCGACTACTCGCAATAGAGATGTTTCCACCACTTTGTTCAAGTAAATATTTGAGGTAGGTTTTATTAAAAAACTCGAGGGCACGCTCTTTGGCTTCTTGGTAAGTGAGCTCGGTGAGTTCGGTTTTGGGAATATCCGGAAAATAAAAATTACGGGTGTTGAGCTTAGGGGGTAAATCTTTCACCTGAATGCTGTTCCCTTCGGCCAATACCACACAGCGCTCAATCACATTTTCGAGCTCACGCACATTTCCTACCCAGGCATAATTTTGCAAGAGCTGCAGGGCATCACTCGAAATATCGGTAATTTCGCGGTCCATCCGCTTGGCGTATTTTTTTAAGAACGCATGCGCCAAAAGCGGAATATCTTCTCGTCTTTCTCGAAGAGGCGGCAAATGCACGCCAATCACATTTAAGCGATAATACAAATCTTCTCGAAATTGCCCCTTAGAAATGAGATCGGTGAGATCGCGATGGGTCGCCGCAATAATGCGCACATTCACCGATTTTGTTTCGTTGCCCCCCACTCGTCGCACTTCTTTTTCTTGCAAAACCCGAAGAAGCTTTACTTGAATCGAAAGAGGAATCTCACCCACTTCATCAAGAAAAACCGTACCCTCTCCTGCTTCTTCAAACAAACCACGCTTATCGCTCAGAGCCCCCGTAAAAGCACCTCGCACATGCCCAAACAATTCACTCTCGAGCAAGCCTTCGGGAATGGCGCTGCAGTTAATCACCACAAAGGGTTTGTCTTTCCGCTCACTCGTTTGATGAATTGCTTTGGCCACTCGTTCTTTTCCGGTGCCCGATTCTCCCATAATTAAAACAGAGGCGGCCGAAGAAGAAACGCTTTCAATGGTTTTATAAATATCTTGCATGGGTTTCGATCGGCCTAAAATTCCCTGAAAACCCTGGGCGAGCTCTCCATTTTCAAAATAATGCAGGCGATTTTTAAGCTGCGCTTTTTCGTAAGCTTGAGTCAAACACGAGCGCACAAGCTCGATATTATCAAACGGTTTGGTGAGATAATCGAAGGCGCCCATTTTGAGGGCTTTTACAGAATCTTCGATTTTTGCAAGGCCTGTAATGACGATGGTTTCTGTATCGGGGCAATTCGCACGGACATATTCTAAAATTTGAAAACCATCCAAACCCGGTAAGTGAACATCTAAAACCAAAACCAAAGGAGGATGCGCGGCCAAAAAATGGAGTGCCTTATACCCCGTATCCACATGCTCCATCGACCACTTTTCTTCTTTTGCAATGCGCTTAAACAGCTCTGCCATACTACTTTCATCATCCACCATGAGAAAGTCAGCTTGGGAGGCCATAGAGTCTCCTTGAGTTTTAAAAGGTCTTATTTTTTGTCCACCGATAAACAAAAAACGACCAGTACCTTAATCCTTTTCTACAATTAACTCTCTAAACCTCGTTTTTTTATTTTTTCAACCAAAGTAGTGCGATTAAGTTTCAGCAAAGCGGCCGCACGATTTTTATTCCAGTCGGTTCTTTCTAGGGCTTGTAAAATCAGCTGATCTTCAAATTCTTCGACGAGCTCTTTAAGATTCACACCTTCGTTGGGAATCACAATTTCTGTAGAAAGCTTTCCGCTCGAGCCTTGCACAAATTTTGCGGGTAAATCTTCTGGCAAAATTTCCCCTTCTTTCTTTAAAATGACCAATCTTTCAATAAGATTTTCGAGTTCTCGAACATTTCCTGGCCAAGCATACGATTTCAAGATGCTGAGAGATTTGGGGGAAAGCTTTAGCGTAGAAGAAACATTGGCCGGCTGCTTCAAAAAATATTCTGCTAACAAAGGAATATCAGACAAACGTTCACGCAACGCCGGAATACGAATCGGAATCACATGTAAACGGTAATAAAGATCTTCTCGAAAAGCCCCTTCGGCCACGGCTTTCTCCAAATCTTTATTCGTTGCGGCGATAATGCGCACATCCACTTCTATTGTTTTACTTGATCCCACAGGTTCGAAGCGCCTTTCCTGCAAAACTCGGAGCAACTTCACCTGCAAACGAAGCGACATATCTCCAATTTCATCTAAGAAAATTGTTCCACCTTCAGCACTTTGAAAACGCCCCGGCCGTGTTGCCACCGCTCCTGTAAAGGCCCCTTTCATATGACCAAACAATTCCGACTCGAGCAGCTCTTCAGGAATCGCTCCGCAATTTACGGTGATCAACGGTTTGTTCGCACGGCGACTTTTATAATGAATCGCTTTGGCAACCAGTTCTTTTCCGGTGCCCGACTCTCCTAAAACCAAAATCGTCGAATCGGTATCGGCCACCTTATCAATCAACTGATAAACTTCATTCATGCCCTCCGAAAGCCCAACAATCTTTTTTACCCTCTCGCGCGATTCTAATTGTTTTTTAAGAATTTGATTTTCTTGTTTTACCTGTTCATTTTCGAGCGCGTGCGCAAGCAGATTGCCTAAATCTTCTAAACGAAAAGGCTTGGTGAGATAATGAAAAGCGCCGCACTTAATCGCTTCAATGGCCGAATCAACGGTCGCGTAGCCCGTCATCATCAAACAGGCGACATGGGGTTGAAGTTTTTTAATTTCTTTGAGCAGATCGATTCCGCTTTTTTCTGCAATTTTCAAATCAATCAACGCCGCATCAACCGGCCCCTGAGAAAGCTGCTCTAGAGCTGCAGCGTAAGTGGCGGCGGTTAAAACTTCGTAGCCCAAATCTTTCAAAAAACGATCGATCGCTTTTAAGAGGGTCACTTCATCATCAATAATGAGAATACGTTCTTTCATGAAATTTGTTTAAACCCCGATTTAATTTTTTCGACTTTTAAAGGAACCATCACAGGCAGAAAGATTCGAAAAGTAGTGCCTACATTTTCTTCGCTTTCTACTTCTAAGCGCCCGCCGTGATCTTGAATCAAACTATAGGTGATCGAGAGCCCCAACCCTGTTCCCGATCCGATTTTTTTGGTCGTGAAAAAAGGATCAAAAATTTTTGATAAATCCTGTTTTTTAATCCCAACACCGGTATCGATAAAATCAATGCGGATAAATTCTTCGTCTTCTTGCTCTGCTACAATTTGAATTTTTCCTCCTTGCGGAGTGGCATGGCAGGCATTGCTACTTAAATTCAAAAAGACTTGCTCAATTTGATTGGGATTTACCAAAACGGTTGGCAAATTCGAACGCACCTGAGTTTCAAGAAAAACCCCAGCCTCTTTCGCCTGAATTTTAAGAAGCGGCAAGACTCGGCGCAAAACTTCGGCCACCTCAATTTCTTCTTTTTCTTCGAAAGAAGATTGGCGTGAAAACTCGAGCAAATTTTCGACGATTTTTTTGCAACGCAGTGCCGATTTTTCAATTTCTTGGATATCTTGATAAATTTGAGAGCCTTTTTCAGTTTGAGCGAGAGCCAACTGGGCAAAAGCCAAAACTCCACTTAAAGGATTATTGATTTCATGCGCCACCCCCCCTGATAAAACTCCTAAGGCGGCCATTTTTTCGGTTTGGATAAGACGCGATTGAAGCTGCCGCTCTTCGCGCACATCCCGATACTGCAAAATAAACAAATCGAGGTCTTTTTGTTTTCCTTTCAAAGGAAAGCTCACCGCCTGATAGGCCCTTCCATCGGCGCACTTCTCAATTGGGGAACTCGCGGAATGCTTTGATTTCCAGGTAAAGGGCAAAGGACAACCTTGGCAAGGCTCAGAATGCCCGGCAAAAACTTTATAACAAGTTTTTCCAATTAAACTGCGAACGTCTTTCTCAACCGCTTCGGCAATGGCCACATTGGCTCGTTGAATCTGGTAATCTCGATCGACAATCATCACCGGATTGATGATGGCATCGAAGGTTGATTCCCAAATATACTTCGCCCGCTCCACCACATCGAATAAGACTTTGAGCTTATTCAGTTTCTTACCCGAAGAAGCCGGAGCAATTTTCTTCGCTACTTTTTGAGGGCGTTTTGGCATTCGAGCTCTTTGTCTTTTAATACATGCTGCCCAAAGAGGGAGGGGGAAAATTTTTAGTTTTCAAATAGGAGTCCGAGCTCATGCAAACTTTAGGAGCGATGCTTCTAGCCAGCTCAACCCGCATGCGCGGTACGCAAGAGAGCGTAAAGTTTTTGCAGCATCCCTTAAAGAATCTTGCGCAGAGATGCGTTGGTTTTGAAAACTAAAAATTTTCCCCCTCCCTCTTTGAATCTTTCAAAATTAATGCGTATGGGTAAAATTGTACCGGGACAGTGTCAAAGTGTCATCATAATAATTTAAAAAAATTATCTTCTTGATCGGAGGCCTCTTTTTAAATAAGGAAAAGTACTCAAATGAAGCCTTCTCTCACTTATAAAGAATCCGGCGTAAATATTGATACAGGCAATGAATTCGTTCAACGAATCAAGCCCCTCATTGCCAAAACTCAACGCACCGAAGTTCTTTCTACTTTAGGGGGTTACGCAGGTTTATTTTCTTTAAATCCACTCAAATATAAAGATCCTGTTTTGGTTTCAACGACCGATGGCGTGGGCACAAAGCTCAAGCTCGCCTTAGAACTCAAGTCTTATAAAGGTTTAGGGCAAGATTTGGCGGCAATGTGCGTGAACGATCTCCTCTGTGTGGGTGCTGAGCCCCTCTTCTTTTTAGATTATTATGCCACCGGAAAGTTGGAACTCGAGGCGGCTACTCAAGTGATTGAGGGTTTAACTCAGAGTTTAAAAGAGATTCACTGCACCCTCTTAGGGGGCGAAACTGCTGAAATGCCTGGAGTTTATGCCGCAGGCGACTTCGATCTCGCAGGATTTGCAGTGGGTGTGGTTTCTCGAGAAGAAATTATTGAGGGTTCGAATATTTCAATCGGAAATAAGATTGTTGGCCTTGCCTCCAGTGGGCTACATTCCAATGGTTTTTCGCTTGTCCGTAAAATTATTGAAACCAAAAAACTTGATTTAAAGAAAGTTTATGAGCCTCTTTCCAAACCTTTGGGAGAAGTTTTACTCACCCCCACCAAGATTTATGTGAACTCCATTTTAAAACTTAGAAAAGATTTTGAACTTTTAGGCATTGCCCATATCACGGGGGGCGGCTTGCTCGAGAATCCTCCTCGCGTGTTTCCAAAACAATGCAAAGCAATCTTCGATAAAACAGCTTTTCCAAAACTTCCTATTTTTGATCTTCTTCAAGAATGGGGAAATATCGCCGAAACAGAGATGCTCCGTGTTTTCAATTGCGGCATCGGCTTAATCTTGGTTGTTGCCGAAAACCAAGCCAATGAAGTGGTAGCCCGCTTAAACGGCATGGGAGAAAAAGCTTCGATTATTGGAGAAATTAGTGAAAGAACTTCTTCTCAACCCTCTGTGGTATTTGCATGATTCATTTGGCTGTTTTGATTTCAGGAAATGGCTCCAACCTTCAAGCATTAATTGATGCGATTGCCCAAGGAAAGCTTGCCGCAAAAATTGAGGTCGTTCTTTCCGATAATCTCTCTGCTTTTGGTTTAGAACGCGCCCGAAAAGCCAATATCCCCACCGAGGTGATTGAAAGAAAAAAATTTGGAAACCGAGAAAGCTTTGAAGAGGCACTTCTTCACGCTCTCAAAACTTATCCTGTTCAATGGGTTGTGTTGGCCGGCTTCATGCGCTTGCTCAGCAGCAAATTCTTGAAAGCCTACCCAAACCAAGTTTTAAATATTCATCCTGCCCTACTCCCTCTTTTTCCTGGCATGCATGCGATTGAAAAAGCTTTTGAGCAGGGAGTTCAAGAAACTGGCTGTACGGTCCATTTAGTGGATGAAGGTTGCGATACAGGCCCTATTTTGGCGCAAAAAAAGGTTGAAGTTTTGAAAACAGATACTTTAGAAAGCCTAACGGCGAAAATTCATGCAGCAGAACACATTCTTTACCCTGAAGTCTTAAATAAAATTGCACAGGGATCTTTTCCAGATCTCTCAAAAAATAAGTAAGGGTTAAGCGTTTCTGAAATGAGAGAAAAAGCACCGAACTGATCGATTGTTGCATTAGTAGAATGAAATATCTCTGCAAAATAATTCCTTACGGTGCGTTTTTTCGCGAAAGAAGAAATGCCTAAACCTTACGAAAGGACCCCATGAAATGTCTTCTTCTTTTTTTAGCAGTTTCTACCCTATTATGCAGCTCTCCTTCTTGGGCTCGACACACAATAGCCGTAGGCGGATTTGGTGGAGGAAATTTTAGTTTAACCGATACCACTCCCGATTTAGATATAGGCCCCGGCGGCGGAGTTTCTTTCGAATATCGTTTTAATCAGCGCTGGGGTTTACAAACCAGCCTTTCCTTCTTTTCTCATGATGGAGAGGGAGCTTCTCGGGGAGACACTGGAATCCTCGTTTTAAATGTGCCCACGGTTGATCTGAAGTTCTATATGCGAAAGCAAGAAGGCCGTGTGGACCCCTATTTAAGGGCAGGATTAGGCGTAGGCGTAGTCACCGAAGGTTCTCGCAATAACAATAGTGGTGGTGCTGGAATGACCGCCCAAGTTGGGATTGGGAGCGACTTTTATTTCAACGACTGGTTTTCTTTGGGAATCGATAATCAATTTCGCACTTTTGGCATTTTTAGGGGAAGTTCCCAATCTTCGGCCCTCATGTTTTTCACAACCGTTGGCAATTTTACCTTCCATTTTAAGTAAAAAAGAGCTTAAGATTTCTTTAATTTATTGGTCTTGAGGAGAAATAAATTTTCTCCCCTTACCCATGGGGGTGTTAGGGGGAGAGGCGGAATTCTCCCCCTAATATGAAGCGAGCCTAGATTTGATCCAGGCGAGCGTAAAAATTGAATCTCTCCCCTTACCCATGGGGGTGTTAGGGGGAGAGGCGGAATTCTCCCCCTAATATGAAGCGAGCCTAGATTTGATCCAGGCGAGCGTAAAAATTGAATCTCTCCCCTTACCCATGGGGGTGTTAGGGGGAGAAGCGGAATTCTCCCCCTAATATGAAGCGAGGCTGGACTTGATCCAGACGAGCGTAAAAATTGAATCTCTCCCCTTACCCATGGGGGTGTTAGGGGGAGAGGCGGAATTCTCCCCCTAATATGAAGCGAGGCTGGACTTGATCCAGACGAGCGATATGTCCGAAAAATTTTGCGACATTTTAATCTTAGGTTGCGAACTTCCCGGCTTGATCACGGGTGCTTTTTTAGCAAAGCGGGGTTTATCTGTTATTGTATTAAATACCGATCAAGATGTTGGAAACCAAAAGAAAAACATTCAGCCTAATTTAATTTCGCATCTCGATAGCCGCCTTTTCAAAACGATTTTGGGGCGACTTTCTATTCCTGATTCAGATTTAGGCATTGTGAATCGTTACGATACGCCCTACCAAGTAGTGCTTCCCAAACATCGAATTGATGTGACCATTCAACGGGAACGCTTTTACAAAGAACTCAAACGAGAATTTCCCGAAAATGCAGAGGCCATTCGATCTTTCTATTTGAGCTTAGATGAGCTCGATAACAATCTCGATAACGATAAATTTCAGCAACTCGTAGTTCCCAAAGGCCTCATTCAACGTTACCAATTTTCGAAGTTCATCAAAGAAAATCATCTTGATCTCACGATTTCAGACTGGGCTCAGATGCTCAACCTCAATGAAGAGATTGGTTGTTTCTTAGAAGCTCAATTAAAACTCTTGAGCAATCTTCATTCCGATACTGTTTTTTCTTATCCGCTTGCCAAACTGCTCGCCAATCAAAACAGCGTGCTCTTTGATGTGAAGGGCGGCAAGGGTCAGCTTGAAAAACTTTTCTTAAACAAGATCGAGGCCTATTCGGGCAAAGTCAAAAACGAAGTGAAGATCGAAAACATCGTGATCGAAAAATACAAAGTGAAAGGCATTAAGCTGGGCGGCTTTGAAGGCATGATTGGTTGCAAATATTTAATTTGGAATCAGGCCTCAAACACGATGATTCCTTGGTTGCCCAAAAATATTCTCTCGCGTTGGCTGATTCGTCGTTTAGAAAAAATCAAACCCAAGTATGCTCGCTTTAGTATTCAATATGAAATGGATGAAGATGTGATTCCGGTTGGCATGAAGGGAAATGCGCTTTACGTGAAAGATCCTTCAAAACCGCTGTTGGGCCCCAACTTCTTGCATTTACATTTTTATTACCCAACGGAAATTCAGGAAAATTCAAGACGCCGAAATTTAATTGTTACCTATCTGCTCGACGCTCAAGCCTTAAGCCAGCCCGAGGTGGAATTTGATCCGATTCACGAAGAAATCACCAAAAATTTGCATGAGCTCATGCCCTTTAGCGAAGAGAAGATTAAACTCAGTTTTCCCCAAGAGCAGGCTCTAAATTCAGGGGATTTGTTGTTTCCGTTAGAAGAACCCGATTTTGAAGTGTTTCGAAAAAATGCCGCACAAAATCAGATTTACGAAGTGAGTGCAAAAAGTTTTCAGGAACTTTTTCCCTTTTCAAACCGCACTCCCTACCGAAACTTAGTGCTCACCGGCCCTGAAATTTTGGGTTGTATCGGGCTCGAAGGGAGTTTCTTGCTCGGTTTAAAAACAACGGATGTGATTTGGGGAGATTTCGAACGCGGAAAGCAAAAAGCCATTCGGCAGAGAAAAATTGCTTAAGAGTTTTCGTCCATTATGCGGCGAATGTAAGTCAAATATGCGGGGTTGGTTCGAGGGTGTTGTAAATAAGGACTCAATTCATCTAATGCCCGCTGGGCTTCTTGATTCTTTCTTTGTAATCTTAAAATATAAATCTGAAAACTTGCATAACGTCCCCATAAATCTAAAACCTCCCTCTCCTCTGAAGCAAGAACAGAAATGGAATGATCTCCGGTAAAGCTCAACAGAAATTCTCGAGTTCTTTGTCTGCTCAATAAAAGCTCATGCACTTTGAGTAAAATAATTCTTGCCCGATTCAAATTTCTTTCCCGAATACATTGATCTGCAAGATCAATTAAGAAAAAAACGATCTCCCGGATTCGAATCATTCTTTGCCAAGCCGATTCATGTGGAAAACTTTGGATGATCGAATCCGCAAGTTGAAACGATTCCTCTATTCCCCTTGACCAACGCGTAGCGTCCAATAGACGGATTTGAATAAGGATATCTTGAGAATCTGCCAAAAAAGCTCTTTGAAAAAATTGATAGGCTCTTCTTAAAGAAGCCTCCCGCAAATTTTCTTCTTGGTGAAGGGGTATTTGAGAGTGTAATAAACCCGCCGCGTAGAAATATTTTGATTCTGATACCCCAAGTTGTCGTGCCCTTTCCAAATCAATCAAAACTTCTTGAACTAAAGCTGAAGAAACACCTCGTTCCCGAATACATTCGATTCGAAATTCTGCTCTCCATAAATAGTGCATGGGATTATGGGGGTTTAATGCCACAGCACGATTGAGGAACCTCAACCTTTCTTCCGGTTCGAGGGTATGTTGGTAGTGTTGAAGAATATCTTCGGTTAAAGCTTCTCGATCGCTCAGAATATGAGATCTTTGAAAATATTGATCAAAACCTACTTGATCGACGAACGCAAAATGCGTTTCATCGAGCCGAACGCGCACACCCGCATGCCCTGCCTCCGCCAAGCGAATATTTACGGCAGGCACGTCGACCGTCACATAGTCGGCCTGGAAACCGGCAAGTCGATAAAAAAATCGAAAGACTTTTACATACTCGAAGCATTCTCCTTCAGGGCTCCAAAATAGCTCCTGTAAACTTGGAACTCTTTGTTCATTGGCTGTAATACTTTGCCTCAGATGAAACCCATTTGGAAGACGAGTGAGCCAATCATAAATATATTGTGCAAGAGCTCGCCTATATTGAAGGAGAGTAAAGGAAGAATGCGTTCGTTGATAATTTTCGCGAAAGTCAACAATAGCTCGCAAAAAACGAGTAATAATTAAGCGATTCAAATATTGGGAATAATCCACGCTATAGGGATAAGATTCACCGGTAAATAACCGATAAGCGTAACTTGAAAAAATGCCTAAGCCCCCACCAATACCTCTATCTAAAGCTTCTACGCCTTGCGCGACATAACAAGCGGCTTGATTATTTACCGGCAATTCCAAGTTAGGGGTCTCTGAAGAAGGAGTGAAATTCGGAGAACATTCCTCCACCCAGTTTTGAGGCAAAAACGATCGAATGATTTGAAAAACACCCATAGCGGACTATCGGCCACAAATGAGAAAAGTTGCGCACTTCAAATGCTAGAATAATCGAAAACACAAATAGACAAACATTCCTAAAGCCAAACAGGTTTTCATGAAACTGGCCACCAAACGCGAAAAGAAAACTGCCAAGGCGGCTTTGAGGGCTTTTGAAAAATCTTTCTCCACCAAAAACTCGTAAACCAAGGCCCCTAAAAAAACGCCCAAGAGCAAGCCCAGCAGAGAACCAATCAAGAATACCGGCACCCCCACCACGGCTCCAATCAAGCCTCCGATAATTGAAGCAATCAGGGCTCCATTGGAAACTTTCAATTTCTTGCCGCCCCACACACTCACCAAAAACTCAAGAATTTCTCCGAGAGAAGCAATCAATAAAAGAATCAAGAGGGTCCAAAAATCAGTTTTTCCGGGGGTAAAGTTGTAAAACAAACTATAGAGGGCTGCCGAAGAAAAAATGAGCCAAGCACCGGGCAAGCCCAAAGGCACCAGAATGATTCCTGCTCCGCTGAATAGTAAAACAATAATTTTAAAAATAAGCTCCATGCTAATCTTCTTTCAAAAGCCGAAAACTTTGCCGATGGATTTTAGTGGGACCATGCCGGCGAATTTCGTTGCGATGCTGCTCTGTTGGATATCCTTTATGAAGGCTAAATTGAAAATCAGGATAATCTCCTTCGAGCTCGCGCATCAAACGATCTCGAGTAACCTTTGCCAAAATCGATGCGGCCCCAATCGAAAGACAATATTGATCTCCCTTTACCACAGGATGTTGGGGCAAAAAGGAGGGAATTTTATGTTTTCCATCGAGCAAGAGAATCTCGGGTTGAATCGATAAAGCCGCCACGGCTAAACGCATTGCCTTTAAAGAAGCTTGAAAAATATTGATTTCATCAATCTCAGGGGCCTCCACAATACCGAGCCCCCAGGCAAGCGCTTCTGAAGAAATTTGATCGTAAAGTTTTTCACGTTGTGCCGCACTGAGTTGTTTGGAATCTTTAATTCCCTGGGTAGCGAGCGGGTGAGGAAGAATCACTGCCGCCGCTACAACCGGCCCCGCCAAACAACCACGGCCAACTTCATCCGTTCCGGCAATCGAAGAATAGCCCTGGCATCGAAGATAAGTTTCAAGCTCAGGAGCAGAGACTTCTCGAAGTTTTTCAAAAAAAAACTCTTGCACGCCGCTACTGTATGCAAGAGTTCGAAACTATCAACAAAATAAAAGGCCCTCTTGAAGAGGGCCTTTCGATTGCTTTCATGAAGCTTCAAAGCATAAAAAATTTATGCAATTAGAAACTACCAGCGACCACGTCCGCCGCCGCCTTCACGACGTCCGCCGCCACCGCCACGACGATCTCCACCACCGAAACCGCCACGGCCACCTTCACGACGGCCACCACCACCAAAACCACCGCCGCCGCCACCGCGACGTTCACCACGAGGAACTAACGGGCGAGCTTCATTCACGGTTAAGGCACGTCCTTCAACGTCTTTTCCATTCATTGCTTCAATCGCTTGATCGGCTTGAGCGTCGTCTGCAATTTCAACGAATCCAAAACCTTTGGAACGTCCGGTAAATTTATCGGTAATTAATGAAACCGATTGGGGCTGGTAGCTTTCAAATAAACTACGAAGCGTATCTTCGGTAATGCTGTAGGCTAAATTTCCCACATAGAGTTTCTTTGACATCTGCTTTTTCTCTCTTTCTTAAAAAGTGCCTGCTAAGACCTCACCCGAATGCAAATCACTCTATGTGATATCCAAAGCGAAACACTTCAACTAACAAAAAACTTTTTAAGAACTGCTCTGCTCCGTTTGGGGAGTAGCAGCGTTTTCAACAACTTCTTCTTTCTTCACTTCAGGCACTAAAATCGCCTTTTGCTCTTCAGTGATTCGGGCTTTTTTACCAATCAAGTTACGAAGATAATAAAGCTTTGCACGGCGCACACGACCCGAAGTCACGAGTTCAACGCGATCAACCGTTGGTGCATAATAAGGAAAAATTCTTTGCACACCAATCCCGTAAGAAACCTTACGAACGGTAAAGCTCGAACTAATTCCATTATTACGAATCTTGATCACGACACCTTCGAAAATCTGAATACGTTCTTTTTCACCTTCTTGGATTTTACAGTGAACTCGAACCACATCTCCAGCTTTAAAAAGCGGAATGTCTTTTCGGGGCAAATGATAAGCAATTTTCTGTAGGGCATTCATAAAAACCTCAATTTTTTCCACTTTTTCTCATGAAAAATTCACTTAAAAAAGACAGGATTCTAGAAAAAAACCTCTAAAAAATAAGGGGCGTTCCTTAACAAGTTTACCCAACGCTGTCAAATACTTACTATTTCCCCTTTTTTAGGAGCTCTGGGCGATTTTTGAGCGTCTTTTCAAGGGCTTTTTCCCGGCGCCAAGCCTCAATTTCTTTATGGTTTCCCGAGAGTAAAACCTGGGGCACCTTTAAGTCTCGATACACTTCCGGACGAGTATAATGCGGATATTCCAAAAGCCCGCTTTCGTGAGATTCTTCTTGAAGCGACTCTTCTTTCCCGATCACTCCCGGAATTAAGCGAATCAAAACATCCATCAAAACCTGGGCCGCCACCTCTCCACCCGCCAAAACATAATCCCCAATCGAGATTTCTTCATCGATTTTTGTTTCAATCACTCGTTGATCAATCCCCTCATAACGCCCGCAGACTAAAAGCATTTCCTCGCAAGACTGAGCCAGCTCTCGCGCATACGATTGAGTAAGAAGCTTGCCCTGACACGAAAGATAAATCACCTTTCGAGATTTCGATTGGCTCGTAATTTCTTCAATCGCTTCGGTTAAAGGCTCAGGCCGAAAGATCATCCCTGGCCCTCCCCCATACGGACTTTCATCCACTCGCTTATGTTTATCTTTGCTCCAACGCCTTAAGTCGTGAACTTCTACTTCAAAAAGTTTTTTTTCTAACGCCTTGGCCACCAGGCTTTGAGAAAGGTAAGAATCAAAAAAATTCGGAAAAATGGTTAAAAGATCAAAACGTTTAAGCTTCATAAATCCCACACTTCTTTGCTCACTAAAATTCGTTTTTCTTCTTTCAAAATCTCGTTCACCCAACCTGGGGCATAAGGAATCAAAACTTCTCTCTCGTCATGTTTCACCACCAACAAATCGGAGGCTCCATAATTGGCCAAAGAAAGCAATTCTCCAAATTCTTTACCCGCTTCATCAAAAATTTTAAAACCAATCAAATCTTGAAAATAATATTCTCCTTCTTCAAGAGCTGGAAGGCTCGATTGGTTTACCCAGACTTCTTGCCCTTTTAGAGTCTGCGCCGCTTCCGGAGTAGAAAACTTTTTTAAACGAAGAACCAAAAAGCGTCCCTGCTTGCGAACATCACTCAATTCTTGTTCTTCAAAAACAAAACCCGTCAGAAAAAAAATCTGACGGGTTTTAAAAATAATTTCAGAATTCGAATTATAGAGTAGAAACTTAACTTCGCCTTTCAAACCCCAAGGCCCTAAAATTTTACCTAAAGCAATTTTTTCAGAACCTGATTTTTTCAAGACTACTCAATAATTTCTAAAACAGAGCGCTTACGCAACTTGGTAGAGGCCGCACCCAAAATGGTGCGAATCGAACGTGCGGTACGCCCTTCTTTTCCAATGATTTTTCCTAAATCTTCTTTGGCCACTTTAAGTTCGATCACGGTGGTTTGTTCACCTTCAACTTCGGTTACATGAACTTCTTCGGGTTTATCGACGAGCGCTTTGGCGATTTCGATGATGAGATCTTTGAGAGTCATAGTCTGCACCTCCAAGTGTTGTTTAAGTTTTTTGTTTCGAGATATTGAATGTTACGCCGTTCGCTTGAGTAATACCGCGACCGTTTCGCTAGGCAAGGCCCCTTTGGAGAGCCAATGAGTGATTCGATCTCTTTTAAGAGTCAAAGATTTTGCTTTGGTTTGAGGGGTATAGGTCCCTACTACTTCCAAAAAACGACCATCTCGGGGAGATTCCCGGTCGGTCACTACGATCCGGTAAAAAGGTTTTTTCTTGGTGCCATGTCGCGACATACGAATACGAACTGCCATTTTTAATTCCTCACTTTACTTGCAATATGAATATGTAAACGTTTTTTAACTGCTTTAAAAAGCTAGGCTCCATTGCATATTTTTAGCGACGCATCAAGCCCGAAAATGCACTCGCCATGCCCTTCATTCCAAATTTTCCTAGCTTATCCATCATTTTCTTCATCTGCTCAAATTCTTTAAGCAAGCGATTCACTTCGGCCACTTGAGTACCACTTCCTTTTGCAATACGTAAGCGCCTGTTTCCATTAAGGATTTTAGGGTTCAAGCGCTCATCGGGAGTCATCGATGAAATAATCGCCCCCTTCTTTTTAAGCTCTTTTTCTAAATCATCGAAATTCACGTCTTCTTTGATTCTGCCCATGCCCGGAATCATTCCCGCAATTTTCTCTAAAGAACCCAGTTTCTTCATTTGCCCTAGTTGCTGTTGAAAATCGACCAAACTAAAGCCTTTTTTGAGCACCCGCTCGGTCATTTTTTTGGCTTCATCAAGATCAATATTTTGCTGGGCTTGTTCAATCAGCGAAAGCACATCGCCCATGCCCAAAACCCGAGAGGCCATGCGCTCGGGGTGAAAAGGCTCAAGCTCCTCCACTTTTTCTCCCATTCCCACAAAATAAATGGGCTTACCCAAAACATACTTGAGTGAAAGTGCGGCTCCTCCGCGTGCATCGCCATCGAGCTTCGTAAGCACCACACCACTAATGGGAATTTTCTCATTAAACTTCTGAGCCACATTCACCGCTTCTTGCCCAGTCATCGCATCGGCCACAAAAAGAATATGCTGAGGGTTAATCTTTTCTTGCATGCGGCTGAGTTCTTTCATCAACACTTCATCAATCTGCAAACGCCCTGCCGTATCAACCAGCATCACATCAAAACCAAAATCGATCGCGTTTTTTTGGGCCTCTTTCACCACTTTGATCGGATCATCTTTTTCTTTGGTGGGATAAATCGAGATTTGAAGCTTGGTAGCTAAAATATTGAGTTGATCGATCGCCGCAGGCCGATACACATCGGCTGGCACCAAATACGGCCGCTTCTTCAATTTATTTTTGAAATAATAGGCAAGCTTGGCGGTGGTGGTGGTTTTACCGGAGCCTTGCAAACCCACGAGCATGATGATCACCGGAGGTTTAAAGGCCAAACTCAGCTCTTCTCCCTGCCCTAAAACTTTTCCAAGTTCTTCATGAACAATTTTAACGAACTGTTGCCCCGGCGAAAGCGAATTGGCAACTTCTTGTCCCAAAGCCCGCTCTTTCACTGCATCGGTAAAGGCTTTCACCACTTTAAAATTCACATCGGCTTCGAGCAACGAAAGCCGCACATCGCGCAAGGCATCATCGATATTGCTTTCGCTTAAGCGCCCATAGCCGCGCACTTTATCGAATACTTTCCCTAATTTTTGGGTCAACTGATCGAACATTAAGATCGGGGGTCTGGAAAACCAGCCCCCCGCGCCCCATTCTGGTTCATTAGAATGGAATCAATCCATTCTCATTCACCTACAATATTTTAAACTAAGACTAAGATCGGGGGTCTGGAAAACCAGCCCCCCGCGCCCCATTCTGGTTCATTCGAATAGGATCATCCTACTCTCACTCACAAATAATCTTCAAACTCTGTTTCGTACCTCGGTACAATTTACTTGCAAGTAAATTGTACCATTATACAATTTACAGATGAGCTCTCTCTCTCAGGTATTACAAAAAGATTTACTCTCCCGCAACCGTGCACTCAAGCCCGGAGAAAAAATTCTTCGTGCTTTAGAAATTTCTGATTTGTGTTTTGCACTCTCTCGTGCTGCACAAAGGAAAAAACATGCCCCCTCTAAAAAACGTACTCAAATATTTTCTAAAACTCCTTCAAAAAACAAAAAAAACTAAGAGTTTGCGTTCTTTTTCGCTGATTGGAGGATTTGCAGTCTCTGCGCGCGCCCGACCGCGAGCCACTCAAGATATCGACTTCCTAATCGATGCGGACAATCATTTTTATACTGAAACGCTGCCTAAACTCCTTAAGAACACGCCTTATTCTTATAAAATATTCAAATCGTCTCTCAATGACCCACTCCATCGTTTGGTTAGAATTTACGATAAAGAACAAGAAATTGTAGACTTAATTCCCGTCTTTTGGAAATGGCAACACGAAGCCTTAGAAAGAGCTGAAGAAATAGAAATTGAAAAAGGGCTTAGAATTCCTGTTTTACAAACTGAAGATTTGATTATCTTCAAACTCTATGCAGGAGGCCCCCAAGATCTGGTCGATGTCCAAGCATTAATCGACGTCGCAAAAGCAAATGCAACGCTCGATACCCCTCGATTGCTCAATCTCGCAAAACGATTAAAACTTAATAAGAAACTAAGTAAGTTTCTATAGTTTTACTCTCCAAACGCCTCAGCAAAAGCATTCTCTTGCAAAACGCTCATATTGCGCACAAAAACAAGCGCCGAGTGAAGCAAGTTCAATCGCGTTAATTCCTCTCGTGCACGAGCAAGTTCCTGCCGTGTTTCGTAATTTCCGCTTTCTCCACCGCAAAACCGATTTGATTCGCGAGCCCCATTCTCTAATTCCATCACGTCTACCCGTTGTTGCGAAATTCTTTGCTCTAAATCAGCAATTTCCTCTGCTAAAACATTTCCGTGTTGGGGTAAGTGAGAAGATCGGCTGAGCCTTTCTACTAGCGCTCTCAAGCGAGCCGCAGAACCCTCGGGAGCGACAAAAATTTCCTGAAATGTTTCTAAGACTTCGATGTGCAACATATTTCGAGAGATCTGTGAAGAACCGTCTCCTGCCAGCCTGGTTCTTGAAAGTTCAATGGCCCCCGAAATTTCGGCCCGCTTATTGGCTAAAACCTCAAAGCTATCGCGCGCCTCCCTCAACGCTGGCGCAAGCGTTTCAGCCGTTCTAGCCGTTTCAGGGACTCGCCTTCCAAATAAGACAGCGACGGCCAAAAACAAAAGCCATTCCCCACCGATTGCCGCTTCGGATATTTGAAAACCATGACGGCCAGCAAATTCTTGGCGAACTAAGCTTGGCGTCCTTGAGCGGCTCGTGAAAGAAGTAAGAGATAAACCCGGCATCCGCTGCAAAGACACGCGCTGTGCGGCCTAACGAATCGGTATACTCCGAAAGAGGGCGAGGAAAGGGCTGGAATGCAAAAACATCTCTTGGATTTTCTAAATTCCTAAAATCGACTGTAGGAGCTCCAGGACTGATGGGGGGTTCTTCTAAACCTTCTAAACAAATATTGACAGGATTCAGGCAAATATTGGTGCTCATATTTTCTCCTTAAATATTAAACAAAAACTACTCACTAAACGCTGCATCAAAAGCATTGTGTTCCAAGCGGTGCAAATTACGAATCAATTGAAGACTATCATGCACTAAAGTTGTTTCACCTAGATTAGCTTGCACACCGGCTCGTCGCGTTTCTAATCCACCGATTGTTCTGGTGAATTCTTCAGCGCTCCTTAAAGCCTCGCTTAAACGCTGACCATTATGATAAAGCTCCGAATTAAAACCGCTTGTAGAGGGATAGTGATAATGAAGTGTTCCAGATTCTCTTCCATTAAGTATTCTTCGGTCCCTTTCGAGCATACTCACTTCTTGTTCATGGCGAGCGAGATTCGCTCTGTGCTGTGTAAGTTGTTGATCCACAGCCAGTAATCGCTGAGAATACTCCGCCCGCAGTCGAGAGATAGAATCAATTTCTATGTCTAAGACAGTTTGGGAAGCGAGTGATGCAGGACGAGGCCCCAACACTGCTTCATTCCAAGCAGTCTCGGTCAAATGCCGCACCAATTCAGCTGCAGAAGGTAAAGGAGTGCCCGGGTTTTCAAAAGTCTTTTGTAAGGTTTCAAGAACTTGAATTTGCAAAGCAAGTCGCCGTCTTTCTGTGCGATAAGCATCGGTCACCCCCACATGACGATCCGGCGGAGTATTCAGTCGTCTCCGCAAATTTTCTAAAACCCGTGGAATTTCCGATTGACGGGCATACATCGCCTCGAAGCCTTGATAAATTCCCCGCAATCCTTCCGGCACTTCTGTAGGAATTCTTTCTGGAACTCTTCGTCCAAACAAACTTGCCAATGCAAATAAAACTAAGATTTCACCGCCCATCCCCGCTTCTGTAATCTGAAAATCATGAGAAGCCGTAACAGAAGTACGGGGCAAACTCCGACCTCTTTGAGAATCTACTAAAGAAGCGACCGAAAACCCGGCATCCGCTGCAAAGACACGCGCTGTGCGGCCTAACGAATCGGTATACTCCGAAAGAGGGCGAGGAAAGGGCTGGAATGCAAAAACATCTCGATAGTCTTCGGTTCTAAAATCAAAAATCGTATTGACGGAAACTCGAGCTGGAGCTTCTTCTAAACCTTCTGCACAAAAATTGACTGGGTTCAAACAAACATTCGTGGCCATTTTTTTCTCCTTATTCTCCAAACGCGGCGACGAAAGCTCCTTCGTCAAGGGCCCGCAAGTTTTGGATCAGTTGAAAACTCTGATGAAGTAAATCGATTTCGTTAAATTCAGCTCTTAATCTCTCTAATTCTCTTTCCAGGGCTCCTCTGCGAGAGTTTTTTGCATCTCGTTCAGCCCTGAGATCCGCAACGGAGCTCCCTACACCTGGTCGTTCACTCGCTAGTTCACGTTCTATATCCTCAATACGGCGTTGGTCTGTTGCAATTTTTCTCTCGGCAGCAAGCACCGCTCCCTGAGCATTTTGCCACCTTTGCGATAGCTCTGAAAATTCCAAATCAAAACGGGTATTCAAAGAAGAAGAAACACCTATAGCACGGGAACCCAATGCGGTTTCATCCCAGACCAAGTGATCGAAATAAAGTCGAAGCCCCTGAAAAGAAGCTAAATCGGATTGAGGATCTTGCAAGAGAGTTTGCATTAAGCGGAGCACCTGCCGATATAAAGCGCGTCGTTCAGGCGGAATAGAAGCAAACCATCGTTGAGGGTTTGTTCCACTTCTTTCCAAACCCGAATTAATTTCTTCTAAAAGTCTAGAAGCCATTTCGCTTCCCTGAAACCCAGCACTCAGCCTCTCACAATGTTGGTAAACTCCTCGGAGTGCGTCAGGAACTTCTGCGTAGAGTCGCCCTTGTTCGGGAATTCTTTTTCCAAACAAACTTGCCAGAGCAAATAAAACGAAGATTTCACCGCCCATAGCCGCTTCTGTAATTTGAAAATCATGACGGCCAGCAAATTCTTGGCGAACTAAGCTTGGCGTCCTTGAGCGGTTCGTGAAAGAAGTAAGAGATAAACCCGCATCTGGTGCAAAGACACGGGCGGTGCGGCCTAACGAATCGGTATACTCCGAAAGAGGGCGAGGAAAGGGCTGGAATGCAAAAACATCTCGATAGTCTTCGGTTCTAAAATCAAAAATCGTATTGACGGAAACTCGAGGTGGGGCTTCTTCCAAACCTTCTGCACAAAAATTGACTGGGTTCAAACAAACATTCGTGGCCATAATTGCTCCTCCAATTTAATAATTCTTATCTTCCAAACGCATAAGCTCCGCTCGGAACTCCCACCGAATTAGGCACCGGTGAAAAAACAGGCGGAAATAAAAAGTGAAAAACTCCTGTTTCGGTAGAATGCAAATAAGGATTTCGAATTGCGGAGTCAGGTAAAGTCTGCACAGCCCCATTGGCCGCGCTCGCCAAGACTTCTTCCATTAATGCACTGGCATTTCGAGCAGCAGATTCGGATTGCTCGGTTTCTGTTGCAGGTGCCTCGTGATATTCCCCTTGGCAGATTTCAGGATGCTCTTGAATCATTCGCGGAAGCTGAGTCCATTGAATATTCACATGGCTCAACCATCGAAAAAAAGGCAACGCCGCTGCATCGGTTATAATATCAATCCCCATATTCCCGGTATCTTTCCAGGGGCCAATCCAATAATTAAATGCCATTAATTCTAAAAAAGTCAGGGCGCGATGGGCCCAAGGCGCCCACGCATGGGCTTTGGTATATTCTGCGATCCCTCTTTCATAGGCGCTTAGCGCCAAATCTGGACCTGCCGTCAGTTGATCTCCGCACAAACTTTGGAGACGCGAGCCAAAGTGCCAACGCTCGATCGTTTGTTGATACAGGTAAGAATGCTGAGCTAAAATGATGAGCATTCTGAAATAAAATTCTGCGGTAAACATGCCCTGCAAGGCTCGGCGAGCTCCTCCGAACGATTGCTCAAACGGAGTTCCCGGAATCACGACTCCCGCTTCAATCGCTTTGGGCATCATCCATTCTCGAATCAAACGCACTTCCTGAGGATCAAGCTGCCCTGCCCGCGCACGTGCCATTAAAGCACTGGCCGAGATGTATCGTAAGTTATTCAATTCAAAAGGCGCCATCCGACGAGCTGCATCGGCAAAAGCCTCTTGAGCGCTTCTCTCCATTAGACTTGGAATAAAATTTCCGCGAATTTCCGCGGCCGTCTCTTCTTGACGGATAAAACGACGCTCATCGTCGCAGGCCTCCGCATTGCCACCCGGGCAAGGAACATTTCCGCCATTTCCCGCGACGATTCTTAAACCATAAAAAGATTCATGCCGCTGCCCCGCTTCGCTTAAAAAATGTTCCAGCAAACTCAACTCTTCGGGCAAGAGAGGAGCAACACCTTGCGCATAAATCGCCTGCTCTTCGGTATTCCAAGCCGTCAGAATGGCATGAACCGCAGCCCATTCATGAGGGCTTAAATTCCCGGCTCGAATTCGCGTGATCAAAGCAGGCTCGGTTTCATAACGCGGGAAATCTCCTAAAGACAAACCATAGAGGCTTATGCTGCCTTGAGCATTGGGGCTTCGATGTTCGGTATAATAATTGAAAACATGCCAGAGCCGATCGACTTCGGCGGACGAGAGACGAGGCCGCGATAAAGCCAAGGGTAATTCATGGATGATGGCATGAGTAGCGGCTCGAAACTGGGTGATGCTTTGCCACTGAAACACTCTGCCCGTTTGAGCACGCTGCCCCACTTCGACAAAATTAAACATCTCGGCATTATTCACTACCCCATCGTGATTGGTATCGGCCCGACTGACATCACGCCTCACTTGAAGCACTTGTTCAAAAAGACGCTGTTGGGCTGGATCAGCCGAATCTTGCAGCATTTTCAAAAACCCAACTACACATTGATCTTCTGCGCGCACTGAAGCGTCGATCAAGGCTGGGCTCGTACTTGTGAGACTCGCCAAAATGCTTTGAGTGGCTGCCGTGCCATTGCCCGCAATGCTTTGAAGTAAAGCACTCAGAGAGCTTAATTGTTCACGGCGCGAAAACAATTCGGAAGGATCGCGACACAGGGGAGTAGAAAAATCTTCAGCCGGTCGAGGAAGAGGTCTTAACCCAGGAGTCGCAGGAGGCAAAAAGCAATCGTCAAAATTAAAACCCGTTTGCGATTCAAAAACACGCAGCTCATAGCCGTTAAGACGATACACGGTAGAAGGCTCTGCGCCTGGCACGAAAGAGAAAGGAGAATTCGAAGCCGCTAAATTTTGAGCAGGAAAGGCCCGGGCCGGATCAAAAATTCCGAATGGATTCGAGAAAGAATTGATGCGGCATTGGTTCATAAGCTCTCATTAAAAGGGACGACCATCGGCCGCAAAAGCCTCTCCGAAAGCGTTGACATTTAAGTCTTGAAGATTTCGGATCAAGCGGAGCGTGTCTCTTTCAAAATGCAGTGAGTCTACTTGAGCCCTGGCAGCTTCTAAAGCAGCTCGAGTATCATGAATTGAGTCAACCAAACCGTTTAGACTTTGAAATCTGTTATTTGCATTACTTCCATGCCGAAAACGTGCTTCGATTTCTTGCAACTCTTGTTGAAGCTCGGCAATTTGAGCCCGGCGTTCTCGAATTTGCTCTTCTAAAGTTCGCGCTTCCTGCCGAAATTGTTGGAGTTCTGCACGCTTGGCCGAGAGTTCTCGAAGATCAGGATGATCTCCCGCCCGCTCTCGAACGCCTCGAAGTGCTTGTGCCACTTCTCCTTCGGGTCCATCTAAGCGAGCAATCTCACTTCGCACAGCCTCTAAACGTTCCGTTAAAGCTGCTGTTGATTGACGAGTATGCGCCGCTACCACATTCTCAATTCGACCCCCTAAATAGATAAGCCTTGCATTAGCATCTGCCAAAACGCGTTCGGAAACAGGAATGGAATCATTCAATGCTCTTAAGCGCACTTCAGAAGTGGGGAATTCCGCAAACCGGCCGCTTTCGCTTTGAGAAGAATAAACTACCCTTTGATTATGTTCAGAGATACCAATACGAATGGATCGAGAAGTTGCTAGCTCTTCGCGAACTGGTGAAAGAGCTCTCAGATACTCTACCTCGGCTGGGCTCGACTCTGCTAGGTGAGGATGTTCTCTGTCAAAAATACTTAAAACACCATCATGATCATCTCTCAGACAAGCCACAATTCCATTTCGTTGTGCCTCGAGAGTTTCTTGACGGGGTAAATCCGAGAGTTGTTGAATCAAACGCGAAAGATCGGGGACTTCCCCTTGAAGAGGAGATTCAAAAATTCTTTGAATAACCTGTAAAAAACGGATGCGCCTTTCAACGTCTCTTCTCTCGCGCGTAAGAGAACTCGAATCATAAGCACCCGCATTTCTATTCTCGCCTCGCATCTCGGCTAAAGCCCGTTCTGCCGCTCTCGTTTCGGACACAGCACTCTCATAAGCACGGCTTGCGGCTTCGAAACGGTGGGTAGAAGTTAAACCTCGGCTGAGGTATTCATTTCTTCGAGCAAGGGCATCATGAAAAGCGCGTCTTAAAGATTCATCTGCTCTATTTGCAGCATATTGACGATTCGCCTCATCCAGCTCTCGATCAAACCGGGTTCCACTTCCTTGTCTTTCCAACCTCGTCTCCTGATAAAGATCCAAAGCCGCTCGATAACGCTCTTGGGCCTGCTCTAAACGGCGAGTGGCATTCTGAACTTCAAGGGTATGCGCTCCTCTTAAAGATTCAATTCTTCCCTGGAGCACTTCAATTTCGGCCCTCAAATTCGCAACCCAAGCGCCTGTATTTGCACCTTGCTCACGAAGCCGTCGAAGCTCCACCACAAAACCTTGCAATTCGCGAGGAACAGCCCCCGTTTCGCGAAGCCGACCCGCTTCAACCGGTC
This sequence comes from uncultured Pseudomonadota bacterium, assembly GCA_964384365.1. Taxonomy (GTDB): domain Bacteria; phylum UBA10199; class UBA10199; order JADFYH01; family JADFYH01; genus CAYLKF01. The sequence continues at coordinate 125,805 of CAYLKF010000007.1, read as the reverse complement.
GCCCCCCTACTAAAGCCGCTAGCCAAAAAAGAACTAAAATTTCCCCCCCCATTGCAGCTTGAGTGACCTGAAAATCATGAGAGGCGGTAAGCGCCGTGCGGCTCAAACTGGGGCGTAGGGGAGTAGTCGAAACAGGCTGAGGATTTAAATAATCGTCAAAACTTCGAGGGGCTTCGCCAAAAACACGAACTATATTTCCATTCGCATATCGTGTTTCTGAAACAAGACTTGAAGCGGGAAAAGGATTGAAAGCAGAACTTGGCAACGGATTTGCTAAAATTTCAAGCGTAGGGCTTGGACTTCTATTGATAGGAGTTGCAACTGGAGTTTCATTCTCTCCATTAAGACAAAGATTCGACGAAATAGAATTCGTACCCATAAACACGCCCCCTCTGTTTTTAAGGTTAAAACTACAAAAATTTTAATATGTTGTTTCCTCGGCAGGCCGGTGAAAAAGTTGCTTAAAATCTTACATTTTTTTCACTTTTCGAGTTTTGAAAGAAAAAGGCAGATTTTTCAAGAAAAATTTAGGGCTTTCAAGGGTTTATTCAAAAATCACCGTCTTATTCCCACAGGTTAAAAGGCGGAGTTCAACAGGCAAGTTGCTATTGTTCGATGACTTCCCACAAATCGAGTAGAGAAACGAGTCGTGATTGAAGCTCTTGGAATAAATCGCGAGGCAAAGGACCTAAATCTTTTTTAAAAGAAAGATTTGCCACTGCGATTAATTGCCCGATTAATAAATCGCTTTCTTTTTCAAGACCACAAATCCCGCGTGTTAAACGCAATCTCAAGAAACCAGCCTCTTCAATCACTTTACTGGTGGTAGGAACAACTAAAGTGGAAGGATAATCTGCTTCATTTACTAAATCTGATTGAACGACAACGGCTGGACGAACTTTGCCAGGTTTCGTATGGACACGAGGATTAAAATCAACAATATACAGATTTCCTTTGATAATCTTCATTCATCCGTTAGCAAAACAGCTCCAGAAAGGTTTTTATTTTCTCTTTGATCGGCCTTGCCACACTTTTGAACCGAGCGACGGATGTCTTCTGCCAATTGTTCGCGAGCAATAGAGCGTTGAAGGCTCTCTAAGGCCTGATGAATCACCTGAGATTTCGATGGCAAACGCAACTTCTTTTGAAGGGAAGTTAAGATTTTTTCATCCGTTTGTGAAATGGCAACAGCACCCATATGTATAATAAATATATTATATTTTATATAATGTCAAACATTATAAATATCATTATTCAAAAACCACCGTCTTATTCCCATACGCCAAAATGCGGTGCTCGAGGTGTTTGCGCACGGCATACGCTAAGGCCACTTTTTCTTGATCGCGCCCCTTGCGAATTAAGTCGTCAATTCGATCGCGATGCGAAACGCGCACCACGCTTTGTTCGATGATTGGCCCTTCATCAATTTCTTCGGTCACGTAATGACTGGTCGCTCCAATCACTTTCACCCCGCGCGCATAAGCACGATGGTAAGGTTTGGCTCCAATAAAAGCCGGCAAAAACGAATGGTGAATATTAATAATCTGATTGGGGTATTGCTTCACAAAATCGGCACTCAAAACCTGCATGTAGCGCGCAAGCACTATCAGGTTAACCCTATGTTTTTTCAAAAGAGCAATTTGCTTTTCTTCGACTTTCGCTTTGTTTCCAGACCGCATGGGAAAAACATGAAACGGAATGCGAAAATGCTTGGCCACCGGCTCTAAATCACGGTGATTGCTCACAATGAGCGGAATCTCCACCTGCATTTCATCGGACGCATGCCGCACTAAAAGATCGTAAAGACAATGCTCGTATTTCGAAACAAAAATAGCCATGCGCGTGAGCACCTGGCTAAAGTGAAGCTTGTAATGCATCTTAAATTTTTTACAAAACGGTTGAAGCTTTTGATTAAGAGCGTTTGGATTCAAACGGAATTTCTCAAGTTCCCACTCCAGGCGCATGAAAAAAGTACCCGTCTCTAAATCAGTGTGTTGATCGGAATCCACGATATTGCCACCGTGTTTATAAATAAACTCGGTGATTTGGGCTACAATCCCCGCTTGATCGGGGCAAACTAAGAGCAAGATCGCATTTTGCTTTTTCATCTTCCTTATCCTCTAAGTTTATGAATCTTTTCAGAAATTCTAAATGAACGCCTATTGTAGCACAGGATTTTCGAGAAGAAACGGCATTTTTAGAGAGGGAAAAATCAGACGTAGAGTCTTTCTTGAACCTTCTTGATCGCGAGATAAGAAAAAAATACTCCCAAAACACTCAAGCCCAAAAAAATGGCCAAAACTTCAAAATTAAAATGCCCCTGAAATAAAAGACGAGCCGCCTGAACCGCGTGGGTTAAAGGCAATAAAGAAGCCGTGATTTTTAAGGCTGTAGAATATTGATCGAGTGGGAAAAAAGTGCCCGAGAGCAAAAACATGGGTGCAATGAAAAGCGTGAGGTAATAATTAAAAAACTCGTAACCCTGCGCATGGGCAGTAATCCAAACCCCAATCGCTGAAAAAACAACACCCACCACAAAACACAAAGGCAAAATCAAAAGCACCAGAGGGGTTTTCACCAAACCGAAGAGAGTAAACACAAGAAGCATGGTGATGCCTGAAAAACAACTTTTGGTCGTGGCCCACAAAATTTCTCCTAAAACCACATCGGTAAAATTCAGCGGAGTAAAAACCATCGAATCATAAGTGCGCTGAACTGCCAAACGGGTATAAGAAGAATACGTGGTTTCGAGCGAGGCCAAATGCATGACCGAGGCCATAATCAAGCCGGGCGCTAAAAACTCCGCATAACTCACTCCCCCAATATTACTCACGTAGCGACCCAGGCCAAAACCCATGGCAAAAAGATAGAGTAAAGGCTCTCCTAAATTCGCCACCAACGACGAACCTTTATACCGAGACCAAACCACCAAATCGCGATACCAGACTTTGAACATACGATAAACTTTTTCTTCTTTCCTCCTCTTAAGATAAGAGGAGGTCTCCCGACAAAGTCGGGAGGGAGGAGTTATGAAACCCTTCACAACTCCCCCCTCTTAATCTTAAGAGGGGGTAATCACTCTTACTCCCTTAACTCTCTCCCCGCCACCTTCAAGAATACATCTTCTAAACTTGCCATGCGGTGATGGTAATCAAGATCTTTCAAAGAAGAAAGAATTTCTCCATTTTTAGAATCGGTTTTCCGAACAAAGATGAATAAATTTCCATCGGAAATTTCAATTTCAAAATGAGATTTCAATTTTTCTTTTAAATTCTCTAAAATATTTTTGGGGGCGCGCACTTCATACACTTCTTCTCCCACATACTTTTCGATTAAGTCTCGCGGAGAACCCGAGGCCAAGACTTTTCCTTCGTTCATAATCAAGAGCCGATCACAAAGTTGAGAAGCTTCTTCCATATAGTGAGTCGTGAGCACCATCGTCACCCCACTCTTCTTTAAACTGCGCAGTTTATTCCAAATCAAATGCCGCGCCTGAGGATCAAGCCCGGTGGTGGGTTCATCTAAAATCAAAACTTTAGGGCGATTAATGAGCGCGCGCGCAATCACCAAACGCCGCTTCATCCCTCCAGAGAGGCGAGAAATGGGTTCCGATTTTTTATCGGTGAGTTGTAGAAAATCTAAAAGTTGATCGGCTCGAAGAGAGGCTTCTTCTTTCGGAATATCGAAGTAGCGGGCATACATGCGAAGATTATCGCGAACAGTTAAATCGGGGTCTAAACTATCTTCTTGAGGCACCACCCCCATCTGCGCCTTAATCCAGGCGGCATCACTCTGAACTTTTTTTCCAAGCACCGTCAAAAGCCCTGAACTTACCGGAGAAAAACAATAGATCATCCGCATGGTAGAAGTTTTTCCGGCACCATTCGGCCCTAGAAAACCAAAACACTCTCCTTCTTTGATTTCAAAATGGATGCGATCAACGGCTAAGAATTGATCAAATTTTTTGACGAGGTCTTGAGCGACAATAATGGAAGAAGTCATACCAGTTCATAGCTGACTTTGACGTCAAATGCAAAATCCATATGACGACGCTTCGCATCTTCAACGAATTCTTTCTTCTCGGCCAAAAAGATTTGCATATCTTTTTTCTGCCCTGAGAGCATCGACACAAAAAGCCTCACAGCATTGCGCCATTCAAACATACCGGGCACAACATCGGAAATCGAAAGACAAAAGCTAGTATTTCCTTTGAGAAGAATTTTTTCTACCACTTTGCTGAGAAGAGACGGAACATTGTGATCGTTTAATATTCCTTTGTTTCCCACTCCATAGACTAAAAGCTCATCTGCATCAATGCGACCACGAGTGGGCATGAGAAGAGATTCTCCTGCTTGACCCGTAAATTTTGAATCTAAAATAAAATGGGAAAGCTTTCCATTGAGGCGCCAATCAACCAAACCCGCATTGCCTTTGAGCGGACGCTCATCGGCATAAGTTGTGACAAAAGTGAGCTGACCTGGAATTTCATCTACCGGCCGATCGGTGATTTTAAGTTCGATCATTTGAAAAGTATCCTAATCTTTTTTCAGCTCTTTCGCAATATGATCTAAGATCCCGTTGATAAAAGCACCCGAATCTTCAGTGCCAAATTTTTTTCCAATTTCAATGGCTTCATTCAAACTGACACTGGCTGGAATATCAGACTGATAGAGCAGTTCAAAAACGGCAATTCGCAAAATATTTCGATCAACACAGCTCATACGAGAAATCTTCCAATGAGTCGAATGCGATTCGATTAAATGATCAATCTCTTTCAAATTACGCAAAACCCCATTCACCAAATGCTCGGCAAATTCTTTGGCTTCGGGCTCGAGCTCGTGCTGTTGCCAATAAGCAGTGCACAATTCCTTGGCATCGCCCTGACTTAAATCGAGCTGATATAAAATTTGTAAAGTAGCCTCACGGCTCTTACGACGGAGTCCCATATCTTAAATTCTCTCATGATGAATTTTTGTTTCTTTTTGTGAACAAACGAAACACAAACTCATTATTTTTTCTTCATTTTACCCAAAGTTGAAATCATTTCCAACACCACTTGTGCGGCTTCATAGCCTTTATTATCAGAACCACTACCCGCTCGGGCCAAGGCTTGATTCACGGTATCGGTTGTTAAAACGCCAAACGCCATTGGAATACCCGTTTGAAGTTGGGCCTGTAAAATTCCTTCGGTCACGCCTAAACAAACATAATCATAATGCGAAGTTTCGCCTCGAATGATTGCCCCCAAACAGATGATTCCTGCATATTTCTTGGTTTGAGCGAGCTTTAAACTGGCCAGGGGAATCTCAAATGCCCCGGGCACTTCAACTACATCCACCATTTTTTGAGCAACGCCACTCGCTGCCAAACCTTGCAAAGCACCTTTTACCAAAGCTTTGCTGATTTCTGGATTAAAACGGCTCCAGACAATCGCTAAGCGAGCCCTCTTTACAGTTATTTTTTTCAAACTCGATTTCTTTTCAATCATACTTTTTTCAACAAATGCCCTAATTTTTCTTTTTTCGTTTTGAGATATTGTTCATTCGCTTGATTGGGGGCGATTTCAATGGGCACTCGCTCCACAATTTCTAAACCATATCCCTCGAGGCCCACTACTTTTTTTGGATTATTCGTCATTAAACGAATTTTTTTAAGCCCCAGACTCACCAAAATCTGAGCACCAATTCCATAATCCCGAAGATCGGGTTTGAATCCTAATTTCTCGTTTGCCTCTACGGTATCTAATCCTTGTTGTTGAAGATGATAGGCCTTAATTTTATTCATTAAACCAATGCCCCGGCCTTCTTGACGAATATAAAGAATAACGCCTTTTCCTTCTGCTTCAATCATTTGCATGGAGCGATGGAGTTGAGGGCCACAATCACAGCGCAGAGAAGCAAATGTATCGCCAGTTAAACATTCGGAATGAACGCGAACCAACGTTTCTTCATCTGGCTTGATGTCTCCTTTTACCAAAGCCACATGATGTCGCGAATCGATCTTATTATCGAAAACTGAAATCTGAAAATTTCCAAAATCAGTGGGAAGATTCGCTTCAGAGGCGCGCAAAACCAACGATTCATTGCGCATACGGTAACGGATGATATCGGCAACCGACACAATATTGAGCTGATGTTCTTTTGCAAAAACTTCTAAATCAGGCAGGCGGGCCATGGTTCCATCATCATTCATGATTTCGCAGATGACTCCGGCGGGCTTTAATCCTGCCAGGCGAGCTAAATCAACGGACCCTTCGGTTTGACCCGTACGAACCAAAACTCCCCCTTCTTGGGCACGAAGCGGAAAAATATGTCCGGGGCGAACTAAATCTTCGGGTTTTACAGAGTCGGAAATTGCAGTGAGAATCGTATGCGAACGATCAGCCGCCGAAATTCCGGTGCTGATCCCTTGGCGAGCATCCACTGAAATCGTAAAACCGGTGCCAAAAGGAGAATCATTTTCTTTGGTCTCTACCATCAGGGGTAAATCGAGCTGCTCAAGCTTCTCACCTGTTAGGGTAAGACAAATCAAACCTCGAGCATATTTAGCCATGAAATTTACAGCTTCAGGAGTTGTTTTTTCGGCAGCAAAAGCGAGATCGCCTTCATTTTCACGATCTTCATCATCCACCAAAATCACCATCCGACCCGCTCGAAAATCATCGAGGGCCTTTTCAACACGCTCAACCGCACGATTGAGTTGAAGCAATTCATCATTAAGATTTTTTTTGGGTGCCATTTTAAATAAACTTTCTCTTTACCGGGTTCGAGATAAGCTCTCTAAATACTTTGCTAAAATATCGGCCTCAAAGTTCACCCTAGCACCCACTTTTAAGCCTGTCAAAGTAGTGTTTGATTGGGTATGAGGAATCAAACAAACTGATAAATTTCGATCACTTACAGAATTTAGAGTTAAACTAACGCCCGCAAGTGTGATGGATCCTTTTACCACAAAATATTTTTTAAACTTTTTTGGATAAGCAAAACTCAGAAACAAATACGTTTTTTTGCCTACTTGCGCTTGTTTTTTAGACTTTAATTTCACTATTCCATCGACATGCCCTTGAACCCAATGCCCACCTAGACGACTCGAAACTTTTAAAGCACGCTCCAGATTAACACCGCCTCCCACTTTGACTTCTCCAAGTGTGGTGAGCTTTAAAGTTTCAGGAGAAACCTCAACTTGAAACCGATTTTTATTCTTTTTAACCAAAGTCAAACAACACCCCTCAACGGCAATGGAATCTCCAATTTTTTCTTGGGCTAGTGAAAAGGGGGCCGTGATTTCAAGCAAACGCCCCTGCTTAAAATCTTCAACTTTATTTATTTTTCCAATACCCTCAATTAAACCGGTAAACATAATTTTTTACGCAAAGGTCAGTGAGTTCTGGAATGAGCGAAAACTGCCGAGCCGTAAAGGCTATTTCAATTGAAATGAGATAATTTTCAAAATCGACTGCCTTATTTTGTTCCTTACGGCGAGTTTTTTCGCGATTGAAAGAACTCACTAACCTTTACACTTTACCTACTCTGTTTAGGCTTTAAACGAACCCTTAAATCTGGCCCAAATGATTTGAGCTCAAAAATTTCAAATTGAGGCGCCTCGGGTAAACGCTCTACTTTCAATTCTTTGAGTAAATCAAGCCCCTCTCCTCCTAAAACCTTCGGTGCCAAAAACAGCCACCACTCATCAAAGAGCCCTTCTTTCACGAAAGCAGAGCCTAAAACTGCCCCTGCTTCAACAAGCAAAGAACAAACTCCCCGCCTACCGAGTTCTTTTAATAAAAAATCTAAATCGACCCGACCCTGAACATTTGGTGGACACCAAATACATTCAACTCCCCTACTCTCCAAAAACCGGCGCCGAGGATTTTCTTTTTCTTGCTCCAAAGCCGCCACCCAAGTGGGAGCTTGATCTAAATTTTGAAAAACTTGAAGTCCTTCACGAAGTCTTAAATGAGAATCGAGTAAAATTCGGATTGGATTTTTTCCTCGTACCCCCCGTGCCGTGAGCTGAGGATTATCTTGCACAACGGTATTGTATCCCACCAAAATTGCATCAACCTGGGCACGCAAGTGGTGGAGCTCTTTTCGGGAAGCCTCACTGGTAATCCAATGCGATTCACCACTGGCGGTTGCCAATTTTCCATCCAGGCTGGCCGCCGATTTTAAATAAACATAAGGCGCTTGGGTTTGAATCCATTTTTGATACGCACGGGTCACTTCTTGCGCCTTTTCAGCTAAACACCCTTCTTCAACTAAAAGCCCCCGAGCCCGAAGTTGACGTATGCCTTTTCCATTCACCTGAGGATTTGGATCTTTCGTAGCGATCACAACCCGGCTGATTCCGCTTTTCGCAATGGCATCCACGCAAGGCGGAGTTCGTTTTTCAATATGACAACAAGGCTCCAAAGAAACATATAAAGTGGCGCCCTTTGCCTTAAATTTCAATCGACGGAGCGCTTCAATTTCGGCATGCGGAAGCCCCGCACCCCGATGGTAACCTTTTGAAAGCACTTTCTTGCCACGAGCAACGAGAACCGCAACACGAGGATTTGGCGATGTTCGCGGGGAGGAGGAAACAAGCTTCAAGACCGTTTCCATGTGAGCCAGATCGATTTCAGAAAATTTATTTTTCGCCCGTTTGTTTTTCATGATCTTTGATCAAATCAACGAATTCTCCGATATCTTTAAAAGAGCGATAGACCGAAGCAAAGCGAACATAGGCAACATCATCTAAACCCTTAAGCTCTTCCATCACCTTTTCTCCTAACTCTACCGAAGAAACTTCTTTTTCTCCACGCTCCAAGAGTTGCGCTTCGATGTGTTCCACAATTTTTTGGAGAGTTTCGACAGAGATCGGACGTTTTTCGCAAGCTTTTAGCATTCCCCCTTCGATTTTGGATCGATCAAAAGGCTCACGTCGGCCATCTTTTTTAACCACTAGGGGAAGTGTTTCTTCAACACGCTCATAGGTGGTAAAGCGTTTTTGGCACTGGTCACACTCTCGACGCCGCCGAATAATTTCTCCCTCTTTCGCCAAACGCGAATCAATCACTTTGGTATCAGCATATTGGCAAAAAGGACATTTCATTGGCGACGCTCCTTTAGAAGCGATCTCCGTTTATGCGGAGTTTCAATCACATCCACAGATTTTTCTATGAACGATACAAAGGAAACTTTTTACACAATTCCCGAATTTCTTCCTGAACTTTTCGATGCATGGCCTGATCTTCGGGGTGTGATAAAACCTGATGAATCCATCCGGCAATTATTTGCATCTCTTTTTCTTTCATTTTTCGTGTTGTAAGAGCCGGCGAACCCACGCGAATTCCGCTTGTGATCAATGGACTTTGATCATCAAAAGGAACAGCATTTTTATTTACGGTAATGCCTGCATTTTCTAGGGCTTCTTGAGCAAGCTTACCTGTGAGTTTTTTATTTCGAAGATCAATCAATAAAAGATGATTATCAGTGCCCCCCGAAACAATTTGATAATCGAAACTCAAAAGAGTTTCTGCCAAAGCTTGAGCATTTTTGATCACTTGTTTTGCATAGTCTTCAAACGCAGGTTCTAAAGCTTCTTTGAAGGCAACCGCTTTCCCTGCAATCACATGCATGAGCGGCCCGCCTTGAATGCCCGGAATAATCATCGAATCTAAAAGCTCACTCATCATTTTTTTACGGCCAGATTTAGGGGCCACCACTCCAAACGGATTTTCAAAATCTTGCCCCATTAAAATGATTCCACCTCGAGGGCCGCGAAGAGTCTTGTGAGTCGTTGAAGTCACCACGTGACAATGAGGAAGTGGATCATTCAAAAGCTTCTTGGCAATTAAACCCGCAGGATGAGCAATATCGGCAAACAAAAAAGCGCCAACGGAATCGGCAATTTCTCTAAATTTTTTATAATCGATATTTCGGGAATAGGCCGAGGCACCCACAGTAATCATTTTGGGTTTTTCTTTTTTCGCCAAATCGGCGCAAGCATTGTAATCGATCAAGCCTGTTTTTGCATCAACACCATACGCCACAAAATTATAGAGTTGTCCGGAAAAATTTACCGAAGAACCGTGAGTAAGATGACCCCCATGGGAAAGATTCATTCCCATGACTTTGTCTCCGGGTTTTAAGAAAGTAAAATACACCCCCATATTGGCCTGTGAACCCGAATGGGGTTGCACATTGGCATAAACAGCGCCAAAAAGTTTTTTTACCCGCTCACGAGCTAAATCTTCGGCAAGATCAACAAATTCGCAGCCTCCATAATAACGCTTTCCCGGATAACCTTCGGCATATTTATTGGTCATCACAGAACCAACTGCTTCCATCACCGCGCGAGAAACAAAATTCTCCGATGCAATCATTTCTAATTTATATTCCTGGCGCTCTGTTTCTTTTTCAATCGCTTGGGCTATTTCAGAATCGTAAGTGCTTAAAAAGCTCATGAGATCTCCATTCAAAGACAATTAAATTTGGATTTTTATTAGCCAAGAAGGGCTGGCAAAGTCAAAGAAAAGTGAGAATAAAGCGAAATTTGTTTTATTTTTTTTCGAGGAGAGAAATTTTATCGAGGCGCTGTTGGTGACGCGCTCCTTTAAAACGCGCATCCATCCAGGCTTTTACAAGGCGAATGGCCTTCGAAGCATCTAGCACTCGAGCGCCGAGCGCCAAGATGTTTGCATTGTTGTGCTCTTTTGCCATTCGCGCCGAATATAAATCACTCACCACTGCGGCACGAACACCTGCAATCTTATTAGCAGAAATGGCCATTCCCTGCCCTGTTCCACAGATTAAAATTCCCAAATCAGCTTTCCCCCCTGAAACCGCTAAGGCAACCTGCTCAGCGTAATCGGGGTAATCTACAGAAACTGCTTCATGAACACCTAAATCGAGAACTTCATTTTTTTGATTTTTTAAATAAACGACGAGGGCTTTTTTAAGAGAGTATCCGGCGTGGTCTGCAGCGAGAGCGATTTTCATGCAACTCGTTTCTTCACATAATCAATAGCATCTTGAACACTGAGCATCTTTTCAGCATCTTCATCCGAAATTTCCATTTCGAATTCTTCTTCCATGGCCATAATGAGTTCAACAATATCTAAAGAATCGGCCCCCAGCTCTTCAATAAAGCTAGCTTCGGGGCTAATCTCTTCTTCAGAAATTCCTAACTGTTCGGCAATGATTTGTTTGATTTTTTTTTCAACATTCATGGAAAAAACCTACTCCATCGGCACAACTTCTTTACCTTTATAGTGACCACAATGCAAACAAACCCGGTGGGGAAGTTTGGGTGAACCACAACGAGGGCAAGGATTAAGACTTGTGGGAGCAGAAAGCTTATGAGTCGCTCGTCTCATATCACGGCGTGATTTACTTTTTCGTCTTTTGGGGACTGGCATAGAGATTCCTAGGTTAAAACTTTATAGAAATAAGAAAGCGAAGCTAGGTAATACAAAGCTTCGCTTTCTGTCAAGAAATACAATTTTTACTGCGCTTATTGGGCTTTTGCCTCAATAAAGATCTGCACCCGGCGATTTTGTTCACGATGCGGTTCATCACTATTAGGCACTAAAGGCTTTGTTTCCCCATAGCCCACCGCTCTCAAGCGAGATCGATCTACCCCCTGGCTCACCAAATAATCGACCACCGCATTGGCTCGGCGCTGCGAAAGCCTTAAGTTATAGGCATCAGTTCCCAAATTACAGGTATGCCCCTCTACCCGGAGTTTTGTGAGCTCAGGATGGGCCTTAAGGAGAGCCGCCACTTTATCAAGGGTCGGTTTACTAATATCTCGAATTCTCGCTTTATCAAAATCAAAGTAGATCTTATCTTGAAGGGTCAGTTCATCCCCAATTTGAAACTCATCGGGCGGGGCCTCTTTCAAGGTCACTTTTGCAATCGGACGACGAGTATAGGTAAACCCTGTAAAAACACGAAAATCAGGGGAAGAAATACCATTCGTATAGCCTAAGCCACCACCTGCATTAATATCCATGCTTCGATTGATTGCATAACGCACACCCACTCGTGCTTCAGCAGGAGTCGTACGACGGTGGAAAAAATCGCTCACCACGGTTTCCATTTGAGTTTCGCCAATGATCTTGAGCTTATTTCGCATCACATTATAAGCAACACCCAAGCCCATGGTTAAATGATCGTTGATGGTTTGTCCGGAGACATCCACAAACTTCCCGCGAGCTTCATACCCCACGTTAAGGGCCAAAGAAAACTTCTCACTGGGTTGAAAATCAAAAATGAATTTTCCCCCACCGGCCGCGGTTCCATTTCCTACAAAATCACTCGAAGGATCAGTTGCCGTAGGCAAAACAATATAAGGAAGGAAAGATAATCCATATTTGTGCGTTTTGGCATCAATTAAGCGAAGTTTAAAATTAAGTTCAAGATCCCCTAAGTTAAAATTTGTTTCATCAGGACGAAGCAAAATAGGCGCATTAATGTTATTGTAAAAATAGATCGGCAAACGGCCACCCACACTCAACCAATCAAACAAACCGAAAGATCCTAAAACATTACCGCTCAGGAGATGATCAGTAATGCCTGTTTGTCGATCATAACTTGGATTCCCCACTTCATAGGGGTGATAGGCGTAATCGAGAAAAAACCCGAGATGAAAGTGGTTTCTTTTGTGAGAGCTCGAACTGTAAACAGTAAAATAATCGGAATCATCCACAACAGGATGAAAAAAATTCGTTGAGAAAGAAGTGGCATGAGCCGAGTGGAAAGTAACTAAACCCAACAAAACTCCAAAAACCAACACACTCAAAACTTTCGTAAAGCTTTTACGACGTCTGAGCGCAAAAACAATGAGAGCAAAAAGAGGGAGAGTTAAAATCCAGTGATTGACGCCATTGAGAGGAATATTTGGATTAATCGTATTAGCCAAGCAACCACCTTGGGTCAGGAGCTCACCCGGCGTATTAAACGTTATGTCTTCGTGGAAATCTTCTCCATGAGTTCGACAGGTTACACGCACAACGCAATTACCTTTTGAGTGCGGAATAAGAGTGGGGGTCCGAGTTGTACCATTCACAATCGTGGCATTACAGGTCTCGGGATTTAAAATTTCCCAAAAATATTCAAAATTCGCATTCGGATCGGTAGGAATAGTACACATCACATCAAGCGGAACATCAGTTAGTAAAGTAGAGCAAGGGTTACAGCCATTTGAGTTACCGGGAACATTTATAATCTGAATACTAACCAACTCTTGTTCATTCATGAACACATAAGCCTGCTCTTCACTCGCTGTTTCCCCAATAATGATTACATCATCTCCGTACTGAGAGTCGAAATCACCCACATCAAGACCCGCAGCAGAAGTAGAAGAAGTGGCTCCATTAAGAGTTAAAGTAATTGGGCTACCAGTGTCGGGGCTGTAAGTTCCCGTAGAACTATTGTAAGAAGATAAAACCACCCCTCCTCGAGAACCGCCTCCCGAAGCATCAAAAGTAAAAGCAACATCCAACACGTTATCGTTATTGAAGTAGCCCGATGTAATCGCAAGGGTGTTTCCGGCAGCGGGTGCAAAATTCATATGGGTTCCACCGGCATCGAAGGTTCCATCGCCATTTCCGAAATAGTAGTGGATACCCGTTGTTGCTCCACCTCCAGCAAAACTTTCTGTAAGAGCCACATCTTGATGGTTATCTCCATCGAAATCTCCCGCAACTACCGAGAAAGGACGCGGATTCGCTCCACTATGAGCAGTCGCCAAATTAAGCACAGTGCTACAGGTATAACTACAGCTTCCATTGTTTGCGCAGAGTACCAAGCTGCTGCTAGCCGCTTGATTGGTTACAATCACAATATCGTTGTTACTTCCGGTTTCAATAAAATTTCCAAAATCTAGAGCAGCCCCCGTATTGGGAGTAAGAACTCCCCCCGTCGCATCTACCCCCACATCAAAACCCTCCCCTGATATCGTCTGCAATCCGGTGGTCGCTCCCAACAAAACATTCAATCGATAATTCGTCGTAGGAGCGGTTTCAATTGTCACAATTGCTTCATCGAGTCGGTTATCGCCATTACAATCTAAAAGCACAGCCGATTTTTCGCCGAAGGGAACCGTCGAAGAATAAGAAGACAGTGCGACTTGATTCCTGCCAGCGGGAGTCCAATCTACGATTGTCGCGGAAAGAGCACTCCCATCGGCTCCAAAACCTGACGCTCCCCCACTGAACACATTTGCTAAATCATCGTCTCCCCCATACACTGCGAAATCGGAATAAGCATTGGAGTTTAATAAACCTGTCGTAATGCTCCCAATAGGGGTAGTCCCTGAAAAACTTGTGACTTCATAATCGAGAGAAGTTCCAAACTGGGCAAACCCCGGAGCGCTACAGAGAGCCGTCGACCCCGTATTCATTAAGACACTAACGATTAGATCCTTGACACCGTTCGAGTCACTTCGTGCGGCAGCACAATCGTTATCACCATCTCCATCAAAATCTGTTTCTGTAAAAAAGGAATTGAGCGTTCGTTTATTTCTGCAAGATACACTACGCGACTGTCCGGGCAAGGTACAGGTTCCGCCTCCCACGCTCGTGCAGAGCACATCAACTTCCTGACAAGCCACATTGCTATTTTGAAAAAGTGTTGCGGAAGCCGGTTGGATCCAAAGAAAAGAAGAAAGAATCAGAAATGCCCCGAAGAAAACACGGGTGAAACGACTCGTCATAAATACCCCTTTTTAAAATTTGTACTGAGATGGGCCGATTCTAGGGGTAGAAATTAAAAAGAGTCAAGAAAATGCTTGAGAAATTTTGAAATTATTGGAGAAGGAAACATGAACCAAATCATCGATGGAAAAAAAATCGCCGAGAAAGTGCGCGAAGAAACTCAGCAAGGTGTTTTAGAACTTCAAAAAAAGAAAAACATTACACCGGGGCTGGCGGTTATTCTCGTGGGGAATGATCCTGCCAGTGAAGTTTACGTGCGCAATAAAATTCAAACCTGCGAAAAAGTAGGGATGAAAAGTTTTCATTTCAAACTTCCAAAAGAAACTTCTGAAAAAGATTTATTAAAAGAAATTGAACAACTCAATCAACGCAGTGATGTTCACGGAATCTTGGTGCAACTTCCATTACCTACTCAAATCAATTCGCAAAAAATTATCGAAGCCATACGCCCCGAAAAAGATGTAGATGGCCTGCATCCTTATAATCTAGGAAAACTTGCAGCCGGCTCCCCTACTCTGGTTTCTTGCACGCCTGCGGGGGTCATGCGCCTGCTCGAAGAAATTCACTTTGATTGTGCAGGCAAAGAGGCCGTGGTGATTGGCCGTTCGAATATTGTAGGAAAACCCGTTGCTCTTTTACTTTTGGCCCAAAATGCCACGATAACGCTGTGTCACAGCAAAACAAAAGAGATTGCCGAAAAAGTAAAACGTGCCGATGTGGTGGTTGCGGCAGTGGGCATTCCTCAATTTGTGAAGGGCGATTGGATTAAACCCGGCGCTGTTGTAATTGATGTAGGAATTAATCGTAATTCAGAAGGTAAACTTCTAGGAGATGTTGATTTCGACGAAGCGCAAAAAAATGCCAGTTGGATTACTCCCGTACCCGGAGGAGTAGGCCCCATGACGATTGCAATGCTCTTGAAAAATACCTTACAGGCGGCAAGCTCATGAAACAAACCCCTCTCTATGAAGCTCACAAAAAACTCGGTGCTAAAATGGTGGAGTTTGGCGGCTGGCAAATGCCCGTTTCTTACTCGAGCGTCTTGAAAGAACACGAAGCCGTTCGCACCCACGCAGGGCTCTTTGATGTTTCTCACATGGGCGAGGTGGTGGTTGAAGGAAAAGAAGCCTTGGCCTTTTTACAACATCTCACCTGCAACGATCTCAAGCTCATTCAAAAAAATCAGTGTCAATATACTCTCTTGATGAATCCGCAAGGGGGTGTGGTGGATGATATTATCATTCACAAAATGGCTGAAGATCGCTTTTTCATTTGTGTGAATGCCTCCAATACCCAAAAAGATTTTGATTGGATTTTAAGCCAGAAGAAAAATTTTGATGTGAAAATTAGCAATCAAAGTTCTGAGTATAGCCAGATTGCACTTCAAGGCCCGCTTTCCGAACAAATTTTGCAGGATTTCATTCCGCTCCCTCTGAAAGATCTACAATATTTCCACTTTTTAGAAACCGAATTTACAAAATCTCCTATTCTACTCGCACGCACAGGTTATACCGGAGAAGATGGATTCGAAATTTATTGCAAAAATCAAGACGCTGAAAAAATTTGGAATACTCTTTTAGAAAAAGGGGCTCCGTTAGGGCTTGTGCCCTGTGGCCTCGGCTGTCGAGATACCTTGCGCCTTGAAATGGCCTATCCCCTTTATGGTCATGAACTGAGCGACACCCTTTCTCCCCTTGAAGCAAACCTGGCGTGGGTTGTGAAAATGAATAAAGGAAACTTCATCGGCCGCGAGGCCTTGCTCGAGCAAAAAGAAAAAGGGCTCTCTCAAAAAAGAGTAGGAATTTGCATGAAAGATCCAGGAATCGCCCGCGAAAATTATCTGATTTATTCTGGAGATGAAAAAATCGGCTGGGTTACGAGTGGTACTTACAGCCCGTCGCTTGACAAAAATATTGCTTGTGGCTATGTGCGAAACGATTTCGCTCAAGTAGGAAAAACTTTAGCTGTTGAGATTCGTGGAAAGAAAAAAACAGCCGAGGTCGTTCCAACCCCGTTTTATAAAAGAAAAAAATGATTGCATCACACATTGAAGGAGCATCTTAAGTATGAACTTCCCAGAAGACCTGAAATACACCAAAGAACATGAATGGGTTCGAATTAAAGGCAACATTGCTACGGTAGGAATCACCGATTGGGCGCAAGATCAACTCGGCGATATTGTTTTCGTAGAGCTCCCCGAAGAAGGAGAAAATGTTGAAAAGAGCGATACCTTTGGCGTGGTAGAATCTACCAAGAGCGTCAACGATGTTTACGTGCCTCTGAGCGGAAAAGTAGTCGAAGTGAATGATCCTTTGCTCGATTCTCCCGAAATCATTAATGAAGATTGTTATAACGAAGGCTGGATGGTGCGTATTGAATTGAGCGATAAGTCGGAGCTCGATGATTTAATGAGTGCCGAAGAATACGAAGCCTACATTAAAGAAGAATCCGAATAAATGCGATACTTGCCCCAAACCGAATCTGAAATTCAAAAAATGTGCGAAGCGATTGGGGTGAACAACACTCAAGATCTCTTCTCAAATATTCCCAGCGTTTTACGCTTCAAAGAAAAACTAAATATTCCGCCAGCGCTTTCCGAACAAGATCTTCTAGCTCACTTAAAAACACTCTCGCGCACCAATGAAACGGTCGATCATTTCAGCTCTTTTTTAGGTGCCGGGGCCTATCATCATTATATTCCAGTTGCCGTAAATTATTTGGCGGGCCGTGGTGAGTTTGCAACGAGTTACACCCCTTACCAAGCCGAGCTTTCTCAAGGAACTCTCCAAGCCATCTTCGAATTCCAAACCATGGTGGCTTCTCTTTTAGGTTTAGAAATTGCAAATTCCTCAAATTACGAAGGCTCAACTGCCTTGGCCGAAGCGGCTTTGATGGCCTTTCGAATCAAGAAAAAACGAGAAATACTTTTAGCAAAAAGTATTCATCCCGAATACCGCGCAGTTGTAAAAACCACTCTGAAAAACTTGGGCTATACGATTAAAGAAATTGGCTGGAACCAAAACGGAACACTCGACACTGCTGAACTTCAAAAAAATCTCTCAAAAGAAGTGGTTGGCCTATGTGTGCAATCTCCTAATTTTTTTGGAGTAATTGAAAATTTAGAATCTCTTTCTCAAACAGCCCATCAAAACGATTCTCTTTTTATAGTAAACACCGGCGATGTGATTTCTTTAGGCTTACTTGCCTCTCCTGGCTCTTGCGGTGCCGATATCGCAGTAGGAGAAGGACAAAGCTTCGGTAATTTTTTAAATTTGGGTGGACCCTACGTCGGTTTGTTTGCCACCAAAAAAGAATACGTGCGTCAAATACCGGGGCGCCTGGTAGGCGAAACTCTCGATGAAACCGGAAAACCCGGTTTTATTTTAACCATGAATACCCGCGAGCAACACATTCGCCGAGAAAAAGCGACTTCAAACATCTGCACAAATCAATCGCTCTGCGCTTTAATGGCCGCCATTTATCTTTCACTTTTAGGGCCTCAAGGTTTGAAAAAAGTCGCCGAAATGAATTTGGCAAAAGCGGAATTTGCCAAAAAGCTCTTTTCACAAATTCCGGGAGTTGAGCTCCCTTTTGCGGGCCCCACTTTTAATGAATTTGTTTTAAAACTTCCTCGCTCGAGCGCCAGCGTTTTAGAAAGATTGCGAGAAGAAAAAATATTTGGTGGTTTAGCCTTAGAACAAGATTACCCTGAGCTTAAAAACACCTTGCTCGTTTGCGTTACTGAAATGAACAAGCGAGAAGAAATCGAGACTTACGCTAGTAAGTTAAGAAAGATTTTAACTTAAATCTTTATGTATCTTTCGAGAGCCTCAAGTATCCGCCTGAGGCGGATGATAAGCCTCTCGAACCATTATTCGGATCGATTATGACCCCATTTCCAGGCACCTCCGGACTTTTATTCAACGAAGAGATCATTTTTGAAAAATCTTCACCCGGTCGCGTAGGGTATTCACTGCCAGAGCTTGATGTTCCTGCAGTTGAAAGCGATGCCTTGATCCCGAAAAATTCTCAAAGAAAAGACGCGCCCCTTCTGCCAGAGCTTTCCGAGCTCGATGTGATTCGCCATTATACCCGGCTTTCGCAGTGGAATTATTCGATCGATACCGGTTTTTATCCTTTGGGCTCTTGCACCATGAAATACAACCCAAAGGTCAACGAAGAAGCTGCACGTATGGCGGGCTTCAACAAAACACATCCTTTGCAACCCGAAAACACGATTCAAGGTGCCCTCCATATTTTATATGAACTTCAAAATTATCTAGCCGAAGTAAGCGGAATGGATGCGGTTACGCTTCAACCTGCAGCAGGCGCCCACGGTGAATTTACCGGTTTGCTCATGATCCGCGCTTATCACACGGCACAAGGGAATCCGCGAAAGAAGATTTTAATTCCCGATACAGCTCATGGCACCAACCCCGCTTCGGCAGCCCTTTGTAATTACGAAGTAATCGAAATTAAATCGGGCAAAGAAGGAATCTTAACCCCTGAGGTTGTGGCGGCAGTGATGGATGAAGAAGTCGCCGCCCTCATGCTCACCAACCCAAACACTTTAGGACTTTTTGAAAAACATATCGCCGAGATTGCCAAGATTGTTCATGCAAAAGGTGGGCTCGTTTATTGTGATGGTGCAAATCAAAACGCACTGCTCGGCCAGGCACGTGTGGGCGATATGGGTGTAGACGTTTTGCATTTTAATCTCCATAAAACCTTTACAACTCCCCATGGCGGAGGTGGCCCCGGCTCTGGCCCCGTAGCGGTAAAAAAGATTTTAGAGCCTTACCTTCCGATTCCGCGCGTTTTAAAAGAGGGAAAATCTTATCATTTGGTTCAACAATTTCCGGAGAGCGTGGGAAAAGTCCGTTCCTTTTTTGGAAATTTCGGCATGCTGCTCCGCGCCTATACTTATATTCGAGAAATGGGGCCAGAGGGTTTGAAAAGAGTCTCGGAAATGGCCGTGCTCAACGCCAACTATATTCAGGCTCAGCTGAAGAACACTTTTCACCTGCCCTACCCCGAAACTTGCATGCATGAATGTATTTTTTCGGATAAGAAACAAATCCCTTTTAACGTGAAAACCATGGATATCGCCAAACGCCTCATGGACTATGGCTATCATCCGCCCACCGTGTATTTCCCATTGGTGGTTCATGGGGCAATGATGATTGAACCCACTGAAACAGAAAGTTTAGAAACCCTCGATCAATTTTGCGAAGCAATGAAATTGATCGCCCGGGAATGCGAAGAAAATCCCGAAAAAGTAAGATCGGCGCCCCATCTTACTCATCTCAAGCGCTTAGATGAAGTGCGTGCCGTTCGACAACCTCGTCTCACCTGGACTGCCGAAACAAAACAAATCCAATCCTCTGCACAAACTCAATTGAAATTTAAATAATTGGATGGTTTTTCTGAAATGAAGGAAAAAGCGCCGAATCTATCTACCTCACTTCTGCACCATTCATAGATCTTCTGAAAAGATTTCCTTACGGCGCGTTTTTTCCTGAATGAAAGAAATGCCGTCCAATGATAGTTAAAGATAAACGGTAAAAGTCCAACTCATACGCAGCTGTCCTTCTTTGATGAATTGAGGCGGCGGACTTGCAAAAGGCGATGAATCGCGAATGGTTTGCATGGCTTCTTGATCGTAACCCGGCACACCCGAGGCACGAATCACGAAAAGTTCCGAAATTTTTCCACTCGGATCTAGAGCCAAACCAATCACACAATCAATTTTTCCAATCGAAACTCGATTCGAAGCCAAATAACTTCTCACAGGCGGTGCTGGGTTCCATCTCATTTTCAAGATACGCTTCATCGTAATGAAGTAAGTAATATCTTGGAGCTTCATCACGTTGAGATAGGTTTTGCCACCCACTTTATAATCAGGAAAATAATCTTGCGGAAACAAACCGGGCACTGAAGGTTTTCCCATGCTCAATCCAGAACCAGTACTTCTCCTATCAAAGCTCTTCGGGGTTTCTTGCGCTTCATTCATGTCTTCTTTTTTGAAAACATCTTGGGGTTTGAGCGCTAAATCACTGAGCGAAGGCACAGAGGGAGTTTTTGGTGTTTCTGTTTTGGGAGGCTTCTTCTCAGGCGGTGGCTTTTTCTCAGCGACTTCTTTTTTAGGAGACTCTTCTTGCCTGGGCGCCTGAGGCTTTACTTTCTTAGGCTTCTCCTGCGCCTCGGAGGCTTCTTCATTCACCACCTTAGGTTTACTATGGTCAATCGCCACTTGCTCTTCGGGCACACTACTATCGTATTTTCCAACAAAACGAGTTTTTTCGGGGCGCTTTTCAGCGGCCGGCTTTTGAATATCGGCGATTTGCGGATTCACTGGCGGAAGAAAATCGGGTTTTACCCAAAGGATTTGACTCTCCGGCGGCGGCTTGATTTCGCTTAAAGGCCCCCCCTTCGGTAACCAAATAAAAAAAGCAGCCAAAAGCAAATGAACCAATACCGAAAGACTGATAAAAATCCAAAGGGTCCTACCGGTTTTTTGGTTCTCTTGTTTCATGCTCATCCAAAAATGAAAGGCTGGGATTGTTTTTGAGAAGCTTTAAGGCGGGAGATTCGTCCCCTGATTGTCTTCTGACTCGAAAAGTAGCGTTTAAAGATTCGAAAAAATGATCTTAAGCCTTTCATTAATCTTTACCTTCTCAATAAACTTCCCAAAACCCAAACTCCAAAAAAAACCGCTAAGTAGAGCGGATATTGAAACTGGGGAATTTGTTCTCGATATAAAATATACCCTAAAATACCACTCCCAAAACAGAGTAAAGTGAGATTCAGCCGATGAATCGCATGTCCTAATGAAACAAACCCCCCGCGTGTTTGCTTTACGCCTATTTCAAGCTCCCCTTGATTCATCTTCCGCAAGACTCGCTCCAATTCCGAAGGAAGCCTTAAGTAACTGAGTAAAACCTCTTTCACCGCTTCTAAAACTAAGTCCCCAAATTTTCGATCTTTTCCCAACACAAATTCTTCGGCATAAGGAATGATAATCGAAAGTGGATTCAAATCGGCATCGAGATGCTGAATCAAGGCAAAGAGCAAAATCAAGGCCCTTTCCATGAGCGCCCAATCTTTAGGCACGTTGAAAGTCTGGAGCAATTCACTCAAACTCACATCTAAACGCTTAAACTCAATTAAATCTTCTAAATTTCCCACATTGCTCAAATTGAGCTGTTTCACATCTTCTAACTTCAAATCTTTTAAACGGTCGTAAAAAAATTCTACTAAACGATCAAAAACTTCTTCATTCTCTTCTTTGGCAATAAATCCCATCTCTTTCATGGCCTGACTAATCACCCGGTTATCGCGGCGAATAATTCCCTCGATAAATTTGGCAACCCCCCGTCGCATGTTATCGGAGATGCGGGCCACTGCCCCAAAATCCATGAAGATGATTTTTCCTTCGGGGGAAACCATGAAATTTCCGGGGTGAGGATCAGCGTGATAAAGTCCATCAATAAAAATCTGCCGGCAGTAAGCATGTATGATTTTCGTCGCCACTAAATTAGGATCAAGCTTTAATGCTTTTAAGGCATCAAGATGAGAGATCTTAATCCCTTCCATAAACTGAAGAGTTAAAACCCTTTCACTGCTGAGCTCCCAATAAACTTTGGGAAATAAAAAATCTGCCTCTCCTTGAAAATTTTGGCTGATTTTTTCGAGATTCTTTCCTTCCGACACAAAGCTCAATTCTTGGGAAACAATCGAAGCCACTTCGGAATAAATCTGACGAAGCCCGTAATTCGGAAACAACAAATGCAAAAATCCAAAAATACGCCTTAAGGTTTTAAGATCAATCCGCACGATTTCTTCAATTTCAGGATATTGCACTTTCACGGCCACGCGAGCGCCATCGTGCATCACCGCGGCATGAACCTGCCCCAATGAAGCGCTGGCCAAGGGTTTTTTCTCAAAACTTTTAAAAATTTGTTCGGGGGTTTTCTGAAACTCTTCTAAGAATCTTTTTTCAATCTCTTCGTAGGGGTGGGCCGGCACAGCATCTTGAAGGCCTTCAAGCTCATGAGTCAAAACCTCGGGCAAAAAAGTAGTTAGGATGCTCAACATTTGCCCCACTTTGATAAACAGGCCCTTTAAACGCAAAATCGCCTTTAAAATTCGTTTTGCATTGCGTTCATGAACTTTCGCGCTCCGCTTCTCCATCCGAGAAGCTCCAAATACCTTTCGGGCCATCCAAAGACAAAGATAGCTCGTAAAAACCTGAGCACTCACGCGATAGGCATAGAGAAAACGGAAACGAAGTGAAGGGCTTTTTTGCATCTTTCCTATGGTACGAAGAGATCAAGGGCTTGTCATTTCTTTTTTGACTTGATATTCCGAAGATATGAAAATTTCTGCATCAAGACTCCCGGAAGAAGGCCTAAAGCGTAAATTTACTGAACAAGACGATTGGGTAAAAGAAAAACTTCAGCAAAATCTTCCTGAAAGGTATCTCACAGGCTCACCAGTACAAGGTCATTTTAGGGTATTTAAAACCCTAAACAATCTTCAGTTTGATGGGGAAATTAGCCTCGACTTGCAATGTAGCTGCGATCGCTGCACCCAACCCTATCGTTATCCTTTAAAACTTCACTGCGAAAGAATCTTGGTACCGCTCTTTGAATCGAAGCGCCAAAAAGAAATTGAAAAATCTCTCGAGGTTGAGGTGACGGCCGATGATCTTGATTTTAGTTATTACGAAAAAGATGAAATCGATTTAGGAGATATTTTTACCGAAGAGATTCTACTTCATGAGCCTCTCACAAAACTTTGTCGGCCCGATTGCAAAGGACTCTGCCCACAATGTGGAATCAACCGCAACGAAGGCAACTGTGCTTGCAAACAGACCGATCTTCAAAAATCTCCTTTTGCAAAACTGGGAGATTGGATGAAGGGCAAAAACAAGAAAGGTTAATTGCTAGAAATAACTTCTTTTTGCGAAGAGAGATCTTTAGCGAGTAAGGGGTTTCCTTCAATCAGATAACGCACCTGAACTTTGGCTTCACCCGGATGAATAATATCGAGTTCTTTGGCAGCTGCATAAGAAAGATCTAGAATACGGGAATAAATAAAAGGCCCGCGATCATTCACAACCACTTCGATTTGTTTGCCATTTTCTAAATTGGTAACTTGGAGGCGGGTTCCAAAGGGTAGGCTCCGATGAGCACAGGTTAGCTTATTCTTCTGAAAGCGTTCCCCCGAAGCTGTTTTACGCCCATAAAAGCCAGGACCATACCAAGAAGCCTTGCCTTCTTGAAGTTGATAAACAACATAAGAAGAATCTAAGATGGGGTGGGAGTATTGAGGAGCCTTGGCAACTGGCCCTGCACAGGCCGATAAAACCACCAAAATTCCCAGCGATAAAAACGATAAAAGTTTACGAATAAGCATTTGGCCCTCCTACTAGAAAACAGGGCAAAACAAAAGGTAAAAATACCGCCCAAAAGGGCTTAAAATTGAGCTAATATTTTTTCTTTATGATTTACTATTTAACCCATTATTATTTAATGATTTTAAATGATTTAAAACGCTATAAAACAAGAGGGGGTGTGGGCCTTCTTTTTTTAAGTTTATTTTTAAGCTTCTCTCCGAGCGGTTTTGCCCAAAATTCCCTGCAGGGAGATGGAAAAATCAAGCTTTTTAACTACCATTTAAGTGAGTTTTTAGAGATTCAATTTAAAGATTCCGCGGGCTATCAGCCCCAGGCCTTAGAAAAAATAAATCAACTTTTACGATCTCGCGATAATTCCGAAATAAAGAATATTGATCCTCAACTCCTAGATTTAATCGATTTTATTCAAGATCATTTTGGAGTGGATACCATCGAGATTATTTCGGGATACCGCCGCAAAGAATTGAACGATTCGCTTCTCAAAACAGGCCATACGGTGAGCCCTTCAAGCCTCCACATTCAAGGAAAAGCTTTAGATATTCACTTCGATGAAATCCGCGAAGAAACCTTAAGAGATTATATTCAGAGTTTAAAATCGGGCGGCGTGGGTTATTATGGCCCTTTAGATTTTGTGCATGTGGATTTAGGCCCAGTAAGGCGCTGGGGGGAAAATAATTTTTCGCGCAAACTGGTGGGAGTTTTAGAAAGCCAGGCCTCCCTCCAACTCACCAGCACTCAAAACGACTATCTGCCCGGAGAAAATCCTAAACTCGATTGGAAAATACCTTCTCCCGAAATACTTCAAGCCCTGAAAGAATTAAAACTTGAACATTTTTGGCGAGGTAAATGGATCGCTTGCAATTCTTTACCGGTTCAAAATCCGGTGACAATCAATCCTGAAAAAATTTCTTGCCCCAACATTTCGCAAAAGTTTGGAAAATACCGCATTCTTTTTGATAAAGAAGGCAAAACGCTTTCTTCGAATGAGTTTTATTTAAAAAAGGAATAAATGCGTCAGATCATTATCAATGCCGATGACTTTGGCTTAAGCCCCGAAATCTCCCGAGGAATCCTTGAAACACATCAAGCAGGCATTGTTCAGGCCACCAGCGTTTTGGTCAATTTTCCGGATTGCGAAAAAACTTTCACTCTACTTTCTGAAAGTAATTTAGACTTTGGTTGGCATTTCAATCTCACCGAGGGCTCACCTGTTTCTCCACCCGAAAAAATTAAATCTTTGGTTCAAAAAGATGGAAATTTTTATTCTTTAGCTCAACTCATCAAACGCTCACTGCTGAAACAAATTCGACCTGAAGATGTGAAACGAGAGCTTGAAGCCCAATGGAAAATTTTTGAAAACTATCGAATGATTCCCAGCCATGTGGATGGCCATCAACATATCCACTTGCTCCCTCAAATCACCCAACCTTTTCTCGATTTTGTGGCTCAGAAAAAAATTCCGTTTGTACGCCTACCGCTTGAATCGGGTGGCTCTCGCTTTTTAGCCCGATCTTTCTTAAAGCTTCTTTTTTTCCGGCAAAAAAAATATTGGAAGCAAAGCTCAGCGCGTATTCTCCCTTTTTACGGATTAAGCCTCGGAAAAAATTCGGGCAATCTTGAAGCCTGGCGAAAATTGCTGAATCGTATTGAAGAGCCTTGCGCAGAAATTATGGTGCATCCGGGCTACACAAATCAGGAAGATTGCATTCAAGAACAGCGTATCGGCGAGCTTGAATTATTGTGTAGTCGAGAATTTAGAATTTTAGTTCAAGAAATGGGATTCACTCCGACAAATTTTCGAAAATAGGCAAGACACCTTTAAACGGAAACAATCGGACTGTGCAGTAGTTTTTAGAGGTGCCCAACCGAAATTCCTACTTGCTTCTCCCCTTCCCCTTCCGCTAGCTAGCGGGATATGAAAAAAATACCAACTTACCAAGGAACCGAAGATTATGTGGCCTCTCCTGCCCTTCAAGAAGTGGTGAATGTGGCTTTGGCAATTGGCCGCCCTCTGCTTTTAAAGGGAGAGCCGGGCACTGGAAAAACACTGCTCGCAGGATCAATCTCGAAAGCACTGGGGCGCCCCTTACTTCGCTGGAATATTAAATCAACCACCAAGGCTCAAGATGGCCTCTATATTTATGATACCGTGCAGCGTTTGAATGATAGTCGTTTCGGCGATGGAAATGTGGCCGATATTAAACGTTATATTAAAATGGGAAAACTGGGCGAAGCGTTTGTTGCCGATGAGCCGGTTGTGCTTTTGATTGATGAAATAGATAAGGCCGATCTCGAATTTCCGAATGATCTTTTAGCCGAAATCGATGAAATGCGTTTTTATATTTCGGAGACTCGCGAAGAAGTTTCGGCGAAACACAAACCTTTAGTAGTGATTACTTCGAACTCTGAAAAAGAATTGCCCGATCCCTTCTTGCGTCGTTGTGTTTTTCACTTTATTGAGTTTCCGGATGCGAAGATGATGGCCGAAATTGTGAAAGTGCATTTTCCGGATATTGATTCAAAACTTTTGAAATATGCGCTGGAAAAATTTTATTTCATTCGCTCCCAAAATAATCTCAAAAAACCCCCTTCAACTTCCGAGTTGATCGACTGGCTCAATGCCTTAATTGCTTTAGGACTCGATGCAAGAGTTTTAGAAAAACAAATGCCGCTTCTGGGTGTGCTTCTCAAAAATGAACAGGACTTAGATCAGCCCAATCTGCGGTTTTATGCTTAGACTCCTCCAACTGCACAGTATAGAGCAATAATTTCTTGGTTTTATTGCTCAACTTTTCATACCCATAAAAATACCCATAAATATCCATATATTCTGTAAATTTGACACTTTTGGGTATTTATGGGTATAATTATGGGTATTGGAGACTGTCTTGAAACCCTCAATTCGCTTAACACCTGAAATATTAAGTCTAATCTCTGAACTGGACGAATTCAAAGGTCGATGGTCTGGGACCCAACTCCTTAAACCAGAGCGCCTATCCAGCCTAAAAAAAGTGGCAACTATCGAATCGATTGGTTCAAGCACTCGTATTGAAGGTTCAAAATTGAGTGATGCACAAGTCGAAGACTTGCTTCGAAGCATTAAAATTTATTCTTTTCGATCGCGGGATGAGCAAGAAGTGGGTGGATATGCCGAAACGATTGATTTAATTTTTCACAATTTTAATGAAATCCCTTTCAACGAAAATCACATCAAGCAGCTTCACAGCTTAATTTTAAAATATAGCGAAAAAGATGAGCGGCACCGAGGGGAATACAAAAAATTTCCAAATTCCGTCGAAGCATTTGACTCGAATGGGAAAAGCGTCGGAGTGGTTTTTCAGAGCACTTCTCCCTTTGATACTCCAAGTAAAATGAAAGAACTCATTGAATGGACGAGTTTTGAACTTTCAAATAAGAAACTTCATCCTCTTTTAATTATTTCCATCTTTATCATTTACTTCTTACAGATTCATCCTTTCCAGGATGGCAATGGACGCTTATCAAGAATCTTAACTACCCTACTCTTATTACAGTCTGGATATTCTTATGTTCCCTACAGTTCCATGGAACATATTATCGAGGAAAACAAAGATCTTTATTATTTAGCGCTGCGGCAAGGACAGACAGATCTCGAAGGTGAAAAATCGCTAGTTGGAAACTGGATACTCTTTTTTCTTCAGTGCCTGAGAAAACAAAAACAAAATCTTGAGAAAAAGTTACAAACAGAAAAGCTTTTGGAAAAACTGCCTCCTTTATCGATGCAAATATTAGAAATTATTAAGGCCCGTGGACAAAGCAGCATAGGTGAAATTTTAGACATTACCCAAGCCAATCGAAACACACTCAAACTTCATTTGAAAAATTTGATTCTACAAAATCATCTTGCAACAGAAGGAAAAGGGAAAGGAACTCGATACAGAATTTCTACTCCGAATCCACCGGAAAAATAGCTTTCATATATTTAGGAATGGGCTTTGCGAAACCCAAAGAATGAAGCCCTACTATATTTCCATCTTCTCCTGTATTCACAGTAATTGAAACAAGAGCTTCTCCTTCTTCTCCCTTCATTTCAAAAGGAGAACCACCATCCCCCCAATAACCCCCATAGCCTGTTTCGGGCTCTGGCACGCTCACTTTGGGGGAATCCACAAAGGTGGGAATTTTATTCAAGGGAAGAAAATATTCTCTGCAGGCCAATCCAAAACTATCTAAACGATCTCCCGAACGTCCCACCACGCCTCCCCCCACTGCATTGGTGCCGGGGCAAAAAACATTTTTCCATTCAGTGGCATTTCCAATTTTTTCGATTCCAGCCTCTGTGCGAGCAGTATAGATCGTACTCTCTAATAAAGTTTGTTGAGCAGGATCATTCGAAGAACCTTTGCAATGCACAATCAGAGAACCCAGCACCGGGGCAGGTCCACAACCGCTTTTCCACCCCTCTCCACACCCCGTATCATAGCCCCCCAGACCCAAAACCAACTCACTCACCACGGTGTGATAAGGGCAGGTCAAAGTAACTTGTTTTCCAGAAGCCCCTTTCTCAATATTCACCCAACGGGTTCCCGAAACTTCAAAACCCACAAGTTGTTTTAGCTTTGAAGGATTAATTTGTTTCAAACTGTCTTGGCTCGTAGAAACGGTCTGTTTTTTGGCCGGAAATAAAAAATCCCAAAACCCTGCATGGGCAGAAGATTGGAAAACAGATAAAGAAACGCCGATTCCTAAAAATAAAAATATTTTTTTCATGATTCCCTCCTACTCACCCAGATAAAATTGGATAAATCGCTTAGAGATTAGACTATGGTTGATTAGCTTTCAATTAGTGCATCTAAATTGTTCAACCATAAGTATTTCTAACTTTTAATGAGTACGGCAGTGCTCATTAAAAGTTGAAATACTATATTGCCTTTCTAAGGTAAATGTTTAAAAGAGCAAATGTGCTTCTTTTAACCTTTTTCTATGCCTTGCGTACCTTAAAAATCCCGGTGGGCACTCAAGAGTGGCTTTACTTGCTGGAATCTCTTTCTCAAAATCTGGCAGACTCTTCACTCGATAAATTTTATTATTTGGCGCGATCGGTGCTCGTCAAATCCGAGGCATTATACGATGCTTACGATCAAGCCTTTCTCGCTTGTTTTCGCGATTTACCTGCGCAAGTCAATTTGCACGATCAACTTCTCGAATGGTTGAATAAAAGCTTAGATCCTTCTGGGCGCCCTCCAATGCCGGATATTGATCCGTTAAGCCTAGAAGAGCTGCGTAAACGATTCTTAGAACGCCTCAAAGAGCAGCAAGAAGAACACCACGGCGGAAATAAATGGATTGGCACAGGCGGAACTTCGCCATTTGGACATTCGGGTTCCCACCCGTCGGGCATACGCATTGGTGGCCCTGGTGGTGGAAGAATGGCCGTAAAGATTGCCGAAGAAAGGCGATTTGAAAATTATCGCCACGATCGGGTTTTAGATATTCGTCAACTCAAGGTAGCACTCAAAAGATTGCGCCGTCTCGATCGTGAGGGAGTTGCCGAAGAACTCAACATCGATAAAAGCATTTCAGAAACCTGCCGAAACGCCGGAGAAATTGAACTCATTTTTGAAGCACCCCACAAAAATCAATCGGAGCTTTTACTTTTGATGGATGCCGGTGGAAGTATGGATCTATATGCCGAGCTTGCCGAAGCCTTATTCTCAGCGGCCCACGCCTCGACTCATTTCAAAGAATTTAAACATTATTATTTTCACAATTGCATCTACTCAAAAATGTATACCAATATGAGCCGGCGCGAATCGATTCCTACTCAAGAACTCTTTCGAAAATTCCGCAAAACTTTTCATGTGGTGGTGGTAGGCGACGCCTGCATGAATCCTTATGAACTTTTCGCAGCAAATGGAATTATTGATTATTGGGAAAACGAGAAAGAATCGGGCCTGCAATGGATCAAACGAATGAAAGAGCATTTTCCTCAAATTGTGTGGCTTAACCCCGAACCCGAACACTATTGGCAAGTTCATCCAACCATTCGTGCCATCGCAAGCCATATCAAAATGTATCCACTCACGGTGCAAGGTCTTACGCGAGCCATTGACGATTTGAGAAAAAATCGTGTGCATCCTTTGGCAGAAATACAGTAAAGTAGATCTTTAGCTCCCTCATTATTCGTCCTCGCTCCACCCATCCTCCAGCGGGGCCCTTCCGCTGCGGGCGAATAAGAGGAAGCTAAAGACTTTGTTCATTTTTTCGGAGTATTTATGACAGGTGAAAATTTTTTAAAACTCTTTCTTGTTTTTTATCTGGCTCATGTCGTTTGGGAAACTTTACTGGCACTCCTCAATCGCCAACGGCTTCTTCAGAGCAGCAACGAGGTGCCCGAATATTTTCGAGAAAAAATTGATCTTGCCACCTACAAAAAAAGTATTGCTTACAATCTCGAAAAAGAAAATTTTTCACTCTTTACCGATTGGATCTTTGTAGCCTTCACTCTTTGCGTAATTTTTTTAGGTTATTTTGAAACCTATGATCTTTTTCTCCAAAAAATTTATCCTCATCCTCAAGATTTAAGCTTTGCCGCGCTTTATTGTTGGGGGTTGGGAATTATTCTTCTTTTGATTAAAATTCCATTTTCTCTTTACGAAAATTTTGTCATCGAAAAAAAATTTGGGTTTAATCGAATGAGTTTGAAGACTTTTGGAGTTGATTTACTCAAAACCATTACTCTGAGTACTTTACTGGGAGTTCCCATCCTCTTTTTGGTTTTTTGGATTTATCTCAAGATGGGGGCTCAATGGTGGCTTTTTGCTTTTTTAGCCGTTTTTCTTTTCGAACTTTTAGTGGCTGCAATTTATCCAACATTTTTAGCGCCCCTCTTCAATAAATTCACGCCCCTTCCAGATGGAGAGCTCAAAGAGGCCATTTTAAAAATCGCCCAGCAGATTCATTTTAAACTTTCAGGAATCTTTACCATCGACGGCTCAAAGCGTTCGGCTCACTCCAACGCTTATTTTGCAGGAATTGGAAAATTTCGCCGGATTGTTTTGTTCGACACACTCGTCCAGCAAATGAATACTCCGGAGCTTGTTGCAGTTTTGGCCCACGAGATGGGGCACAATAAAATGAGGCATATTTTAAAGCAGCTTATCTTAGGTTTTGTAACCGGCTTGATTGGATTTTGGATTTTGGCGCAAGCGATTGCTTGGGCCCCTCTTTACGACGCCTTTCGAGTAGGAAGCCCCGCTTACTACAAGGGGTTTATGCTATTTGCCCTCTTTGCGGGCCACTTTACTTTTTTCTTAAGCCCTTTTTCCAGCATGCTTTCCCGAAAATATGAATATGAAGCCGATGCCTTTTCGGTAAAAGCAACTCGTAGCCCTCAAGATATGATTCAAGCACTACTCAAACTCACCAAAGAAAATCTTTCTCAGTTAAATCCCCACCCTCTTTATAGTTTTTATTATTATACTCATCCGACAACTTTAGAGAGAATTCGAGCAATTGAAAAACAAAATTAGCTTAAAAGAATTCAAATTAATCTAGTTTTGTTAAAAAATGTAATCTTGCCGGCTGCCGTTCTTTTCTAATAGAATCAGGGGTAGTTTTTCTTTTATCTCTTTCCAAGAAAGGGCACCTTATGACGAACCGTCCCACTAGATCTCCTGTTTCTACTGACACTCCTACGGTAGATATTAATAGAACTAGTCCTCGCACACCCCCTACCGATAATAGGCCTGGAGAAGCCAGGAGAGGTTGCACGGAAACTATTCAAACAACTTGTCCTCCTACAACTCCAGATCGAGATCCTAAAGCTGCAGGCTGTGGAGATACAGAAACAGGTCGCAATCCGGGCACCTGCTATGAACCTGTAGCACCGAATTTGCGAGGCATAGAGAGAGGTAGAGGGAATAATCGAAACTCTCATTAGAGAATAAATCTCTACTCAGCAGACATTTATTTATAAAATCTTGTGTATTTATAGTTGGTTTAGGGTGCGAGCTATATAGGTTCTGATCAAAACCTACAAAAAAGCCATCAAACAAAAGACAATCGCGATTCCTATAAATTGAAGAAACATCGTTAACCCTAAAATCAAGCCCACCAAAACGAGAGGCATGGCGTTCGAAGAGATTTCATTGCGTCTTAGTTTTTTAAAAGCCCCCCATCCTAAAATCGAAGCAATCAAGGCCGTTAAAGTAATAAAAATCCAAAAATAGAAAGCCGTTTTACCCCCCCAGTGAAATACCTCAAGGGCCACGATCATGAACAACTCTGCCAACAAAGAAACAACCGCCAGCAAAGCGCTTGCAAGAGCGGTATGAGAAGATTTTTTTATCTTTTCCATTTAAAAACTCCTTATCGAATAATTAAACTGCAGGGAGAGTAAAAACAAAACGCGCCCCTTTAGGCAAAACATTTTCGACCCAAATCTTCTCTCCTGAAACTTCTAATTTCTTTTTCGTTGAGGCGAGCCCCAAACCAATACCGTCTTTCGTTCTACTAAGTTGACGAAAAGGGGTAAAGATCTCTTCTTGATATTTTTCAGCAATGCCTGGGCCATTGTCTTCAACTGCAAACTCAATCTTTTCGCCCTTACGAACAGCAGACAACCTCAAACAGGGCTCTTGATTATCTCCCGCATACTTAATGGCATTATCGAGTAGATTCGTTAAGACATCAACCAAGCGTCGCTTATAAAAAAAGATCTCCGGAATAGATTGAAACTCACATTGAATTTTAAAAGATTTCAAACGCAACTCAAAACTGGCCAAGACCTCTTGAACACAAGTTTCTAAATCGAAGCGTTGTTTTTGATCTCGGAGTTCCCCAATCGAAATAAAAGACTTTAAATCTTGCAGCATTTTCATCATGTGAGAAACGTTGCGACGAATTCGCTCAAGATAATCTTTTGAGCGAGCAGATAAAGAATCGTTTTCAAGCAAACTTGAAAAACCCTCAATCGAAATTAAGGGCGCCTGCAAATCATGAGCAACCGTATTAATAAAAAACTTAGATTCTTCATTTTTTTGCTGCAGCCTCTGCGACTGGCGAATATTTTCATGATAAAGCTCGAAGAAATCACTAAATAACTGAATATAAAAAGACACAGAAAATAAAAAGAACCCATATTCCATCAAATAGGGGCTCGAATAATAACCCAAACCCACCAGCAACTCATTCAAGCTCGTTACAATCGGAAATATAATTCCCAAAGAAGCTGCCCTTAATTTCTCGCGCTCTTGCGTTAAGAAAAAAAACCACGTGAACAAAAGCAATAGAAGAAAAACTACCACCCACAAGCTTGCAAGCTGAGCCAAGTAGCCCATTCCTTTTTCATAAATGGCATAATGAATGCCAAAAAAATTGAATTGCCGAAGCGTTACGGGCTCTGCCAGAAAATTGGGATAAATCAAGGCCGAGAGGGCAAAGAAAATGGCAGGAGTAATCAAAACCCACTTTATTTTTTGAATTTTGAGATGAAGATAATCGACTGAAAAGAGCACAAAATAAACAAAAAGAATAATGCCTGCAAACCACTGAACCTTCTGCCAAAAAATTGCGTGCTCAATCACTTTGCTGGCATAAATCTGGCAGCCTCCAAAAGAATAGAGCGCTTGTGCGGCAGAGAGTCCGGCAAAATATAAATATTGTTTTCCATCTTTCCCCAACTTTTTACTGACTTTGTAATAAAAAAAGAGAAAGAAAAAAACTCCCTGCAAAAAATAAAGCGAAAGGACAAACGATGCAATGGCGAGACTATTTTCGGGTAGCATCGACATCTAACTAATCTAAAACATTTCCTAGAATTAATCTCCAAAATATTTAAATCCAATCTTTTCATTGACTTCTTCACAATCTTTCTGCATTTTCCAAAAACTAGACTGACATGTCAGTTTAATCTTAAAAAGAGGTCCTCATGCCCAAGCAACTGATGATCGGAATGGACGTTGGCTCCACCACCGTCAAAGCCGTTGTTGTAGACCCTAGCAATCTCCAAATCTTGTGGAGCGATTATCAACGCCACGAAACCCGTCAGCCCGAAAAAGTTTTGGAATTTTTAGTGCGTATTGGCCAAGAATTTCAGGATGTTTCGATGGAAAACATTCGTATTTTCGTGACCGGATCCGGCTCTTCTCCCTTGGCGGAACCCCTCGGTGCTAAATTTGTTCAAGAAGTAAACTCCGTAACAATGGCGGTCGAAAAATTGCACCCCGATGTGGGCTCGATCATTGAGCTGGGTGGGCAAGATGCGAAAATCATCATCTACAAAGCGAATGAAGAAACCGGCGAAAAGCAGGCCATTGCTTCGATGAACGATAAATGCGCCTCCGGCACGGGTGCCACGATTGATAAATGTGTGATCAAAGTCGGTGTGGAATCCAACCTTTTAAGCAATATTCCCTTTGATGATTCCAAGCTCCATCACGTTGCGGCGAAGTGCGGAGTTTTTGCTGAAACCGATATTGTAAACTTGGTAAAATCCGGAATTCCTTCAAACGAAATTCTCTGTTCGCTCGCCGATGCGATCGTGATGCAAAATTTATCGGTGCTCACTCGCGGAAACACTTTGAGGCATCGCGTTCTTTTACTCGGTGGCCCCAATACTTACCTTCCTTTTCTGCAACAATGTTGGCGAAAAAGAATTCCTGAAACTTGGAACGAGAGAAATTACAAATATCCAAAAGATGTTCCGATTGAAGAACTCATTTTTGTGCCCGAAAACGCCCAATATTATGCGGCCTATGGCGCCGTTATTTATGGAACCTACGAAGCCGCGGAAGTGGGCCGTTACAAAGGTTTGGATGATTTAAAACAATTCATCACCTTCGGACGCAAGGCAACTCTAGGCGCTAAAGCCGCAAAACCTCTCGTTAAAACTCCTGAAGAATTGGATGATTTCCGAAAAGAATATTCGATTCCGAAGTTTTCTCCCAAACAAATTCAGGCGGGCGAAACAGTGAAAGGATTTATAGGGCTCGATGGTGGCTCCACTTCTTCTAAAGCCGTTTTGGTGGATGAAGCCGGTGAAATTATTTTGAAGGCCTATCAACTCTCCAAAGGTAATCCCATCCAAGATACCAAAGAAATTTTACAACAAATGAATGATCATGTGGCCTCTTGCGGCGCAACGCTTGAAGTATTGGGCTTTGGCGCAACTGGCTATGCAGCCGATGTTTTAGAAGCTTCGGTAAAATCAGATGTAAATATTGTTGAAACCGTTGCGCATATGATGAGCGCGGTGCATTTTTTTGGCGATGTCGATGTGATCTGCGATATTGGTGGCCAAGACATTAAAGTTCTTTTTATGTCGAACGGCGATATCAAAAACTTTCGTCTTTCGAATCAATGCTCTGCCGGCAATGGAATGCTGCTTCAGGCCATGGCTGATCAATTCGGCGTGAAGGTGCAAGATTATGCCGACGTCGCTTTCGGCGCAGGTCTGGCCCCCAAATTTTCTTACGGTTGTGCAGTTTTCTTAGATTCCGACCGCGTGAATTTTCAAAAAGAGGGTTATTCCAAAGAAGAATTGCTCGCGGGGCTTGCGCAAGTGCTCCCTAAAAATGTTTGGCAATACGTGGTGCAAATTCCACGCATGGCAGAATTGGGAAAACGTTTTGTTTTGCAAGGCGGCACTCAATACAACCTGGCCGCCGTCAAAGCCCAAGTGGATTACATTAAAGAGCGAGTCCCGGGTGCAGAAGTTTTGGTTCATCCACACACCGGTGAAGCGGGTGCAATTGGGGCCGCGATGGAAACACGCCGGGTGGTGCAACGTCGAGGTTATTCGAGTTTTATTGGCCTGCAATCGACCATCGATTTAGAATACAGCACTAAAAATGATGAGAGTACCAAATGCACTTTTTGTCCAAACAACTGCAGCCGTACTTTCATCGATACCAAAACACCAGAAGGCGGCACCAGCCGCTACATTTCTGGATTCAGTTGTGAAAAAGGCACAGTCGAATCGAAAGAAGCCATGGTCGATTTGGCGAAGAAAAGAAATGAACTGAAGAAAAAATTTCCAAACTTGGTCGATTACGAAGCAAACGTCGCTTTCAACTCTTATCCTTTCACTCCGCTCTTAGAAGAAGGGGCCGATTACGAAGACATCGAAGTCAAAAAAACCCTTTTCGGAAAAATCAAACGCATTCCCTTTAAAAGAAAATTTCTTCGTTCGAGCTCAGAAGCCTTAGAAGCCCGCAAGAAGCTGCGGATTGGAATTCCGCGAGTACTCAATATTTATAATACCGCACCGATTTGGCGAACTTATCTCGAGGTCTTAGGCATTCCTCCCACGCAAATTATTTTTTCAGATTACACCTCCGAAGAGATGTGGGTCGAAGGCGGCAAATATGGCTCGATTGATCCGTGCTATCCCTCTAAAGTCGCTCAAGCCCATATTCACAACTTGCTTTTCCATAAACATAAAGCTGAAAAACCGCTCAACTATATTTTCTTTCCGATTATTACTCACGTTACTTCTTTCTTAGATAAAGTGATGGATACGGCCTCTTGCCCGATTGTAGCCGGAACTCCCGAAGTGATGAAGGCTGCCTTCACCAAAGAAAATGATTTTTTCAAAGAACGCGGAATTACCTATCTCGATCCTGCGGTCACCCTGAACGAACCCACTCTCTTCAAAAAACAAATGTTCGAGACCTTTGCACCTCTTTTAAATATTACGGAAGACGAGAGCGATTGGGCGATGGATCAGGCCTGGAAGGCTTTGGAGAGTTTTGATTTAAGCCTGCAGAAAAAAGGAAAAGAAGTTTTAGACTGGGCCGAAAAAGAAAACAAAATGTGTCTGCTCTTACTCGGGCGCCCTTACCATATTGATCCCGGCTTAAATCACAGCGTGCTCGATGAGTTTCAAGTTTTGGGCTACCCCGTGCTCTCCATGCGCTCCATTCCAAAAGACAGAGAATATCTTCTCAAATATTTTGGAAAAGAAATCGAAGCCGGAATTATTTCTTCGCCTTACGATATCAACGATGTTTGGCCTGAGAATTATTCGGCCAATAGTTCTGCAAAAGTTTGGTCTGCAAAATTTGCTGCGCGCCATCCGAATGTGGCGGTGCTAGACTTATCGAGTTTTAAATGCGGGCATGATGCACCCACCTACGGAATTATTGATCGCATCATTTCTACGAGTGGAACCCCCTACTCCGCTTTGCACGATATCGATGCGAATAAACCCGGGGGCTCGATTCGAATTCGCGTGAGAACTTACGCGCATTCTCTCTCGCTTCATGAAGAAGCACTCACCGATCAAAAATCAAAAAAAGAAGAACTTCAAAAACGTTTGGCGGCCAAACGTGCGGAGCTTGAACGCTTAGCGGGTTTCAAAGAAATTGAAACTCCTCAAACGGTTAAACTCCCCAGTTTTGGCGATACCCAAGAGGAGGATTCCTATGCTCAAGCAGTCTAACCTAAAAAAACAATCCCCTACTCCCCATTCTTTAATTGAAGCGGAGCTCGCAAAATTCGAGGCCGAAGAGAAAGCAAAGCTTGGTATTAAAGAAAACCGAAATTCTCAGTGGAAAGATGTAGTCAATCGCGATTTTTTTGCCGATCAGCGCGAACACACCACAATTTTGGTTTCGGGGCTTACCATGGCTCACGATCTCTTTGTGGGCGCCGGTTTAGCGGGGCTCGGTTACAAGATTAAAGCTCTCGATTGCCCCGATAACGACGCGCTCAATACCGGAAAAGAATATGGCAATCGGGGTCAATGCAACCCCACCTATTTTACCGTTGGAAATCTCGTAAAATACTTAATTGATCTTCGCGATAAACACGGTTGGTCTACCGCCGATATTATCAATAAACATGTTTTCTTAACCGCTGGCGCTTGTGGCCCTTGCCGATTTGGAATGTATGTGACCGAATACCGCAAAGCTTTGAACGATGCCGGCTTCGAAGGTTTTCGTGTGATGCTTTTTGAACCCAATGGAGGCATGCATCAAGCAACAGGTAAAGAGGTGGGCTTAAAAATGGATAAGGCTTTTTTCATTACCCTCGCGAAGGCCATTTTTTCGGGCGATGCCTTGAATGCGATTGGTTACCGAATTCGCCCCTACGAAGTGGTGAAGGGAGCAACCGATCAAGCCATTGAAGAATGCCGCATCACAATCATGGATGCACTTAAAAATCAGACGTCTCTTTTAAAGGCCTTATGGAAATCTCGAAAAATTCTGCAAAAAGTAGAAGTGGATCGCACAATGGTAAAACCCAAAGTCAGCATTATTGGCGAGTTTTGGGCGATGACCACCGAAGGTGATGGCAATTACCGGCTTCAACGCTTTCTCGAGCAAGAAGGCGCTGAGGTGGATATTCAACTGATCGCGAATTGGATTCTCTATAATATCTGGCAAGGACGGGTAGATACAAAAGCTCGGATGAAACTGAAATCAGCGGATCTCGAAGCTCGAAAAGGGTTGAAGACAACAGATGTCGGTAAAAAATTCTTAACGCTTTGGGTGGCCGAAAAAGCACTCAAAGGAACTTTCTATACTTTCTCTAAAATTCTAGGCCTTAAAAACTACAAAATGCCCAACATGGAAGAAAACGCTCGAGTTGCAGCCGAGCATTACAACACCGAACTCCGCGGCGGTGAAGGCCACATGGAAGTGGGCAAACTCATTCAAACCGTCACCCACAAAAAAGCGCACATGGTCATTTCGGTAAAACCTTTCGGTTGCATGCCCTCCTCCGGCGTATCCGATGGCGTGCAAAGCATCATCACCGAGCGTTATCCCGAAGCGATTTTCTTACCCATCGAAACCACAGGCGATGGCGCAGTGAATGTTTATAGCCGAATTCAAATGATGCTCTTTAAAGCCAAGCGTGTGGCTGAAAAAGAATATGAAGATTTACTGGCTGAAAAGAAACTCACTTTAGATAAAGTGAAATCAAAACTCTCTCGCAAGAAAAAATTGAAGGTGGCTACTCACTATAGCCCTCATGTGGTGGCCGGAACGGCGGCAAATCTCCTCTACGAAGTGGCTTAAATACATTCACTCAATAAAAAACCCCATTCCGAATTCAATCAGAATGGGGTTTTTATTTTTCAACCACTTAACTAAAAGTGCCAGGCACTTTTACTTCAAATTACTTCGCTTGCTGCTCTAGCTTTTGTTCAATTTTTTGTTCAATCTTTTGATCGATCATTTGCTTACAAGGAGGCGATAATTTTTCATAATTCGTTTTTAAACATTGCTTGATTTTTTCTTCATCCAGCCCGGCATTCGGACAATATTTCTGACGATCTTCTCGGCACTCCCCTAAAGCATGGCTCAGAGAAGGAGCGATTAAAATAAGAAGTGCAAAAACCCAAAACATCTTTTTTACCATACACCCTCCTTAAAGGTTAAAAGTGAGGCTCTGATTATACTGTTTTTGGAGAGACTGGCAACTTCTCTGTATGTCTGAACTGGTCATAATTTGTAACCCGCCCATTTTACGCAGCCCTCTTGTGTTGTACCAATTTGAGTTCTATCCCCATCACCAAGGCAACCCGAACCAAAAAATCAAAACTAATATCTCCCACCTGCCCTGTTTCCATACGAGCGATAGCAGGTTGGTGAGTATTTAACCTTTTAGCGACATCCAATTGTGAAAGTCCTTTTTTCATCCGAACATTTTTCAGATAATTAATAATAAGGTTTTTTTGGCGAATAATTTCTTTATCGAGCTTACTTAAGCCAATTGCTGTGCCGAATTCGTCTAGTTTTAAGAATGTATTTTTCTTCTTCATCTTAAACTCCTGATTCTGTTTTTCAATAATGCAATTGTTTTAAGATCTATCTTTTGAGATTTCTTTTTCATCGCGTGGATCACGTAAACGGCTTCTTTCACTTTTATGTAATAAAACACTCTATATTCCCCTGCTTCATAAGAAAATCGCAGCTCATAGAGTCTCTGAAAAATATCCGGCAAAGGCTTGCAAAGAGGCATTGATATTCTCTCACCCTCTTGAATCCGATTCAGAACGCTATAAATGCTCTCTTTAAGAGCCTGTGGTTCCTTTTTAATTTCTCGGGAAACTTGGCTCATTACTCGGATTTCCATAAGTATCCTATAACAAAATTGTTATATATTCAAGTTGGCTTTTAGGTGGTCACAATTTCTGAGCACCTCTCTGTAAAGCAATTCTAATGCCAAAAATTAGAGATTTTAAATTGAAGAGGAAGGCTAGTTTTGAAACAAATCCGTCCGAAAAACAGACACCGGTCCTATTTCCGGACGCCCACTTCTCTTCTTTCCACTTGCGAAGAAAGTCGGAGGAGGTAGTTTAGACACACAAAAAACTAAATTATAGAGTGGATTGAGTGGACGACAGAGAGGTGTTGGAAGTTTTATAGATTTTTATTTTTCAAT
The DNA here is from genome assembly GCA_964384365.1 of uncultured Pseudomonadota bacterium. GTDB lineage: Bacteria > UBA10199 > UBA10199 > JADFYH01 > JADFYH01 > CAYLKF01. Next base: position 85,309 of record CAYLKF010000007.1, on the reverse strand, counting down.
GGGTTGTGAGCGTGTCCGACATATGCCTGACAACCGTCAGACCAAAAACTTAAAAACCAACAATTTCACTTTCATCTTTTCCACTTATTCCTATACTCTTCCCCCAATCAAAAAATTTCAGAGAGCGAGGGGGCATGATTTCGTTTCGGCATTCACTTCCTTTTATTTCTAAATGTCTCGCGACGGCGTTATTTCTTGTATTGAGTCTAATCTATGTGACGGGCTGCTCCGGTGACTGTTCAGAGTATTGGGTCGCCACGAATGGAAATGATGCCGGCCCAGGCACTGAAGCCAGTCCTTTTCTCACCCTTGAACGTGCGCGCGATGCGGTTCGTGCGGATCCTTTACGTGCACAATGTCCGATCACTGTAACGATTAAGGACGGCACTTATCGTTTGAGTAACCCGCTCACCTTTGGGCCTCAAGATTCGGGGGCCAGCGCCTCGGCTGTGACTTATCAAGCTGCTCCCGGTGAAACTCCGATCATTTCGGGGGGAATCCAAGTCAGCAATTGGAGCCTCCAAGACGCAGGGCTCAATATTTGGGCAGCCTCGGTCAATACCACTACAATGCCGCGCCAACTTTATGTGAATGGTACTCGTGCAACACGAGCTCGCACCGTCGATTACCCTAATTATTATGGCCGTACCGACGAGGGTTATGATTATCTTTATCTCGTAGGATCCGACCCTCAAATTCCGCCCACTTGGGAGAACGCAAATCTCGTGGAGGCCGTCACCGCCACTCAGTGGAAAATGATGCGTTGTCCGATTGAAGAAGTGAGCACCTTAGATAATATTCTTTACAGCGTAGTCATGCAGACCCCTTGCTGGAATAACGCCAATGTTTTTCCCGAGCCCTGGAACTTTCAGCTTTTAAATTGGTGGGAAAACGCCTACGAATTTTTAGATGAAGCGGGCGAATGGTATTTAAACCCGACCACTCAGGTTCTTTATTATATTCCGCGCAGCGGAGAAAATATGGCCACTGCCGATGTTGAGTTGCCGGTGCTCGAAACTTTAATCGATGCGAGCGGCACGGCTTCTCAGCCCGTTAGTTACCTCTACTTTCAGGGGCTCACCTTTGAGTATGCCACTTGGCTAGGCCCCAATACATCCGATGGCTATGCCCTCGATCAAAGTGGGTTTCACCTGGTGGGCAACGGCCACAGCGCGAATACCATTGGCCATGATCCTAATGATGTAGCGATGCCCGGTAATCTTAATTTTGTATACGGACAAAATATTGTTTTTCAAAATAATACCGTGCAACACATGGGTGCTGTGGGCCTTTCTTTCGGCACCGGAAGCCAAAATAATCAAATCATCAATAATGTTTTCAGCGATATTTCTGGAACGGGTATTCAGCTGGGAGGCATTGCTTCGGAAGATAGTCACCCCACTACTCCTTCTCAATTCACTCAAGATAATACGATTTCAAACAACCTGGTTGAATACACCGGCCAAGAGTATTGGGATACACCAGGCATTTACATCGGTTTCACCACACGCAGCTTGGTCGAACATAACGATATCCAACACACCTCGTGGTCGGGCATTGCAATTGGTTGGGGTTGGGGCTTGCGTGATCCTCTCGGATTTCCGGGCTTACCGCACGCCACTTTCTTCGAATGGGGGCCCGTCGATGGCCCATCTGCCGCTCATGGAAATCAAATTCTTCACAATCACATTCAATATTTCTTAGAAAAATTATGGGATGGCGGTGCCATTTACAGCACGGGTTTCCAAGGCACCTCGCTCAGTGATGGCCAAGTGATTGCCTACAACGTGGCCGAAAACAAACGACCCGCGGCAGGTGGAAACACTTTTTATACCGATGGTGGAAGCCGCTACAATACCGTTCTGCAAAACGTTTCGCTCAACAACCCGCAAGGCACCATGGATTTTGGGCCTTGCGACAAAGCTTCTTCTTTCGATGTCTTATGTCTTCTCACAGGGGTAGAACCCTATGGCGAAGATATGGGAGGCTGCATTCCTTACGGCGATATGGTTTTTCAAGAAAATTACCTACGCGACCAACTCGATTTTTATGATATCTGCTCGAATGACTTGGTGCCCACTTCTCCCTACAATATGTCGTTTATTAATAATGTGAAAGTAAGCAACAGCAGCCAAGTGCCTGCGTCGATTTTAGAACAAGCCGGAAGACAATAAAAATACCGGCAAAACCTGAATGGAAAATTTATGCAAATCAATGCCTACAGCCCCGAAGAAGCCAAAGCCTTTGCCGAAAAGTGGTTGCCCGCTTGGTCGGGAAATCGTCCTGAACTTCTCGCTTCTTTTTATACGGATGATGCCTTCTACTGTGACCCTGCCATTCCCCAAGGGGTAAAGGGAAAAGAGGCGCTACTTACTTATTTCAAAAAACTTCTCGCCCGGAATCCGAATTGGGTCTGGACTCAAATTCGCTCAACCCCTCTTCAAGATGGCTTTGCTAATTTTTGGAAGGCAGAAATTCCGGTTCAAAAGGAAATCATAACAGTCCAGGGAGTTTGCCTGGTGCAAATTCGCGATAGGCTCATCTACCGGAATGAAGTTTTCTTTGATCCGTCCGAACTTCGAAAGCACTTCTAGATTTCTCATTTCCGATCCGCACAAAATCCAATTTCAACTTGGCCTTTCACGGGTACTAAATTATTCCAACTTAAACCCTCGGCGGTCACAAAACCGGAGTTTTGCTTCCAGGTCGCATTCCAAAGATTATTCACTTGTCCTTGCACGGGAAAAGTTTCTTTCCAATCATAAGGAGCATTCGTCGTATTTCGAATCAAGACCTGAGCACAGTAACCCTTTCCCCAATCACTGTTGATAGTCACGACCACGCGATCTCCCGGCGTTGTGGGAGGAGGAGTAGGCGTGGGTTCAGGTGCCGGTGCTGGAGCGGGTGTGGGTGTGGGGGTCGGGGTTGGCGTCGGTGCGGGAGCAGGATTCGTACTCCGATCTGCACAATAACCAAATTCAGTGCTCTGATTCGGCGCTAATTGTTGATTCCACGAAACGCCGCTGGCATAATTTTTCGAGTTTTCTTCGGTCTTCACAAAACTCCAGTAATCTCGAATTTTTCCATCAATCGTTAAAGGCACTTTCCACTGCACATTCTGAGTTCCTAAATTTTGAACGGTTACTTTTGCGCAATATCCAGCACCCCAATCACTATCATTCTTCACTTGGGTCACAATATTTTCGCTAGGATTTGGGCTCGGAGTGGGAGTGGGTGTAGGACTCGGAGTCGGTGTAGGTGTTGGGCTAGGTGTAGGCTCTGGCGTGGGAGTCGGTACAGGCGGCGGTGTATAGTTTCCTCCGGCATAAGTTAAAATCTCGGCCAACGCACCGGTGTAACCCGCATTGTAATCGGTAGCCACTTCATTGCGAATGTAATCGGTACGGTCATCTTTGTAATCAAAATCACTCTTACTGGCAGGCCCACCCACCAAGGCTCCCGTCAATTCATAGGTATTCATCACCGGAGAATTGATATTATTCGTGGTGGAGGCATGAGCGCCGCGATGATGCGGATTTTTCGGCGCATTCTGACCAAAACCTACAACATAGCTTGATTGGCGCGGATTATCCCCTAAAATATAATTCATTTGAGTGAGCGCAAAATCCCTCAAAAGCTTTTGGAAAGTCGTATCTTGGATTTGTCGAGCATAAACCAAAGCCAAATAAGCCGTGGTTGAACTATAACGGAGAGAACCCCACTGATCGAGAAACGCCAAGCCTCCGCTGGTTTTTGGAATTTGATCCATCCAATATTTAAAATGCGATTCGATCTTATTTTGATAAGTTGAATTGGGAGAAAGACGTTGAAGTAAAAGATAAACCCCATCGCTCACGTTATCCCAATTCTGTGCCCAATAAGTTCCATCTTGAGCATTTGAAATATACATTTTCGCTTTATTCAAATAACTCGTATCACCTGTGGCTTGATAAAGCCAAATCGCTCCCCAGGCGAGCTCATCATAGTAACCGGAGTAAGAAGAATAAAATCCATTGGCTTGGGTATAACCCGAATTTCCCGGATAGGTTTCGGCAAATCGATACAAGCGAACGGCTTTATCTTTAAGTAGAGTAGAATAACTAGGGTCCGCCGTTTTAAAAACCAGACTTCCTGCCGCAAGTGCAGCGGCTGTTCCAGCCGTCACTTCAGAGCCCGGCTTCGAGGCGGTCAGGAGATAGGTAGGGCGGGCCATGGTCATGAGCTCTGGAGGACCCCAAAATCCATGATCCGCACCTCCATCTCCAACTTGGTAGGCAAAACGATCATCGGCCGCCGTCGCAGGATCTTTCTCATCATAGGCCTTGAGAAAATAATCAAACACGAAACGCAGATTGTTTTGTGCATCAACTAAAGCGCCTTCTTCGTGGATTGCATCTTCATTTTCGTGGACCGCCCAGGAAAGCATCGTCGCGCTATAAGACATCGGCAAACCAAACTTCACGTGATCTCCCGCATCAAACCATCCGCCCGAGAGATCTAAACCCACATCCTTGCCATCATTGAGAGCCGCGGGTTTGCGCCAAGGCACTCGAGAAGATTGATTTACACCTGAGCGCTGGGCTTCGTAAAACAAAAAAGATTTTTGGAGCGCATCACCATAATCGAACTTGAGAGAGGAATCCGCCGAATAAGCGCTCGCTGAAAAGAATAAAACGCCAAATACAAAAAAGATAAGCTTTCGCATACACTCCTCCAGCTTTTGATATTTTACTTTCTAGGAAAAACGGGAGGAGTTGAAAAAAAATTTGGGTTTTTCTCTCGAACTGAAACACCTGGAAATAAATGTTAACAAGCGCCTAAATAAACTAATTTTTTATAGAGTCACCAATTGAATAAAGAAACTAACTATTTGAGGAACTCTTCAACTAAAAAGAATTTAGAAGGATCAATCACCGCCCCTGCTACCATGCGAAAAACCTCTTCAGTCACCTCTTCGGCCTTGGGCTGTTTATTTTGCAAAACTGATTGATAAAAAATCTCTTTCAAAGAACCCAGTAAACAAAGAGCCATCACCGGCACATTACCCTCACGCACAAAGCCCATTTCTTGACCTTGTTTTAGCCCGCGCCGAATATAATCTAAGATTTGATGATAAAAATTGCGCAGCTGAGCATCTTGCTCTTTATCTAAGCCCACGGCCTCATTGAATAAAAGTCGCGTCAGTAAAGGTTCTTCAAAAAGTAAGGTGGTCACGCGCTGGATATTTCCTAAAAGTTGAGAAGGAATTTTTTCAACAGCATCGCGAGGAAGGGTTTGAATTTGCCCCGTCACTTTCTCTAAAAGCTCTTCCATCAAGGCTTTAAAAATTTCGCGTTTACTTTTGAAATATAAATAAAATGTGCCGCGCGCGACTTTCGCCTTGGCAATAATATCCGATACTTGGGTGGCATGGTACCCCTTCTTTCCAAAACAAAACTGGGCCGCATGCAAGAGCGAGGATCGACGCTGTTCACGATGGGTCGAGTCTTTAGATTTCATGGAATGGCCGCTACAACAGCTTAGAGCTTCAAACAAGAAAGAAAATCAATGCTTGTAGTCTTCTATTCCCCGTGCCCCATGGGTCTGATGGCACTGAAAACAACTTTGGGTTAAGGAGGGCATCTTCTCAAAAAGGGCGGGGTTTTTTTGAGCAGCAAGCTGTTTCATTTCGTTAACAATTGAAGAAATCTTTTGGAGATAAGCGCCGTAATTTCCTTGAGAATCAAAATTCTGCATCACCTGAATATTATTATTGATCGATTGGAGTTGTTGATTCACTAAATTCCAAGAAATAGGATTCTGGCTCTGCAGCATCTGCATTTTAGAAACCAAAAGCTGAAACTGAATCATGGTTTGTTTTAAACGCTCCGCCTGACTCGGCTGAACCGAATTTTGAGCCCCAACAGAAAAGGGACTCAAAACGAGTAAAAGAAACAAGAATATTTTTTTATTTATCATAACAAAAAACCTATAAGCTTATTTTAAAGACGAAACAAAACACTTTTTCAGATAATTTTTAAAGAATATAAAATCGAAGCCCTGCTGACGATATGCCACATAGGCATCTGGGCGAATTAAATAAACGCCTTCTTCTGCAATTCCATAAATTTTAGAAATTTCAGCTCCCGATACTTTTACCACCTCAAATACATTTCCAAATTCTCTGCTTATTTCTTCAAAAACAGCGGGATGAGCATTGAAAACCAAGAGAGTAAATTTTGATTCTTGAAAAAGATCGAAAAGTTTTTTTGAATCTTGGTTTCCACCTACAAAAACTGCATCGGGAGCTCGCTCTCCGGGGCATGGCGTCTCTCTTGCCCAAGCCTGATCGGGTGTCTGTGCTACGATTGAACTTGTGCGATAATTCACCTGCAGCTGACTCACAAAATAGGCCATTTTGTGCATGGCCTTAGGTAAAATATATTGAGCAATAAAAGGAAAAATGAAACTGCGAATGAACCGCGCTATAACACTCTGAGAAACCATCACACTAAAAAATCGATCGGTGCTTTTTAAAACATGGGCCCCAACCGGCTGTCTTTCTTTAGAATAAGTTTCTAAGATTTCTGGGGCCAAACTCTGTTGAATCACCCCAGCCAATTTCCACCCTAAATTAAAACTATCTTGAATACCGGTATTCATCCCCTGCCCGCCTGCAGGGCTATGGATGTGCGCTGCATCACCCGCTATAAACACTCGCCCTTTTTGATAAGTAGAAACTCCACGATGATGAAGTCTAAAATCACTCAGCCAATAAGTCTTCTGAATCGTCGCTTTGCCAGGGAGGAAATGATCGGCCCAAGCCTGAAATTCATCCACACTCGGATTTTCACCCGGCGCACGCTTCTTGCCCAAGGGATCGACGGCCAACAAACGAACCCAGCCCTTGCGCATAGGAAACACACCAAAAAATCCATCTTTATCAAAAAAGAACGAAAGCTCATTTTGTTTCAGCTCACTCTTAAGCTCCACATCGGCCAGCGAAAAAAGTTGGGGATAGGCGGCCCCTTTAAATTCAAGATTTAAAGAACGCCTGACAACACTATGAGCACCATCACACCCCACTAACCAGGCACATTCAAAACGCTCTTTCGTGTTGCTCTTTCTCAGGGTTCCCAAAACTCGTTCTCCCTCCTGTTGAAACTCCAAGAGCTCCGTATCTCGCTCAACCTCCACTCCAAGCTTTCGAAGTGCTGCAAGCAAAATAGCCTCGGTATCATTCTGAGGTAAAATAAGCGGGAAAGGATAAGGACTCTTTAATCCTCTAAATTGAGCCTGAAACAGTAACTTTTTATGGGTAAATAAATTGATGTGACCAATCGCCTGACCTTTTTGCAGAACTTCTTCAAGTATCCCCATAAAATGGAAGATTTCGAGAGTGCGTACCTGAATAGCGAGAGCACGAGATTGCTCCGCGGGCCCCTGATCTTTATCGATAAGGCGGGCTCTAATTCCTCGGCGGGCTAACTCATAGGCTAAAACCAGCCCAGTGGGGCCAGCGCCTACGATTAAAACTTGAGGATTTTGGAAAAATTGAGAATCCATTTGGGTCGTCCCATTCTATTTCCTTCCTGTTTTCTTGCCAAGGTAAACCTAAACGTGGCTTCCGAAAAATCTTCTTGCGGTTATAGTGCTATCATATATGATAGCACTATGAAGAGTGCCTTAAGCCAAATTTTACTCCGACTTCCTCAAGAACTTCATGAAGATTTAAAAAGGGCCTCTCAAATAGAGGGGCTAAGCCTCAATCAATATTGCCTCTATTTGCTCGCGCGTCATACACACTCCAAAGAAGCTCAAAAAACTCAAAAAGCAGAGTCTCTTTTTCACTTTCTAGAACAAGCCCAACTTCTACAAAAAGAATTCGAAAAAAATAAGAACCCCCGTAAAATAAAAGTGGAGTCACCTCAGGAAACTCCGGTTTCCCGATACCGTCATTTGTATGGTCCCCTTTGAACCTCATTTTATTCAGAGTTTCATTGCCTTGAATCAATTCTTTCAAAGGCACAAAATCCGCTATTGTTTAATCGGCGGCATTGCCGCGGGTTATTGGGGAGAGCCACGTTATACGCAAGACGTGGACTTTACGGTGGTCAGCCACACCGGTTCTCTTAAAGAAATTTTAAAACTACTTTCGAAAGAAAAATTCAAAGTAGAAAAAAAAGGCGATTCTCAAGCAAAAATCACCCATTTTAAAACTAAAAGCTGCCATGCAGACCTCATTTTATCGGAAATCCCTTATCAAGATTGGGTAGTACAACGAGCGATTCCCGTGACGATCTTCGACATCACTGTTCCCATCTGCACTCCCGAAGATCTTATTATTCTCAAACTCATCGCGAATCGCAGGCAAGACTTATTGGATATCGAAAAAACTCTCGAAAAAAATAGCGCTCAATTAGATAAAAACTATTTAAAAGAGTGGCTAGAATTCTGGCGAGTCAAAGACCGCTTTCTCAAGGAGTTCGGTACACAATTCAAAATCTAAACAGAAATCCTATTCAGCTGACAGCCCTCCCCTAATCCTAAAAAAGCCTAGGAATACAGTCACCACCCCCCTAAAAACCTCACTTTTTAGCGGTAAAACTCCTTAAAATCTGTTAAGATGCGCTTAGACCTGCAAGCTCTATTAAACCTGAATTTGCTGGCTTCATTTTTGCTTATTAATTCAGAATGAATATGTTCAAAACCCTTTTTAAAATCTTTGTAATCTTGATGCTATTCAGTGGAGCTTATTCTGCTCAAGCCTCTCTTTCGTTGAAAGCCGAAAAGTCAAAAGTATTAGAAATTTGGGGCGAAGAAATTCACTACCGTTTGATTTTAAAAAACGATGTCAATGCGCTTCACGATGGTGAAGCTTTTACGCGTATTCAAGAGGGCGAAAAAGTTTCATATGTGATTTTAAATCCCATTCTCCTTGAAAAAGAGGCCAACACTCTTTTTGATCGTTTTCAAAAAAAGGAAAATGCCTTTATTGCTTCTTCGGCTGAAGAAATGAAAACCTTAGAGGCTCAGCTCTTCAATTTAAATCTCAAGAATCAAAATACCTTAAATCCTACCTTGATTCGCCGCCTAAAAAAACATTTTGAAGTGCTTGCTTGGCAAAAGCTCTACCAGAAAGCGATTCAAGAAAATAAAGATCTCAATCTCGCCAAAGAATACTTTGTAAAAAGCTTCATTGAAGCTCGCATCCACACTCTTGAGCATCACGAAGCAGCTCATCTCTATGATACCCAGCGAGCAAGCGCTGCAGAACTCAACTCCCCTGATTTTCGTCGTTTTACCGAGATGAATGCTTTCTATGCAGAGCTTCGTTATGGCGAGAATCCTTATGATGTAATCGCGCAGGCCTTGACGGGTCTTTTAGATGAATTCGAACAAAAGAAGAATGTTGATTATAGCACTGCGAAATTATTTTCTGTTTTGCACTGGCTCCGAGGAAAATCTTTCAATAAAAATTACCCCACCTCAGCCTTTGAAAAGCTTTCGAAAATTGCAACCTCCGATTATCAAGAACTTGCTCAAAAGCTCTTTCAAAAGAACCGATTTTCTTCTTAAAACTTTTTGGCTTCTCCTAACAACCTTCACAAAATCCTAAAAATAAAAACACGCTAACTCAGGCCCTTCTTGCCTCAGCTCCGAGAAGTATCTTAAAATAGTGAGACACAAATAAGGAGGTTTTATGAAACGCTTGAGTCTTTTTTTATCGGCAGTGGTTTTAGGGGTATTTCTCGCTTCTACTGTTTTAGCCGGAAACAACTCCAATCAAAACCAAAATCAGAATCAAAACCAAAATCAAAACCGGAACCAAAATCAGGATTCGCAGAACCAGAGTTTTGAGCACAAGAGCCAAATCCAGCGCGAACAAAAACAAGACAGCAATGATCGTGACGGCTCTTATAACCCCAATAGCCCTGTTCAAAAATTTGAAATGCGCTATTGGAATCCGAACACTTTATAATTTGATGAACGGAACGGGTCAGCGATTTTAAGCGAAGGAGAAGATACTGGCCCGTTTCAGTGAGTTTATAATCTTCTGAACGATAATAATTTACATAACTTTTGACTTTTATCCCCAAGGCTCTTTATCTTGCCCGTTGGACTCAGCAGTGTTTTCTATCAATGAAGGGGATATATGAAAATTTATCTGATCAACCCGCGCTTTCCCGATACCTTTTGGGGTTTTCGTCACGTCAACGATTATGGCTATCGCTATGCAATGGCTCCTCTTTCACTCCCTACGGTGGCGGCCCTCATCCCCAAAGAATTTGACGTTGAGATTTGCGACGCCAATATTGAAGAAATCAATTATAAAACCGACGCCGATTTAATCGGCATTACGGGTTTTAATATTCAAGCCCCCGACATGTTCTCGATTGCCAAACGTTTTCGCGAAATTGGCAAACCGGTGGTGATGGGTGGCCCTTATGCCTCGCTTTGCCCCGAAGAGTGTGCTCCTCATGCCGATTACCTGATGGTGGGAGAAGGAGAAAGAATTTGGCCTCAATTTTTAGAGGATTTTTCATCGGGTAAGGCCCAAGAGCGCTACACCGAAACCGAAAAGATCGACATGACGATCTCTCCCACACCGCGTTGGGATTTATTGAAATTTAAAGATTATGGCCGGATTCCCGTTCAAACCACACGGGGCTGCCCCTTTAGTTGTGAGTTCTGCGATGTGATTGTGTATTTGGGCCGAAAAGTGAGGCAAAAAACTCCCGATCAAATTGCCGTTGAACTCGAAGCCCTCTTCCCTCATCTCTATAAAGTCGGCCGTGATTCGATCTTTTTTGCAGATGATAATTTTGTGGGAAATAAAGCTCACGCACGCAATGTTTGCAAAACCGTGATTGAATTGAATAAATCGTTCAAGCGCCCCATTCGCCTCTCCACTCAAGTCACGATCAATTTAGCTCAAGACAAAGAATTACTCGAACTCATGGCCGAGGCCAATTTTCATAGCGTGTTTATCGGAATTGAAACACCGAGCACCGAAAATCTTTTAGAAGTGGGCAAGGTTCAAAACACCCGCCGAAATCTTGTTGAAGATATTAAAACCATTCAATCTTACGGAATCTTTGTTTGGGCGGGCATGATTGTGGGCTTCGATCACGATCAAAAAGACGTGTTTAAACAACAGCTCGACTTCATCAACGAAACAAATATTCCCATTTCAATGACAGGAATGCTCAATGCCCCTGCCAACACACCTCTTTGGAATCGCCTCCACAGTAGTGGACGCCTGATTGAGGGTTATCAATATAAAGATCAGGCCGATACGAATATCATTCCTCTCAACATGACCAAAAATGAGCTTCGGGCTGGTTATGTTGAGTTAATGAACGAACTTTACTCGTATAAAAATTATGCAAAACGGCTCTGCGGCACTCTGAGCGCCATTCAACGCATACCCACCAAACACCACAAAGCTTTTTCTCTGAAGCATCATTACTACAATGTGAAACGCTTAAGTATTTTGCTTCGGCATTATCTCTTTGGAGATTCAGAACGAAGAGCTTATTTTTTTAATGTGGTGAATGAAATTCGCAAAACGAATCCTCAATATTTAAAAGAAGCTCTGTGGCACTTAGCCCTTCACAAACACTTTTTTGAATACAGTCGTATTCTCAAAGAAAATCTAAAGCTAACAGAAGAAGAAAAAAGCGCCTTCGATTTGGCGAGCTAATCTTGTAAATAATACTTTTTTATCTGAAAAGATTGCCGCACAATGGCAGCCATGTGGCGAATTCTAAAAAAAAGTTATATTCAATGGAACCAAAGCAATGTTTTTGAACATGCAGGCGCCCTAGCCTACGCGACTCTTTTTTCGATTGCCCCCACTCTTATCTTAGCGATTGCGATTTCGGGAATCATCTTTGGAAACAAGGCCGCAGAGGGAAAAATTTTTCTCCAAATTCGCGATTTAATCGGAAAAGAAAGTGCGAGTATGATTCAGCATATCATTCACCGCGCTTCGGTGGGAGGTAACGATATTCTAGCCACTACTTTGGGAGGTATCTTTTTCCTTTTAGGAGCAACCGCTGTTTTTGCTCAGCTGAAGAGTTCGTTGAACTCCATGTGGAAAATCAAACCCAAAGAAGGAGTAAATAATTTCTTAAAATTCTTTAAAACACGCTTACTCTCTTTAGCGATGGTTATTGCCTTTTGCTTTGTGCTCTTGGTCTCTCTTGTTTTAAGCACCATCTTAAGCACCTTTGGTGCCCTCATCGCAGATTATCTTCCAATGACGATGGCCGTTTTAAAATGGGTAAACCTCTTGCTTTCTACTGCGGGTATAGGAACGGCCTTTGCCCTCATTTACAAATTTTTACCGGATGTAAGACCGCCTTGGAAAGAAGCAGTAAAAGGAGCTTTAATCGCTACCCTTTTATTCGCCTGCGGAAAATCTTTAATAGGGCTCTACATTCAACATAGCGGAATCAGCACCCTCTATGGCACCGCCGCTTCGCTCGTGATCATCATGGTTTGGATTTTTTATTCGTCGCTGATTCTCTTTTTTGGGGCTTCGGTTACCCACGTGTGCGTCCAAGAAAATAAAAAATAGTCATTAATTTTTGAAAGAAAAAAGCTATTTCTATTTCTCAAATAAACTTTCAAACTGACCATACCCTTCTTTTTTCAAATCTTCTCGAGGAATAAATCGGAGCGAAGCCGAGTTAATACAATAACGCATTCCGGTGGGGGCTGGGCCATCTTGAAAAAGATGCCCCAAATGACTATCTCCCTGCTTGCTACGGAGTTCAACTCGCCTCATCCCTAAACTCTCATCTTTTTGCTCGGTGATATTTGTGCTCACTAAAGGCTTGGTAAAGCTAGGCCAGCCGGTGCCCGAATCAAATTTATCCGTTGAACTAAAGAGAGCTTCTCCCGTTACCACATCCACATAAATCCCCTCACGCTTGTTATCCCAATAGGCATTGTGAAAAGGCCTTTCGGTTTGGGCATTTTGAGTGACTTCATATTGCTCTGGGCTTAACTTTTTTCTTAAAGCTTCTTCATTCGGCTTGGTAACACTCGAAACAAAACCAGGCTGTGGAGATTTTCCGCAGGCAATTGCGGCAATCAAACAAAAGATTAAATAAATATTTTTGTTCATTTTATTGATCTCGATGCACTAAATCAGGAGAAAAAGCGGGTAAACAAATTGCAAAATACTCGGCACCTTCAGGCCCCGGTGTAGAGTACTGTACCCACTCTCCTTTGCGAGCGATCACAGCCTGGCCCGCTTTGATTTGTAAAATTCCCTCTTTTGATTTCACTTGAAGCTCGCCTTTTAATACCACCGTATACTCGTCAAACTCAGGAGTTTGCCCCGGTTCTTCCCAACCGGATGGGCTTTGCATATGGGCAACACTGGTTGTCGAATCTTGAGAATTGACGCGTCCAATATATTCGCGAATGATTTTGGGTTTATTTCCCACGGCTTTCACCTGAGTGGGTTTTTCAATCAAGAGGGGCATAATCGTCCTTTGTGACTGATGAGCATTTCTTCTTTCGCGAAAAAACGCACCGTAAGGGAGCGCTTTTAGAAAAATAGAAAGTTCGTTAAATTAAATTATCGATAAATTCGGTGCTTTTTCTCTCATTCAGAAACACTCCCCAGTCACTCTGTTACTTATTACCTTTCCAATTCTTCTCTAAAAACTGATCGCGCCCAGAACCATAGCGATACATTTTATAATGCAAAGTATTCTTTTTGTAATAATCCTGGTGATAATCTTCGGCCGGATAAAACTTTTGAAATGCACGAATCTCGGTAACAATAGGCTTTTTAAAGCGGCCCGAAGCTTCTAATTGTTTTTTAGATTCTTCTGCTAAATTTTTTTGCTCTTCGTTATGATAAAAAATGGCGGTTTTATATTGAGAACCCCGATCTACAAACTGCCCACCATCATCGGTCGGATCAACATTTTGCCAAAAAACTTCTAAAAGCTGAGAGTAGTTTAATTGGCTTGGATCATAAATAATCTGAATGGCCTCGATATGCCCTGTTTTGCCGGAAGACACTTCTTCATAACTTGGATTCTCTTTACTTCCTCCGGTATAGCCCGAAATAACTTTAATCACCCCTTTTAATTTTTCAAAAGGGGGTTCCATGCACCAAAAACAGCCCCCCGCAAAGGTGGCTGAGGCAGTATGAACAGCTTGTGTCTGTTCTCCCATAGCAAACGCTCCTGAGTTCAATACAAAATTCAAAAGCAATAAAAGAAAAAGGATTTTTATTTTCATGAGAGTTCTCACATGGGAGGCTTATCTTCCCTTAAAATCCTCTGATCTTGCTTTAATTGTTTCTGATCTTGTTCTAACTGTTTTTGATCTTGTTGAATCGTGGCAGACCCTGCATTATTTTTCTGATCTGCTTCTAATTTCTGAGAGTCTTGCTGAATATTTTTTTGATCATTCTGAATAGCGGCTTTATCATCCCAAATATAATCGGCTCTCGCAGGCGAAATTCCAATTAAAAAAAGAACCCAAAAAAATAAACTCATTTTTTTCATAGGCCCTCCCTCCTTTTTCACGTAGGATTATACTATAACAAATCAAACTTTCCTAAAGGGAAATCATGGAAAAACCCCTGCTTGTTTATGATGGCAACTGCTCTTTTTGCAAATACTGGATTCTTCGTTTAATAAACTTAACCCAAGATCACATTGCTTATAAACCCTATCAAGAAGTTACAAATCTTTACCCTCAAATTCCCGAACCAAACTTCACCCAATCTATTTATCTTATTCGCACAGACGGAACTTATACAAAAGGCGCCGAAGCTTTTTTTGAAGCACTTCACATCAGTGAAAAAAAGTGGCCACTCTGGTTTTACCGAAAAATACCGGGATTCCGATTTTTGAGTGAACTTTGTTACCGAAAGGTGGCTGAAAATCGCTCTTTTTTTTCTCATGTCACTCAAACTTTATGGGGAACTCCAGAAATTTCCACTTATCAAATCGCTCAAAATATTTTTCTTAAAATGTTAGGGCTGGTTTACTTCTTTGCGTTTCTCTCTCTCGCTCTTCAAATCAAAGGCTTGATTGGGAGCGGAGGGATTCTTCCCGCACAAGATTTTCTGAAAATCATCTCTCAACATACAGGGCTCGAACGTTATTGGTTTGTACCCACTTTATTTTGGTTAGAGAATAGCGATCTAAGCCTTCAACTGGTTTCTTGGCTGGGGGTAAGCTTCTCCCTACTTCTAATATTAGGAATCAACTCTTCGGTGATTTTGTTTGTACTTTGGTTGTTTTATCTTTCTCTTTTTTATGTTGGGCAAACTTTTTTGGGTTATCAGTGGGATACTCTACTTCTTGAAACCGGATTCTTAGCGATTTTTTTTGCTTCTCGAGACATCCTCCTTCGAAAAAATCTAGCGCCTTCTCCTTATATTCTTTTTTTGCTTCGTTGGCTGCTGTTTCGCCTAATGCTCTCTTCGGGTTTAGTAAAACTTACAAGCGGAGATCCAAATTGGAGAAATTTAAGCGCTTTAACCTACCACTATGAAACCCAGCCTCTTCCGCATTGGATCAGTTACTATGCAAATCTTCTTCCCACAGCATTTCAAAAACTTTCTTGCACCTTGATGTTTGTGATCGAACTCGCAATTCCTTTTTTAATCTTCGCACCTCGTAAACTTCGCCAAATTGGAGCTTTCACACTTATTGGATTTCAAACCCTGATTTTCTTAACCGGAAATTATAATTTCTTTAATCTACTTACGATTACTCTTTGCGTGATTCTGTTGGATGATTCTTTTTTTCGAAAGTTTCGTTTTCTCAAAAAGCTATCTCTCCCCTCTGCTCAGAAAAAGTGGCCTAAAAAGTTAATGATCCCCTTCTCTATTTTTATTTTCTCTATTTCTTGGATTCCTTTTCTAACCCGCATAGGAAAAGACCCTCAAGTATTTTGGCCCCTTCAAAAAACTTATGAATTTTTCCACCCTTTTAATTTGGTGAATGGTTACGGCTTATTTGCGGTTATGACGACCAAACGTTCGGAAATTATAATTGAAGGAAGTAACGATGGGAATCAATGGCTTGCTTACGAGTTTAAATGGAAACCCGGCAATCTAAACCAACGTCCGGGTTTTGTAGAACCCTTCCAACCCCGCCTCGATTGGCAGATGTGGTTTCAAGCCTTAAGGCCTTACCAGTCACGCTCTTGGTTCGGAATTTTCTTAACTAAATTATTAGAAGGCTCACCCGATGTGTTGGCTCTGTTAAAAAATAACCCTTTCCCCGACCACCCACCTCAATTTATTCGAGCCGTGATTGCCGATTACCATTTTACAAATTTAGATCAGAAGAAACAGACAGGAAATTGGTGGTGGAAAGAAGTCGATCAAACCTATTCGCCGACTCTCTCATTAAACAAAAACTGATTATTAAAAAAATCGGGGAGACAGGAGTTGAACCTGCGACCTCCAGCTCCCAAAGCTGGCAGGCAATCACAGGGGGCTCACGTCGCCCCCTCCTTCAGTCAAGCTGAAGGAGCCTCCCCCTCTCGCTCACTTTGTTCGCTAATTTAAATAAAATCGGGGAGACAGGAGTTGAACCTGCGACCTCCAGCTCCCAAAGCTGGCACTCTACCGGGCTGAGTTACTCCCCGAATTTCAATATTTCAATAAAACTACAGAATGAACACATTAACTGGATACTGGGATAAGCTTCAATGAAAAAATAAAGTGAGGTGAAAAAGGCAAAAAAAATCCCCCGAAGGGGGGATTTTAATGGAGGGCTTGGGCTAATTTTTTAGTTCGAGGTTTAGAGAGTTTTACGGGTTTCGCCGCCCGAATTTGATCTTGGTAATAAGAAGGTACCCATTCGAGGGGGGCCACATTCCGAAAGCTTTTACTCAATTGACTAAAAAAATTACCTTTTCTGCCTTGAGTTTTAACTTTCTTTTTTACATCTTTTTCTAAATTTTGAGTCCACATAGAGAACTCCTTTCTTTTTCTTCGACTTTGTTAGGGCCGAAAGTACAACCCATAACGCGTTGTGTCAATATTGAATCTGAAAATATTTATTTTTTTACAAAAATGACACAAACATATAACAATATGATTTTATTTGATTATTTAAACAAATAGGACTTAAGAGCCAAAAAAGCCTTCGATCGATGGCTGATCGCATTTTTCTCAAGTGGGGTCAATTCGGCCGTAGTCTTACCTAATTGAGGTACATAGAAGATGGGGTCATAGCCAAAACCATGCGCTCCCCGAGAGGTAGAGATGATCTTTCCTTCAATTGCACCCCGAAAGGTTTTTTCGATCCCTTCTGGGCTTATCCATGCCGCTACACAAATAAATCGAGCGGCGTAATCTCCCCACTGATGAGGGTTCAAAGCCCATAAATTCCGTACAACTTTTTCAAGATTGGCTTGATCGTTTGAGGGTTCCCCCGCATACCGAGCAGAATAAATACCCGGTTCTCCGGCCAAAGCGTCCACTTCCAAACCACTATCATCTGCAATGGTTCCTAACCCGGTATACTCAAATAAGGCCCGCGCTTTAATTAAGGCATTTTCCTCGAAAGTTTTTCCCGTTTCATCAATCGGTTTTAAAGAAGGAAAATCTTTAAGAGTTAAAATTCTAAGAGGTACAGGCCCCCAGATTTCAAGAATTTCTTGGACTTTATGGGTATTCGAACTGGCTAAAACAATTTCCATATTAGGCGGGCGGGCCAAAATCATCAGGCATAGCCGCTAAATCTTCAAAGCGGGTATATTCATGAAGAAAAGCCAAACGAACCGTTCCAATGGGGCCATTTCTTTGTTTCCCAATAATAATTTCAGAAACACCCCGATCGGCGGTATTTTTATTGTAAACTTCATCCCGATAAATAAAGGCAATCACATCGGCATCTTGCTCAATGGCTCCGGACTCACGAAGATCAGAAAGTTGAGGACGTTTATCCGTTCGTGATTCCACACTTCGGTTCAGCTGAGAAAGCGCAATCACTGGAACCCCTAATTCTTTCGCGAGAGCCTTGAGCGATCTTGAAATATCTGAAATTTCTCGTTCACGACTCTCGGTATGAAGAGAAGAACGCATGAGCTGAAGATAATCGACCACAATCAACCCTAAGCCTTTTTCTTTTTTTAAGCGCCGCGCCTTCGCACGCATCTCCAATACGGAAAGAGCCGGAGTATCATCAATATAGATAGGAGATTCGGAAAGTTTTCCTGCTGCTCGCGTGAGTTTAGGCCAGTCACTTTCTCGCAAAAACCCTCCGCGAAGCTTTGAGCCATCCACCTTTGCAACTCCGCAGAGCATACGTTGCACCAATTGTTCTTTACTCATTTCAAGAGAGAATATCGCAACACAAACCTTTTTCTCACAAGCCGCATTTTCAGCAATATTCAAAGCAAATGCGGTTTTTCCCATGGAGGGTCGCCCCGCAACAATAATTAGATCAGAGGGCTGCAACCCACATGTAATTCGGTCAAGATCACGAAATCCGGTGGTAACGCCCGTGAGCAATTCTTTTTTCTCATAAAGACTCTCAATCGCTTTGAAAGAATCTTTAACAATTTCTTTAACCGGAAAAAACCCTTGCCGAATTCGTTTTTCAGAAATTCTAAAGATGATTTGCTCAGCATCGTCTACAAAACGATCAATATCGTCGGCATTCTCTCCTTGCCCTTTTGCAATGATTTCAGTCGCAGCGGAAATTAAACCACGGAGGATAGCCTTCTCTTTCACAATACGGGCATAACTCGTGATGTGGGCGGCAGAAGGCAGCTGATCGACCAAGGTCGCCAAATAAGACATGCCCCCCGCCGCTTCGAGCATGGAGGTTTTGCGAAGCTCGTCACCAACCGTTAATAAATCGGTTGGCTCATTGCGCTCATAAAGGGCAAGCATCGCCTCAAAAATTTTTCGGTGGGTTTCGCGGTAGAAATCATCGGGGGTGATAAGTTCTAGGATTTTCCCTAAGGCCTCTGCATCAATCAATATTCCCGAAAGGAGCGCTTGTTCCGCTTCATGATTATGAGGAGGAAGACGCAAACTTTCAAGTTGGGAGGGCTTTTGCAAGGCCACAAATATTCCCCTAAATTTAATTATTTTGCGCTGACAACCACTTTCACATCGGCGCTCACTTCGCTGTGGAGTTTTACGCTTACTTGAAAATCGCCCAAAGCACGAATGGGTTCACTCAGATGAATGGATCTTTTATCAACTGAAAAACCAGCTAAACGTAGAACTTCTGCGATTTCTTGAGAAGTAACAGAACCAAAGAGTTTACCCTCTTCTCCAACTTCTTTGCTCAAATTGACTACGAATTGATCGAGCTTTGCTTTTACTTCACTCGCTTGTTTTGCCAACTTCGATTGCTTGGCCGCGATCATCTTTTTATAGTGTTCAAGCTCTTTTACATTTTTAGGATTCGCCACAACCGCTTTTTTACTGGGCAACAAAAAGTTACGACCATAACCTTCTCTCACCTTAACGATTTGTCCTGCTTTTCCCAAAGAGGGAACATCTTCTTTTAAAATAATTTCCATATTGCCTCCAAACTTTAAGCCGAAGCAGAGGGTCTGCCGCTTAATTTTCTAAAATTAAACCAAGAATCAAAAAAACCTAAAACTACTAAAATCAGCCCTAAAGGCTGAAGAAAAATAACTAACAAGGAGTAACACAAAAAACGAATGAAAAAGCTAACTCTTTTTACGAACAAATAAAAATTCAAGATCGAAAGACCTTGAAAAAAATAAACAACCGCTCCCACCACAAAAAAATTGAGCACCACCAAAGTAAACCAATCCTGCTTTAAAACGTAACTATTCAACAAGTAAAGGCTTAAGACTCCTATTAAAAACCAAACAAGCGCAAAAGGTAAACGAAAGAGCATAAAATCTTCGAGTTCGGAAAAAAATCCTAAACCAAAGAACAAGCGCTTCGCAACGGTCAGGTTGAGCCAAACCAAAAACAGGGTAAATGCAATGCTCAAAGCCGGTAAAACGCTTAAAAAACCGCGAACGATGTGTCCCTGTTGTTGGCCCAAAAAAGCAATCTCTTCGGGCGCCAAGCCTGTGTTTTGGTTAGCCGCCAAAAACTGAGTGAGAGCTTCGTTCAAAAGCTGTTCAATACCTTGCAAAAATAGCCCTAACTGCCCTTTTACAAAGAATAAAATCAACAAGAAGCTTAGCAGCAAAGTTCCGGCCGTCACCACACCAAACAAAGAAGTTAAAGAGTGATTTTTTTTCACCCTTAAACCTAAGAGCAAGCCTAAGACTCCGTAAAAAGCAAAATAGCCTAAAACGATTCTCAAAACCGCTTGAGGTCCAAAGATCGAATAGTAAACCATCGCAGGAAACCACTCGACCCATTTCACCCAGCCTGCAGGAACCACACCTGTTTTTATAAAGTCAAAGAACGAAAAGTAAATCCCTCCTAAACAAAGGAGAGAAAACACCAACAACATTAAAGCAAACTTAAAGGAATAACGCCGAATCGCATAAAAAAAAGGCAGAGGCGTTAACCAAGTAAATATACCGCTAAAAAAAAGACCTAAGGCAATCCCAAAAAGAGAGAAGGATTTCAACCGTTGGGTCATATCTGCTTATCTCTGATTGGTGGTAAAAGGAATTAAAGCCATTAAACGGGCACGCTTAATCGCAGTAGTTAAACGCCTTTGATGCAAAGCACAATTCCCGGATATACGCCTAGGAACCACTTTTGCTGTTTCACTAATATAGAAAGAAAGCAATTTTCCATTTTTAAAATCAACCTTCACTTCTTTATCGGAACAAAAACGGCAAGACTTACGACGGCCTAATTTACGTTTAAAACCTTTATCATTGTCACCATTTCTTTGATAGCTGGATTGATATTCCATTTTAAACTCCTTCAATTAAAGCGCAGGGGCTTCTTGATGATGATGTTCGGGGTTATGATAGCGTTCTTGAGCATCTTCGTAAGTCGCTAAGGTAAATTCTCTCTTTTCTTTCACGCGCTCTTCCACATTCACTTCATCTTCTAATTTCACAGTGATAAAACGCAAAACTCGATCATCGTACTTCAAAACACGCTCAATCTCAGCCACTACAGATCCTGCTGCTAAATAATTCAAATAAACATAAACGCCCTGATGGTGTTTTCCTACCCGATAAGCCAGGCGTCGTTTTCCTAAATTAAATAAAGTAAGAACCTGACCTTTGTGATTCACCACAAAATCACTGAGTTTTTTTCCGATTTCTTCGATTTGATCAGCCGAAAGATCTGGCTGTAAAAGATAGAGTGTTTCGTACTCTCGCATAAGACTCCTTTTGGTTAAAATAGCAAAGCGCTATTGAGGCCTCTCTTAAAGAGACCAAGGTTAAATAAAAACCCAATTTAAGCTTTCGCTAAAAATGAGCGTGCTGCGTCTAACCCACTTGTTACCCAAATGGCAAGAGCTTCTTTTGCCTGGTTTAAAAGAGGTAAAAGCATCTCTTTTTCTTCGTTTTGAAAGGGTTTTAAAACAAAATCAGGCACTTGTTCTTTAC
The DNA here is from genome assembly GCA_964384365.1 of uncultured Pseudomonadota bacterium. GTDB lineage: Bacteria > UBA10199 > UBA10199 > JADFYH01 > JADFYH01 > CAYLKF01. The sequence goes on along the minus strand of CAYLKF010000007.1, from coordinate 63,808 downwards.
GCTCAGGTCTTCCTACCCCAATTCTCAATCTCGAAAAATTTTGAGAACTTAAGGCCTCCTGAATAGATTCTACCCCACGGTGCCCGGCGGCTCCCCCTTCCCGAACAAACTTTATCTTTCCCACCGGAAAATCCATCTCATCGTGGGCCACAAGGATATCGGCTAGATCAATCTTGAAAAAATTTACGAAAGCCGCAACCGATAAACCACTTCGGTTCATATAGGTTTGAGGCAAAATCAAACAGGTTTTTTCACCTTTAATTTCAGTTTCTACCCACTCCGCTTCAAATTTATTCGCTTTAAAATTGAGGTTTAAATCTTGAGCCAACATCTCAATCAACTGAAACCCCACGTTATGCCGCGTGGCCTGATATTTTTTTCCCGGATTGCCTAAACCAACCAAGAGTTTCATACGAAAAAATTAAAGGTAGCCTCAAAAAAGCTACCTTTAAAAAAATCAAACCGAATTTTTGAAGAAGTCTACTTACCTTCTTTTTTAGCTTCAGCCTTACCCTCTGCTTTAGGTTCTTCACCCTCTGCAGGCTTCTTGGCAGTAAGCACTTCGGGCTCAGTGGGTGCTGCGGCCACAGGCGCGACTTCCTCTTCTTTCGGCATTACAACCGATACAACGGTAAAGTTTTCTTCGTGGGGCACTTCAATACCAGCAGGAAGTTTAATATCATCAACATGGATCGAAGCTCCTACTTTTAGGGCACTCACATCCACTTCAATTGATTTTGGAATCGCAGTGGGTAAACAAACAACGGGGAGATCGCGGCGAATGATTTCAAGAATTCCCCCTTCTTTCACTCCTTCTGCTTTTCCAACAAACTCAACTGGCACATCGATATGAATCTTTTTGGTTAAATCTACACGCACGAAGTCGAGATGAGTAAATTGACGGCGAATATTATCGGCTTGGTAATCTTTAAGCATCACCGTAATTTTACCTTTTTCGGGCACATTCATTTCTAACACGGTATTCATTCCAGAAGTTCCTGAAATAGCCGATTGAATGGCTTTGGGATCTACTTCCAAAAGAATGTTTTCGGAATTTTTTCCATAGAGAATGCCAGGGATTTTTCCACGGGCTCGAATTTTACGGGCAGCCCCCTTCCCTTGCTGATTACGCACATCGACTGATAACTGAATAATATCCATAAAAACCTCTGTTAATAGATTAAAAACTAAACAAATAGCGAGGAAACCGAATCATTACTATCAATTCTCCAAATTGCCTCTGCTAAAAGCTTTCCTACCGATAAAACTTTGATCTTCGAACATTTTTTGGCCTGTTCTGTCAAGGGAATCGTATTGGTCACAATTAAGGCCTCTAAATCTGATTTTTCAATATTTTCAATCGCCTTACCCGATAAAACGGGGTGAGTAATACAGGCATACACCTTTTTAGCACCTTGTTTTTTCAAGGCTCCCGCGGCTTGGGTTAAAGTACCCGCGGTATCAACGATATCATCCACAATAATAGCCGTTTTATCTTTCACTTCCCCAATCACATTCATTACTTCACTCACATTCGGAGCCGAGCGGCGCTTATCGATCATGGCAAGGGTCGCTTGCAAGCGTTTTGCGTAAGCCCGTGCTCGTTCAGTACCCCCAGCATCCGGAGAAACAATCACCAAATCATTAAGTAAATTTTCGCGAATGTAATCGAGCAAAACCGGGGTCGCAAATAAGTGATCAAACGGGATATTAAAAAATCCTTGAATCTGACCCGCATGGAGATCCATCGCCAAAATCCGGTTGGCGCCCGCTGCCGTAATCAAGTCTGCAATTAACTTAGAGGTGATTGGGGTACGCGGCTGAACTTTTCGATCTTGCCGAGCATAGCCATAGTACGGGATCACCGCTGTAATTTTATCGGCCGAAGCCCTTTTCAACGCGTCAATAATAATGAGCAATTCCATCAAATGTTCACTGGCCGGTGGGCAAGTGGGCTGAAACACAAACACGTGTTTTCCGCGCACATTTTGATCGATCTCCACCCAAATCTCTCCATCGGAAAACCGCTTCACTTGGGCATCACCCAACGAGGTACCCAAATGCTTTGCAATCTCCTCGGCTAAAGGACGATTCGCATTCCCGCTAAAAATCTGCATGTTATTCGATGCTTTCATAAGGCAGTTCCCGGTGACCAGTTGTCAGTGGCCAGTTATTAACTCAAGTACTTTTTACCAATGGGGGTAGCCAGGGGGAGCAATGGAATGCTCCCCTGACTTTAGTTCAGCTCAGCTTTGCTGAGTTGAACGAATTGGGGCGCCAGGATTCGAACCTGGGAATGCTGGAATCAAAATCCAGTGACTTACCGCTTGTCGACGCCCCAAAAACTGCGGGTCGGGGATATAACGAAAAATTAAACGATCGACAAGATTAAAAATGAAAAGTTTTCGAATTAAAAGGTTATTAAATTTCTTTTATAACCGTTATGAGCGAACCAAGGCCAAGGCGGGTGAGGAGAAAAACCGGAACGTATATGAACATACGTGAGGATTTTTCGACGAACCCAACGCCGGAATTGGGGCGCGCAATAGGTTATAAAAGAAATTTCAATCGTCGGGTGCTGAATAATCACTCGGATTAATCTGATCAGGCGTTTTGGACTCCACCGAAGGAGTTGTAAATACAGGAGTGAGAGTGGGTGTAGCTGCGGGAGTTTGAACAGGCTTTTCTTCTGGCGCGCTCGGTTGCTCTACTTGATAAGCATCGAGAACCGCCTTCTCAATTTTTGCTCGAAAATCGTTATTTAAAGGATGGGCGATATCTTTAAAAGTCCCATCTTTACGCTTTTTCGAAGGCATTGCTACGAATAAACCAGAATTTCCGGCAATAACCTTAAGATCGCGCACCACAAAACAATCATCAAAAGTAACTGTTGCGTACGCCTTGAGTTTCTCCTCATTCATGGGAAAAACCCGAACTTCTGTAATTTCCATACCACCACCCCCTACTTGGAACGACCACAAGATCGTGTTATCAGTTTAAGAACCTCAACAGGAACTTCAACAAAGATTTTCTGCGTGGAAAAAACGCCACCCTTTGTCTGCCTTGGCACTCATTTTACTAATTGCCTTCTCCGCTGTGGGTCGATCGGGGAAAATACCAAAGACTGAAGGTCCAGAACCAGTCATGCGGCTTGCCAAAGCACCGTTTTGAACAAGCATTTTTTTAATTTCTTCAATTACGGGGTATTGTTTTGCAGTCACCTCTTCAAGATCGTTGTGTAAATATTTCACAACATCACGTTTCGTATTGAAAATACTCGGAACTTCTTGAAGACCTGAAGATTGCTTATCTGCCGTTCCTTTCGAAGGAACACCATTCATGGAATAGTTTTTGTAAACCCATTCGGTAGACACCGGAAACCCTGGGTTGATAATCACAAAGCTCATCTTGGGGATTTTTTTAATTTTTCTCAGTTGATCGCCAATGCCACTCGCAATGGCCGGAGCTTCAAATAAAAAGAACGGGACATCCGCGCCAATCTTGGCGCCAATCATCATCAACTTTTCACGCGGAAGCTTTAATTTGAGGAGCTGATTGAGCCCACGAATCACTGTGGCCGCATTAGAAGAACCACCCCCCATTCCTGCTGCAACGGGTATGTTCTTCTTGATCTTCACTTCAATTCCCACATTTCGCGAAGAATAGGCCATGATTTCTTTAATGGCTCGGAAGGCAATATTCGATTCTCCTTCAGGCACTTCTTGGGAATCAACACTAACCATAATCCCTTTTTCGACGACTTTGAGTTCAATTTCATCCGAAAGGGAAACGCGTTCCATCAACATTAAAAGCTCATGGTAACCATCTGAACGGCGCCCTAAAACATTTAGCCGCAAATTGATCTTGGCAGGAGAAGAAAGGGTAATGGATTGCATAGATAAGGGTGCGTATATATAGATAGGCTAACTTAATGTCAATACCCGGTTTTTTAACCTTGTCTTGTTCTTTTGGGGATATTTTCTTCTTTATTCTTCTCCCTCGGGTATTATAACAAGGCAAAAACTGAATTCGAATCGAAAGCAAAAAAGGATAGCCTCATGATTTCTGCCCAAAAAGCCTTAAACCAGCTCCGCCAAGGTAATCAGCGTTTTGTAACAAACCTTAAAAACCGTGAGCCCTTAACTTCATCCAAACCCTTAGAACTTGCCAAAGAACAAAAACCTTTTGCAATCATCTTAGGATGCTCCGACTCTCGAGTGCCCGCTGAAATTGTTTTTGACCAGGGCTTGGGCGATTTGTTTGTGATTCGCGTAGCGGGCAACATTGTAGCCCCTTCTCAAGTAGGAAGTGTTGAGTTTGCCGCTTCGCGCTTCGGGACTCGGCTCGTGGTGGTTTTGGGCCACTCCCAATGCGGAGCAATTTTAGCGACGCTAGAAGAGTTGCAACAAAGCTCCGAGAATAAATCTCGCAATCTTCAATCAATCGTGGATCGGGTGAAACCTTCGGTTGAAAACCTTTTAAAAACGGATTTAAAAGACGATTTAGAGGCCTTAGTTCACCAAGCTGTCCGTGCAAATGTAAAAGCCTCGGTCGATCATTTGCGCGAAGGCTCCAAAATTTTAGAAGAACTCATTCAAAAAGAAGGCTTGGTAGTGGTGGGAGCTGAGTATTCTTTGCAAACTGGAGAAGTCGATTTTTTTGATACCCGAGAACTCGCCTAAACAGTACAATCCTAACTTAGAGCTAAAGGTCGGCATTTTTGAAGTAGGCGAAAAGTGCCGAATTATCGATTTTAAAAATCATATTTTTTTCAAAAGTACGTTAAACTATTCCTTGCGGCGCGTTTTTTGCGAACTGAGAAAATGTTGACCTTTACCTTCATAGTTTTATTTGATTTTTTTTGATTCCTCATTTACGAGCGCTACACTCATGCAACTTAAGAAAAGAGATAAAACAACTAAACGACGCGGAAAACTGGCAGAACTCGTCTATTTAAAAGAAGGCGATGTCAAAAGCTTTGATGGAACACGCATTCATTATAAAGCCGTGGGACAAGGCTTGCCCATTGTTTGCTGCAATGGTTTTGGAGTAAACACCTTCTTTTGGAAGTATTTAGAAAATCATTTTAAACAACATTATCAAGTGGTCACCTGGGACTACCGGGGTCATGGACACTCGGGCTCTCCGAAAGATCTTCAAAATGCAACGATGGATGCCCTGCTCCAAGATTGCAAAGCCGTTTTAAATAAGCTCAAAATCAAAAAAGCAATTTTTGTGGGTTTTAGTTTAGGGAGTCAGATCATTTTGGATTTTTATAGGCGTTACCCAAAATCGGTAAAGGCCCTGATTCCTTGTTTGGGAACTTATGGAAAACCCATCGATACCTTCTACAATACCTCGCTTTCCAAATACCTTTACCAAATCGTCACCTTGATCGGCACCGCTTTTCCGAAACAGAGTAATCTTTTAGGCCGATTCTTACTTCAAAACCCTTTTTGGTATGAGTTGGGGGGCGTTTTAAAAATGGTGAATACGGGTTTGGCCAATAAAGAAGATGTTAAAAAATACGTAGATCACATTGTAAAGGTTGATCCAAAGTTTTTTGCCGTGCTTTTGCAAAGCGTGGGCGAACATACCGCCGAAAATATCTTAAAGAAAATTAAAGTCCCCACCCTAATTATTGGGGCTGAGCAAGATCAGTTTACGCCGGTTTGGATCGCCAAAAAAATGCACCGTACTATTCCAAAGAGCGAGCTCTTCATCATCAAAAACGCCACCCACGCGGCTTTACTGGAACAGCCTGAACTCATTAACCTGAGAATTGAAAAGTTTTTGAGAGATCGCATTGCTTAAAATTCAACAAACCATCTTGTTTCTTATCTTTTTTCTTTTCTCTTCTTCGCTCTTTGCTTCTTGGACAACCCAATCGTTGATTCCTTACCCCATCACTCGAGAAGGCATAAAAAAATTAAAAGATTCTCCCAATATTCGCGTAGAAGAAACACTTAAAAAAGCGGGTGATCATTATGCAGGAGGCCATGCAAGCGCACTCGAAGCCATTGCCCTGCCCTACCTTTTATATAAGGCCGTTTTCCCCGATAAAGAATATGAAGTTAAAGTTTTTGAAAATAATCAATTAGTCTACGAAGCGTATTTTACAGAAGAAGGAGATTTTAATCGGGGAACTTTTTGGAAGAACAACAAAAAATACCCCATTCGGGCCTATTACCTTTCTGCCTTAAGACGTACGGTGATTGCCCTCGATCAAGAAATAAATCTAAAACCCCACTCATCAGAAGCCCAAGATTGGAAAAGCATCTCACTTGCCAGCCAAATTAATTTACTCCCTGAATATTCCAAAGCCTACGCTCAAGAAACTAAACCCAAACGAAAAGTCGAACTCTTAACCGAACCTCTCTATTATTATGAAGTTGCCGGTCGTGATTTTGTGATTGAAGAGTTGAAAAAAGAAACAAATCCCGAAATTCGAGTGAAAGCAATTCTAGAAAGCTACCATACGGGCCAACAGAAATCGATTATTTATGGGCTCGTCGACTTTTTAAGCCCTCAAGAAGCTTCGCGTCTCTCAGAAGAATTTGGAAGCAATATCACCGATCCTCGATCAGCCATGTTAATGCCCAAAGTTATTCAAGCTGCTTGCCAGAATCCTTCTCAAATAGACGGTCTGCTCAAAAATATTAAAGTAGATCGTTATTACCCGAAAGATCGAAAGGAATACGAAGATAAGATCCAGGGTCTCGTTCTGTCTAATTGTTCTAACGCTCCCCTCTACCCCTTCTTAAAAGCCTATTTAAATGGGCCGCTCGCTCAAGAAGAAGTAGGAATAATTTTAAATCCAAATACAAAAGAAAATTTAAATCGACTCGTCTTATGCAGCACTACTCAAAAAGCTTATTGGGATTATTTACTTTCAAACCCTTCTGAATCTTCTTCATTGCTCGATTGTTTCACCCGCGCTTATCAAAATAAAACCAAACAATGGCCCTTTTCGATTCAAGATGCAGAAGATTTTTTACCCATTTATATTTCTCTCGCTCAGCAAACTGCAATTAACGACGAGGCGCTTGCCCAAATTCTTAAGCTTTTGCAGATTCCTGAAAACGTCGATTATAAAGTTTTCTACCCGCTCTTCACAAACACCCTAGTGCAAAAAATGCCAAAACTCGAACGCGAACGTCTTCTCGCCTTACAAATGGCACTGGGCGATCAAAAAAATCTCTCTGAATTTCTTCAAACCTTTTCTAGCAATCCACCTCTTATCACTGAAGCGAAAGAAGTAAAAAACAGCAAAGATTTAATGGCCTATGGATTTTTCCTGGATGCAAGAAAAGAAAATCTACAATTCTCGACTCCATTCTTCAAATCACTGCCAGAGCCGCTCCGCGAAAAAGTATGCCGGAGTGTGAATGAAGAGCCCAAAAAAGAATCCGATTCTTTTTTCAAAAAACTCCTTCACCGTTTTTTAGAGAAAACCGGTTATTCGAATTGTATGAGATGAGTAGAACTCGCCAAAGAAAACCCACTATTTTTTGCGAAAAACCACCGAGCCCACATCTCCGGCATCGGCCACAATCGAATCTCCATCTTTAAACTGCCCTTCGAGAATTTTTAAGGCGAGTGGATCTTGAATGTATTTTTGAATCGCGCGCTTAAGCGGGCGAGCTCCATATACCGGATCATAGCCCTGCTTCGCAATCAAGGCCTTGGCTTTATCGGTAAGGGTTAGATTTATTTTGCGATCAGCCAAAAGTTTTTGCAGACGTTGAAGTTGAATTTCAACAATGTGTTTGATTTGTTCTTCGCTTAATCCGTGGAAAACCACAATATCATCCACCCGATTTAAAAACTCGGGGCGGAAATTATTTTTGAGCTCTTCCAACATTTTCTTTTCCATCTCTTCTTCTTTTAAGCCCGCATAAGCAAATTGAGAGCCGACGTTAGAAGTCATGATGATCACGGTATTTCGAAAATCAACCGTGCGACCTTGCCCATCAGTTAAGCGCCCATCATCCAAAACCTGCAGAAGAATATTAAACACATCGTGATGCGCTTTTTCGATTTCATCAAAAAGAATCACGGAATAAGGCCGGCGACGCACGGCCTCGGTAAGCTGGCCACCCTCTTCGTAGCCCACATAGCCCGGAGGCGCGCCAATCAAGCGCGAAACGCTATGCTTCTCCATATATTCACTCATATCGATTCGCGTCATTGCGTTTTCATCATCAAATAAAAATTCGGCTAAGGCCCGCGCTGTTTCGGTTTTTCCTACTCCGGTTGGTCCTAAGAAAATAAACGAACCAATGGGGCGATTCGGATCTTGCAAGCCCGCTCGCGCACGACGCACGGCATTGGCCACTTTTACGAGCGCTTCATCTTGCCCTACCACACGCGCCTTCAAACCTTCTTCCATGCGCACCAGTTTTTCTTTTTCACCTTCCATCAATTTCGAAACCGGAATGCCCGTCCATTTACCCACGACTTCAGCAATATCTTCGGCATCCACCTCTTCTTTGAGCATCTGCTGGCCTTTTTGAACTTTGGCCAACTTATCATTTTCGGTTTTCAATTCTTTCTCTAAGTTGGGCAGTGTTCCATATTTAAGCTCTGCTGCTTTTCCTAAATCTCCCGAACGTTCGGCGCGCTCGGCCTCAATCTTGGTCTGCTCAATTTTTTCTTTGGCATCGCGCAACTTCTTAATCACATCGCGCTCCGATTGCCATTTGGCTTTCATTTCCGAACTTTGCTCTTTCAAACTACCCAGTTCTTTTTCGATTTTTTCGAGCCGTGTTTTCGAGCCCTCGTCTTTTTCTTTTTTCAGCGCCTGGCGCTCAATCTCAAGCTGAGTGATTTTGCGTTCGATCTCGTCGATCTCGGTGGGCAGGCTATCAATCTCAATGCGCAACTTGCTCGCCGCTTCATCGATTAGATCAATCGCCTTATCGGGTAAGAAGCGCGAGGTGATATATCGATTGGACAATTGAGCCGCTGCCACAATGGCTTCATCTTTGATGCGCACACCATGATGCACTTCGTAGCGTTCTTTCAAACCGCGCAAAATCGCGATGGTATCTTCTACACTCGGCTCACCCACATAAACTTGTTGAAAACGCCGCTCGAGCGCCGGATCTTTTTCAATGTGCTTGCGATATTCATCGAGCGTTGTCGCACCCACGCAACGGAGCTCTCCGCGCGCCAAAGCAGGCTTGAGCATATTGGAGGCATCCATCGCCCCTTCGGCCGAACCCGCGCCTACTAAAGTGTGGAGCTCATCGATGAATAAAATAATTTTTCCTTCGGCCTCCGTAATTTCTTTGAGAAGAGCTTTTAAACGATCTTCAAACTCTCCGCGGTATTTGGTGCCCGCCAATAGAGCTCCCAAATCAAGCGCTACAATACTTTTATCGCGAAGCGTTTCGGGTACATCGCCATTCGCCACACGTTGAGCCAAGCCTTCGACAATGGCGGTTTTCCCCACGCCGGGCTCTCCAATTAAAACCGGATTATTTTTCGTGCGCCGCGATAAAACCTGAATCACCCGCCGCACTTCATCATCACGCCCAATAACGGGGTCGAGCTTTCCACGCCGCGCAAGGTCAGTTAAATCGCGCGAATATTTTTTAAGAGATTGATATTTCGCTTCAGGGTTTTGATCGGTCACCCGGTGCGAGCCACGGATATCTACCAAGGCTTTGAGTAAGGCCGCCCGCGTCACGCCATGGCCTTTGAGTAAAGCAGCGGTCTTCGCCTCTTTCACTTCACTCAAGCCCAAGAGCAAATGCTCGGTGCTCACGTAATCATCTTTCAGCGAGCGGGCCTCTTGTTCCGAAACTTCTAAAACTTTTTTAAAGCCGGAAGATAAATATTCGCCGCCCGAACCTGAAACTTTCGGGAGTTTTTGAATCAAAGCTTGCAGTTCATTTTGGAGTTGAGCAGGACTCGTCCCTAGTTTTTGGAGAATCGTCGCCGTTAAGCCCTCTTCTTGGCTGAGTAAGGCTTGCAAGAGGTGCTCGGGTTCAATTTGTTGATTGCCATACTGCCCCGCTAAACTCTGAGCTTCGGCAACCGCTTCTTGGGCTTTCACTGTAAATTTATCGAGTCGCATATGGGCTAGAAGATGACCTTTCTTTAAAAGATGTCAAGCATCGAAGGCTAAGAAAACTATGGTAATTTTAGAATGATAGGAGGGCAATCGGAAAATGGGTTGTGTAAAAAATGCTTAGAAGAGTAAAAGACAATTTTTTACAAATTTGCTGTCCGACAACCCACATAAAATAGATTAGCAACCTTTTTTAGGCCAAAGCGATAATGCCTTATATTTATAACAAAATTGCTATCAGACACGTGTTCGACACGCGGGCATAATTCCAGGAGGATATCATTATGGCATACGAAAATGCGGTTCAATTTATGTGTGGGAACCTTTATCGAGATATGACCCGATTTCCTACTCGGAGCACAGAGCAATGGGTGCAAAACACATGTCCCCCTGGCCACGGGGCTTCTTATTGCCAAGATCGATATCATTTTACTCCAGACGAGTTGAGGCAAGCTATTAATCAAGTGCGGGACACTTCCAGCGATGCAACGGGATTTAGAAATTCTTTAAATCAATTTTGTGAAGGAAGAATGCAGCCCCGCCCCTCTTCCTCTCCTACACCTCCTCACACTGCCCCTGATGATGGCTTGATCTGCGGTGGCGTAGTTGTGGGTATTATGCTTTTTTTGATAGGACTACTCTATTAAAGCAAAAGCGGTGTCCGACACGCGTGGAACGCTTTGGAAAATAAGAGTTTTAGAAATTCTATTCACAAAAACTACTTCTCTTCCTCCACAAACACCTTCAAATTCTTCGGCCGGGCATACACTTGATCGCCCACTTTGAGCTGTAGCGAGGTGTAAAGCCCTTTGCCCAGCTCCACTTCAAGATAATCTTGAGTATCGGTACGGATGAGCTCGATGCGCACAATAGGGCCAATCGGCACAATGGCTTTAATGGTAGCGGGAAATAAATCCTCTGCAGTTTTTTCTTTGTGAAGTTCAATTTCATGCGGTCGCACATACCCCACGGCTGAAACGCCATTTTTGCTCGCATGCTCGGGCACGGCCACTTTTAAATCACCCAAATGCGCCTGGCCTGCATCTACACGGCCATGAAATAAATTCACGTTTCCTAGAAAATCAAACACAAAGGGATTGGCCGGATGATCGTAAACTTGTTCGGGGCTGCCCACTTGTTCAATTTTTCCGCGGTGCATGATGACGACCCGGTCTGCCACTTCAAGCGCTTCTTCTTGATCGTGAGTCACAAACACACTCGTCACATGAATTTCATCGTGCAAGCGGCGCAGCCAACGGCGCAATTCTTTTCGCACCTTCGCATCAAGCGCACCGAAGGGTTCATCCAAGAGTAACATCGAGGGCTCCACCGCCAAGGCGCGCGCTAAGGCGATACGCTGACGCTGCCCACCCGAAAGTTGAGAGGGGTAGCGTTTGGCTAAACCTTCGAGCTGCACGAGTTTTAAAAGTTCAAAAACTTTTTCTTCGATTTTTTCTTTTGAAAGACGAATCTTGCGCGGTTTTACTTTTAAACCAAAAGCAATATTATCAAACACCGTCATGTGGCGAAACAAGGCGTAGTGCTGGAACACAAAACCCACTTGCCTCTCCCGCGCGGTACGATAAGTCGCGTCTTCGCCATCAATCAAAATCAAACCACTCGTCGGCACTTCGAGGCCTGAGATAATGCGAAGCAAAGTAGTTTTGCCCGAACCCGACGGCCCAATCAAAGCCACGAGCTCCCCTTGGGGAATCACAAGGTTAATATCGGTTAAGGCGGCGAAGTCACCGAAACTTTTATTGAGTCCACAAACTTCGATATTCATAAAACTCCCGTTTAGTGCATTTTTTTAACGGCCACTTTTCCAGTTTCTTGCACCTTCTCTTCAAGCAGGGTTTTCAAAACTAAAGTGATCAAGGCTAAGAAAGCTAAGAGTGAAGCGACGGCGAAAGCACCCGAAAAATCATATTCGTTGTAGAGAATCTCCACATGCAGCGGCAGCGTATTGGTTTTGCCGCGAATATGCCCCGATACCACCGAGACGGCTCCGAATTCTCCCATGGCGCGCGCATTACAAAGAATTACGCCGTAAAGAAGCCCCCACTTAATATTGGGCAAAGTCACTTTCCAAAAAGTTTGCCAGCCGGTAGCCCCCAGCACAATCGCTGCTTCTTCTTGCTCGCGGCCTTGACTTTCCATCAGGGGAATCAATTCGCGCGCCACAAAAGGAAAAGTCACAAATAAGGTGGCCAAGATAATTCCGGGCACCGCAAAAATAATTTTTAAATCATGCTCGGCCAAGTAGGGCCCAAGCCAACCCTGTAAACCAAAGAGCAAAACAAAAATAAGTCCGGAGATCACGGGTGAAACCGCGAAAGGCAAATCAATTAAAGTAAGCAGAATATTTTTTCCGCGAAAATCAAATTTTGCAATAGCCCAGGCTGCAAAAACTCCAAAAATAGAATTGACGACCACTGAGACAAAGGCAGTAAGCAAAGTAAGCTTGATCGCGGCCCAAGAATCGGGAGTAGCAATCGCCTGCAAATAAGATTGCACGCCTTTTTGCAAGGCTCCTTCAAACACGCAGAGTAAAGGGAAAAATAAAAATAAAATTAAAAATCCAATCGCAATACCACAGAGTAAAATACGCACGGGGAGTGGATCTTTATCGGTTACAGCGCGAATACGATAGGCTCTGGCAATCTGCCGAGAAAGGAAATCAAATTTCATCCTCCAATCCTCCTCGCCTGCCAGGCTTGTAAAAGATTAATCAAGAAGAGGAGTAAAAACGACGCGAGCAGCATCACCACCGCAATCGCAGTTGCGCCCGGATAATCGAATTGTTCCAGTTTCGTCATGATCAAAAGCGGCGTAATCTCGGTTTTAAAAGGCATGTTCCCTGAAATAAAAACAACCGAGCCATATTCACCGAGAGCACGCGCAAACGAAAGGGCAAAGCCGGTGAGAAGCGCAGGAATCAAATGCGGAAAAATCACCGAAACGAAGGTGCGAAATCGGCTCGCCCCTAAACTGCTGGCCGCTTCTTCAATCTCGGGATCTAAATCTTGCAAAACAGGTTGCAGCGTGCGCACCACGAAGGGAAGCCCGATAAAAACCAAGGCCACTCCAATTCCTAAAGGTGTATAGTCGACTTTGATTCCCCATTGATCGAGTATTTTTCCGATCCACCCGTGAGTGGAATATAAGGTGGTGAGACTAATCCCGGCAACGGCCGTGGGCAGTGCAAAGGGCAGATCTACCATCGCATCAAAAAAACGTTTACCCGGAAAAGAATAGCGTACCAAAACCCACGCCACGAGCAGGCCCAAAATACCGTTCACTGCTGCCGCAGCCAACGAAAGCGAAAAACTCAAACGATAAGAGGCTAAAACACGTGGATCAGTGATCGTCTGCCAAAGTGCCGAGCCCGATAAAGTCGCTGTCTTTAAAAAAAGAGAAGAAAGTGGAATCAACACGAGCAGGCCCAGATAAGTGAGCGTGATTCCCATGCTGATTCCAAAACCCGGAAGAATGGATTTATTTTTACGTTTCAAAAACAATTTCTCATCCTATTTCTCCCCTCCTTAAGGTAAAGAGAGGATTTAAGGGGAGGTCTAAAAAAACTCTATCGTCCCGGCTGATAAATTTGATCGAAAGTTCCCCCATCGGCAAAATGGATTTTTTGAGCATTCTGCCAACCGCCAAAAGCCTCATCAATGGTAAATAACTTTAAATTCGGAAATTGCGAAGCATATTTCGTGGCGATCTCTGCCAAGCGCGGGCGGTAATAATGCTTAGCCGCTATTTCTTGGCCCTCCGGGGTATATAAGTATTCGAGATAGGCTTGAGCCAAAGCTTGGTTTCCATGTTTGCTAGCTACTTTATCCACCACTGCCACCGAAGGCTCGGCCAAAATGCTCACGCTGGGCACCACGATCTCGAACTTATCTTTCCCGAGTTCTTTAACTGCCAAAATTGCCTCGTTTTCCCAGGCGAGCAAAACGTCTCCGATTCCACGCTCCACAAAGGTGGTGGTAGAGCCTCGTGCACCCGAATCTAAAACCGGCACATTTTTATAGACTTTGCTGACAAAATCTTTGGCCGTTGTTTCAGAGCCTCCGGGCTGTTTCAAGGCATAACCCCAAGCTGCTAGGTAGTTCCAACGGGCACCACCCGAAGTTTTAGGATTAGGCGTAATCACCGCAACCCCCGGTTTTGCAAGATCGTCCCAATCTTTAATTTCCTTCGGATTTCCTTTTTTAACCAAGAAGACGATCGTCGAGGTGTAAGGCGCACTATTATTGGGCAAGCGTTTTTGCCAATCGGTGGGCAAAAGTTTTGCCCTCTCCGCAATCGCATCGACATCATAGGCCAAAGCCAAAGTAACCACATCGGCCTCTAAGCCATCAATCACCGCGCGCGCTTGTTTGCCAGAGCCTCCGTGCGATTGATTAAATTTTACGTCTTGGCCCGATTTTGTTTTCCAATATTTACCAAAAGCTTGATTATAATCTTGGTAAAGTTCACGCGTAGGATCATACGAAACATTGAGTAAACTTTGTTGGGTGCGAGTCGACTGCCCTGTGCAGGCAAAAAATCCCAATAAAAAAGCAATTAAAGTAATTTTTGAAAAAGTTTTCATAATTCTTCTCCTTATAATTTAAATCGTTCTCTTTCTATTTTTATTTCCAGTCCCTTTTAATCGAATCAACGCTGTATGAAAAATTGATGGATTCGATCTAGAACCAGGTTTGCACTTGTACGATTACTCGGTGATCGTTTGCCGTTCCAGAGGTATATTGAGTCGGCAAATACGAGTAATCCCCCTGAAATTTCAAATCATGCCCGAATACGTAGTAGTGAATGCCCGCGGTATATTCCGATTTATTATTCCGAGGCCCTTCTAAAAAAACCTGAGAAACTCGGCCCGCAAGCTCTAAATGTTTTGGAATCACCGTGTAACCCGCTTGCACATAGTACCCATGATCACCCCGCGTAGGCCCAGCAAGAGGATTTTTATGACGATAAAAATACTCGCCTTGAAGAGAGGCCCCTTTGTATTTGAATCCGATTTCACCGCCCGCCTGGGCAATCTTGGTTTGGGTATTATCTTGAGAATTAAAACCACCACTCCCCCCCACAAACAAGGCCGGTTCATTGAGGTAATCGGGATCCGCCTCAGAATAACCGTATTGGCCTAAAATATTCCAAACCGTGCGGCCTAAATAGAGAAACTCATTATTCACATTTAAACGATTGGGCCCCGAACCATTGTTAATCGAAGCGTAGTATTCTAGGCGGCGATCAAAGGCCTGACCTTGAAGCATAAGCCCTGTATCATAATGAAATCGACGTTCGGGATAAATTGTCACACTGCTGGATGTTGCACCACCACCGCAGGTGATGCCACTACCGCTGACTGTTCCCCCGCCCGGCAAGGTGCAAGTGGTGATGGTGCTTGCATCGGTGGCTGTCCAACGAAACTCTTCCGAGGCCAAAGAACGTTCGGTGAATTGTAGACGTCCTGAAGAATTAATCTGTTGACGAATATAGGGAACTTTATATTGCCCAAATTCCACTTGAAGAAGATCTTTAAAGCGATAATTCACATAAGCATCTTCTAAAAAATCTTTCCATTCCTGGGCCACCGCATTTACTTGAATTTTATATTCAAGTTTTCGGGTGAACGCATTTCCTTCCCAAGACAGAAGGAGTCGACGCAAACGGAAAGTGTTTTGATCATCCCTACTCTCCAACGCGGCGTCATAACTCTGAAACTCATAGCGCGGGTGCAAAAGAATTCTGAATTTCAAAGAATACTTTTGATCTTTGCTGATAAATGCCAGGCCCCGTTTCCAACCCACCTCAAATTTATCAAACCACCCCCCGCCGCTCGTAGCCGGCGCAGGTGCTGATTCGGGCGCAAGAGCCGGAGCTGAAGTCGCAGCCGCTGCACTTACTTCTTTGGTGTAATGCTTATGACTCGAATGATGCTTTCCATGATGCTTCTTTTGCGTAGCACTAAAACTTTCTGAGGCAACAAAAGCCGTGCCCCATACACAAACCGCAATCAAAATTTTTCTCAGCATGAAAACTTTCTCCTTTAATCACTATTCAGAAATAATAAACGAAAAACCGGCCCACTACGGGCAAAGCAAATCATTTGGATAAGCCGATTCATCGTCGCGGAGAGATTTAAATTTTTAATGAAATTTAAAAAGAGAAATCGCACGCGCTACGCAATCGGCTGCATACACATGGACAGACAACAGTCCATGCGGCCTAAAGCGTAACAACAAATTTGTGCGAAAAAAGAAGTCATACAATTATTTATTCGGTTATTCTAGAAAAAGGGGGGGTGTCAAGATCTATGTTCGATTCAAAAGAAAACATCCTCTCTGCTTTGCATAAACATCGCAAACACCGATCACTTCTGTTTGAAATCATGTGGATTCACACAAAAATCACGCATTTTGCTAAAGATTGTTTAAATCTGTCTAAACAAGTGAAGTAGCTAATTAGCGGGCTCTCCCTTATAATTTTTAGATCATTCAAACAAACGGAGGGAGAGAGTATGAGAAAAGGACTTTTACTAGGAATCGCTTTGAGCTTACTTTTTGCGAGCAATGCGTTTGCAGAACGCGTTGATCTAAGCAAACCCGGCTATGTAGAAAGCCAAGGTTTGCTCTTGCTCCACTATAAAGACCCTACTACCGGTAAAAGTGTAAACCGAGAAATTGAACGATACAGTGATATGAACGCCCAAGAAAAAGCGATCTTCACTCCGGATAAAACCGAGTGTTGGATCGATTACAATGGCTGGGCAAACTGCGAAGCGAAAGATTAATCGGACTATTTCTTAAAGGCGAAATAAGTCGTTGCATTTCCCCTTTTAACAAACATCCGGAGCACTTGGCCGGATTTTGTTTTGGCTAAGCTTTGAGTGTAGTCGCTCAAATTTCGGATAGGGTTCTCATTCACTTCTAAAATCACATCACCCGGACGAAGCCCTATCCAAGCCGCGGGGCTATTGGAAGCCATCTTAATCACCAAAACTCCGCGATTATCTTTAATACCTAGCTCATTCCGTTCAATCGCACTCAAATCGCGCACCAAGATTCCCATCTCGCTCATTTCTTTTTGAGCCTGCACCACTTGGCGCTCCGCTTGCTCGAGCTCTCCCACTTCAACCACAAAATTTTTGCGCTGACCTTTTCTCACCACTTCGATGGGCAATTTTGCACCAATCGGTGACTGCGAAACTAAAACCGGTAGATCGTGCGACGCGGTAATCGGTTTTCCATTAAATGAAACCACCAGATCTCCGGCTTCTAATCCCGCCTTTTCGGCAGGCCCGCCGGGCGCAACGCCCGCTACCAAAGCACCTACGTCTTCTTTAATTCCAAACGACTTGGCGAGCTCGGGCGTAATATCTTGAATATTCACTCCCAAGTAACCGCGAGTCACCTTGCCTTTTTGCAGAAGCTGAGGTGCAAAATTTTTAGCGGTGTTTACCGGAATCGCAAAACCAATACCTTGTCCACTCGCAATAATCGCGGTGTTAATGCCAATCACTTCACCGTTTAAATTAAAAAGAGGACCCCCTGAATTTCCGGGGTTAATCGAGGCATCGGTTTGAATAAAATCATCGTAAGGCCCAGCTCCAATCACACGCCCTTTGGCCGAAACAATGCCGGTGGTCACGGTTTGACCTAAGCCGAAAGGGTTTCCAACCGCAATCACCCACTCCCCCACTTCGAGTTGATCGGAGTTTCCTAAAGGCACCGTGGGAAAATCGCCTTTTCCACCCTCGATACGAATCACCGCAAGATCGGTTTTGGGATCGGTTCCAATCAATTTGGCTTGATATTGATGGCCATCGGTGAGCTTCACCACAATTTCATCGGCATTTTGCACCACATGATTATTGGTAAGAATGGTGCCATCTTTGTTAATGATAAATCCAGAACCCAGGCTATTTTGATTATATTCTTGAGGCACCCCAAAGAAGCGCTGATAAAAATCTTCTCCAAAAGGATCCCCTCCACGGCGGGCCATGGGGCGATTATGCATGATTTTTGTGCTGCTAATATTCACCACCGCCGGTTTTATTCTACGCACAATCTCGGTGAGCGAAGGCAAACCCGCCACCGCGCTTCGAGCCACGGGGGCATTATTCACCACGGGGGGGCTAGCATCTGTCGCCTGAGTTTTTTGGGTTAAATCAAGTTTACAAGCAAAGAAAAGACCCGCTAGGGCCGAGACTAAAACGCTAATAATTAAAGTACGACGCGAATAGGGTTTATTTGGCATTCTTTTTTTCCTCCACGAAGCGAAGTCTTAAATCGGAAAGAACCACCTCGATCAATTGAGCCTCTTGGGCATCGAGGTTTCCTTTGGTTTTTTTCTGGAGCATCCCTAATAAATCGATCGTCTGCTTAGCTTGGTCTAAATCTTTTTCAATTTGTTGCGTATAAGGATTAGGCATAAGACCTAAATTCATTTGAGCAGAGCCCGCCAAACTTAAGATAAAATTGGCGAAATTCGATTCCATCTCGCTTGGAGGGGCAGAATGCGGAGGCTCTGAGCTCAAGCGAGGGGCTGAAGGGGGCTCGGGAGAAGAAATGGGTTCGGAACGAGGTGTTTCAGGGGAAAGATCGGCTTTTAAACTTCCATCGGGGTTGAAACGTCGATGATCATTAATTTTAATAGGGCCATTTTCTTCTTGTTCGTCTTTCATAAGGTTCTCCTCCTCAATAATTTGGCTAAAAAATATGCTTCTTCAAATCAGCTGTCAATGTAGGGCTAGAAAAAAAACTTTCATTTTTAATAAACTTGAACTTCCTTAAACATTTTTTATAGGATGCCCCCCATGCTTAAGTCGACTAAAATACTCTATACCCTTCTTCCTCTTTTGATTCTGACCCCTGCTTGCCACAAACAAACCAAAGGGTTTAATTTTACGGGTCGAGAAAACGCCCAACAAGCCTTTGCGAAATGCGTGCAACTCTCCACCAGAAAAAAATTCCAACAAGCCATTGATTGTCTAGAAATTTTCAAAAGCCGGTTTTCGAATACTCCTTATGTATTGGATGCCGAGCTTCGCATCGCCGATGCTTATTTTCGAAAGAAAGAATACCTTTTAGCAGCAGAAACTTATCAGCTCTTCACCAAACTTCACCCCACAAGCCCCAAACTCGATTATGCTTACTATCGAATGGGGTTGGCTTATTTGCACGATACCCCCAAACAGATTGATCGCGACCAAGAAAACCTGCCGGCTGCAGTTGAGGCCTTTGCAATCGTGTTTAATCAATTCCCCGATTCTCCTTACGCAAAAATGTCGAAGATTAAGCACGATGAAGCCCGCCGATTGATTGCCAAACGCCATCTCTACATCGGAAAGTTCTACTACAAATCCGGCGAATATCGAGCAGCGATTCCCCGCTTCGAAGAGATCTTTAACAAATTTTCCGGCTTGGGCCTCGATGAGAGCGCACTTTACTACATTGCAACTTCTTACTGGCGCTTGGGCTTAACCGACGAAGCAAAACTCGTTGCCGAACTTATGAAATCGAAATTTCCAAAGAGCTCAAAAACAAAAGATGTGCTAAAAGAAGTTAAATCGGAGGGATAATTTTATGGAAAACACACTGAATTATTTTTTAGAAGGCCGAAAATATTTTAAAAGTAAAGATTATGAAAAAGCCGAGAAGTGTTTTTTGGCCTTGCTCAAATCAAAAAAACATTTTGCAGATGTTTATAATATGCTGGGCGTGATTTATCACTCCACCGGTGAATTTAGCCGATCGATCGAATGCCTCGAAAAAGCAATCAAGATTAACCCGAATTATACCGAAGCTCTTTTAAACTTGGCCGTTTTGTATAATGACTTAGGCCAATACAAAAAAGCAGCCGCCCTTTACTCACGGGTTCACCCCAAAACAGCAAAAAAGAAAAAAGAGAAAATTGACCCGTTTTTAAAAAACAAGCTCGCCAACAAACACGCTGAGCTGGGTGACATTTACGAAGGAATCGGGCTTCACCAAGAAGCGATTGGCCAGTATAAAAGAGCTCTCGAACTCGGCCCTAAATTTTTAGATATCCATACAAAGCTCGCCATCTCTACCCGTGAAGCGGGCAAACACAACGAAGCGATCAAAATCTTAAATCAAGTTGTCAAACAAAACTCTCACTATCATGATGCCCGTGTGCAACTCGGCGTCACCTACTACGGCAAAGGCCAGCACGCGCAAGCCGTCAAAACCTGGGAAGCTGCACTGAAAGCAAACCCCCACCAAGAATCTGCCAAAATGTATTTGCGACTCGTTTCAAACGGTAAGAAATAATTATTTTACCTCGATGGAGTATCCGGTCTGTATTTTTGAAGTGAAGACAAAGCACCGAACTTATCGACTCTTAAAAATATTAGACTTTCGAATCCAGAGCATTTTTTCCTTGCGGTGCAGTTTTGTCTGAACTGAGGAAATGCAGACCGGATACTCATAAAAAAATAAATTTTTGTACTCGATGCTGGACTTTTTTTGAAATCACTGTATCTGTTTTCTTCATGACCGAATCTGGTTCTCCCCAAAATTTTTGCATCGAGGTGCAAGAGCTCACTAAAAAATTCGGCCACACGCATGCGCTTCGTAAACTGAATTTTCGAATTTCAAAAAATGAAATCGTTGGTTTTTTTGGACCGAAGGGCGCTGGCAAATCGACCCTTCTCAAGATCTTGGCGGGGCTCGATACTCCGAGCGCAGGCCAGGTTAAAATTTTTGATCAAGATTATTCTTCAAACAGTAAAAAAATTTACCAAAACTTAAGTTACCTCTCTGAAACAAATCCGCTCTGGAAAAACTTAAGCGTTTATTCTTCACTTGAACTTCACGGAAAATTAAAACGGCTTACATCTGCTCAGCTTAAAACTCGCCTGAAAGAAATTATTCCTCTTTTTGGTTTGCAAAAAATTCTCAAAGAAAAAATTTCTTCACTTTCAAAGGCTCAAACACAGCTCTTGGGCTTGGCTCAAGCTCTGCTCTCAGATCCTGAACTTTTGATTTTAGATGAACCCACTACTGGCTTAGATTCTCATCATGCCTTTGAAATCTGGAATCTGATCAAGCAACTCAGTCGTAAAAAAACGGTGATTGTGGCCAGTGCAAGCCTCCAAGAACTGGAGAAAAGTTGTTCTCAAATTCTTTTGATGCACGAGGGTAAGATTATTGTTTCGGGCAAACCTCAAGAAATCACCTCGGAATTTGAAGCGCAAAATATCTATCACCTCAAAATTCGTGGAGATCTTTTAGAAATTGAAAGCAAACTCCGCCAAGAAGTGGGCGCCCAAGAAATCTTGATCGAACACAGTGAAAACCGCCTCCATTCTTTGGAATTTATCGCCCCTCACGCAGAAGATCTTGGCGAGAAAATTTTTCAGACTGTTCTCCGTTATGGTTGGAGTTTAACAGAGCTCAGCAAGAAACAAAAAACCTTAGAGGATGTATTCCTGAAGTTATGTCTACCTTTAGAGTCTTAATCAAAAAAGAATTCGAAATACTTTTCTTTTCTCGTTCTTTCTTCATCTACGGGTTTTTATTCTTGAGCATCTCGAGTTGTTGTTTTTCTTATTTTTTCTTCAACGATGCCCCAAGCAGCATCGAAAAATGGACTCGAGTTTTTATTTTTGAAACGCTCCTTTTAACTCTTCTTCTCACGATGGGCGAATGGGCTGATGAGAAAAAAAACGGCACTCAAGAAGTTTTGAAAAGTTTGCCCGTTTCAGAATGGCAAAGCATCCTGGCAAAATTTTTAGTTACGGTGGGGGTGCTTACTCTCTTGTCAGCACTTAGTTTTATTCCTCTCTTCGGAGTTTTCAAAACCGCCGATTGGGACAAACCCGCCTCCCTCTTTCTTGCGTCACTCTTTTTAGAAGCAAGCTTTGCCGCGATTGGTTTATGGGCCTCCTCGATTAGCTCCTATCGCCTACCCGGTTTTTTGCTTGGTTTTTTGACTGCCCAGATCTTTTTAAATCTGGGAAACGATTTCATTTTTAATACTGCCCCTGTTTTATACTTCTCCTTGCAAGCCTTCGATCTTTCCTTTCACTTTCAAAATATTTCCCGCGGGGTTTTAGATAGCCGCGATTTATTCTACTTCTTGAGCTTTATTGTTTTTTTTCTTTACCTCAACTTTTTGTTTGTAAAACGAAATCAATATCGCCCGCTTTACTGGGGAATTTTCACCTCGCTCCTGATCGTGAATCTTCTACTCTTCAACCTCATCACGGCTTCTCACTTCAGACGCCTCGATTTAAGTTCCAATCAAAATTTTACCCTCTCAAAAACGAGCCAAAAAATATTGAAAAATCTCCATAATCCCTTAACGATCTCTATTGGTTCTCCCCAAAACCCAAGCCCTGAACAAAATCTCGCGTCTCGTGAAATTCGGAGTTTTCTAAAAGAGTATCAACGTCATTCTCCTCTCCCTCTTTTTATTCAAGAAAATGAGGCCGAAAATTTGAGCCTCAATCTCTTTTATGAAGATCAAGCTCAAATTCTGCCCATCACTCAAATTGAAGACTTTGAGTATCAATTGAGTAGTCGTCTTTTAAGATTTGCAGAAACTGAAAATAAAAAAATAGGCGTATTGATTGCAAACCCCCGAGAAAATTTGGCGCCTTTCACCCTTCTTCTTAAAACTCTCTCGAATTACTATAATTTGGAAATTATCGATACCGAGCAAGAAGAGAATATGCACACGACAAGCGCTCTTTTACTCTTGGGAACTCAACCCGAATCGGACGGTTTAAATTATCAACTTGATCAGGCCCTTCTTCGAGAGGTGCCCCTCTTCATTTTTGCTGATTTTAGTAATACTCCAAATGGGCGTTCACCCCGCTTATTCGAGCTCCTTCAATCTTATGGAGTCGAATTAAAAAAAGAACCTCCCTCGTTTAACACCCCGTTGGCAGAGTTTTCGATCTTAAAACAAGGAGAAGTTGAAAGTTTTTTTAAAGATAAAAAAATACCTTATACCAAAACCAAAAAACTAGAGGAGCGCAACTTAGATCAGCGAGGGTTTCTGAGCGAAACCTCGCAAGCAAGGCTTTTTGTTGCTAATTCATCCCAAAGGGTGGAGAACAGCGCTCTCACACGATCTCCTGAAGATCTTTCTTATCTCCTAAACCAAATCGATTCTTTTACAAACAACACTCCTCTTTTGAGTTTGCGTAAAAAAATACAAACAAAATCAATTTTGAGAACTTTTAAAAATGAAGAAGAAAAAACAGCTTTTCAATATTTGAGCCCGGTTGCACCGATTTTTTTATTTTTTGGATTTGGAATGATTGTATTTCTTTTACATCGACGGCGCTTAAATAAAATTCAGCGCTTCTATCTTGCCTAATTATGAAATCAGGACCTCTCCATATTTTAGTTGCCGTTTTTTTGGTGCTTTTAGGTGCCTTCTTTACCGATCGCTCTTTAAAGTCCACTCCCTCGCAAAATCTCTTGTTCCCCCTTCAAACTACTCAAATTCAAGAAATTCGTCTTGAATACCTGTTGGATGGTATTTTAATTTTCCAAGAAAATGGGGAGTGGAAACTTAAAAAAGTAGTGAGCAGTCTAAAGAAAAAACTAGACCAATCCGAAGGAAAAACAAGCATCGAAGAAGAAACTTCTTACCCGGCTGATGAAGCAAAAATTCAACATTTTCTCAGTCAATTGGCCAATTTGAATAAAAACGAAATCGCTTCGATTCACCCGGAACAATACCCTCAGCTTCAGGTAAATGAGGCTTTAGGCTTTAAGATCGAGCTTAAAACTCCTCAACAAATCACAAGCTTATTGATTGGCAAACCGCTTGTTTCTGGAAAAACTTTTGTGAGAAAAGTAGAAGATTCAGGCCCTGAAGTTTATCGAATTCCCGATTCTTTAAGGCCCTTACGAGCTTTACCAGAAGATTGGAAAAAGCAAGCCTCCGTTTCGTTAAGCCAATGAGCGCTAAAATTTCTTATAAAAATAAAGGGCGTTCAGGATCGGTGATTTACAAAGCCGAAAACGTTGAGCTCGAATTCTATTATGAATTGGGGGGCGGAGATTGTGTCGCTATTATTTCTATTCCTCTAGAAAAAGATTGGGAGAAAAAAACTCAGACTTCAAAAAAACTTCGCCACTCGATCTTAGATTTGATGGCTCGCCAAGTCTTGAAAGACAAAGTCCCCGATGGAACGTATCAAATCACTTCCGATGCGATCGAGTTCTACCGAAAAAAGCACTTGGGTTTTTAGTAGGTTAGAAAGTAAGCTTAAAAAAACTTTAATTGAGAGGATGCTATGAAAACCCTTGCCCTCATTGCCCACGACGGCAAAAAAGCCGAAATGGTGGCTTTTGTAAAAGATAACTTAAAGCTCATCAAAAAATTTAAGCTCATTGCGACGGGCACCACCGGAAAATATATTGAAGAAGCCGGTTTAAAAGTTCAAAAAATGGAAAGTGGCCCGAAGGGTGGCGATGCGCAAATTGCCGCTGAAATCGTGAATGGAAAAGTCGATGGAGTGATTTTCTTGCGCGACCCTCTAGGCATTCACCCCCACGAGCCCGATATCTTCATGCTTTTAAGGCTGGCCGATGTGCATAACATCCCACTCGCCACCAACCTCGCCTCGGCCCGGATCGTCATTCAGGCTTTGTAAGTGATGCCTTGACATCACTTCTGGTGATGCTAAGATGTCGCTATATGCGTACCACTTTAAATTTTGACCACGATGTGCTCGATAAAGCCAAAGCAGTGGCTCAAAAATCGAAAAGCTCTCTTAAAAAGATCGTCAATCAAGCGTTGCGCTTAGGCTTAAGTGAAATCGAAAAAGGCAGTAAAAAACGCCCCTACAAAACAACTCCCCACCGCCTAAAATTGAAGAAGGGTTATGATTTGGACCGCATCCAAGATCTACTCAGCCAATTGGAAGGGGAAGATTCTCGATGATTTTGGTCGATGCTAATATTCTCCTGTATGCAGAAGATTCCAATAGCGCTCTTAATAAAAAAGCTCGACAATGGTGGGACAAACAACTTTCTCAAGAAGATCCCGTCTGTTTATGTTGGCCTGTGGTGATGGCTTTCATTCGTATTAGTACGCACTCGCGTGTTTTTGAAAAACCCCTTTCAATTCCGCAAGCCATTAAAAGGGTGCAAAGTTGGTTTGAACAGCCTTGCGTCAAGGTAATCCATCCCAGCTCAAAGCATTGGGAAATCCTGCAATTGTTACTAAAAGAGGGACAAGCAACCGCTAACTTAAGTTCCGATGCCCATCTGGCAGCCTTAGCAATTGAAAATGGCTGCGCTCTCTATTCAACCGATGCTGATTTTTCTCGTTTTCCTAGTCTTCAATGGGAAAATCCTTTAAGAAAACTTTCTTAATTTCACTCCTCCGTCACTCATTCTTCACAAAACTCCTTTAGCTTCTCCTTAAAAAGAAAGGAACAAGTTATGGATAAAACAATCTTTGTAATTGAAGACGACGAAGATCTCTTACAAATTTTAAAATACAATCTCGAAAAAGAGGGCTATACCCTGCATACCGCGCGGGATGGATTGCGGGCCCTTTGGGAAATTGGCAAAAAAGAGCGCCCCGATTGCATCTTGCTCGATTTGATGATGCCTTCGCCCAATGGTTTTGAAGTCTGCGACTATTTGAAATCGTCTGAAGATTACCGAGAAATTCCCCTCATTATTATCTCGGCCAAAAATAGCGGTGAAGATATCGAAAAAGCCTTAGAACTGGGGGCCGATGCCTATCTGCCCAAACCTTTTTCGCTCGATAATCTTCTACACATTGTGCAGAAATATTCTTCGGCTCCGCGAGGAGAAATTCGCTACTTAGACTAGAAAGAAGAAACAGGAACGTAATCGGGGTTTTCTAACGGCGGTGCAAACAACACATACGCCGCAACAGGCTCATCCGATTCATTTTTAAAAAAGTGCGGGGTGTTTTGAGGAATACTCGCAATATCTCCTGGCCTTAAGTAAATCTTTTGATCTCTTAAATGCAAAACGCCTTTTCCTTGGAGTAAAAAAATCGTTCCTTCGTGCGCTTGATGCAAATGAGGTTTTTCTTGATCTTTAATCCAAACTAAATGTGCGCTGTATTGCGCACTTTTGCCTAAATGCACCATCTCAAAACCTTCTTCATTGAAATGAGGCCCCTTTTTAAGAAGAACACTTACATCAAGCAAGGCTTCGTTTTGTCCTTGAGGAAAATAGATTGAGGGAGAATGGCAAGCCGATAAACAGAGAAGCAAAAAAAGAAAAACTTTTTTCATGAAGAACCCGAAGAAGGAACAAGATCTTGCTCTTGGAGTTTTTCTTCTTCGACTTCAGCTTTTAGAAAGGCCACATATTCATCGCGGAGTTCTTTGAATCGAGGATGATTCCAAGAAATTTTACTATCGCGTTTTACATCGGGCAAATTGAGCGCAATAAAAACATCGGAAGGATCAACTTCGCCATTGAGATTTTCATCTAAGACGAGAATTTCATCTTGCCAACGATTAAACCCTTTTACATCGATGATGGGCATTTTTTACCTTTATTGGTGACTCTAAGAATCTTTGAAGTAAATTTTGAAAGTAACGTTTCAACGCTTTGAAAAATTTGACCCAAAGACCTTTTCGTATTCTCTACACTAATTCATAGAATCGAGCAATAGCTTCATCGAGTTTATCAATTTGAGATCCACCGGCTTGAGCCATATCGGGTCGCCCTCCTCCCGAACCTCCCACCAAGGCCGCCAAAGGTTTAATCAAATCTCCTGCTTTAAAGCGCGACGTCAAATCTTTTGAAACGCGCACGATCAAGGTAACCTTTCCTTCAAGCGTGGTACTCACCAAGGCAATGCCCGAACCTAACTTTGCCAAAACTTGATCGGAAAAAGCGCGCAAAGCCTGAACTTCTTCAATCTCGGCTTTCACCGCTAAAAGCTTCACCCCTTGTTTTTCGCGAATTTCTTTGCTCCAATCAGCCGATTCTGAGCCACTCAGCATCTTTTTACGAAGCAGGGAGATTTCTTTCTCCATTTTTTTGAGCTGTTCGGTTACTTTTGCAATTTTCTCGGGCAAGTCGTTCACTCCCACCCTCAGTTGCAAGGCCAGATTTTTTAATTCACGTTCTAGTTTACGAGTATGTGCCTCAGCATCACTTCCAGTAATCGCTTCGATACGACGAACACCCGCTGCCACTGAGCTTTCTTCGATAATCTTGAAAAATCCAATCTCGCCCGTTCGATCAACGTGAGTCCCTCCGCAGAGCTCGGTTGAAAATTCTCCAATTTCGAGCACGCGCACTTCATCGCCATATTTTTCGCCAAAAAGAGCCATGGCCCCTTTTTTTAAGGCCTCTTCATATGCCATTTCAAATTTTCCAACGGGAATATCTTCTCGGATTTTTTGGTTTACCAGCCCCTCAATTTGCTCGAGCTGTTCTTCACTCAAGGGTTCGAAGTGGCTAAAATCAAAACGCAAACGATGCGGCGCTACGAGCGAGCCTGCTTGACGCACATGATCGCCTAAAATTTGACGCAAGGCTGCATGGAGCAAATGAGTAGCAGTATGATTTAAACGAGTGGGTTGACGATATTTCACATCAACCAACAAATGCACTTTCTCCCCCACTTCGGCCCGCCCTTGAAGAACTTTTCCGTGGTGAATGACGAGTTGTGGAGTAGGCTTTTGGGTATCGAGCACTTCCATACGAAAATCTTTTGAGCTGATCACTCCTCGATCTCCCACCTGCCCACCTGATTCTCCGTAAAAGGGAGTACTCTGGGTAATCACATAAACTTCGTCTTCTTTTTTAACTTCTTCTACCGCTTCACCATTTCGGATGAGGGCCAAAATCTTCGAATCGGTTTCTAAAGTTTGATAACCCAAAAATTGAGTGGCCGGGAGACGCTGTGCAAGCTCTTGGTAAACCTGCCCCACCCGTTCTTGCCCCGAACCTTTCCAGGCCCGACGTGCAGATTCTTTTTGAGCGAGCATGCACTGTTCGAAGCCTTCCATATCCACAGTAAACTTTTCTTCGTCGGCAATATTTTGAATGAGATCAACCGGAAAACCAAAAGTATCGTAGAGCTTAAAAACCACCGCACCTTCAAAACAGCGTGTTTTTTGTTTTTTCTGTTTTTCAATTTCGGTTTGGATGATTTCCAAGCCTTTTTCTAAAGTTGCTAAGAAACGCTCTTCTTCGGCCTTGATCACCGATTGAATAAAACTTTGATGCTTTACCAGTTCCGGATAGGCGCCCTTCATTTCTTGAATCACCGTATCGGCTAGTTCATAAAAAAAGGCTTCGCGCATGCCCAACATACGTCCATGACGGATCGCTCGTCTTAAAATCCGCCGGAGCACATAACCGCGACCTTCGTTGGACGGCTGAACTCCATCGCCAATCAAGAAAGTGGCTGCACGGATATGATCCGCCAAAACACGAATCGAGAGATCAGTTTTTTCGTCATGCCCATATTTTTGCCCCACTCTTTTTTCGATGGCCTGAATGAGGGGCATAAACAAATCGCTGTCGTAATTCGAATGCACCCCCTGCACCACACAGGCCAAGCGCTCGAGCCCCATTCCGGTATCCACGCTCGGTTTAGGGAGTTGAGTCATCTCGCCATTCGCGGAGCGGTTAAACTGCATGAAAACCAGATTCCAGATTTCCATGAAGCGGTCGCAAGAGCAACCCACGGCGCAATCGGGCTTTCCACAGCCATATTTTTCACCATGATCAAAATGAATCTCGGTGCAAGGTCCACAAGGGCCTTCTTCACCCATGCTCCAAAAATTATCTTTTTCATCTAAGCGCAAAATTCTCTCGGGCGAAATTCCAATATCTTTCTCCCAAATCTGCGCGGCTTCATCGTCTTCACGAAAAACACTAATCCATAAGCGCTTCGGATCAATCTTCACTTCTTGCGTTAAAAAATCCCAAGCAAATTGAATGGCTTCTTTTTTGAAATAATCTCCGAATGAAAAATTACCCAACATCTCAAAAAAAGTATGGTGACGATGCGTACGGCCCACATTTTCGAGATCGTTGTGCTTACCCGAAACACGCATGCACTTTTGAGAAGTGGTAGCGCGGGTATAAGGCGCCTTTTCTAAACCCAAAAAAAGGTTTTTGAATTGCACCATTCCTGCATTGGTAAAAAACAAAGTAGGGTCATTCGAAGGAATCAATGAAGAACTTCGAACCCGACTATGTTTTTTTGATTCAAAATATTTTAGGAATTTTTCTCGGATTTCACTGGATGTAAGTTTACTAGATGTCATGAAGCTTTCTTTTTCTCTTTCACCTCACCCTTAGGCTCAGCGGGCTTAATGCCATAATTTTCGAGGATTTTACTTTCGATCACTTGGATAATCGATGGATTCTCTTTCAAATATTGCTTCGCATTTTCTCGGCCCTGGCCAATGCGATCGTTTTGGAAAGTAAACCACGAACCACTCTTATCGACGATTCCCGAATTAGAAGCCAAATCAAGCAAATCGCCCTCTTTTGAAATTCCTTCTCCATAAATGATATCGAATTCGACTTCTTTAAAAGGAGGAGCCACTTTGTTTTTTACAATCTTCACGCGGGTGCGATTGCCAACCACTTGATCACCCACTTTAATGGCGCCAATGCGGCGAATATCCAAACGAACCGAGGCATAAAATTTTAAGGCATTTCCACCGGTGGTGGTTTCAGGGTTTCCAAACATCACCCCGATTTTCATACGAATTTGATTGATGAAAATAAGAAGCGTTTTACTTTTAGAAACCAGCGCCGTGAGCTTTCGCAAGGCCTGACTCATCAAGCGCGCCTGAGCTCCCATTTGCGCATCGCCCATTTCGCCTTCGAGCTCGGCTTTCGGCACTAAAGCCGCCACCGAATCAATCACAACCACATCGATCGCATTGGAACGAACTAAAGATTCCGCAATTTCTAAGGCTTGTTCTCCGGTATCGGGTTGTGAAACGAGTAAATCTTCAACTTTAACCCCTAATCTTTTTGCATACTGCACATCTAAAGCATGCTCCGCATCGATAAAGGCCACAATCCCGCCTTTTTTCTGTGCTTCGGCAATCGCATGCAAGGTTAAAGTCGTTTTACCACTTGATTCAGGGCCATAAATTTCAACAATTCTCCCCCGAGGATACCCACCAATTCCTAAAGCCAAATCTAAAGAAACCGACCCGCTTGGAATAACATCAGCAGCAGTACGCGGTGTGGAATCTTTTTCTCCTAAACGAAGAATCGATCCTTTCCCAAATTGCTTTTCAATCGATTGCAGCGCTAAGTGAATCGCTTTTTCTTTTTCAGTTGAATTCACGGTTTCCATAATTCCTCCTCGGATTATTTTCGGTGGAAGGTTAGCCTTGAAACTTATCGTGTTTCATTTGCTTGTCAACCCACTTTTCAAAAAAAGACTTTCTCTTATCCCTTCGAGCTTAGCGGGGGGGGTAAATAGACTCGGCGCGTTGTTTTAAAACTTTTAAAATACTCTTCTGAATATCACTCATAAGAAACTTAGCCCATAAACCGGCGTAAAAGTTAAATCGAGTCGAAACACGGAACTGACTGCTGAGGTGAAGACGTACTTGCTGATTTTCTAAGGGCTCGATTTGGTAAGTGCCTCGTAAAACATCGAAATATTCCCCACCCACCATCACATGAGAATCTAAAGTTGTAGGAGGAGTAGAAGTGGGGTCACTTTTAATAGAAAAGGAAAGTCGTTTTTGACCCTCCCATTGATCGATCGTTTCAATAAATTGAAGGCCTTTCTCAAACTTTGCGATGCGAACAGCTCCTACACCTTCTCCTTCTAAAGTCGCTTCAATGGGCTTAGGGAATCCCATTTTATAGAAATACCCTGTAATGGGCTCTTCAATTTTCTTTACTTCAATGATTTGTTTCCAGACTTCTTCGGGAACCGCATGAATGATAATGCTGTTCTCGGCTTTTAACAAAACAGGAGGATAATCAAGTTTTTGTTCGATAAACCCCGAAGTAAAAGGAAGCAAAAAAAGTATGCCAATAAAAACCGAAGTCGTTTTTTTTCCTTTATAACGACGAAAAAACCAAGCGCTTATTCCGCCTAAACTCGAGAGGGGCAAAGCCACAACTATGCCCATGACAAAACAAATGACTCCCTCCCAACCTATTAAAAACGCAAATAAGGCTGAGATTAAAATGCTGATCCACGGATAAAATAAAGCCCCCACCCAACTTATTTTCTGACGAGGAAAAAAAACAGTAATCGCGCCAATCACTGCCGGTAAAATGAAAATATAGCCAATACTCATGACTCCCATCGATCCTTCGATGAAAGGATGAATCCACTGGCTAAACTTTTCTTTTTTTTCGAACCATCTAAAAAAAGTTTGGGTTGAAATTCCGAAGAGGCAACCACTCACAATTCCCCATTTCACAGCCAAGGGTGAAGGAAAACGACTGAAAATTTTTTGGGAAAACTCTTTAATTTTTAAGAAAAAATTACCCATAAAGTTTTAAGATTTTAAATATTTTCTTAAGCCATTGAGCGCCACACCACTCACGATTTGTTTGAACCATTCCCGGTTGGTTGGAAAACAAAACTTTTTTTCTTTGATTTTATCGGGGCCTACCCAAGCAAGATGAACTGTCCCTACTGGTTTTTCTGGAGTTCCACCCTCTGGGCCCGCAATGCCCGTGACGGCAAAAGCCCAATCAGACTTAAATTTACTCCGGACCCCCTGAGCCATCTCCAAGGCAGTTTCGGCCGAAACAGCACCAAATTTTTGAAGCGTTTCTTCGCGCACACCCAGCTCACTCACTTTCACCGCATTGGAATAAGCCACCACTCCCCCCAAAAAATATTGAGAAGCGCCGGGCACATTCGTAACGCGATTGGCAATCAAGCCGCCCGTGCACGATTCGGCAAGAGCGAGGGTGTTATTTTTTTCTTTCAAAAGCTTACCCACTACTTCTTCTAAACTCTCTTCATTTTCTCCATAAATAAAATCGCCCACCACGCCGCGTATCGCCAAAACCGATTTTTCTAGCTCTTCTTCTGCGGCACTTTGACTTTCAGCCCACGATGAAAGCTTAATCAAAACTTCGGGAATCGAAACTCGGTAAGCAATTTTGGTATTTCCGAGCCCCACCCTATCTTTTAACAAGGGTTGAATGAGGTGATCGAGCTTGGCTTCTTCGGCACCGAAGCATCTTAAAGTGCGACTCGCAAAAAAACGGGGGCTTTTTTGATGAGACTGAAGCCAAGGCAAAATCGATTGGCTAAAAATTTCTTTCATTTCTTTGGGAACGCCCGGCAAAAAGAAGTAAGTCACGCCTTGATACTCGACTTGAACTCCTGGTGCAGAACCCACTGGATTAATCAAGGCTTTCGCGCCCTTTGGAATCATCGCCTGTTTTTCTTGATTGGGAGTCATGCTTCGGCCACGTGCGGTATAAAATTTGTGAAGCTCGGTCATCACCTCAAGCTTCTTCTCCAATCCCAAACCAAAAGCCTTGGCAGCTACTTCTACCGTAAAATCATCGACTGTGGGCCCTAAGCCGCCGGTTGAAATCACCACATCGACTTTTGAAACGGCATTTTGAAGGGCTTCCGTTATCTGGACTTCGTCATCGGCAATCGTGAGGTGCTGAACCACCTCAAAACCCTTTTTCCACAATTCTTGAGAAAGCCAGGCAGCGTTCGTATTCACGATGTCGCCACACAGCACTTCATTACCGATCGAAAGGATTTGGATTTTCATAAGCTCAACTTATTACAACAATATTCTTTAATTTAAAATCGTTGCTTCCATTTTTTGGAACCAATCTTTCACTTTTTTATTTTTCTGAACACTCTCAAATGCCGCCGGCAATTCTTCGACACTTTTCAAAATTCCAAACGCGGCAAAATCGGCGCCATTCGGTTTTTGTCCGCCAAAAAAAGGTGCATTTAAAGTTTGCTCCCACTCTTTCAAACATTTTTCGAAATGAGCTTGAGGGTTTTCGATCTTTTGCTCTTTCGCACTTTTTTTAGCGACGAGCGTCATCACCATCGCACCCGAGTATTTAATCAAGCGCTTTTGGATCCAACTAAACTTCTCCACTTTCGTAATATAATCAAACGCTTTTAGAGAAGAGCTCACATCTTTGTAGATTAAAGGGGGCAGCGCGCGAACCAATTTCTTGTCGCACCAATCCAGCCACTGATCTTCTCTTTTTTTCTTTTCGCCTTCACTTTCAAAAACAGGATTCTCGGGATACTCCGCATCAATCGCTCGCATAATCGGTGTGGAATCGTTCACTTGCTTGCCTTGCGCGTTGATATAAAGTGGCACTTTTTTATAATCTTTTGAAAAGGCAATTTCCTTTTTATTTAAAGGATGCACTTCAACGGTTTCATAGGGAATTTTCTTGTAGGCCAAAACCGTTCGCACCTTCCAACAAAAGGGGCAGACTTTATATTGATAGAGTTTAGGAAGTTTTTGAGGCATTTGATTCTCCAATCCTTAAAAATTAACGTACTTTTGACTAAGCTTGGGAAGAGGAGAAATCAATTATTTTATAACCCCACAGACCTAAACTTCTTTTTTGTTCTCAAGCAACCTTTTCGAGCACCTGCCGAAGAAGGCTTGAAGGAGTAAAAGTGGATCCCTTAATCGCCAGACGCACCCAATATTTGTTTGAAACCGATGGATATATCGGCACCAGCTTTGTTCACCTACCTCCTCTCTTCACCCATACCCTTTCCCCCTCCGATCATCGAGCATTTGGAACAGCACAAAGCTGCAGTTTAAGAGACACTCCTCTTGCTGAATGTTTTTCTCAAGCTCAAATACCCTTTCAGGCCGGCAACCCGATTTCTTCAGCAGGGCGCCCTCTTTCGGCAGATCTGTTTCGATACAGCGAAAGCGCAGCCACCCATCATTGGGATCGTACGAGCTACGAGCGACACATTCTTTTGTTTCGTCAAACTTTAGAAGGTTTGCTTCAACGAAGCGCCGCTCCCACCCAAAACATCGGCTATGCATCAGGAGATTTTTCTCCGAGCGCTAGCGAACAAGCGATGTTAGCCCAGCTCTCTCAAGGCGATATTCAATATCTTTTAGGAATGATCGAATTTTATAGAAATCTTTTACCCGTTTCGAGTGATCAGGCTTTTCAGGCTCAGCTCCGCGCTCAAGGCTATGGAGCACAGCTCGCTAGTTTTCCAGATCGCGCTCCGGTTTCTCTCACTTTTCAGGCATGCCCTGCACATCTTTCACTCACTCTCCATGAAGTCGAAATCGAGGGAATTCCTTATCGTATACCGGTTTATTTAAGCCCTGCGCATGAGGCCCATTGGGAAAATATTCGTTTTCGTTTGGTAGATTATTTTAATCGATTGAAAGTTTTTCTCACTCCCACTCAGCTTTTATTTTTATTAAGTCCTGGCGGCGGAACACCCGATTTCAGCCTAATCTTTGACGAAAGAGAAGAACCCAGTTCCGATAGGGTCGATCGCTGTCAGATTCCTTCTTTTGTAGCCGGTGAAACCCTTCCCATTCCTAATCGAATTATCTTTTCTCAGTTTTTACAACTTCAAACTACCGAATATTATCATTTCACAGACTTCGATCACCATTTTTTTCATGAGTTCGGGCACATGGTACTCAGGCGTTTTACAAGAAACGAAACGAGATCTATTCTCGAAGCGTGGCGAGGCGCCATTGAAAGCCGATTTTTGGCTCAGCAGCCCTACGTAGAGGCAAGCAATATTTTCCCGGCCCTCAGTGGAGAAAGCCTATTTTCAGACAACACTCGCCATTGTTTTGACAGTTTTGAAGAATGGTTTGCCGATCTATTTTCGGAGCATATACTGAGTCAACTATCGCCTTCTACGTCTCCTTTAAGCCCCCATCGTCAGGCACGCAAAACCATTTGGGACGAACTATTCGACACCGATGGATTTCACCTCGAGAGACTGAGTCTTTCTTTGATTCTTTCTTCTTATCAACAGGTAGGCGCTTCTGAAATAAACCAGGCCCTGCTGCTTCGGTTTTATCCTAATCAAAGTTTACTTGCTCGCCTTCATAGCCCCTGGCACTTTAGCTCGAACCTTATACTGCGCCCTTCCACTCGACGCCGCTAGTTCAAAGCATACAAATTCTTTAACAAGTTTTCACAATCTGCTACATTTCTTACAACGGCACGCACGCAACAAAATCAAGGGTTTGCCGATAATAGGAGTGAGGAGACTATGTCGCCACTGAACCCGATTCATCCCATTCACAGCTTAGTGAGCCCTGCTGAACCTGAACTACCCAAAACACTCCCAAAAGCTCAAACAAGTTCTCTTGAATCGCAATACCGCGCGAGCTCGCTTTCTTATTCGCATGCTCTGGCCCCTACTCATTCAAACATTCATGCAGAGGCTTTTGGAAAAGTGGCGCCCCATTATTCTCACGCCGAACCGGCACAGCTTTTTGATGAAAATTTTCACCCCTCTTTTTTTGGATTCCATTTACTCAAGGAACGCATGCCCTTTCTGGCCAACGCCCTTCTTCAGCAACTCGGAATATTATGGATGATGCAAAACACCAAGGAGCCTGAAAAAAAGGAAATCTCCGAAGAAACCACCTCTTTTTACTATATTCAAGAATCTCAAGATTCCACTTTTGATGATGAAAATCCTCCCGAAGAAACAATCGATATCACTAAAGAATTCGAAGAATATTCAAAATTACAAGAGTCTGAATCTGCAAAAGACTGATCGATTGACAAGATCTCCATTTTATTATTGAAAAGCGTCGTGAAATTTTTCCGGCAAAAATTTTGGGTAGTTTTCTTCTTTGCGCTGATCAGCTTAGGCCAGGGTTTTAGCTTAAGTGCTGTCTTAAATTTTTCTAAAAATCCCGACATCTCCTCAAATCCAAAAAGCTCCATTTTAATTTGCGGCCATGCCCTCCAAGAAAGCTTAAAAGAAAATCCAAAGCCCCATCAAAAATCACACGAAGAGATTTTAAGTTTAAAAACCGATTCTTTTTTACCCAGCTTTTTCAGTTTTCCGATTTTTCAAGCCGAACTCACTTCTCTCAAAACCGATTCTTTTTTCATTTCTTCTTACTATTCCAGCCCTCCTGAAAAGCCGCCTCGCCTTTCTTAATTTTTTCACCTTAGCGCAATCAAGGAAGTATCCTGCAGTGAAGACAAAGCGCCGAACCTATCCATTGTAGAATCGCACAGCCTTCTATGCCGCCACCCCGCGCATACCTTGCGGCGCGTTTTGTCTGAACGAAAGGATGCTGCCTCATTGCAAACACTTTGCAAGAAAGGCTACTTATGAAATATTTTTTAATCGGCATCGGCTTTATTTGGGTTTTTCTATTATCAAACTCGACCTTTGCCCATCACACGAACGCTCATGGCGGCGGAGGATTCGCGCTTTTTAATCCTTTCTCCACTGAATCGCGGCCTCCCAAAACTTATATTGCTCTCGATATCAGTATTGATGAACTCGATGATCACCTAGGCAGTGTTGCGAAATATCAACTTTCAGGGGAATACGTCGTGCATCCGCGTGTAAGCGTGGGGGCACGCCTACCCTTTGCAACGCTTCGCCAAGATTTTCTTCCGCAGGGTTCTGGCTTGGGCGACGTGGCTTTTACCCTAAAATCTTTATTGTGGAGTCAGCAAGAGCCAAACCGCATGGGCCTTACTTTTGGACAAGTCGTTTCTTTTCCAAGCGGAAAAAAAGACGAAGGTTATGGGGCAGGTAATGTAATTTTTTCGCCCTATCTCACCTATTCTGCGCAGTGGTTTCATCAGCTCGATAGTTTCATCACGCTCGGAACTTCGGTTTTGGCCTCCGATCAACCCGCTCCGAGCCTCGATTTTTCAACAGGAATTACTGTTCCAATTGTTGGGGGAAAGGCTCCTCTCAAGCTTTTGCTGGCTCTTCAAGGCTCTACCGCTCTCTCGAGCGAAAACCTCAACACAGGTTCGACCAAGGCTTTTTTGAATCCAGCACTTTTCTGGCAACTAAGCCCCAAGCTCTCCACGAGCTTGGGTGCACGCGTTTCGGTGATCGATACGCTGCAACTAAAATCCGGAGTTATTTTATCGCCGCTCTCTCCTCTTTTACTCACCGATGTAAAAGCGGGGTTTTTATTTAACACCACTTACGCTTTTTAATTTAAAAAGGAATTTTATGAAATTTATCAGAACAATTTTAATTTTATTTTTTTTAGGAACCACATTCTCCTCTTGCAGTGGCAATTCTTTGCTGAATCAGAATCAAAACACAGATACCTCAACTAATCCCCCCACTCGTCTCTTGGCTCAAATTCAAATCCCTGCGACACGCCAAGATTTTGAAACTGCGGGCTACCGAATTCACCTCGATCAGGCAGGACTTATTTTTGGAAAACTGAACTTTATCGGAATCTCCGCACAAACCCTTCAGGCCCAGCACGAAGGCCACGAACACGAAGAAGAATCAGAAGACGATTCGAATTCCGACGAACATGCCCACTCCAGCTCTTGCGATTATCAAAACAGCCTCAATAAATTTATCTATCTCAATCTTTTACAAAATACTGCTCTCCCGTGCATTCAAATGCCCGTTGGAAATTATCAAGGTTTAGAACTGGAGTTTCCGGAAACAATTCGAACAGCAGAAACGCTGTTTCTTCCTTCAGAAATTTCTCATTCTCTCTTGCTTCGCGGTTCAGCGTTGCATCTGGAATCGGGACGTTTGTATTCTTTTTTAATTCAAGGAAATTTGGGTGAAAAAATTCGCTTAATGCAAAATCTCACTCTCAATGGAGAGGCTCATCATTTAAAAATCGAAATCGATGTGAATGATTGGTTTCATGGAATTGATTTTGCGAGTTTAGAAGAACTCCCCGAAAGCATAGTGAGAGAAATCAGCGTTGAAAAGAATAGTGAAGTTTTTGAGCACTTTGTCGAACATCTGTTCGATTCTTTTTCAATTCAAATTGAAAATTA
Source organism: uncultured Pseudomonadota bacterium (assembly GCA_964384365.1). GTDB lineage: Bacteria > UBA10199 > UBA10199 > JADFYH01 > JADFYH01 > CAYLKF01. Next base: position 25,753 of record CAYLKF010000007.1, on the reverse strand, counting down.
GGCATAAAAAAAGCCCCTTCGTTTTAAAACGAAGGGGCTTTAATTTTAGCTCACCCTAACTACCGAACAGAATCTTTCAATTCTTTTCCGGGTTTGAATTTCGGAACATTAGCGGCCTTAATGTTGATCTCGGCGCCTGTTTGCGGGTTACGACCCTTGCGGGCTTTTCTCTTAGAAACTAAGAAAGTGCCAAAGCCAGTCAAGGTAATCTTGTCTTTCTTTTTGAGGCACTTGGTGACTGCGGCAGTAACGGCATTGATTGCGTTTTCTGCTGCGGCTTTTGAGAGTTTTGTTTCTTTTGCGACTTGGGCGATGAGTTCTGCTTTTGTCATCTTACCCTCCTCAGTATTGTGGCTCTTCTTTGGGGAAGAACCGGGTTAGTAAAAAATAAAAACTTTTATCTACTGATCGAAACAACTATAATGACTTTGCTTCTTGTCTTTGCCAATCATCGTTGCGGCAAACATTTTTATTTTCTTCGTTGGCGGATTAGGCGGTCGGCAAAGTCCCGGCCATCATACGATCGTTGTGAATGATGTCAACAGCAAAGTCGAAGAAAAAATATATTTTCTTCGAATCGAGGTAATTTATGAATCCCGATTTCACCGTACGGCCCAATCCACATCCAACCGACCCACCTGGTCCAGATCATAGCACCCGAAGTCAACAAAACTCGCAAACCGAAATACAAAAACGAGAAGCTATGGCAAAAGAAGTTGCGGCTCGTATGCAAGAAGCAAATTCAACAACTGCCACCAACATGCTTCCAACAAGCTCTCCCCTGGAATTGTCTCAAGATTTCGTAGGGGTTATGGACCAAATCTATCAGGAGGCCTATCACCCCCAACAGGCCGACTCCGAACCTGATGCCCAAAATCCACTTTTTAGAGAAATGAATCAGAAAATGGTTCAGGAGTTAAAACGCGATATTCAAATTATTCGCGAATTTATTCGAGAAGCCGGTTATTTAGTAAACGAGCAGCGCTTACCCATCACCCAAGTCGTTTTGAGCCTAAAAGCCATGCAAGGGGGAATGCTCTGGCAACAATTTCAACAAGCGGTGCAAAAAAATCTCAATTTTCAAGGAGTAGGCGCCTCTAATAATCTGCAAGAATCTTTAAAACTCGACGGCAAAGCTCATGAATCAATGAATCCTCAAATCAAGGCCAAAACAGAACTTGAAGACTTAGGCTTCAAGAAACCCGGCCTGGCCTTTCTTGAGCTCATCCAAGCGGAAATGAATCCTAAGGGAGAAATCGATCATTTTTTAGCCGCCCTCAAAATCTTAGATCGAGAAGGCCTAAAAAAATCATCTCGCAAACTTTTGGCTTATCTAAAAAAACGGGGGGGAATGCCCCAAGAATACCTTCTTCCGTATCAAAAAAGGGATGGAGAAGTCTTTGCCCCCTTTCTCCAACGTGATGAAATTCAACGTGTGAATTTTTGGTATATCTTACTTGCCTTGGCCGCCTTCGCTGCTTCGATTGGATTTGGCTTAAATTTTGCCGAAGCTTCTTTGGTGGGGCTGGGCATGATCATCTTAATGGGAATCCTTGCTTTTCTCTTCAAGAGTCGTTGACTTTTACCCCTCCGGAAGTTAATCCTCCCAAAATATTTTGAATTAACAAACTTACTCTTAAACACGATTTAATCACAAACCTCCCTGCCTCCTCTCAATCTTAAGAGGAGGAGTTTTTTCTACCCCACTGGGGTTAGGGGGATTGTCAAAAAAGGTACTCTATGCCCGGATCTGCTGAAATTATTCCCATTAATATAGAAGATGAAATGAAGGGAGCCTACCTCGATTACGCCATGAGCGTGATTGTTGGGCGAGCCCTACCCGATGTTCGAGATGGCCTAAAACCCGTACACCGCCGTATTCTCTACGCGATGTTCCGAGAAGGCCTTCTTTCGAACAAACGCTATTCGAAATGCGCGGGCGTGGTGGGTGAAGTTTTAAAAAAATATCATCCGCACGGCGATAACGCCGTTTACGATTCTTTGGTGCGGATGGCTCAACCCTGGAACATGCGTTATACGCTCATCGATGGGCAAGGAAACTTTGGCTCGATTGATGGCGATTCCCCTGCGGCCTATCGTTATACCGAAGCCCGACTCACCAAGCTGGCCGAAGAAATGTTGCAAGATCTCGACAAAGAAACCGTCGATTTCATTGCCAATTTCGATAACTCCACCATGGAACCCGCCGTACTTCCCACTCGAGTGCCCAACCTTTTGATTAATGGTTCCGATGGAATTGCCGTGGGAATGGCCACGAAAATTCCCCCTCACAACCTTGGAGAAATTTGCGACGCCCTGATTGCCACCATTCATAAGCCCGACATTACTCTTAAAGAGCTCCTAAAAATTGTACCCGGGCCTGATTTCCCAACAGGTGCCTATATTTATGGAAGAGAAGGAATCAAAGAAGCTTATGAAACGGGCCGTGGCAGCATTAGCATGCGTGCAAAGGCCGCGATTGAAAAAATCGCAAAAGGAGATCGCGAAGCGATCATCGTGACCGAGATTCCTTTTCAGGTTAATAAAGCCAAGTTGGTAGAACGCATTGCGGAGCTGGTTCGCGAAGGAAAAATCGAAGGAATTTCCGATTTAAGAGATGAGTCCGATCGCGAAGGAATGCGAGTTGTGGTTGAATTGAAAAAGGGCACCATCGCAGGTGTTGTGTTGAATCAGCTTTACAAACATACCGCCATGCAAAGCTCATTTGGCGTAATTTTGCTCGCCATTGTTCATGGACAACCGAAAGTTTTAAATCTTCAACAATATCTGCAATATTTCATCGATCATCGAAAAGAAATCGTTACTCGCCGAACTATTTACGATCTTCGAAAAGCCGAAGAACGCGCTCATATTTTAGAAGGCTTGAAAATCGCGGTTGAAAATATCGATGAAGTCGTGGCGCTCATTAAAAAATCGAAAAATCCCGAAGAAGCCCGGCTAGGCTTGATGAAAAAATTCAAGCTCTCCGAAATTCAGGCGCAAGCGATCTTAGAAATGCGTTTGCAGCGCCTAACGGGGCTTGAACGCGATAAAATTATCGAAGAATACAAAGAAATTTTAGCCCTGATCAAAGAATTAAAAGCAATTTTGGCCGATGAACGACGCATCTACAAAATTATTGTCGATGAACTTCAAGAAATCAAAAAATCGTATGCCGACCCACGTCGCACTGAGATTCAGGCAACCACCGCTGAAATCTCGATCGAAGATTTAATTCAAGAAGAAGACATGGTGGTTACCATTAGTCATTCGGGTTACATCAAACGAAATCCGATCAGCCTTTACCGCGCGCAACGCCGCGGAGGCCGTGGTAAAACCGGCATGACCACCAAAGAAGAAGATTTTGTTTCGGATCTCTTCATTGCCTCAACGCATAATTATCTTTTGGTCTTCACCAATAAAGGAAAAGTCTATTGGTTGAAAGTTTATGATGTGCCTCAAGCAGGCCGAACTGCAAAAGGCAAAGCCATTGTGAACTTGCTTCAAATGAGCTCCGATGAAACCGTGGCGGCCGTGCTCCCCATTAAAGAATTTGAAGAAGGCAAACAAATCATCATGGGTACCAGAAAAGGTATCGTGAAAAAAACCGAACTCATGGCGTATTCAAACCCTCGCGCTTCGGGAATTATTGCCTTAGGCATTGAAGACGGTGATGAATTGATTCGGGCGCGCGTTACTCAAGGAGGCCAAGATATTTTCATTGGCACCCGCGATGGTCTCACGATTCGTTTTAATGAAGATGAAGTTCGCTCAATGGGCCGAACGGCCGTGGGAGTCATCGGAATTCGTCTCGAAAAAGGTGATTATGTCGTGGGCATGGAGGTAATTAACACAGGAGCTGCCATTCTCACGGTTTCAGAGCATGGTTATGGCAAACGCACCCCCACCGAAGAATATCGAGTTCAAGGCCGAGGCGGCGTGGGAGTCATTACCCTGAAAGTGACCGATAAAACGGGCCCTGTCGTTTCGGTTTGTCAGGTGACCGATACCGATGAAATCATGATCATCAGCGATGGCGGAAAAATCATCCGCATGAAGGTAAGAGATATCTCGGTAATTGGCCGTAATACCCAAGGGGTACGCCTTATTTCATTAGATGAACAAGAAAAAGTAACCGCTATTGCGAAGCTCGCAGAAAGTGAAGAGGAAGAGGAACCCACTTCATCATGAAATTAAAACCCTCATTTGGGCCCCGCCAAATTATTGCGCTCTTCGCAATCGTTGCTTTGGGAATTATGGCGGCGGTTTATGGTTTTAAACCGAGAACTTTCGAGCAAAAAATTGAAAAAGCCGAGAAGTATTGGAAATCAAAAAAATACAAAGAGGCGATTGGAATTTACCTCGGCTTGATCGAAGAAAACCCCAATCATCCTAAAATTCCCGAACTTCTCCTTCAGGTAGGAGATATCTACAGTCTCTCCTTGAATAATTTCGACCAAGCCCTCAAAAGCTATGAACTTGTTACCATCCGTTTTCCAGGCACCCCCTATGCCCTGCAGTCTTACGCCAAAAAAGGAGAAATTTTCTTTTCAACCGGCCAATTTGATAAAGCGCTCAAAGAATATCAAAATATTCTGATGAACTTTCCGAACCATTATCAAAATGACCAATACCGACTCCAAGTGGGCTTATGTTTAATGAAACTCAAGCAGTTTGAAGCAGCCCGTAAAGATTTTAAAAAAATCTTAGATCAAAACCCACAAACGCCTCTTACCGATCAGATCATCTTTCAAATCGCAAACAGCTATTTTTTAGAGGGAAACACGCGTGAAGCGATTCCGGTTTATGAGGCTTTTCTTAAAAATTACCCCGAAAGCAGTTTGAGCAGCGAAGCGAAGTTTAATATGGCCGATTGCTATGAAGATTTGGGAGATTTCGATAAAGCGCTCAAAATTTATGAAGAAATCAAAAACACTTACCCGAATCCAAAAGTCATTGAATTGCAGATTCAAAAAAATAAGGAACGCCGGCAAGAATCCGAAACCCGTAAAGCCGATACTCTGGCTGATCGTATGATTAAGGGGGGCCGGATGCCCACCACTTATCCTCAAACTACCGAAACAAAACCGAGCCCTAAAAAAATAAGCCCTGAACTCGAACGAAAAAGGAAAAAAGCCATTGAAGATATTTTGCACAATTACTAACAAACTCTCTACCGCCCCCTTCCCCCCTCCTTACAAAGGAGGGGGTTGGGGGAGGTCTATTTTCTTGTTTTTCCTCTTATGTCTTGTAATAGCCTGCTCTTCCTCAAATATGAAGAAACTCACTATTGAAAAAGCCACAGCCTCTAACATGAAAATCACTCTCCGTGTGGAGATTGCCGATTCCGATCTCGAACGCATGCGCGGATTGATGTTTCGAAAAAATATGCCCGAAAAAGAAGGCATGCTTTTTATTTTTGATGAAGAAAACCTCACTCCCTTTTGGATGAAAGATACCTACATGCCCCTTGATATTCTCTTTATTAATTCCCAAAAGGAAATTGTAGACATCGCCGAAAACACCCAACCTTTATCCGAAGAGCTTGTCCCGCCGCATGCCCCCTACCGTTACGCTCTAGAAGTAAATGCCGGCTTTGTGAAAAAATATAAAGTCGAGCGCGGCGATCGGGTGGAGTTTTAGAGTTCGATTTTCGAACGCTCACTTCTCTTTTTCAATTTTTTTTCCTTTTAAAAAGAAAACGAGGCTTTGGCACGAATCCTGCTTTTTTTTCTAGAAAGCGTGTCTTCTATCACCCAAAGCAGATTCCTAATCTCTCCAACGCAAATTGAAAAATGTATTTATCTAATTCGTGGTCACAAAGTGATGATTGATTCTGATTTGGCTTATCTTTATGAAGTTGAAACAGGTGCTCTCAACCGAGCGGTACAAAGAAACCTCGAGCGCTTCCCTAATGATTTTTGTTTTCAACTTTCGCAGGAAGAGTACGATTCTTTAAGATGCCAATTTGGCATCTTAAAAACAGGTCGTGGAAAACACAGAAAATATCTACCCTACGTATTTACTGAACAAGGCATCGCCATGCTTTCCAGTGTTCTGAAAAGCAAGAGAGCGATTTTAGTAAATGTTCAAATTATGCGCACCTTCGTGCAGCTTCGCGAAATACTCATCTCAAACAAAGATCTTGCACGAAAGCTAGAAAATCTTGAAAAGAAATACGATCACCAATTCAAAGTTGTTTTTGATGCGATTCGAGAAATCATGACCCCTCCTAAAAACAACCAAAAACGTATCGGTTTTTAAAAGAGGGGGGAAATCCTACTTCCCCGGCTGACTCTCCGCGGGCTTCGATTCGGGCACAATCACCGGTTTATTTTCAGGAGGTTGAATGTTAATGGGCGGATTAGCGGGCTGAGACTCGGCCAATGAAACATCCAAATATTGAACTTTCATTTTATTTTTCAAGTCGGCCATTAATTGATTCTTCACTTCACCGCGCAACTTCATTCGAATGGCGTTTTCTACATCTGCATAAGGTTGAATTTTTCTCTCTTCGGTAACCCGAATAATATGCCAACCATCTTTGGCTTGAATAGGCTCTGAGAAACCATCTTTCGGAAGACTAAAAGCAGCATCCACCAATTTTTGATAATCAAGGCGCTCAATTCTTTTATCACCCCGGCTCAAATAACCTAAATCGCCTACGCGAGCGGCTGTATTTTTATCGGCTGAATAACTTTCAACCACCTTCTCCCAAGCTTCTCCCCCCTTTAGCTTCTCATAAGCAGCCTTCACTTGAACTTCTGCTTCTTGAGCAGCACGATTCTTTTCTGCCTCAGAGGGTGGAGTCATGGGTTTTCCAGGCTGAGGTGGAGTAGGCTTTGGCATGTTTGAAAAGAAAATCTGAGAAACTTTAACGCGATCAAATTCTTTCTCTTTGTTGGCATCGTAGTAAGCTTTTGCTTTTTTATTCACTTCATCATCAATTAAAGATTGAGCCACCACAACACGGCGGTAAAGATCGATCTTGTCTTTCACCAAAGGAAGTTTTTCAATCCCGCGGCTCATACTTTCTTGGTAGAGCATCTCCTGCTCAATCAAATTATCGAGCAAGCGTTTTTTCCCCATCGGATTATCCATTTGAGCCTTAATCGCAGGGTTCACGCGCTCAATTAAATCAACATAACCTTCGTGGATTTTCTCATCTCCAACCCGCACCAGCGGCTTTCCTTCTTTCATGGCCTGATCGACTCGCGATGATCCAAAGCAGGCTGTCATTCCTAAAAGAACCAAGAAAAAACTAAAGCGAAGGCTTTTCTGCATAAAAACTCCTTTGATAAAGAATAAGAAATCTTTTACATAAACGAAGATCTGCTATCTCTTGCAATAAAAGAGGTGTATTAGAAAGAAAATTCAAATTCTAGTCAACGAAATATAATCTTATGGTTAAAAAATTTGCCCTCTTTTTGGCAACCGGAGCGGGTGTTGGATTTCTTCCAGGCCCCCAAGGCACTTATGGTACGGCCGTCGCTGTTTTGCTTTATTGGGCTACAAAGGGTTTACCCTTTTACTCAAATCTCTGTTTTCTTGTTGGCTTTTGCTTTCTTGCAGTTTGGTGTTCAAACCTCGCCGAACAATATTTTCAAAAAGAAGATTCTGAAAAAATCGTGATCGATGAAATTGCAGGTTATCTTCTCACAATGTTTGCCCTTCCCTTTGATTTCAAAACGGTGATCGCGGGGTTTGTTTGTTTTCGTCTTTTCGATATTTTTAAACCTTTTCCTGCAAATTGGTGCGAAAAAAATCTTTCGGGGGGTTTAGGGGTAGTATGCGATGATTTGGCGGCAGGAATTTACGCCAATCTCACTCTGAGACTCCTTTTAGCCTTAAAAATTTGGACTTTATTTCCCCATTTTTAAAAAATTCTGTAAAGGCGAGTTTTTTCCTATCTGCCTCTGGAGGACACGATTAGAAGAAACGCTGGCCTTTAAGACGATTGACAAAAAATCTTAATTTTAGGTAATCAGCACGCATGCGACGGTTTATTCTTAAAAAATGGGTTAGTTACTGGATTTTCGCGTCTATCCTGCTTTTGCCGATATTAAGCTTCAGCCACTCTCATAAAGAAGCTCCCACAGAAACCTCGCATTGCTCGCTTTGTCAGATCTCTCACCATTTTTCAAAACTCAACTCCCCCAAAACTGATTATTTAAATCCGCCTTTTACTTTTGCTCAAAAATCTTGCCCTTCTGTTACAACAAGATTTCTCGCATCCCCTTCTTTTACTTTTCTCATCCGTGGCCCGCCTCTTTTTTCTTAAATGAGCTTTTCTCGTTTTTAATCATTTAAGTCATTAAGGGGGGAATTTATGCCTAAGCTTTTTAAACGAAGCTTTCTTTTATGCCTTTGTTTCTTGCAAGTAAGCACACCCTTGTTTGCTCAAGATACCAAAGCGCTTCAACAAGAAGTACAAGAGCTCAAAGAAAGCGTAAAAAAATTAACGGAACTTGTTGAAAAACAAAATGAACGCCTATCAGAACTCGAAGGCAAAAAAACTTCTCGTTCTTCGAAGCCAGATCTCAAACCCACTCCTTCAGAGGAGCAAGAGAGCCCGAAGATCGGTGAAAAAACAGAAACTCTAAAAGAAGAATCTCAAGCCCTGCTCGATCAGGTGAATAATGCTCCTGCTTCGCCGGGCGCCAACCGGAAATCGATTGGTCTCTGGAAATACCCCACAGGTAATAGTGCTGCTGCAAAAATTTTGCCCGACATTAGCGTAACTGGTGCTTTCGCAGGCTCCTATTTTGAACGTGACCCTCTAGGCGATAACACAGGCTCTGTGGGCATAGATCCTGCCAGTACAGGTTTTACTTTTCAGGAGCTCGAAGTCGCCTTTCAGGGCGCGGTGGATCCTTATTTTCGCTACGATGCTTTCTTAAGTTTTGCCCAAGAGGGTGTGGAAATTGAAGAAGCCTATTTCACCACCCAGAGTGGTCTGCCTAAAGGCTTGCAGTTTAAAGGTGGAATTATGCTGCTTCCCTTTGGACGCCAAAACCCTAAACATCTTCATGCCTGGACTTTTGCCGATAATAATCTTGCCAACAAATATCTGCTGGGGGCTGATGGGCTCGGCGAAGTAGGATTGCAAATGTCGTATCTTTTTCCTACTCCGTTTTTCTTACAGTTTCAAAGCACCGTCACCAATGGTGATAATTCAAACAGCTTCGGTGGCACTCAAAAGAAAGATTTTCTCTATAACGGACGCTTAAGCGCCAGCACCGATCTAACCAATACGCTTACTCTTCTATTGGGTGGATCTTTCGCCTGGGGCTACAACGCAACAGCCCCCGGAAATTATACCGCGCTCTACGGCGGAGATTTTCTCTTAAGATGGAAACCCTCTGCCCACACAAGCCTTTCTTGGCAAACCGAGTACATCGGACGAAACATGCAAGTGAGCGCTGAAGATCTTACCCAAACCATGACCGATGGTGGACTTTACAGTTATCTCGATTGGCAATTCTACAAGCGTTGGCACGCGGCCTTTCGCTGGGACCAAATGGGCTTGCCGGTAGGATTACAAACGCGCGAAACTCGGCTGACACCCGCAATCGCCTTTAATCCGACAGAATATTCTCAAATTCGACTCCAATATGAAGCCGATAAATTAACCGGAGAAGATTGGGCGAGTGCGGTCATTTTACAACTCATGTTTAGCTTAGGTGCCCATGGAGCGCATTTGTTTTAATCTTTTTCCCTAACACCTCCTCCTCTTAAGATAAGAGGAGGACGGGAGGAGTTATGAAAAAATCATAACGCCCCCTAACCCCCTCTTAGTCTTAAGAGGGGGGAATAATCGGAGACTTTATGAAAAAAACTTTATTCTTTTTATTTTCCCTTCTTGCCTCTTGCGGCGTGTTTCCTGTTTCTACCCTTCAAGCTAAGGTGAATATCGTCGCCACCTTGCCAGTGTTCGGAAGCTTGGCAGAAGAAATTGGAGGAGAACGCGTTAGCGTTACTTCGCTCGCCCGAGGCAATCAAGATCCTCATTTTCTAGATGCCAAACCGATGTTTGCGGTCGCACTCAATAAAGCCGATCTGCTTTTACACGGCGGATTACAGTTAGAAACGGGCTGGCTGCCACCCGTTGTGAATCAATCCGGAAATGGAAAAATCATGGTAGGCGCTCCGGGCAACGTGAACCTTTCTCAAGGAATTCAAGTCTTAGAAGTTCCCAAGACTTTAGTCGACCGCTCGATGGGCGACGTGCACCCTTTGGGAAACCCCCATATTTGGCTCGACCCTCGGAATGCAAAGTTGATGGTTGCGAATATTTATCAACACTTGGCCCAGGTTGACCCTGAAGGAAAATCCTACTATGAGGCTCGGTTCCAAAATTTCTTGAACCGCATCAACGAAAAAATGAAAACCTGGGAAAAAGAAATTGCTGCCTTCAAAGGCAAAGACGTGGTTACCTATCACCGCTCACTCAGTTATTTCACGAATTGGACTGGGCTAAACATCGTGGCGGCCATCGAAGCAAAACCAGGAATTCCGCCCAGCTCCGGACGGGTTGATGAAATCTTAAAAATGCTTCCCAACTATAAAGTAAAAGCCATTCTCGTTGAAAATTTTTACCCTAAAAAAATTCCTCAATATCTTTCGGAAAAAAGTGGAATTCCTATGCTCGATCTTCCAACCGACACAGGAGAGAGCGGAATTAAAACCTATTTTGATTTGATCGATCATTTAATCGATGAGATAAAGAAAGTTGTAGCGAGCTAGCGAGTTCTGGAATGAGTGAAAACTGCCGAGCCGCGAGGGCTATTTCAATTGAAATAAGGCAATTTCCAAAATCGATTGCTAGTTTTTGTTCCTTACGGCGAGTTTTTTTGCGACTGTAAGAACTCACTGGCCCGCTACAGAAGATTTTATGAAACAAGTGTTGCTCGAAGCCAAAAACCTAAAGATGGGGTATCTGGGTGTTAATCTCTTCAAACCCCTCTCCTTTGCCATTCCACAGGGCGCCCGTGTTGGAATCATTGGTGGAAACGGTTCGGGAAAATCAACCTTTGTGAAAACCATCTTGGGGCTCATCCCCACCCTTTCGGGTTCTTACACCTGGGCTGCGCAAACCCGCTTTGGCTATGTGCCTCAAGAGCAACACATCGATCGCTTATTTCCTCTCACCGTCGACGATGTTTTAACAATGGGCCTCATGCCTTTGCGTTCGCGCTGGAAATTTTCAAGTTCTGATTTTGAAAGCAAGGCTGAAAAAGTTTTAAAAAATCTCGATCTTCTGCCCTTGCGCAAAAAACTCTTGCGAGAACTCTCTGGGGGCCAACGTCAACGCACACTCATTGCGCGAGCCTTAATCGATCAGCCCAACGTTTTAATTATGGATGAACCTCACAATTCTCTCGATCATCAATTTCGTGAAAAAATTTGGGAAATTCTTCAAACTTATCAAAACGAGCACTTCTCGTGGATGGTGATCGATCACGATTTGAATCGAATCATCAATCAAGTGAACTGGCTTTGCTTACTGGGCGAAAATAATTTTTTTTGCGGGCCTGTCGAAGAAATCTTAAACGAAAAAACCTTATCGGAGGCATACGGCGAAACCGTACACGTGCATGAAAAAAACCACCGTTTCGAGATTCATTTTTTATAGTTTCGTAAGCCTTCTGCTCTTTGGGGGAATGATTGCTTTAAAACCCGAGGAGTCTTCTCGTTTTCTAGAGGCTTACTCGCTTTGGAAAGACCCCATCCTCGGGGGGGCTCTTTGCGGACTCACGCTTTCGATTTTGGGAGTTTATATTCTTCTGAATCGAATTGTGTTTGTAACGCTTTCGCTTTCACAAGGCGCTTCTCTGGGGATTTTTCTCTGTTTTTTAGCCTTTGATCTCTTAGGGCTCCACTCGAATGAATCTTCAATTCCTTTGCTTGCAGGTTTTTTACTTGCCGCCCTCACAGCACTGCTCTTTGCAAAATTCAGAAAACGGAGTGAATACCCCGACGAAAGTTTGATGGGACTCATTTATATCGCCGCTTCGGGCTTGATTATTATGATAGGAGATCGAATTTCTGAAGGGCGCCATAATATCGATACTCTACTCTTCGGCGATGCCGTTGCAGTAACTCCTCAAGACGCCCATTTAATTTTGGCATTTTGCGTTCCGCTTCTCTTGATTCATTTTTTCTTTCGGCGTGAATTTATCTTTGTTTCCGCCGATTCTGATTTCATGAAAATTCGCGGTTTATCGGCAAAGAGCTGGATGATTTTTCTCTACTTCACCCTCACGGTAGCCATTACGGTTTCTCTCAAAATTTTAGGAAGTCTGCCTGTTTTTGCTTTAATGGTAATTCCCCCCTTCATCGCGCTCAAACAAACCCAATCTTTTCGAGATGCTTTTTTAGTTTCCGCACTGATTGGCACTTTACTGCCTGCCTTTGGCTATTTCTTTTCTTTTCTCTTTTCGTTTCCTACGGGCGCAAGCCTCATCTCGATTGCGTTGATCTATGTGGGGATGAGTGGAGTAGAGAAATGGATCTGGAAAAAATCGTAAATGGGTCGGCGTTTTTGAAGTGAGGGAAAAGTGCCGAACCATCGATTTTAAAAAAATAGACTCTTTGAAAAATTTTAAAACTTTCCTTACGGCACGTTTTTCGCGAACGGAGAAAATGCTGACCCATTTGCAAATTAATTTTGGAAATCCGGCTTTCGCTTTTCCTGCTTCGCCAGCATCGTCTCAGGAATATCCGCCGATAAAAGCATTGCGGCATTCCAGGTGGCCACGTAATTTAAACCCTCTTCAACCGAATGATCTCGGCTATAAAGAATCATTTCTTTGGTACCGCGCACTGCCAACGGAGAATTCGAAGCAATTTTTTCGGCAATTTTTTTTACTTCTTCGATCATCTTCTCTTGATTCTCGAAATAACAATTTACCAGACCAATTCTTTCAGCTTCTACCGCTTCAAAATTTCTTCCGGTGTAGGCCAACTCGCGCATTTTTCCGTCTGGAATTATTTTCGGCAGGCGCTGAAGGGTGCCCACATCGGCTGTCATGCCAATCTCTACTTCTTTAATGCTAAAAAAAGCATCTTGGGTGCAAAAGCGCATATCACAGGCACTAATCATATCGAGAGCTCCCCCAATACAAGCCCCTTGAATCGCGGCAATCACGGGCTTTCGACATTTTTCAATCGCCGTAAACGAGCCCTGATAATTTAAAATCAAATGCCTCAAATCTTCTCGCGCACGGCCCGGACAATCGCCCTGAGCGATTCCTGCAATTTCACCCAACAAATTCAAATCAATGCCCGAAGAAAAATGTTTGCCATTGGCTCTTAAAATAACCGCACGGGCCTTGGGGTTTTGATCTAATGCTTCGAAGGCCTGTTTAATTTCATTCCAAAACGCTCGATTCATTGCATTCGCTTTATCGGGGCGATTCAAAATGACTTCTGCAACCTGGTTTTCAACTTTGATTTCTAGAGTTTCGAAATTCATTTTTTCTCCTCAATTACTTTTTGGCGTTTTGAATCGCTTTCTTTTCAAGTTGTTGGGTGTATTCTTCCCAATGCGCTTTTTCACCGGGACTCGCCTTCCAAATACTAAAGTGGCAGGTTGGGGCGCCGGCCGGAATAGTGGAATTAAAACGAACCTGAAAATTCTGAGCGGCTCCAAACTCATCTAAGGCCTCCAGCATTCCCTGCACAAAATAACGCTGCACCCGGCAATCCATCGCCTGATAATGATCTTGATGGGGGCACCAGAGAATATCGAAGCTGACCTGTTTTTCACCGTCAATTTTTGGATCTTCAAGAGAAGCGTAAGCAATTCGGTTAATCACCGTGGCATAAAAACTCACAAATTCGGCTTCGCTCATTTCTACAGGTTTTTGAGTACCCTTCAAAATTTGCCGGCCGATCTCCAAACCAATTTTGCGCAGACCATTGCAAACGAGTTTTTGCCCCGCTTCTCCGAATTCTTTTTCGGCATCCTTCAAAATCTCAATCAGGGCCATGGCCTGCATCGTGCCCCATTGCCAAAGAGTTGCCGGATCAAAATCGGTTTTGGCCAAAACCTCTTCTTTGAGGCGTTTCAAACCCTTGGCATACGGCTGGTTAAACTGAAAATTTTTCCAAGATTTTTCCGGACGGTGTTCCCAATGCGCCACACAAACTCCTATGGTTTATTAAACCCCAATTAGGGTAAATTAATTCACCAACCATAAGTATTTCTAACTTTTAATGAGTACATTCCTACTCATTAAAAGTTGAAATGCTATAAAATTGAGCGAGTAGATCTCGAACTTTACTTTCGATTTCATCTCGTATTTTTCGGAATTCCTCAAGCGGCATGTTTTTAGGATCTGGGATTTGCCAATCGATACGTTTTTTACCCCTCACAAACGGGCAAGCATCGCCACAACCCATTGTAATTACCACATCATATTCAATTTGTGGAATTTGCTGTAACGATTTTGAATCATGAGAAGAAAGATCATAGCCCAATTGTTTCATCGATTCGATCGCCTTTGGATTCACAATTCCAGAAGGTTTAGAGCCCGAGCTATAGGCATTCACTTTTTCAGCCCCATGAATTTTTGCAAAGGCCTCTGCAATTTGCGAACGACAAGAATTTTCAATACAAACAAAGAGAATATTTTTCTTCACGAACAGCACTCCTTACTTTGACAAGCCCGGCACGCAAAAACTGCCAAAAAACTGCCTAAGAAGGGCGCTGTTAAATAAATCCACAAAAACTCAAGCTGACCACTCCCCAAAGCGGGAGCCAAAGAACGAGCGGGATTCATCGAAGCACCCGAAAGAGGCCCTGCAAATAAAGCTTCGAGGGCAACAGTTACTCCAATTGCCAAACCGGCCATCACTCCTTTTTCTTTAGAACCGATCGATACATTCAAAATGACAAACATTAAAATCGCCGTTAAAAGAATTTCTAAAAGAAAGGCCTGAAAAACAAATCCTTGAGCAGGAAGTGTGGCACCTAAGCTCTCACTTTTTGGAAAGAAAAATTTTAGAAGTAAAATGGCAACAAACGCCCCCAAAATCTGACTGAGCGCATAAGAAAGCATTTCTTTGAAGCCAAGACGGCCCGCTCTCCAAAATCCAAAACTCACCGCTGGATTAAAGTGAGCTCCCGAAATATCACCCAAAGAATAAATCATGGCCATCACCACAAACCCAAAGGTAAGCGCAATGCCTACAGGGCCAACAGATCCAGGCCGAATCTGCTCTGTCAGAATCGCTCCACATCCTGCAAAAACGAGGGAAAAAGTTCCTATGAATTCTGCAAATTGTTTCTTCATTATAAAATTGCGGCAACTGGCTAGTGACAAATATATAGATGTTTAAGAAACAGGAAGATGTCGCACATCTTCTCCGCGAATCATGAAAAGTACCATTTCAGCGACGTTGGTTGCATGATCGGCCAAACGCTCGAGATATTTCGCCACATACGTGAGGCGAACCGCTCGAGAAACATTTCGGGGATCTTGTTTCATGAGTTCTAACAATTCATCAAAGATTTTATGGGTGAGGTCATCGACTTGATCATCTTGAGAAAGCACACTTTGAGCAAGAGCTTCATCGCGTTTCACAAAGGCATCTAACGCATCTTTCATCATTTTTTGGGCCATTTGAGAGAGAATCGGTAAATGCACATAGGGCTTTAAAGGAGACTCTTGAGCAAGCTCCAAAGCGCGCTCTGCAATATTGACCCCTAAATCTCCCATGCGCTCAAGATCGGTCACAATCTTTAAACTCATAATGACGAATCGTAAATCAGAAGCAGTCGGCTGACGAAGAGCTAAAAGATTCACGCACAATTCATCGACTTCTTTTTCAAGACGATTAATCAGCTGATCATCTCCAATCACCTCACGAGCCACTTGAGCATTCGATTCAATAATGGCGCGCATTGCCTGATTAATCATTTCTTCTGCTTTTCCACCCATCGTTAAAAGCTTTTCGCGCAGTTCAACCAGTTCATGTTCATAATTTCTAGAAGTATGTTCCATATTTTCTCCCCTCATCCGTCTGCCTCAATTGGCGGCCAGCTTCTCCCTCCGGAGAAGTAAATCGGATAAGTTTATTTTAGCCAAATTTTCCGGTGATATAATCTTCGGTTAAGTTCGAAGAAGGGTTTGTAAAAATCTTTTTGGTATCGTCGTACTCAATTAATTTTCCTTGGAGCAAAAAGGCTGTTTTCTCCGAAACACGGGCCGCTTGCTGCATGTTGTGAGTTACGATTACAATCGTAAAATCTTTTTTCAAATCTTCGAGTAATTGCTCAATTTTGGCAGTGGAAATCGGATCAAGAGCTGAGCAGGGCTCATCCATCAGCAAAATTTCTGGGCTCACGGCCAAGGCGCGTGCAATGCACAATCGCTGTTGTTGCCCTCCCGAAAGAAAAGTCCCGGGTTTATGCAAATTCTCTTTCACCTCTTCCCAGAGAGCAGCCATCTTTAAACAGCGTTCTACCGTTTCAGCCGCGCGTTTTTTATCGATGCCTCCCATCAACTTGAGACCCGCAATCACATTATCAAAAATAGAAAGCGTCGGAAAAGGATTGGGTTTTTGAAAAACCATCCCTACTCGTCGCCTCAACAAAACAGGATCAACTTTGGAGTCATAAATATTCTCATCATCGAGTAAAACTTCTCCCAAAACCTTGGCATGGGGAACCACTTCATGCATGCGATTTAAACAGCGCACGAATGTAGATTTTCCACACCCCGAAGGGCCAATGAGCGCAGTCACCTGATGAGGATCAATATCCATGCTCACTTGGTGCAAAACTTGTTTGGCACCAAACCACGCCTCTAAATTTTTTATTCTAAGTCCGAGTGCCATAAATAGTTTCTACCTTAAATAAGAATTTCTCATTTCTTTACACGCAAAATCACAAAACGTGAGAAAACATTAATGACTAAACAAAAACCCATCAGCACTAAAGCCCCTGCCCAAGCTTTAGCTTGCCAATCTTCAAAGGGGCTAATCGCATAATTAAAAATTTGTAAAGTAAGCGCCGGCATCGGTTCGAAAATATTGGTATTCCAAAATTGATTGCCAAAGGCAGTAAACAACAACGGCGCTGTTTCTCCTGCTACGCGGGCTACTGCAAGCATAACTGCCGTAAAAACCCCCGCCTTTGCAGTGCGGAGTACCACAAAAAGAATTACCCGCCATTGCGGCAAACCTAGAGCTAATGCGGCTTCTCTTAAACTCCAAGGAACAAGCTTCACCACTTCTTCGGTTGTACGCACAATAGTTGGAATCATGAGCAGACCTAAGGCAACTCCTCCCGCCAAACCTGAAAAACCTTTTAAGGGTTTTACCAAAAGAGCGTAAGCAAAAAGACCCATTACGATTGAAGGAAGTCCGTTTAAGATATTGGTCGAAAAACGCACCAGCGAAGAGAACTTTCCGCCTCCAAATTCTGCCAAATAAAGCCCTGTGGCCACTCCCACAGGCACTCCCAAAACACAGGCCAAGCCAACCAAAATAATCGTACCAACGATTCCGTTGGCTACTCCCCCTCCTACTTCTCCTACGGGAGTAGGCATATGAATAAAGAAATCAAGATTGATTGCCTGCCCACCTCGATAAATCACATAACCCACCAGCAACCCCAACACAGCCAATGCGAGTACAGAAGCCATTGAGCAAAGAAAAATCATGAAACGATTTTTAAATTTTCGGTAACGATAAAGAGCATCATTCATAAACGCACAGCTCCTTCTCGTTTAATTAAAAGCTGGGCTAAAAGATTAACCACAAAGGTAACACCCAAAAGTATGAGCCCCATTTCCACCAAGGCAGAAAGATAGAGAGGAGAAGTCGCTTCGGCAAATTCATTGGCGATAACCGAAGCCAAGCTATAACCGGGCGCAAAAAGTGACGCCGCAATTTCAGGACGATTTCCAATCACCATCGTAACGGCCATCGTTTCGCCCAAGGCTCTTCCCAGCCCCAAAACGCAAGCACCCACAACTCCCGTACGTGAAATTCTTAATACCACCCAGCGAATAGCCTCCCAACGAGTGCCTCCTAAGGCGTAAACCGCTTCTCGCATTTCTTGGGGAACCGTTGAAAAGACCTCTCTCGAAATAGCGGTAATGGTCGGCAAAATCATAATCGATAAGATTAAGCCCCCAGCCATCATGCTCGCTCCGTAAATAGGCCCTTCAAAAAAAGGTAAAAATCCAAGCGTTTTGTTAAGAAACGGAAAAATCTCTGTGCGAATAAAAGGAAGCAATACAAAAATTCCCCAGAGCCCGTAGATCACACTGGGAATCGCAGCCAATAATTCAATTAAAAAAGAGATCGGAGTTTTGAGCCACGAGGGCGCGAGCTCTGTTAAAAATAATGCTACCCCCAAAGAAATAGGCACTGCGATTACAAGCCCCAGAAAAGAGCTGAGAAGGGTTCCGTAGATAAAAGGAAGAGCGCCAAAAACCTCTTGAACAGGATCCCAAACTTTTCCCCATAAAAAAGACACCCCAAACTGCTTTAAGGAAAGCTGAGAAGAAAGAACCATTTCAAGCGTTACAGCAGCCAAGATCAGAAGAATAAAAAAGGAAAAAAGAAAAAGAATGCCTTTAAAAAGAGTATCGGGGTTATTCCATCGTTTTTTTTGGGACTGAATCATAAACCCCTCAGATAAAAACACACCTCCGTCTTTAAAGACAGAGGTGTTTCAATCTACCTAACTCCCCACGTGCGGACAAAATCCAGGCCCCATGGGGAAATCAAATTCTACAACTAATTCGAAACTGCAATCGATGCGATTTTATCTTCGTTGAGCTTAATAATATCTGGAGAAAGCGGAGAGTAATATAAACCACTTGCTACTTTTTGTCCGCCTTCCATCGCCCATTTCAAAAACCCTAAAATCGTTTTTCCTTTTACGGCATCTTTTTGATTTTTGTATAACATTAAATAAGTAAGACCCGAAATCGGATAGGCATCAGGGCCTGAGGCATCGGTAATCGAGGTGCTCAAATCTTTCTTGAGTTGAGCGGCCATGGCTGTAATGGCAGCAGTGGTGCCCGCAGGACTCGGCTCCACAAACTTTCCCGCCTTGTTTTTCAAAGCAGCGAAGGTCATTTTATTGGTTACCGCGTAGGCATACTCCACATAACCAATCGCCCCGGGAGTTTGTTTAACTTGGCCGGCTACCCCTTCATTTCCTTTGCCGCCAATCCCCGTGGGCCAATTAACCGATTTACCACGGCCAACCTTCCAATAAAAATCACTGTGCACTTTCGCCATATAATCGGTGAAAATATAGGTGGTTCCGCTACCATCCGATCGATGAACAACCGCTACTGGGGTATTGGGCAAAGTAACTCCAGGATTCAAAGCAGCAATTTTCGCATCATTCCATGTTTTCACTTTTCCCATGAAAAGATCGCCAATTAAATCGGGAGTTAATTTCAAACCATTGGCTACGCCGGGCAAATTGTAGACCACGGCCACCGCGCCACCCGTCGCAGGAATTTGCACCACAGGAGCTGGCATTGCTTTTTCTTCATCGGAGTTTAAGGGAGCATCCGAAGCACCAAAATCGACGGTTTGAGCCTTTAATTGTTGGATGCCTCCACCACTGCCAATCGATTGATAATTAATCTGCACATTCGGATTGAGTTTGTTGTAATCGCTGAACCATTTGGAATAGAGCGGGTAAGGGAATGTTGCCCCTGCCCCGGTAATTTTCACAACATCCGCTGAAACTTGAGCACCCGTTCCGGAGAAAAACAAGAGCGCTAGCATTGAAAGTATTTTCTTCATTTTATGATTCTCCTTTTAGTTAGTTTTTCTTTAATTCTTGTTTGTGACAATTTTGTGACAAACTTCAAAAAACTTCATTTTAAATAAAAATCTCTTCTTTCCCCCTCTTCGATTGAAGAAAAAAGAAAGAAGAGTTTGGAGAGAAAACTTTAGAACCAAGCCTGCAATTGAAGACGAAACCGATGATCATTCGCAGTTCCTAGAGAAGTTTGAGTGGGCAAAAAGGCATAATCTCCCTGAACCTTCAAATCGTGGCCAAACACATAGTAATTGAGAGTTGCCATATACTCACCTTTATCGTTATTCAAACCCTTCATAAAAACTTGCGAGGCTCGACCGGCGATTTCAAAGTGACGGGGAATGATAAAGTAACCGGCCTGCACATAATAACCCTGTCCGCCGAGGGTGGGCGTAGCGGTAGAATTTTTATGGCGATAATAATACTCCCCTTGTAAAGAAGCCCCTTTATATTTAAAGCCCAACTCTCCGCCAACTTGCTCTATCTTGGCTTGGGTATGATCTTGTGAATTATATCCACCGCTGCCCCCAATAAATAAGGCAGGATGCTCAGAATAATCGACGTCCGATTCGGAGTAACCATATTGACCTAAAACATTCCAAACCGCTCGTCCTAGAAAGAGAAATTCATTGTTTGGGTTAAGACGATTGGGCCCACTGCCATTGGTCACCGAAGCATAGTATTCTAATTTACGGTCGAAGGCCACGCCTTGGAGCATGAGTCCGGTATCGTAGTGGAATTTCCGCTCTGTATTGTTTGTATTGACAGTGCTTGTGCCGCCAGTACACGTAATTCCACTACCTGTGACGGTACCGCCTCCTGGCAAATTACAAGTTCGAGTCGTGCTTTGATCGATGGCTGTCCATCGAAATTCATCGGAAGCTAATGAACGATCCACGAACTCTTGACGTCCCGAAGAAGTAATCTGCTGACGGTTGTAGGGAATTTTAAATTGGCCGAACTCGGTTTGCAGTTGATCGTAAAATCGGTAATTCACATACGCATCTTCGAGCAAATCACGAATATCTGTAGTGGCGACGCTCAATTGCAATTTATACTCTAAATTTTTGGTAAAGGCATTTCCTTCCCAAGAAATTTTGGCTCGACGCATACGAAAAGTGTTTTGATCATCTCTGCCTTCTCGCGCTTGGTCATAACTCTGGAATTCATAGCGCGGTTGGATGCGCACGCGAAACTTTAGAGAATACTTCTGATCTTTTGTGACAAAACTTAAACCTCTTTTCCAACCCACTTCAAGTTTTTCAGTCCACGTAGGGGCAGGTTGAGGAGGGGGGGCTTCAGGTGTTGGTGCAGGAACGGGAGCGGCTGCCTCCTTTTGAGCCTTTTTGTGATGCGAGCGATGTTTCTTATGATGCTTTTTTTGAGTCTCACTGAATCCCGGGGAGCTAAACCCTAAGACCAAACTGAATGCACAAAATCCGAAGATAATTTTTTTGAACATGAATGTCTCTCCTTTTTAAGATCCTCCCCTAACTTCCCGAATTGGGAAGAACGGAAAAGTGGAACCTAAGTAGAAAGGCTCTGTGACATTCTGGTGAAGCCTAAGAAAAAAAATGAGGGCAAATCACTTTTTACAAACCAAAAGGGTTTGGATTTTTAAATAAGGGGCGGGTAAAGTAGATTATTTGCGGTCTGGAACGCAATTCGAACGGCCTTGGTAATCAATCCAACACTCCGATTTTTTCGGAGTAAATTCTTCTTTGAGCTCGGGTGGCAAGCTCTGAGGATAGCGGGCAATGAAAAAATCTTTTTTTCCTTCGGCATTTTTATAGTGATAGAAAGTGAGCGTCTGACTTTGAGTATAATCATACTCGGAGTAAGGATCTTTGGCAGAGGCAAGGGTTGAAAAGAGCATTAAACAAAAAATAAATAAAAATTGTTTTTTCATAACATTCTCCTCAAATGATGCCCTTTTGCGGCAACAAAACATAAAAACAAGTCCCTTTTCCTAATTCACTCTCCACCCAAATCTTGCCCCCTTGAAGTAATACCAAATGCTTAACGATCGAAAGCCCCAAGCCTGTGCCACCCAATTGCCGAGAACGCGAGGCATCCACCCGATAAAAACGCTCAAAGATTCGCGGTAAATGCTCAGGAGCAATTCCGGCGCCGGTATCTTGAATAGTAAACAAAATCCCTTGAGCTTGGGAAGTAATACTTAAAGTAATTTCATCTTCCGATTCAGAATATTTAATGGCATTATCAATCAAGTTACTTAAAACTTGGCTTAAGGCTTGTATATCACACCATAAAGTTAAATTGAGATCTCCCGTAATCTTAAAACCGATCTTTTTTTCTTCAATCACTTTTTCAAATACACTTTGAAGCTCTTCTAGCAACGGGGCGATTGAAACCTTTTCGAGTTTCAGTTCGTAGCGACCCGATTCCACTTTAGAAAGATCGAATAAATCTTGAAGAATCGAATTTAAACGACCCGAATTCTGCTCAATTTTCTTCAAAAACCCCTGAGCCACACTTTCATCTTTTAAGGCGCCCGAGAGCAAAGTTTCAGTATAGCCCTGAATCGCTGCGAGGGGAGTTTTGAGTTCATGAGAAACATTCGCCACAAAATCTCGCCGCATGGCTTCGAGCCGTTTTTCTTGGGAGAGATCATAAAAAACAAGGACACTTCCTTGCAGCTCACCCTCTGCTTTTAAAGGAGAGGCGTGAATCCTCAAATAACGCCGATCTACCCCTCGATAAATTTCAATTTCCCGCTCTAAGAAAACCTTTCCATCTAAAACTTCATTTACAATTTCTTGAAGATCGGAGCTTCGCACTAATTCGAGAGGAGTCGCTCCTACTTTAATCGTTTTTAAGGAAAGCAATTCTCGCAAGGCAGGATTCGTCAGCAAGATTTTACCTTCGGCATTCAGCACCATCACGCCTTCAACCATTCCATCTAAAATCACTTGGAGTTGATTCTTCTGGTGACGGATTTTTTCACCCCACTCTTCTTGCATATTTTGAGACTCTCGCTCAGCACTCTCAAAACTCTCTTGAAAATGACGCACCACTCCCCGGCTCATCAGAGCAGCACTCGCGGCCCCCACCAGAAAAATACCCAACAAAGAAAATCGTGAATCCGAGAAAAAATAAACTGCTATTAAGGCAAGAATAAAAAAAGAAAGGAGGGTTAAATAGATTTTCCAAAAGCTTAGCTGCATGAGCAGAATTATTCCTTAAATCGATATCCAACACCGCGCACCGTTTCAATATAATCCCCTGCTTTACGCAATTTTTCGCGTAGGCGTTTCACATGGGTATCCACGGTACGAG
This sequence comes from uncultured Pseudomonadota bacterium, assembly GCA_964384365.1. Taxonomy (GTDB): domain Bacteria; phylum UBA10199; class UBA10199; order JADFYH01; family JADFYH01; genus CAYLKF01. The sequence goes on along the minus strand of CAYLKF010000007.1, from coordinate 2,649 downwards.
TGGTAACGGCGGCATCATAACCCCACACTTGATCTAAAAGCAGATCACGCGTGAGCACTCGCCCCCGACTATTCAACAAATAGGCAATCAACTTAAATTCAGTGGCTGTCAAAACTACTTCTTTCTTCTCAACCCACACACGATGCTTGACGGGATCGAGCTCCAAACAACCATAGCGCTGAATCGTTTCTTTAGAGCTTTCCGAAGATTCATTCTTACGCTTTAAAATCGCCTTCACTCTCAAAACCAACTCTCGAGGGCTAAAGGGCTTGGTCATATAATCATCTGCGCCCACCTCAAACCCCACCACCCGATCGATCTCTTCGCCCCGCGCGGTTAACATGAGAACCGGAATCTTTTCTGTTTTTGCATTGGCCTTTAATCGCCGACAGACCTCAAGCCCATTCATCTTGGGTAACATGAGATCAAGAATAATAAAGTTTGGATTTTCGCGCAGGGCTCTATCGTAGGCATCTTCTCCCGAAGAAGAGAATTTTACCCGAAATCCTTCTTGTTGCAAATTATAGGCAACCAAATCGGCTAAATCTTTTTCATCTTCTACAATGAGAATGGTCGGATTCACATTGAGAGACCTAATAGAATCACATACGAATGGCAAGCGGGCACTTCAATAATCACTGTGCTGTTTTTTAAAATCATGTTAAAAACAGATGGGGTAGTAAAAGAGAGAAGCATTCTTAAACCTTAAAAATAAAAGAGGGAGGGGTTATGACACCCGAACAAATGCAGATGGATCCTGCAATGAGCGCCGGTGTAGGAGTCGGCGTACTCGTTGGCTATTTAGTGGCGTATGTCTTTTTCGCGTTTTGCTTAGCCAAAATCGCCGAAAAGCAAGGTCAACCTTTTGGGCAGTCTTTTCTAATGGCGATTATTCCCATCGCCAATCTCGTACTTTTACTTCAATTGGCGGGTAAACCTATTTGGTGGATTATCTTGATGTTCATTCCAATTGTGAACATCGTTATTTTCTTACTCGTTTGGATGGGAATTTGTGAAAAACGTGGGCGCCCTGCCTGGCAAGGGGTTTTAATGCTGATTCCGGTGGTGAATTTGGTAATGCTCTTGGTTTTGGCTTTTGGGAAATAACACACCTGTCATTCCCGCCCTTGTGTCCTTCGTGAAAACGAAGGACCTTGGGAAGCGGGAATCTAGATTATGGATCCCCGCTTAAAAATTAAAATCAGAGGCGGGGATGACAAGAAATATTATTACCCCACTTGATTGTATTCACGCAGCCTGAACTTCACGCCCAGTTCTTTTTCAACAATTTCTTGGCAACGCTTCACATCTAAGCCTGGCACCCCCACCACCGAGGCCGTTACATCGGGTATACAGTTTTTCGCCTCGCGAATAAATTCTTTTACGTAAGGGTATGCTTCTTCTTTATATCGTGACGGACAAATCTTTGCGTAAGTCTCGGCATCGGGCGCATTGAGCGACACCGAAACCGCGTCAATCAAGCCTTTAAGCTCGGGCACAATATTACGTTTATGAACCAAATTTCCCAAACCATCGGTATCGAGCCTTACTTTTTTGCCTTTTTCATGCACCAATTGGGCAATTTGTTTGAGTAAATCCAATCGCTGCGTCGATTCTCCAAAGCCGCAAAAAACAACCTCATCCACATCGCTAAAATCTCCCATCGCTTTCACCACTTCGTCAAATCCAGGCGCTTTCGGTAATCTTAAATAATGGCCTTTGACTTCAAAGGTGGTGAACTTCGGGCAAAACACACAGGCTAAAGTGCAAACATTGGTGATATTCAGATAAAGCGAGTTTCGAATTCGGTAAGCAATTTTAACTTCTTGATCGACCGCACCCAACCGAAACAAACGGCGGGTATTGAGCGTCGTCACGCGAGAAACATCGTCGAGTGTTAAATTTTTCACTTCGGCAATTTTTTCAGCAACCTTCACCACAAAAGCCGGCTCGTTTTTTTTACCTCGAAATGGCTCGGGCGTGAGATAAGGGGCGTCGGTTTCAATGAGCATAAATTCGGTAGGAATTTTTTTCACCACTTCGCGCAACTCTTGGGCCTTCTTGAAAGTAATGATGCCCGAAAAAGAAATATAAAAGCCTTTGTCGATCATTTTTTTCGCAAAGTTCCAATCTCCCGAAAAACAATGAATCACTCCCCCGCCTTCAAAACCTTTTTCTTCTTCTAAAATTTGATAAAGCGGATCATAGGCGTCACGCACATGGATCGAAAGCGGCAAGCGGGTTTCTTTGGCGAGCCCAATCATTTGACGAAACACTTTTTCCTGAATTTCGGGCTCGGAATTATTGTAATGGAAATCGAGCCCCACTTCTCCAAAGGCCACAACCTTGGGTTTTTGAGTGAGCACACGAAGCTCATCTAAAACCGCCGCATTCACCAACTTCGCATCATGCGGATGAATGCCCACGGTGGCAAAGATGTGGGAATGTTTTTCGGCAAGTTCTAAGGCTTTATAATTTCCGGCCATGCCTTCGCCTGCACCAATATTGATAAAGGCCTCCACACCGGCCTCTTGGGCACGCGCAAGCACACCGTCTATTTCTTCAGGGGAATAATCTTCGAAACTGATATGGGCATGACTATCGATGAACATGCACAACGCTTAAAACATCGATAGCACGGGGTCAAGA
>CAYLKF010000006.1:196834-199374 GCA_964384365.1 uncultured Pseudomonadota bacterium | reverse complement strand
AGAAAACCTTCGATCACGGCCTCACGGAACTCTTCGGTAATACGGCCATTCGGATCGCGATCAAGTGCTTCAAGGGTGGGAGTGATGGCCTCGCGATATTCGGACTTATGATGATGGGCAAAAAACCGCAGCAGATGCATGACGGGCCCTAAATCTCTTCCGTATTGGGATTGGGCGCCGTTATCAGAATTATTCAAATTAATCTTTGGTAATTGATCAAGAATTGCCCGAAAATATTCAATGCGAGGCCCGTAGGCTGAGCGTAGGGCGTTTTCATCGCGGATGGCGGTAATAAGCCGCCAAGCGACTGTGGCTCCAATAATCAGACCTTCTACACATCCGGTGATTACAATTCTTTCTTGATCGTTCGGTGCCAAACTGTTCCACCACGTATTCAAATCAAAACCGTAAGAGGCTATACCAAACACAGAGACTGCCGCGACTTTCCAACCCTCTACACGGCGTGTGGCAGAAGTGGCGGCATCAACGGGTTCGGTAGGGGGGCTCGTCTCTTCAACTACTACTCGTTCGAGAGGATTTTCTGCGACTGCTGTGAGAGCCCTAAAGGCCTCTCTGTTTTGCTCTGCAGTATTCTGAATCAACTCGTTTAGCGGTACGATGATCTCAATCTCTGCTCGAAGAGGGCCAAAGAAAGTAAAAGCAAATTGCCACACATAGAAAGTGAGCATGGCGCGCTCCATCTCGTGGGCGAGAGCTCGTGCATCGCTTTCTCGGTAAGGTTGTCCGGCTTCGGCTGCCGCGCGGACATCGAGATAACGCGCCACAAAGTTTTGAGCGCGTTCGCGGTTAGGAGCGAGTTCTAAGAATCGAGCAGGTAAGGCTTCGCGCAGTTCGGGGCTAATATCGCCTGCTTCACTCTGTAAGCTTTCAAAACTGGGCGCAAAAGTTTGGGCGTGCGGAGTTGGGAGCAAGCTGAGGACTTCCATTAATGCGAATGCCGAGCCTATTTCTCGGCCATAAGCCGAGTTTGCTGAGCGAGTGCCGGCTTCTAGTTTAGCCCGAACACGGGTAAGGTAGAGGCGATCGTTGTTGCTTTGTTTTGCCAAGAACGAAGATGCTGCCCCGATTGCCGCAAGTATTCCCAAGGTGCCCACTGCAATTGTAACAGGGCTTACTTCACCCATCGGCGTATTGAAGCCGGTTAAGGTTAAGCCAAAAACAATCATGAGCCCAGTGCGAAAACCACCTGCTGCGCGTTGTGCAGAAGCTTCGGGAGTAACGGGGCGAACTTCTAAGTGGCCGTTGTCTTGCGCAACTTCTTCGGGCCTTGCGATCAGAGAGTCTAAATGGGTGAGGGTGCGCGCGACTTTCTCTGCAAAACGTGCATGGCTATCCATTCCCGCATAAGGGCTCTGTAAAGAAAGGCCTCTTAAGAAATCGCGATAAGCGGGGAGGGCAGCGGCGAGATCGGCAGGAAGTGGATGTGCGAGCTTGGTTAAAAGCACGCAAAAGCCCTCAGTGATTTCGTAACGCGTTCTTTCATTCGGGTGATCGAGTTGGGTGGCCAAGCCTCTCAACTCGGCATGCACTTCTGGAGTATTTTCGGCAAACTGCTCTACCGTATAAATATAATGATTGGCGGCATGAGCCCCTAAGCTTTCGTAACCATCGAGGCGGGGTTCTCCGCCTTTGGGTCTTCCTAAAATATGGGCTTTATCAAAGCGGGCCCTGAGCATTTGAGCGATTCGAGCAACGGTTGTTTGGGGCAGCACTCGGGCGAGCAGGGCGAGCGCCATGCGGGCGCCATTAATCAAAGCAGGTGCAGAACGAGCCGCCGGATCGAGTATGGCAAATAAGGGTTCCACGGCTCGTTCGATTTCTGCCCGTGGGAGAGGTAGGGGAGACGCCGTTTGCGGAGTAGTGTGGCCGTGAAAATCGTAGTCGCCGATTGCCTCGGTCACATAGGTTAAAACCTCATCGACGCGCTCAATCTCATCTCGTGTAGGATCTGAAAAACGTTCGCGCCTTCTTTGAGCTTCACCCAGTGAATCAATCACGTGAGTTTCATTTGCGTGCTCGCCTTCGCGCGTTAACACCACTCGGCGCAATCCATGCCCCGCGTCCCGAAGCGGGCGAAGCGCGGCTTCGACGTTTCGCACATGCTCGGCCAGGGAAAGTGCCGAATCAACGGTTAAATGCAATTCGTGGAGGGGCTCTGCACCGTGAGCAAGGGGCATGGCAACTAGCTCCGCTACTTCACGGCTAACAATCTCTGTAACATTTTCGGGGGTGATCGTTTCGGTTGGGTGGATCTCGTGCGCGAGAGAGCTTCCGTCGGTAATTTCTTCATGGGTTTGAAGATTGGCGGGTGTGCCCGGGGTAAGATGTGCATGCGGCAAATCGCGGTGTGTTCCCCAAGCATGACGCGTTAATTTGAGAGCAGCGCCAAAGATTCCGACCCAGATTAAATCTCGCCAACCGAGCCCTTCTGCACTTCTAAAGCCCATCAAAATTGGGCTCACCACGGCGAGTGCGGCAATCTGCCAGCCTTGCAGGGTGCGTTGCGCGGATTCTTCGGG
>CAYLKF010000006.1:194643-196734 GCA_964384365.1 uncultured Pseudomonadota bacterium | reverse complement strand
CTTAGCGAATGGGCGATGTGATAATCGCGGCTTCGCACGAAGACGGTGTTGAACGAGCCCATGTTGTAAACTTGCATGATCTCGCCCCAGTTAAGCTCTTGCCCAACCTTGGCCAAAATTTCAGTCGAGAAAACGTTGGTGGCGGCTGTGAAGGTGACGGTGACCAGCCGCCCATCGGCAGTTTCAAATACTAAAACATCGCGGGCGTTATAGGTGTGAAAATGATCGCCCGATTTACCCTCGAAGTCTGGCACACTGCCTTCCATATACATTTCAGAACCCACGGTGTGGGCTTGGCCTGGAATGCGTCGGGCATAAATTAATCGTGCAGAGGGAAAAGGGCTACCGGCATTGTGATTATCGGTGGGGCAGAGATAAGTGCCCACACCCGTAACCGATTCGCCTTCATAAAGTTTTGATACATCGTCGCCGGGCTTGAGACCAAAACGTCCCAGCTCACCCATTTCTTTCTCAGTGACCGTTCCCATCATCTCGCGAATCGAGGGATGATCGCCTTTATTGTTAAATCCTAAACTCAGATCGGTGGTACGCACTATCCAAGCGGTGGTGGCTTCCCACGGCACTGCGCCTTCGTGAATATGAAGCTCTTGATCTTGGAGCTCGCGGGTGAAGATGGAGTTCACATCGGTGTAACCCTCGCCGTTGGTGGGCTGAAAACGGCCGCGCAAAACTTCGGGGCGGATTTTATAAAAAGCCCAAGCGGCCCATTCTTCTACCGTTGCTCCGGGCAGTGGTTTGAAGACGACGCGGGCAATGCCCAGCATAAATCGTGCGAAGGGATGATTGAAAACAGGGATGCGGCCCACGAGCCCCATGAAAGAAGAAAGATGAAGCGGCTCCACCAAACGATACACTTCGGCTTTTGAGGCCGATAATCCGGCTTCGGGATAGGTTTTTAAACTTTGATTGAAATCGCGTGGACGTCCATCGGCTTCGAGTGCGGCATCGCGAACTTCAACGTTCACATCTTGGGTGAACATATCGTGGGCTTCGTGCAAGTTCACCGGCTCACTTCTCACCATGCCTTCGGGAGCAGGGCGTACTTCGACCGCTCGAGGTAGATATTTATCTTCACTGTGGAAAGGATTGACTGTGGCAAGCTCCCGCAAGCGCCCTCGACCCCAAACTTGGAAAGCCGTGACTGCCGCAAGAGCTCCTGCGGTGAGACTCCACGCTGCGGGGCCGGCACCGGCTAAAGTTGCTGTGCCTAAAATACTTATATAGAGCCCGCCAAAAACTCTTAAAGCTAAATTTTCGCGCATGAGCGGCACGCCGCTTAACGCAAGCGATAAAACTTCCCAGAGAGTAGCGGGTGCGGTGCGTTCGGTAACGGCTGGCGCTTCGTTTTCTCGCCGAGATAAATCGGAGACTTCAGTTTCTGCCCGATATGTTTCGAGCTGACGCGCATTTTCGGTATGAAGAGATTCTAAACGCTCCACGAGTTCGCGTTCTTCGGCATTTCGAGAACGGGAGAGCTCGGTGATCAGAGCTCCCAGCCTCTCTTGAATGACGGTTCCCACAATCAAAAGTTCGCGTGCGCGATTGGCTTCGCGCACGGCCGGGTCTGCCGAGACGCGCGCCTCTTCATAAACCCGATGGAAAGCACGGGCTGCTTCGTAGTTACCTTGTAATCTTAAAAATTGATGGACCCACCAAGTGCGAAGATCGGAGCGGAGGTTTTGAACTCCATCATTCGGAAGATTTCTAAAAGTTTCTCTTAAGAAACGAGATCCTCCGCCCGGACGTGCCGCCACAATTTCTAAAGCTCGATGAAGAGATCCCAGCTGGTTGCCGTATCGTGTGCTTGCTGCTGTGGGATGCGCAACAAGCAGAGGAAGTGATTTTAAAAACTCTCTTTTGCTGCGAGCGGTTCTATATCTTTCGGCGGCAACAGCGAAGGGGCGTTGAGCCAGATAAACCGCGCCGGCGGCGGCAAGCAAAGCGGTAACTACCGGAACTCCTAAAGCAACTACTCCTGCCGTCACAAAAATTTCTTTGAAAGAGAGTTCGACGGTGCGCTGGGCAGAGGCTGCGGGGCTGACAGGCTCCGCTGCGGGTACTTCACGGTAA
>CAYLKF010000006.1:133451-194543 GCA_964384365.1 uncultured Pseudomonadota bacterium | reverse complement strand
GCGCTGGGCAGAGGCTGCGGGGCTGACAGGCTCCGCTGCGGGTACTTCACGGTAAAGGCTTCGAGCGGCTGTTGTATTGGGTGCTATGCTTGTGCGAGGCTTATTTAAATTTTCTAAATGTTCGATGGCAGCGTCGACTTGTGTGCGCAGTGCAGGAAGCTCTCTCGCGTTGAAATGCTCAGCATCGAGGGGAAGCCCACGCAGAAAATCTAAGTGGCGTGGAATTGCTGCTGCAAAAGCAGCGGTTACTGGAACGCCCGTTCGAGTGAGCAGCAAAGCGAAAGCATAAATACTACGCTGGTATACATGAGGATGCTCCGTTAGATCGCCGGATAAAATTTCTCGGATGGCCGCAATCTCTTCATGAAGCTCGGGAGAGTTCGGAGTAAAGTTTCGCGCAAGGCTAGGGTAATAAGCCGCATAGTTCATCCCCGCCATGCCTAAAAACTGAGTGCGCGCGAGGTGTGCAGCGCGGGCGATGAGTGCATCACTCACTCGAGTTGAAGTGGCCATCGCATGAATTGTAGCTGCAGCGCTTTTAATCAACCAGTTAGCGGTGAACAAATCGGTCCCTTCGGGGACCAAGCTCATAATTTCGATGAACCCTGCTTCTAATGCCGCTGTCGGAACTGGAAGGGCAGGGATTGTTTCAGGATCAACCCCATGAATAGGGTGCACGGAGCCAACTACTGCTGTTTGATAATTCGAGAGAGCTTCAGCACGTTCCTCTTCGGTCAAACTCGGATCCATAAAGCGTGCACGAGCGCGTTCTGCATCTGCTAATGGATCAATCACACGTGTTTCGGTTCCATTAGTAATCACCACTCGGCGCAGACCATGAGGTTGATTGCGATGAGTCCGAAGGGCAGCTTCGATATTTGAAACATGATCGGCGAAAGGCGTTGCAGCATCGACCCTGAGGTGGAGTTCGTGAACGGGAGTGATGCCGTCGGGCCAAGGCGAAGCACGCAACACCGCTACTTGGCTTGCGATGATTGTGTCTGTATTTTCAGTGGTCAGGGTTTCTGCGGGGCGACGCTGAATCCAGGTTTGGTATTTTGCACGTTCTGCGTTCGCGATTTTTGAACATTCTGCGTCGCGTGCTTCTAAACTGATTCTTTCGGGCGTTTGCTCATTTCCCATTTCCTTGAGGCGAGTACGGATATGAACGACAATGCTTTGAGCGAGTAAAAAATTTTCTAAGGCTTGAAGGCCCGCCCGTTGTTGAGCATTTAAGATTCCACGCTGACGATGAAGCTCACGATAACGTTCTGCCAAAGGACGCGTAGATTCGCCAAAATCCGCTAAAGAAAAAATTTCTAAAAGGGTGGTGTGAAAATCGCGAACTTTGGTGGGGTGTCTTTCGAAATCCTCTTTGGCAAGTTCCGTAAGCTTTTGCAATTTTTCGCCGAACTTACCGGACTGAATTTCTCGAGACACAAGATAAGGTTGAATCTCTCCAAAGTGTGCGAGGTGTTCTCGGCGATGTTGATTTCGCGTGACGATTCGACGTGCGAAAGCGGCGGATCCTAAAACAGCCACAGCACTTCCTACAATTGCCCAGAAATTTCCACTGCCCGTAAAACCTGTAGTAACCAAGCCCGCGCTAAGCATCGAGCCTAAACGAAGAGTATCGGCAGTATCTTGCGAAGACTGAGTAACGCGTCTTACCCCTTGAATTAAATTGTTGAGTGCCTGTTCGAAAAAATTGGGTTGATTGGAATTTCCTTGCGAGCCTGTTTCGGTTTCAGTTTTTGAAGTTGGGGTGGCGGCTTGCTCGGCGCTTCTTGTTTGGATTGCTTCGGCGCGCTGAGTTTTTTGTTGGCGCGATCTTAAAAACAAGAAACCTAAAGTTGCGCCAGCAAAAGCGAGGGCAGGGCCATGGCTCGCCAGACTGTGTAGAAAATGTGAGGCCAGTGCGGTGAAACTTTCGGCGGCAATAGTTGCAACTGCAGAAACCCGCGAGGCTTGAGGTAAAGCTTCTGGTGCGTGAAGGCTACCCGCTGCCTGAAGAGCTACGGCTGCCATCGCTCCATAGGCCATGCGCTCGCGATTGGCTTGAGCGGATTCAGTGAGATCGCTGAAAAGATTTTTTAAACTCGCGACTGTTTGTGTGAGTGCTTGAAAGGCTAAGGTTCCGATATTTGTTGCAGGAGTCGCTGCAATCGTTGGAGCACTGGGTACGGGAGCGGGTGCTGGCGTAGCCGCATTATTCGCTGCCGCCACCGTATTGCTCTGCACCGCGACACGCGGAGTTGTTACAGGCTCTGCGGCTTCATCTTCATTGGCTTCCCGCGCTTGAACGTTCTCAGGGGCAGTGTCTTCTGCCTCTCGCACAGTAGCTGCTTCTGCTTGTGCAGCCTGTACTTCTTGGATTCTCGCTTCGACGGGTGCTAAATTTAAGTGCCCATTGGCATCGCGCACCACGCGGGCTAGGCCTTGCTGAATATATCCGGTGAGTGCTTCAAGATGAGCGGGAGCCATCCCTTGAGCCAATGCCCAGCTTAAAAGTTCTGCTCGATTTAAATTTGTGATTTCATTCGGAACGGGTTGGTAACCTTCTTGAGCGCGTTGTTGATTGAATGCTTCATGAAACGCTTGCAGCGGTTTTAAAAAGTTTTCAACTTGCTCGAGCATTCTGCGCTGCGATCTTCCAGAGAGATGAAGGTTTCGGAGCCACAATTCGGCTTCGGGAGAATGTCCTGTGGCTGTTCTTTCGGATGCTGCAAATCCATTTCGTTCTAAAGTTCTGCGGATCGCATTGAGGTCACGCTCGGCGCGTTTTCCCCAACGCTCTAAAAGTTGAAGCACATGCGGAGTATTGCGGCCCATTTGAAGGGCTTGAGCTAAAAGACGCAGACGAAGATTGGCTGCTTCTTGCGGAGATAAAGTTTGAGAGCTTCTTCCCACCCGATCTAAAATCTGATCGAGTGCGGCTTTGGTGCGCGGATCTTGAAGCAGGCTTTCGAGCTTGTGAGTCCCATGATCGCCCACTGCACGGGCGGCCATAATATTTAAAAGTTGATCGGCCTGTGGAGTGCCTTCGGGGATACCGGCTCTCGCTAAAAGGCGAGGAGCATGAGGGGCTAAAATACCTCGGTAGTGTGCCACATCGATATGGTGAGCGGCTCCATGAAGAATCGCTCCCGCAGAGCCCTGCACAAACACTCCGGCCGGATGGCCCAAACCCACCCGAAAAATATTTCCCATCCAATGGCTTACAAAACTCTGATGCCCTTGCTCGGTATCAAACACATGACCCGCAATCGTATCGCCCAGGGCCATTCCAAAGCCACCCGTCACTGCATGACCCAGTTGTTTGGCCACAATACTCCGCGCGACGCGTGTACCGTGAATGGCGTGTCCCCAGCCATGGCCTACTGCTTCCATCGTTAAAGTCACCAAGAAGTTGGTACCCAGTTCTTGAACTTCCGTTAAACCTTCATCGCTCTGATGAGAACGGGTTAAGTTACTCGCATGCGAAAAACCCGCCGAGCGTCCCACGCGTACTCCGGTTCTTAAAATCGCCTCCGAGACTAACCGACTCCGATTCATCTGCCACACTTCACGGCCGGTCAAACGCACCACACGCGCTGCAAGAGACCCTTCCCGTGCCGCAGCCGTAAGAAGGCGAGCGGCGAAGCGGCCTCCCCCTTGCTCTACCAAACCTTCGACAAACGTAGCCCCCGCTCGGACTAAAATCCTTCCCAGAACAAGCCGGGTAGCCGATCCCGCCACTGCTTCGACCGATCCCGCAAACGGCATGGTCATCGTTAACGCTACCGCTTCATCTTGAAGCGCATCACGACTGGTATCTGAAACTGTGCTCCACTCCTCGTTCGGATCGAGCATGCTGTTGTATTGTTCGTAAGCCTCTCGAACCGTTGCATCCACATGCCCATTACCAATCTCTTCTTCTAAATGACGAAGGGCGTGTCGTCTTAAAGCTTCATTTCGAGTATCTTCAAGAATCGCGGCTTCGAGTTGTTGACGTTGCTCCGCATTGGGATGAACGCCCTGAGAGGCTAAAGTTCGAAGCTGAGCTCGAAGATTGGCTTGAATCTCGTTTCGAGTTCCACTCTCGGCGAGTTCTGCGCGGACCCCCGCTAAATCGGCTTCGGAGGCATAGCGCATCTTATTGCTTAACGCTTCTCCCATCGCCGCCACAAACTGCTCGGTGGCTCCCGTGTAATCACCGGCCGCACGAAGAGCTCTTCCCAATTCCAACTGAGCAGGAGCATCTCCATTCTCTGCGCGGTTTAGGAGGGAGGGGCGAGAATCAAAGTTCACCGTTGCGGCTAAAGGCGCATCGCTCATTTGGCCAACGATCGAATAAAGAGTATTGCCTTGGGTTTGAATTCCTTGGGTGTGCGCTCGGTCGATCGGAATAGAAGCGACGTTTGTGGTATGTCCGCTACTCGATGAAGTTACTTCGTGCACGTTCACCGAGAGTCCGGTATTCACCACTACAATTTCATGTTCATGATCCGATGCTTCAAAATGATAAACTTGCCCGCCGCCGATGTATTCATGAATGGTCGGGACGACAATGTTTCCACCCTCGCGCCCCACGCGAATGCGTAAAACTCCGGGTTGCATTCCGATTCCATTTAATACAATTGAACCGCCACTTAATCGAAGGGTGTGGAGGTTTGGAATTTCGGTTTGAGGATTACGGCTCAAAGCGCGGATCGTTTCATCGGCTTGCGCAAGAAAAGAGATATCGCCTGGTTGATGCCCACGCAAATGCCAAACATCCCGGCCCGCTTCCCAGGTGACTCCCCGAGGAATTGACTCCGTTTTAAAGTGATTTTCTTCGGCTTCTGCCTCGGCACGGACTAAACGCAGTGCCGATTCTAAATCATAGACTCCCGTCTCACGGTTATTCTCCACCGCCCACAGTAAGCGTGATACAAAACGCTCCGTTCGCGCTGCCGCATGGGCAATTCGGTCCCGATGAGAAAGCATTCGACTTTCGCGGTAGGCTTTGATTGAGGTGACGACTCGCGAAAGTCTCTCGGCCGCTTCTCTCACAAAAGGTTGAACCATACCCAAAGCTTCGCGGCGTTTTTCCTGTAGGGGCAATTCATGAATTGCCCCTACGCGGGTATCTTCCAAAAACCCAACCAACCTCGCATGGCCCAATCGCACATTGCCTTGAGAGAAGGCGAGTTTGCCTTGGTAATATTGGCGCACCGGCCCTGTGCTTCGGGCAATGGTATTCTCATAACCCGCTTGGAGCACACGTCTCAGTAAATCTCTTTTTTGAGCCGAGCTTAAAGCCTGAAAGGCAGGGCTTGCTTGAAGGCGACGCCCGCTGGCTGCATTCTCAATCGTAAAATAATCGCTGGCGTGGGTCGTTTGAGTTTCGGCTCCGGTTTGAAAAACAATACCCGCTAGAGTGCTGCCCTCTATAAATTCAATGACATCGTGGTGAACGAGTCCGATCAGATTATTGACGCTATTTTCATCGGCCTCGGCTTGTTCTTGAAAAGCCTCGAGCGATAACGAGGCTAATACTTCTGCCGCCCGTGCTGAATTGGCCTCGGGGGTAAAAGGTCTTAAGTTGATAAACCAGGCTAAGTTTTCTAAGTAAGCTCTCGAATCGTGCGTGCTTAAATCTGAAACTAGATGCCCAATCTCTGTTTCAGCTTCGTGGAGTAACCCTTGAATTCGATCTAAGAAGGCGGCATCGCCTTGTCGATTCGATGGATTCATCTTTAAAGTATGAAGACGACGCACCAGATCGGTGAATCGGGTAAATCGCTCTTCTGCGCTTAAGCCCGTCGCTGTTTTTAAAAAATGGAGGCTGATTTCGAGATCCGAAATCAAAAGCCCTGCTTCGGTGGCGGGATCGCTCCCCACAATTTGATCTAAGCGTAAGAGGCGAGTGGAAGTGGAAACATCTCCGCGAGAAAAATCTGTTCGTAACTCTGCTTGAACTCGGCGAAGCTCACTCTGAGCATAAGTCACTTCTCCGTTTAACTGATCGGCTTTTTCTCGGTATTGGTTTTCGTCTAAGCCTAAAGCACTATGATGCGTGGCATAAAAAAGCTGTTCGGTTTGCGCATAAGAGAGCAACGCTTGGGCACGCAAAACCTTCTCCGTTAAATCGGTGGGATTATTATGCAAAAAGACTTCATTGCGTAGGCCATGGATCTCTTCCAACTCGGCTCGGGCTCGAATCAGCTCGGTGGGGCTTAAGCCCGCGTGGCTCGCATAAGTTCGATTAAACTCTTCCACTCGGGCGCGAAGTCGACTCACTGCATTAGCTGGACTGCTCGAAAAATGAGAAGGGGCTAAATCTCTTGAAAAAGAAATCACCCAGGCTTCGGCTTCATTTGCCGGAGAAAGATTTTGAATGGCGGCTAAAGGATTGCGAGAGTGGGTAGGTGCGTCTCCCTCGGGGTGAAGGTAAGAGGCAAAAGCACGAAGTGCGGGGCCTCCTTCTTTTAAGACTCCGAGTAAACTCGACGAAGGGGTTAAATCTAAACCTTGTTCTTTGAGCCACAACAAAGCTCTTGCTTGCTCGACTGCATGCAGTTGTTTGGTCGCTGCACTATAAGCAGGGTCGGTCAAATCGCGTTCTGCTCGATTGTGAAAAAGAGCCCAGCGGCCTCCGAATTCTCCGCCGATCAGCTCTGCAGCGGCTTGCCCTAACATTAACGAAAAACCACGGGCCGCGGGGCCTTGGTGATCAATCCGATCATACAAAGCCAAAAAAATTTCACGAGCGACTTCGGTGCGGCCTGCTGCGGCTGAACGCCTCGCGTAATCTAAAAATCCCCAAACTAGATTTGGATCATTGGCATCGGTACTTCGAAACAAGGCATGAAGCTCGCGGCGAGCGCTTGCCGTATTCTCAGCCAATGCACGCTCATAAGTTGAAATTCGCAGCGAAATCTGTGGGCTTGGGCTCCAGTGGAGTGCAATGTTTGGGTTTGAGTTTGGAAGCTCTGGAGCAGAGGGAGTGGGCGCATTCGCAACAGGTAAGTGGAGGGCAGAAAGAGGATCAGGGCCTAACGCCGGTTCTTCGGGGAGTAAAGCACGTAGCAATCGAGGGTCAAGCGAATGAACGACCATAGCAAATTCTCTTTGGCTTTAAATAAGTTAGTTTAATTGAGATTTAGAAAATGATCGGCATATCTCTACAAAAGTTGCTTGGTTTTTTCACCTTTTTTTCACTTTTTTTGTAATTTTTTTAGGGCCTGAACGAGGGTTTTTTTCATGAGAGGGAGGGGGGCTTTTTGGCCAGTCCAGATTTCAAAGGCCAAAGCGCCTTGATAGAGGAGCATGCCGAGGCCAAAATGGGTTTTTAGCCTTAACCTTCGAGCCTTTTGGAGGAGGGGGGTGAGGGCCGGTTTATAAACGATATCCGATACTAAAGCTTTGTGAGGCAGGTGGTCTAATGGGAGGGGGATGGGAAAAACGCCCTGGAGCCCCACACTGCTCGTATTAATGAGGAGGTCTGTTTTAGCGAAGATTTTTTTGAGAGCTTTTTCTTCAAATAAAGCCGTTAAGATTTTGGTTTTCTTTAATTTTTTTCTAAATTCCTTTTGAAGCACTTTTGCTTTTTCGGGGCTACGGTTGACTAAAGTAATTTGAGAAGCCCCCGCTTGGGCTAAGGCTACTAAAATGGCCCGACAAGCCCCGCCTGCCCCTAAAATGACAATTTTCTTTTGGCGTGGATCAAACCTCTTCTCTTTTTGAAGGGAGGCGAGATAGCCGGCTCCATCGGTATTAAAGCCAAGGAGTTTTCCATTTTTTACCAAAATCGTGTTTACAGCCCCAATGAGCTGGGCTTGATCCGAAATTTCATCGAGATAGGGGATCACCTTCTCTTTGAAGGGAACGGTTACATTCAAACCCCGATAATTTTCGCGAAGAATTTGTTTGAAGAAGTTTTTTAACTCTTTTTCTTCTAAAAGAATTTTTGAATAAGTGATTGGAATTTTTTTGGCTCGTAACGCCGCATTTTGTAGGGCGGGAGAGAGGGAGTGTTGAATAGGGTTGCCGATGATGGCGAGTTTTTGGCGTTTCATGAAGATGTTAAATTAAAGCAATGGCACAATTTAAAGTGTGTTGAAGTTCTTTTCGGATTTGAGGACCGAGTTTACCCATTTTTCTTTTGAGTAGGTTTTTTTGAAGAGTAACAATTTTATTTGCTTTAAAAACAGATTTTTTTTTGAGTCCACTCAACTTGTAATCAGGATGTGTTTTTTCAAATACTAATTCATAATCTTCAATTTTGTCTGGAATAACTGAGGAAATAAAAAGAAGTGTGTAATCTTCTTCGCAATCATGAACGGTTTCTGTAGAAATAATTACGGCAGGTCTCAACTTTGTACTTGAGAGGTCGGTGAAAGGAAATGTTACCAATACGACATCACCCGTATGAAGCGGAGTCATTTGATTTCTACTCCGTCTTTTAGATCATAAAGATCTTCCTTTTCATCAGTTAAGAAATCGAATGCTTTTCCCTGCATGGCGAGCTTGGCAATCGAGTCTGCAGGAAGATCCGACAACTTTTTCTTCAAAACTTTAGATAAAGACTCTTCAACGAGTTCGCTGAGCGCCTTTTTTTCTAAGGAAGCGATAAGTTTAAGGGAGCTGTGTAGATGATCTTGAATATAAATAGATTTCATAAATTCTTATATAAGAATATAAGAATTTATGAATTTTGTCAAAGTTATCTTTCAGGGGATAATCTTTTTGGCGATTTCAATATCCTTTTGGATTTGTTCTTTTAGTGCTTCGCCATTCGCAAAAACTTTTTCATCGCGAATTTTCTTTATGAATTGAAGCCTTACTTTCTTGCCGTAAATGCTTTTCTTAAATTTGAAGAGGTGTGTTTCGATGGCGAGTTTGTTTCCACCAAAAGTAGGGCGAGAGCCAATATTGGTTACTCCTTTATACCAACGTAAACCGAGTTTAAGACGAGTCGCATAAACTCCGTGAGCGGGCAGAAGTTCGTTTTCAACCTGAAGATTTGCGGTAGGAAAGCCTAGTTTTTTTCCGAGACCTTCTCCATGAATCACTTCTCCTCGAATTTCGAACTTTCTTCCCAAGAGAAAAGAGGCCTTTTCAACATTGCCTTCTCGAATGAGTTGTCGAATTTGGGTGGAGCTCACCAGCGTCTGACCGAGTAAGAAAACATCTAGGATGCAACATTCAATTCCTTTTTCGGCACAAATTTTTTGGAGGAGGGCCGGGTTTCCACTTCGTTTTGCCCCGAAAGTGAAATCGTAACCTACCACAATACCTGCCACCCCCAGGCGCCCAATCAAAATCTTTTCAATAAATTCTTCAGGGGAGAGTTTTGCAAATTGAAGATTGAAGGGCTCTAGAATCACGGCCCCCATTTTCAGTTTTGCCAAAAGCTTCAACTTTTGATGCAGCGTGGTGATGAGGTGAGGGGCAGAATCGGGAGAAAGAATTTTTACGGGGTGTGGATTAAAGGTATAGACGCAAGAGGTTCCTTTGAGTTGGCGGGCCATCTGTTGAGTGAGGCTCAACATCTTTTGATGTGCTAAGTGAATCCCATCAAAATTGCCTAAGGCTAAAACCGGTTTTTTGATTTTGTGAGAAGCTTCAAGAGAGGAGTAGAAAAGTTTCATGAGTATATTTCCCCCTTTGTAAAAGGGGGATTCAAGGGGGATTTTTATAAATCCCTCCTCACCTCCCTTTAAAAAAGGGAGGAATTGAGAGGAACAAAAAGTAAACAACCTTATTTCTTCCGAATATAAAAACTTCGATGCGAAGCCAGATCTCTCGCATTTCGGGCAACTACCGTAATTAAATTATTTGGTTTTTCGAGCGGAACTTGTGAAGAGAAAATAATCTTTTTTGAGTTGGGGTCGCCGCCTGCTGATTTGAGATAAACCTTATTATCGTTTGCGAAAATCAGCACATCTTTGAGTGGCACCTCAGAGCTTGCCTGCCCTGAAACATAAAACCGATTGGTGTTTGAAGAGCGAGAGTTTTCGATGCCCGTGAATTCAATGCTTGGGGGAGTTTGAAGCTCATTTTGGGGAGGATTATTCGGAGCTTTACCCAATTCAAAGCGGAGTTTATCGGTTACAAACTCTTGAATATTTTGATCGACGATTGAAAGCTCAAGATCAAATTTATTTTTCTCATAGTTTTTATCAATACTAAAAACGAGGGTGGCTTCTTTTGAGGTGTTGGGCTCTAAGCCTTCGAGCTTAACTCGCCCTTCGGCTACGAAAATTCCCTCTCCACCCAGATTCTTAAGATTCACTACGGTTTCTTTTGATTTTCCGGGCCCCAAGTTTTTCACCGTAATCAGCATTTTTACCTTATCGCCTTTTTGCAGGGCCTTGGGGTTTCCTGCAAAGTGATAGCTGTATGCGAAGAAAGGGTGGGGCTTGGGTTCAATAATTAAAGTGGTTGAAAAAGATTCCGGAACCTTTCCATTGAGTTCTTTAAAAACGAACTTTACTTCATCTTCTCGAGAGAGGGCGAATTCCGGAATTTTAATTTTTGTGGTCCAGGTTTTAGTTTCTCCGCTTTTGATTTTTCCAAAGATGAATTCTTTGTTTTTCAAAACAGGATTTTCAGATTCGGTTTTGGCAAGAAGTTGGTAAAAATCACCTTTGCCTATATTCTTAATTTTTAGTGCTACTTTTACTTCTTCGCCGGCATGAAGAATATCTTGGCCAGGCCGCCCCTCAATCGAGAAGCTCACTTGAGCTTGAGGGAGATCAGCGCTGGTTCCACGCCCCCAATCGACGCCTACTCCAGCAAGAGCAGTGCTGATTTTTTGTTCTTCTTCTTGCTCCGAGTTTTTTAAGAGCCCGTTGATATGTTTTAAGTTTTCTTGACGTTCGCTATTGGGAGAACCCAAAACAATTTTACGGCCCAGCTGAACATAGTAATCATCATCGAGCTTCAAATCGTTCGAATAATCGTTGGTATCTTCTTCTTTTTCTTTATCTAAATCTTTTTCGCTCTCTTTGCCTTTACTCTTTGAAGACTCGGGTTTGTTTTTCTTCGGCTGATAATACAAAACCTGATAAATCGGTTTTTTGTTTTGACTGAAAGTAGACTCCAAATGTTTTTCTAAGTCTTTTTCGCGAAACCCATCGGCTTTCGAGAGTTTGGTGTTGGAGGGCGCAACTGAGGCCGAGGTTAAGAGAATGTCGGGTGTGATTCCCACCGATTGAATCGATTCATTACCGGGGGTGAGATATTGGGCAATGGTGAGCTTTAAAGCGGAGCCATCTTTTAAACTGTAAACCGATTGAACGCTTCCTTTTCCGAAGGTTTGCTCACCGAGCAAGATAGAACGGTTATTATTTTTCAAGGCAGCAGCCACAATTTCAGAAGCCGAAGCCGAAGCCTCATTTGCCAAAACAACGATAGGATATTTATCTTCGGTGCCCAAGCCTTTGGCTTGCTCTACCTCGCGGATTTTATCGCCAGCGCCAACGGTTGAAACAATCACGCCTTGATCTAAAAATAAGTCGGCAATATCAACCGCCTGACCCAAAAGCCCGCCGGGATTATTTCGAAAATCAAGCACCAATCCTTTAAAATTTTTACTTTGATCTTTCAGCTTCTTTAAATTGCGAGTGAGTTCTTTGAAGGTGTCTTCTTGAAAACCTTTCACCTTGATGTAGGCCACATCTCCATCGGGCGAGGGGAGAAGCTTCGATTGAATACTTTCGATTTTGATTTTGGCGCGAGTGAGATTGACTTCAAACGGATCGGAAACTCCTTCGCGAGTGAGCGTGAGAGAAACTTGGCTCCCCACTTTTCCGCGCAATTTTTCAACGGCCTCGTTCAAATTCATGTTGATGGTGGCTTCATTTCCAATCTTGATGATCTTATCTTTGGGTTTGATTCCGGCTTTCCAAGCGGGGGTTCCTTCAAGCGGCGAAATAACGGTAAGATCGCCGTCTTTTAATCCAACCACAATTCCTAGGCCTCCAAACTCGCCTTCGGTTTGTGTTTTAAATTCTTTAAATATCTTGGGTGGGAGCAGGGAAGAATGCGGATCTAGGGTTTCTAACATTCCATTGATGAATGTGCGTTGGAGGTCGGGTAGCTCAATCTCCCCTTTATAATTTTGTTCGATGAAATAAAAAACTTGCTGAAGAAAAGGAATGATCGGTTCGAGCGATTTATCAAAAACAGGTAAGGTGAATTTTTTTTCTTTTTCTTCGACGGCCACGGTAATGCGCGCCGTATTATCGGGAAAATCTACCACAATTTCCGGCACGCTCCGAGAAATGGCCATGAGCCCGCCCTTGAGCATTTGCTTGGGGTTAAAGCGAGAAGGGTCGTAATAACTTCGGCTGATATAGGCCAAGGCCTGCTTGGTGAGATCGGCACTGGCAAATTCGGAAAGTTGGCCTTGGTTAACCGGGGCCACCGCGAAGGGAGACGAGGTAGGAAAATTCTTTTTAAAGGCTAAAAACGCCAAAATGCAGAACAAAAATAAGATGAGACTATAGGATTTTTTATGAGTTTTTGGGCTAAAAGACATAGAGGGCCTTAGGGCAAAGTATGGAGGAGTGTTTAGTTTTTCCATGAAGTTTTCACTAAAGCAAAAGATAATCAATGCTGCAAGTGTTTCCATTACTTTTATTTTTAACCCATGACAACTTTACCCAATCTTTGGTACGATAACTCATTCATAGAAGGAGACCCCCCATGCTTTTGAAAAACCTGTTTAAACTTGTGAATGTTTGTTTGGTTGTTTTGTTTGCTTCTCCGCTTTTTGCCGGCATGTATGTCACACTCGATTCGAAATCGTATGCAAATTTACTAAAACTCCCCAATACCTATGCCTTTTTGGGTAAAGTAAACAAGGTGACTCCCCAGGCAGGTGCCGTCGAATACACGTTCGATGTTTTGGATGCGCCGATCAACAATACAAATCAAAAAATTACGGTAGGACAAACTGCTTCTGTTAAATTTGATAATGGCGCGGCTTCTCAAGCCCGCGTTCAATCTTATAAAACTGCGCTTGCCCATGCGCCCCAGTTTGCGGTGGGTCAGGTTGTATTCATGCTACTCAGCTCAGGAATGAAATACGCGCATTTCATCGGTGGGCAAGATCAAAGTTTGTTTTACGTGAAAGAACCCGTGAATCTTTCCGATCTCAATAATTTGAGTCTCTACAATGGAATGGGAAATCAAAACCTCTTTGAAAAAGAAGGGGCCGTTATTTCTTACGAAAATTTAAAAAATATTATTTCGGGAAAAGAAATGAAACCCAGCGAAAAGCCTGTTCCTGAAAACACTCCGGCACCCGCGGCTGATAAAAAAGTCGAGGCACCCCAATAAATTTTGCTAACGAGGGAGTATTCTTTATGAAAAAAATTATCGTCATTTTATCGACTGTTTTGTTTCCTCTTCAACTCTGGGCTTATGGTGCCATTAAAGTGGATCATAGTGGCCGCCCACTCAAGCATCCAAGTCCAACCACTTTAACTTGGAACCCGGAACATGGGCCGATGATGACCGATGAAGCGGCCCATCCTTTTCGCTCTCTTGCCGATGTCGATGCGATTTGTGGAGGTCATGCAGCACGGGCCAGTGATTCGGCTCCGGGAGCTGGTGGTGGAGGCGGCGGTGGCGGTGGGGGGTGCTCGATGAATCCTTTGATTCGAGAAGCTTGGGCTCAAACGATCGATCCGATCGGTTTTACAAACGATGCTTGGGCGCAGTGGAATAATGTGACCGAAGCCAATGTGCATGTAACCCAAGGAAGTTTTTTACAAGACGGCGATGTAACCGTATGCAGCGCTGATCGTTATGCGGAAGTCCTCAGCCCTTATAGCGATGTGAATGATCCTCGTATTTGCGGTTGTATCACGCCTCGCCCCGCGGGTTGTAATAGTACTTGCGTGAATCCTGTTTTGTTTGATCCGAATGGCGATATTTTAGTGGCCCGTTACGATGGCGATGAAAGTATTCGGACGACGCTTCTTGCCGAAGCGGGCCCCGATTTTTATTTCACCAATCCCGCCACTCAAGAAGGCTCGGCAATTCGTTTCACGGCGATTATCAACGGTGCTTGTTTAGTAGGTTCAGCCTTACCCGCTTGTACACGCACCTATACAGCCGAACAACTCAAAGGTGTTCTCACCCATGAGTTGGGTCATGCCTTAGGCTTAGATCATTCCCAAACCAATAAAGCAGCGGTCTCTTTTAATAGCGCCGATGGAACTTATAATTTGGTGGGGGGGAATGCCGAGGCGGTTCCCACGATGTATCCTTTCTTAGTGCGCGGAGCCAATCAAGCAACCTTGCATCGTGACGATAAAATGGGTCTTGCTCACTTGTATCCAAAAAGTGACTTTGCCTCGACGCATTGTCGGGCCGAAGGCGTTGTCTATAATAATGCTGCGAGTCCTTTGGGTGGGCTTGCCTGTGGTGAAGTGGTTTTGCGAGACACGACCGATCCTACCAACGAAGCTTTATCTTTTATTTCAGGGGCCGAAGTACCCAATAATTATGATGTGCGGGCGAGCGCTGCAGGTTGTCAGGCTTCTGGCACTGGCTGCGGAAATTTTGTGGTAGAAGGTTTGCTCCCGCGCCATTCTTATACCGTTGAGCTTCGTACAGTTGCCTCGGGTATTAGTGGTTCTTCTTCAATGATTAATCCTTGTGTCAATCCGCGCACCGATTTTAGTGAGATTGCACCGAATCCGGGCTCTACCATTTATTGTGGTGCAGGTGGCGCGGTTATTCAGTGTAGTTCTGCAGCACCGGGCTCTCCGCTTTGTGTGCAAGGAAGAACACGTTAATCGAAAAATCACGCAACTTTTTTTGATCTGCGCCGAAAAATCTCCTAGTCAATTTCTATAAATAAATGTTTGTCCTCTCGAGTTCCGAAGGGCGAGAGATCCAGTGGGTTACCTCTGGATCTCTCTTCTGATTTCATCGGAATCGAAATGACACCTTTTTATTTGGAGTTTTCGTGAGCAGTTTTTTCCCAAGCTTAGATGATCTTTCGTTTGCTTACCAAAGTTGGCAGCGGTTTTGGAACCCGAGCGCGCCTTCTCCTCCAACCACTCCAACGGCAGCCCAAGGCCAGCGTTTAACCCAGCCTTATAGCCAAGATTCTTTTGCCGTGATTGTGAATCCTCGCTCCAGGCAAGGGCAATATCCTAATTTATTTGCAGATGTTGATCGCGATACTTCAGGCTTTAATCGTTTCTTATTGGAACAAACCGAAAAAACGCCCGAGGCCCGCGCTCTACAATTTAGAAGAGTTGCCCAACGGGCTTTAGCCCAACCGGGCCGTGTCGTTTTGATGGGGGTTGGTGGAGATCGAACGATCAGCGATGTGGCGGGGGCTTGGTTCGATGAATTTCAACGTAATCGACAACCCGGGATGAGTTCTGCCGAAGCGAATGCCGAACTCTGGCGGCGCGGTGCGATCGCTGTTTATCGAGTGGGAAGTGCGGCCGATATTGCACGCTTGATTAATGCTCCCATTGCGCCTCACCTTGACCCGGGTGGTCTGCAGCGTTTCATGCAAACGGCAGTAGTAGTGCCCTGGACGGTAGTTCGAGCTTCGGGGGTGAGTATCGATGGACGGCCGATTGTGACGGATCGCCCCATTATTCATACCGTGGGCTCCATTGCCTCAGGCGCTATTTTTGAAAGAGCGGCAGAGCTTTTTGCTAGTAGGAATTGGTCGAGGGCTCCCTTGCTTCCTTATGCGTTGGGTTTAATTCAACGAGGAATTGGGGTGGGCCTCCGTGGGGCGAAAGTAAAAATTTATATTAATGATGAATTGGTGATGGAAGGAATGGTTGGAGAAGTTCTAAGCAGTCAGAATGCTCAGGTGGCTCGTGTAGGCACCATTCCAAAACCTGGTGGAACTTTTACGACTCTGGCGATTCCCAATAATGTTTCGAATGGCGTGGGAGCCTTGGTTGAGGCTCCTTTGCGAAGCGCCGGGCTCTTAGCAGGCATTGATACGACCCAAGGAGAAGGCTTAAGTGTTTTAGAACCAAACATGCAATTAAGGCCCGCCGTGGGTCAACGGTTGAGAGTTTGTTTTGAAAATCCCGAAACAGGCCAGCCGATGCCAGTGCCGTGGTTGATGGAGGGAGATGCGATGCCAACGCGTGCTTCCCAAATCAGTATGGAAGTGCAAGATCTCCAATTACCGGTTTTGGCAGCTCCAGGTTCCATCGAAGTTTATACGAAGAGTTTAGAAGCTTTAAGGAATGGGGCTTATTTACTTTTAGATCCACCCATCACGTCCACACCTGAAAATCCTGAATCCAACGGAGGAGTTTATCGGAGAGCTCATCCGACTAATCAAGCTCCCAGACCTCTCGATCCACAAATTAATGAAGTGTATGCCGATGCCTTGCGATCTTGGCCCGTGGCAGCCGCTGTGAGGCCACCCCAAGTTTTAAGTACGGGGCCGGTAACCGTAGCGAGCACTGCAACTTACCCTACGGCGGATTTATATGCCTTGGCGCCCAATGTGAATCCAGCCCACATGCCAGCGGTGGTGGCGCAAGCCCATGGTGTGACAGCTCCGGCTGAAATTTCTCAAGTCGCCACGGCTCCCCAAACGGTTTATCAAATGCGGGATTGGGCAATGAGTGAAACGGGCGCTGAAGCAATTCGGCAATCTCCTGTGGCGCCGAGTGCGCGTGCCACAGCAAGTGCCATAGGCCCAGGACTAGCGGGTGGCTTGATCGGAGGAGCCGCAGGCCATGCGGTATTAACAGCAGTAGGCGTTACCCATGAAGAAAGTCCAAATCTCCACGACGGAATTTTAATGGGCCTCTCTCATTTTGCCACGCGCTTTACCGAGGCAGTTGTGCGGCCGGTGATTAATCAGGTTTCGCGGCTTCCTTATCATCTCGCCAGCGTGGCCACCGAAACCGCAGGCGGTATTTCGGTTTCCCAAATTACTTTTCAGCAATATCCGAATCTTACTCAGGCTATTCGTGCTTCGCTGGCCTCGACCTTTCGTTTCTCTCTCTCCATGCTCAATCCGGTGTCGCTAGGAGTGGGGTTTGCGACAGGGCTTGAGGAAATGGGGCCCGCTTTAGCGGTAAATCGTTTGACCGATTCTATTTTATTACACACCACTTCTCTTTCTAACGATACGCGTGGAAATATTTCAACCTTAGCAATGCTGGGCACGGTGATTACCCGAGCGGTTTTGAGAAAAAGCATTCAGGCTTCTTCGAAGGCGACTCGAGTGATCGCGGGGGCTTTTGTGTTTGGTTACGTGCTCGATCATGCCTACATGGGTGCTCAATGGTTTGCTTATGGCTCTCGTGCCCCCGCCATTCGGCGTCGCGATCATGAGATTACTGATCCGCGGCTTCGTGAAGATGGATTCTTCTCCTGGCATAACTTAGGATACGTTTTATGCCCCGAAGCAACGGCAGGATTGATGGCGAATTAATTCACCCGTCCGTCGATCCCTTAAGAAATATTTGACTGGAGAGGGTAGAACTTTTAAAGAGAATCCATGCGCTACTCTCAAATGCTTCTCCCAACCCTTCGCGAGGCGCCAGCCGATGCCGAAGTCATTAGTCATCAGTTGATGTTGCGGGCAGGGATGATCCGCAAACTCGCAGCGGGCATCTACACCTATCTTCCACTCGGTTTACGGGTGATTCAAAAAATTTCGAATATTATTCGTGAAGAATTGAATGCGGCCGGTGCACAAGAGCTTTTGCTGCCGATCATTATGCCAAGAGAGCTTTGGGAAGAAACTGGACGCTGGCCCATTTACGGAAAAGAATTGCTCCGCATTAAAGATCGCCATGAGCGCGATTTTTGTTTTGGCCCCACTCACGAAGAAGCCATTACCGATTTGGTTCGCCATACTGTTAAATCGTATCGTCAGCTCCCTTTGAATCTTTATCAAATCCAAACAAAATTTCGTGATGAAATTCGGCCACGGTTTGGGCTGATGCGTGGACGCGAATTTATTATGAAAGATTGTTATAGCTTTGATCTCTCCGAAGAAGATTCAATCAAAACTTATTGGAAGATGTTTGAGGTTTACAAAAAGATTTTTAGCCGCTGCGGCTTGCAGTTTCGGCCTGTTGAAGCGGGCACTGGAGAAATTGGAGGCACGCTTTCTCATGAGTTTCATGTTTTAGCGAATTCGGGTGAAGATGAGATTTTTGTTTCTCCCGATCGCGATGTAGCTTTTAGCGTAGATAAAGTTCCAGAAGATAAACTTGATCCTGAAACCAAAAATCCGCTTCAGAGCACGCGCGGAATTGAAGTGGGCCAAGTTTTTTACTTAGGCACAAAATATTCTCAATCGATGAAGGCAGTTTATCTCGATGAAAAAGGCCAAGAAAAATTGATGGTGATGGGTTGCTACGGTATTGGGGTGGGGCGCACTGCTGCGGCTGCCGTGGAGCAAAATCATGATGCGAATGGAATGATTTGGCCACAGGCGATTTCTCCATTTGATCTCGAACTCATCTCTTTAAATTCAAAAGATTCCGCCGTAGCCGAAGCTTCTCAAAAAATTTATCAAGAATTGACCAATAAAAAAGTAGAAGTTTTGTGGGATGATCGCGAAGAAAGCCCGGGCGTAAAATTTAAAGATGCCGATTTGCTTGGCATTCCCTGGCGTTTGATTGTTGGCGCGAAAGGGCTGCAAGAAGGAACGGTTGAATTTAAAAATCGAAAAACCGGAGAAGTTCGTAAGGTAAAACTCGATGCCGTATTCTCTGAATGGGAGAAAACAATCTGTGCGTGAAGATCCGCTGATTGTGGCTCTTGATTTGAGTTCAGCTCGCGAGGCCGAGAAGCTGATTCAGCAATTAGGGGCCTCGGTTCTTTTTTATAAAGTGGGCTTAAGGCTTTTTACTCAAGAAGGGCCCGATTTCATTCGTTACCTCAAATCCAAAAAGAAGAAAGTTTTCTTAGATCTTAAATTTCACGATATTCCCAATACCGTGGCGGGGGCGGTTGAATCGGCAACAGGGCTGGGTGTTGATTTGCTTACTGTGCATGCCTTAGGTGGTTTGGAGATGATGCAGGCGGCGGTGAAATCGGCCCGGGAAACGGCGAAACGACTCAAGAAAAGTATTCCTGAAATCTTTGCGGTTACCATTTTAACTTCGCATTCAGAAATTTCAGAATTAGGAATTAAGGGCTCTATTTCCAAAGAAGTTTTACGCCTGGCTGAATTGGCCGAGAAAGCGAAAGTTTCGGGGCTTGTTTGCTCACCCGAAGAAGTAAAGTTTCTTCGAAAAAATGGATTGAATACGCTCAAAATCTTAACTCCGGGCATTCGCTTGCCTGAAGATAAAGCGGGCGATCAAAAACGGATTGCTACTCCGGCGGCCGCTCTGAAAGCGGGCGCCAATTATTTGGTTGTGGGGCGGCCCGTTTATGAACATTCGCGCCCTGCGGAGGCTGTGCAGAAAATTCGAGAAAGTTATTTGGTAAATGGCCAACGAGTTCTTCCAATCGCGAAAAAACTCGCCGTAAGGAATAAGGACCAATAATCGATTTGGAAAATCGTTTTAATTTCAATTCAAATAACTTTTGCGGCTCGGCAGTTTTCGCTTATTTCAGAACTCGCTGGCCATTTTATACTATTCTTAAGGTTCTTTTATGAGTACCACCGAATATCTGTATGGAATCAATGTTGCTCGAGAAGTTTTGAAAGCAAAGCGGCGCAAAGTTCACAAAGCTTTTATCGCGCGCTCCGAAAAAAATCCGGCTTTTCGGGAAGTTTTGTCACTTTTAGAAGAAGAAAAGATCGCCGTAGAAGAGGTTGAGAAAAGCCGTTTAGAAAAGTTGTGCCTAAATCCTCAACATCAAGGAATTGTTTTAAAAACTGATTCTTATCCTTATATTCCTTTTGAAGAACTTCTAAAAAAAATCGATTCGTCGAAGCCTCAACTTTTTTTGGCCCTTGATCAAATTCAAGATCCTCACAATGTGGGGGCTTTGTTGCGGAGTGCCGAGGGGGTAGGGGTGAGTGGTGTTTTAATTCCGGAACGCGATTCGGCTTTGATTAACCCCACTGTTTTAAAAACCAGCTCGGGGGCCGCCGAATATTTGCAAATTTCTCTGGTGAAAAATTTGGCTCGCGCCCTCGAAGAATTAAAAGAAAATCGTTTTTGGATTTATGGCGCCGAAGGAAGCGCGCGCGATACCTATGCGGTGTGTGATTATGCCCCTCAATCGGTTTTGGTGATGGGGAGTGAGGGCACGGGGCTTAGGCGATTGGTCAAAGAAAAATGCGATGTTTTGGTTTCGATTCCTCTTGCTGGAAAACTCGATTCTCTCAATGTTTCTGCGGCAGGGGCGGTGCTTCTATTTGAGATGAGAAAAATTTTGAATGTTTAGCTTAAAGTGGTCATGCCTACTGTTTTTGTTAAAATTGCAGAAATGAAAGAAGTTTTAGATTTTTCTTTTCTCTCGCCCGAAGAGACAAAGCTTTATCAGGCGTTTGTTCCCCAGCACCGTAAACAACAATTTGTTTGGGGAAGAAAACTTTTAAGAAATCTTCTTCAAGAAGTTTTTCCTGAAAAAGAAATTTCATCTTTTTTTCTAAAACCGAGCTCCTCTGAAAAACCAAAGCTTTTTTATAAAGAAAAAGAATTTACCGAGTGTTCGGTAAACATTTCTCATTCGAAATCGTGGGTCATGGCAGGTTTAAGTCGAGAGTGCCACATTGGGGTAGATATTGAAGAAGGGCGTGAGCATGCACGATTAGAAGCGTGGTTGGATTACCTTTGTAGTCCGAAAGAAAAGAAAAATTTTGAACAAAAGTTGCAAAACGATCCGAATCGTTTGAATGAAGAACTGACTTGGCTCTGGACAGCCAAAGAAGCCACTCTCAAATGTGTGGGTGAGGGCTTGAAAGAATCGCTTCAAGCTATTGATGTTGATTTTGAAAGAGAGAGCGTTCAGTTTTTAGACCAAAAATTTCACGTAAAAACCTTAGAGGGCAAAGCTTGGATGGCCAGTGTGGTTTGTGATCAAGCTTTTAAGCTCTCTTTTAAAAAACTCTAGACAATAAGAGGGGGTTGAGCCTAGGGAGATCCCCATATTTTTGGAGGGTTTATGTCTATTGATTTAATCATTCGTTATAATGAATTCACCCCTGGAGAAAGTGGTCAGGCTGGCACTAATACTCCCCGCATGGGTCGTGCGACCATTCCCGGAGATGGAAATATCGATACCCCTCAAGAAGCGCGAGACGCACGGGCCGCTGCTTTATCTTTTACCCGCGAGGGCAATTTTCAGGTAAGGCCTCAATTGCCGGGGCAAAATTGTAGGCCACTCAATTCAGAGGATATTCAAGATATTATCGCAGGAGGGCGTGGAGCTGCTTGTGCCCCCGTTCGTAGTACTCAAACTCCTCCAGCCACCGCACCGCGACGAGAATATCGCCTATTTTCCGACTCAGTAGACCTTGTCTTGGATGGAAGTAATCTGCCGCTTCAAGCCGATGGGCGTATTTCTATGGGCCAGGCAAGAAGTGCAACCGATTTTTCTCATGAGAGCCTTCGGGTTTATTTTGGCAATCAAATTAATAATCCTTATTCGATTTCTCTTGTTGATCAACGCTATGTGAATGTTTTGCCTCGTCCTCCTCGCAATTTTTCGGGGCTTGCGAGTGTAACTCTAGGTGGAGAAAGGGAAACAGCATTTTTTCACTTCACTTACCCGCTCAATCTAGGAGGCCTTCCTGGGGCGCAGTCTTTTCAAGCGCTCGATCTTTTTTCTCGAAATAATCTGACGATCAATACGGTGGAAATACCCTCTACACCAGGCCCCCAAGGTTATCCTTTTGCTACTCTTGAATTTCACCAGGATGCGAATCCTCGCCCTGTGCGTCCTATGGCGCGGATCAGTTTTTTAGACTCTCGTTCGCAAGTGATCTTGCAACGGACTCAGCCTCTTACGGTTTTTGGCCAGAATACTCTTTATCTTCCTTCAAATTCTCCCATCGGAGATCAAACCGTGCATCTTCATATTTTCGATAATCGCCCCAGCGTGGCCGGAGAGCGAGCGGGTAGTACTCGTCATGAAATGACACGTCTACAATTTACGCTTCCGGTTTCGATTCCTGAGCCGCCTTTGGCTTTTTCAAATGCGAGTGTTTATATTGTTGAAGCAGAAGCGGCCCGATTGGGAATGTCACCGAATGGTAGGGCAATAAACGTTCCCGCCAGGCGCTATGCAGCGATCAGTTTTACCTCGAGTCGAGCGGTAGAAGGGCAGATTACGATCGGTGGCCAAACGACAACGCTCTCTTTTAGAAGAGGACCAGGGCGTTATGTGGTTCCTATTGAAGGAACAGAAGCAAGGCCTCAAGTTACCCTTTCAGCTCCGGGAGTTACTCCTTTGAGTTTAGTTCCAGCCGCATTAACTCCTCCTGTTTATCGCTAGACGATTTTTTAACCCGAAATAGCTTGTAAAAAAACATGGTGAGGTAAATTGAATCTTCGAGAGTGAGTGGGGTGTAAATAGAGGGCATTTTTAAATAAAATTAGATTAATCGCCTTGACAAGCCTTAAGATTGTAAATATAACCTGCCGGCTTTAATTTGAGACTCCAAACAAAGGCCATGGCTCAAATCCAAAACCTTGAGTGATTATCGAAGATTAGAATAATTTTCTCTTGTAGAAGATTCCTAAAAAATGGGGATTTTTATAGGGGGAATTTTCATTTTTTGTTTTTTGATCTTTTATATTTTTGAAATTGTATAGCAGCGCCGGCTTAATCCGCCTGCGGCGGATCGAGCCACGCCCACGTTTTCGTGATCGTGATACGGTTCCGCGAAGCGGAATTTCGCCAGCGTAGCTCAGCTGGTAGAGCAACTGATTTGTAATCAGTAGGTCACCGGTTCGATTCCGGTCGCTGGCTTGATTCGGTGGGGTACCCGAGTGGCCAAAGGGAGCAGACTGTAAATCTGCCGGCGTCACGCCTTCGAAGGTTCGAATCCTTCCCTCACCATTATCCCGCTGAGCGGGATAGGGTTATTCGTCTGACGGCGAATAGGGTTTAGTGTCTAGTATAGAGTTTGGAGAAGGTTTCCTAAATACTTTTTACTAATCCCTTGGAACTATCCGCCGAAGGCGGATTGCGGGAGTAGCTCAGTTGGTAGAGCATCAGCCTTCCAAGCTGAGGGTCGCGAGTTCGAGCCTCGTCTCCCGCTTAATTTTGCGAATGCAAAATTAGGGTTTAGTTGAGAGTAGCTAGTTTTAGATCTAGAAACTATTAACTAATTCCTCAGTACTATTCCCGAGAGCAAAGTGTTTTGCTCTCGGGAATGTGCCCACATAGCTCAGTTGGTAGAGCATCTCCATGGTAAGGAGAAGGTCATCAGTTCGATTCTGATTGTGGGCTATTCGCCTGGGTCAGCTCAGCTGATCCAGGCTAAAGTCAGGGGGAGATCTTGCTCTCCCCCTGACTACCCCCATCGGTTGGGGTAAGACAATTTTAGGATTATTTATGAGAAACATTATTCAATTAGAATGCACGAGTTGCAAAAATAGAAACTATTCGACCACGAAAAATAAAACCCGTACCCCAGATCGTTTGGTTTTTAAGAAGTTTTGTCGATCGTGTCGAAAGCATACGGATCATAAAGAAACCAAATAGGGAGTCTTTTTGGTTTTCCATGAGTCTGCGCAAGTTGATGGAAAATATTGAGATGTCTTTTAGAACCGTTA
The DNA here is from genome assembly GCA_964384365.1 of uncultured Pseudomonadota bacterium. GTDB lineage: Bacteria > UBA10199 > UBA10199 > JADFYH01 > JADFYH01 > CAYLKF01. The sequence goes on along the minus strand of CAYLKF010000006.1, from coordinate 170,862 downwards.
GTAGGTTTATAAAACATCTATCATAGGAGCGTAGCTCAATTGGTAGAGCACCGGTCTCCAAAACCGGGGGTTACAGGTTCGATTCCTGCCGCTCCTGTAGTTGGTTACAGAGTGAAGGATTAAGAACACATAAGGAAGGAAAAATCGTGAATCCTCATAAACGGATTTTAGATTTTAGTTTGCTCGGGCTTTCAGTTTTGGCTTGGTGGTTTATTCGAGAGTTTTTGCTCACGATTTGGGATTTTTTTCGTCTTCCCATTCAAGAGAATTGGCCCGTTGGAGTGCCTGATCTTTTAGCTTTTGTGATTGGTATAGCAACTTTTATCGTTTTGAAACGACAAAAGAAAGTCAATGAGTTTGGTTTAGAGGTTATTAATGAATTCAGCAAAGTGACTTGGCCAACTCGAAAAGAAACTGCTCTCTCTACTGTGGTTATTGTGATTATGGTGGCGATTGCATCGGTACTTTTGTTTTTCTTTGATGTGATGTGGGGAACCTTTACGCGCAGTTTGATGGAGCTTAATTTATGACCCAAACCCAACCTCAGCACTGGTATGTTGTTCATACTTATTCGGGCTATGAACAAAAAGCCAAGGTGGCTTTAGAAGAGAGAATTAAGTCTCTTGGAAAAGCAGATTTCTTTGGCGAAATTCTTGTTCCCTCCGAGAGTGTTGTGGAGATGAAAAAAGGGGTGCGTAAAACAACCACACGTAAATTTTTTCCGGGTTATATTTTGGTGAAAATGGAATTGAACGACGAGACTTGGCACGTGGTGAAGGGAACGCCCAAGATTACGGGTTTTGTGGGGAACAGTACGAATCCTCCCATTGTTCCTGAAGAAGAAGTCAAGCGTATTACTCAGCAAATCGATGAAGGAACCTTAAAACCTAAACCTAAGATTAGTTTTGATAAGGGAGAATCGGTGCGAGTGATTGATGGTCCTTTTGCTACCTTTAATGGGGTGGTTGAGGAGGTGAATCCAGAAAAAGGAAAGTTAAAAGTTTTGGTGTCTATTTTTGGTCGATCGACACCGATTGAATTAGATTTCATTCAAGTCGAGAAGAATTAGAGACGGAGAGGAACTAATTCCTCCCGACCTCCTCTTCAGTGTAAGAGGAGGAGATTGAAGAAAAGAGTTAATTTTATGGCAAAAAAAATTACGGCATATGTGAAGCTTCAGTGTCCTGCAGGTCAGGCGAATCCTGCTCCTCCAGTGGGGCCGGCCTTGGGTCAGCATGGAGTAAATATTATGGAGTTCTGCAAGCAGTTTAATGCAGCGACTCAAAAACAAGCGGGCTTGATTATCCCTTGTATTATTACTGTCTATGCAGATCGCTCGTTTTCGATTACCTACAAGACTCCTCCTGCCTCTGTTTTGTTGATGAAAGCGGCGAAGGCTCAAAAAGGTTCTGGAGTTCCGAATAAAGAAAAAGTGGGTAAGGTTACCCGTGCTCAGGTTGAAGAAATTGCAAAAATTAAAATGCCCGATATGAATGCGGCAAGTTTAGAAACGGCCATGAAAACAGTCATGGGGACGGCACGTAGCATGGGTATTGATGTTGTTGGTTAAAAATAAAAAGGAAAATGTATGTCCGGTAAAAAATATAAAGAAGCGGCAAAACTTGTGAATCCCGATAAAAAATATTCATTGAATGAGGCTTGCAGTTTAGTGGCTCAAATGAAGATTGCTAAATTTGATGAAACCATCGATGTAGCGATTCGCTTAGGGGTAGATCCCAAGCAATCGGATCAGGCAGTACGAGGAGCGGTTTCTCTTCCTCATGGTTTGGGAAAAAGTGTTCGTGTTTTGGTTTTCGCAAAAGGTGAGAAGGAAAAAGAAGCGACTCAAGCAGGAGCCGATTTTGTGGGCGCCGAAAACTACATTGAAAAAATTCAAGGGGGCTGGATGGATTTCGATAAAGTGATTGCCACTCCCGATATGATGGGAACCGTCAGTAAAATTGGTAAGCTTTTAGGGCCCCGTGGATTAATGCCCAACCCTAAAGTAGGGACCGTCACTTTCGAAATCGAAAAAGCGGTGAAAGAAAATAAGGCTGGAAAAGTGGAGTATCGAGTAGATAAGGCCGGTATTTTACATGTGCCAGTCGGAAAGCTTTCGTTTGGTGGAGAGAAACTTCGCGAGAATATTCAAGCCCTGATCGATGATGTGGTGAAAGTGAAGCCTGCCTCTGCAAAAGGTGTGTATTTAAAATCACTGAGTGTTTCGAGCAGCATGGGACCTGGAGTGAAGGTGGATACTTCTGCTTTAATGAATTAGTATTTGAGATTTAAGGAGAGTTTATGAAACGCACAGAAAAAGAAATTGAAGTGAAAAATCTTTCAGAAAAATTCAAAGGTGCCGAGTTGATGGTTTTGGCAGATTTTTGTGGTCTGACAGTCGCGGAAGTGAGCAACCTAAGACGTTCGCTTCGTGAATTGAAAGCCGAAGTAAAAGTGGTAAAAAATTCTCTGGCCCAAATCGCTGTGAAAGATTCGGAATTAAAATTTTTAACCAATTATTTTTCGGGGAATGTGGCCGTAGTGACAGTGAACGGTGATCCTGTTAGCCCAGCCAAGGCTTTGGTAAAAGCCGCGAAAGATTTAGAAAAATTTAAATTAAAAGTAGGGGTGTTGGCCGGAAAAGAATTAAGCCCGGCTGGTTTAGAAGCGCTTTCGAAACTTCCTTCTCGTGAACAAATGCTTTCTTCTTTATTAGGTTCGATGAAGGCCCCGGCTCAAAATTTAGTTGGAGTGCTTGCCGCACTTCCAAGAAAGCTGGTTACTGTACTTGCGGCGATCCGCGATAAGAAACAATCTTAAACTGATATCAAAGGAATTTATTCCATATAATAGGAGGAAATATGCCAATCGTTAGCCAAGAAGACATCCTAGAAACCGTCGAAAGCATGACTTTGCTTCAGGTGTCTGACCTCGTGAAAAAATTCGAGGACAAATTCGGAGTTTCAGCCGCTGCGCCCGTCGCTATTGCTGCTGCACCTGGTGCCGCTGCTGGTGGAGCCGCTGCTGCTGAAGAAAAAACTGAGTTCACTGTGGTGTTAGCTTCTGCAGGTGACAATAAAATCAATGTCATTAAAGAAGTTCGTGCTGTGACTGGCTTGGGTCTTAAAGAAGCGAAGGATCTTGTTGAGGCTGCCCCCAAAACCTTGAAAGAGGGCGTCAACAAAGAAGAAGCAGATAAGATTAAAGCTCAAGTTGAAAAAGCCGGCGCTAAAGTTGAAATTAAGTAAGTCTTAATTTTTCTAGGTTCCAACGCAAGGCGGAGAGCTCCGCCTTGTTTTGTTGGAAGTTTTTTATTTTGTTAAATAAAAAACATTTAGGCTTTTCTCTAAAAACTCTCATTTGAGGGGTTTGTTTGGTCTTTTGTTTTGAATGCAGGCTTGGATAAAACTTTGATTATCAGCCCGTCAACGAAGGCTTAATTACCCTTTAGGAGATAAAACTTCATGTCTACAGGCATTACCCCACGCCTTCGGCGCAATTTTGCACGAATTAAAAACATTATCGAAATCCCGAATCTCATTGAGATCCAAAGACGATCTTATGAGAAGTTTCTTCAAGTTGGAATTCCCAATGAAGAGCGTGAAAACACGGGCTTGCAGGGTGTTTTTAAAAGTGTGTTTCCCATTCGTGATTTCAATCAAACCGCTTCGTTAGAGTTTGTTAGCTATCATTTTGAAAAACCGAATTATGATGTGAACGAGTGCCGTGAAAGGGGCATGACTTATGCTGCTCCTCTCAAGGTGGTTGTTCGCCTAGTTGTTTGGGATGTAGATCACGAAACCGGCGCCCGCTCGATTCGTGATGTCAAAGAGCAGGAAGTTTATTTTGGTGAAATTCCTCTGATGACCGAAACCGGAACCTTCATTGTGAATGGAACCGAGCGTGTGGTTGTCTCTCAGTTGCACCGTTCTCCGGGTATTTTCTTTGAACACGATAAAGGAAAAACGCATTCTTCGGGCAAACTTCTTTATTCGGCTCGAGTGATTCCTTACCGTGGTTCGTGGCTCGATTTCGAGTTTGATCCCAAAGATATTTTGTATGTGCGCATTGATCGTCGTCGAAAAATGCCTGCTACTGTTTTGGTGAAGAGCTTAGGCCTTTCGGATGAAGAAATTCTCAATTACTTTTACAAATACGAAACCATTACCGTAGACGGGAAACAGCTGAGTAAATCGGTTAATCCCGATCTTCTTGTTTTCCAACGTGCTGCGCGAGATATCAAAAATCCAAAAACGGAAGAAGTGCTTGTGAAAAAAGGCCGTAAATTTTCTCGCCAGGCTTTAGAGAAAATTGCCGCCGCAAAAATGAAGCAGATTCCCATCGAGCTTGAAGACATCTTGGGTCGTGTGGCTGCTCACGATGTGGTGGATAAAGAGACGGGCGAAGTGATTTTGGAATGCAATGAAGTTTTAACTGAAGAAAAGTGGGATGAAATTCGAAGCCGTAAGATCGATTCGATTGATCTTCTCTATATCGATAATTTGAATGTTGGGCCTTATATCCGAAATACCCTGATGGTTGATAAGGTAAAGATTCCTCAAGATGCGATCTTGGAGATTTATCGCCGTTTACGTCCGGGTGATCCGGCCACTCCCGAAGCCGCTCAGAACTTTTTTGAGAATTTATTTTTTAATCCAGAACGCTACGATCTTTCAAAAGTAGGGCGCTTAAAAATTAATTACAAATTTAATTACGATATTCCGCTCGAAATTACCACGCTCCGTAAAGAAGATATCTTAGATACGGTGCGGTATTTGGTGAATTTGAAAGATGGCTATGGTCAAGTGGATGACATCGATCACTTGGGCAACCGCCGTGTTCGTGCAGTGGGAGAGCTTTTAGAAAATCAATTCCGTATTGGTTTGGTGCGTATGGAACGCGCCATTAAAGAACGCATGAGCTTGCAAGAATTAGAAACCCTCATGCCTTACGATTTGATTAATCCAAAACCAGTTTCAGCGGTAGTAAAAGAGTTTTTTGGTTCTTCTCAGCTTTCTCAATTCATGGATCAAACCAATCCTCTTTCGGAAGTCACTCACAAACGCCGACTTTCTGCCTTAGGGCCTGGTGGCTTGACTCGTGAGCGAGCAGGATTCGAAGTCCGCGACGTTCATGCAACTCACTACGGACGAATCTGCCCCATTGAAACTCCCGAAGGTCCGAATATTGGTTTGATTGCGTCGCTCTCAACTTTTGCGCAAGTGAATCCTTATGGTTTTATTGAAACCCCTTATCGCAAAGTAAAAGAGGGGCGTGTGACCGATGAAGTTGTTTATTGCTCGGCCCTCGATGAACAAGGTTATGTGATTGCCCAAGCAAATGCGGCCCTTGATCCGCAGGGGCATTTCTTAACCGAGCTCGTTTCTTGCCGTAAAAACGGCGAGTTCGTAAACGTGCAACCGGGCGATGTAAACTTAATGGACGTTTCGCCGAATCAGTTGGTTTCGATTGCGGCTTCGTTGGTTCCTTTCTTGGAGCACGACGACGCAAACCGAGCCTTGATGGGTGCAAACATGCAACGTCAGGCGGTTCCTTTGCTTCGTACCGAAGCGCCTTTGGTAGGAACTGGCATTGAGCGCAAAGTAGCCGAAGATTCGGGTGTGACTGTTGTTTCAAAACGCGATGGAATTGTGCAAAGCGTTGATGCGACTCGTATTGTAGTAAAGGCCGATCGCGTTTCGCGCAAAGATGTGGGTTCTGAAGTTGATATTTATAATCTCATCAAATACCGCCGCTCCAATCAAAACACCTGTGTAAACCAAAAACCTTTGGTGCAAATCGGTGATCGTGTGAAAAAAGGTGATATTATTGCCGATGGAACTTCAACCGATCATGGCGAATTGGCATTGGGTCAAAACGTGGTGGTCGCCTTCATGCCTTGGGGTGGTTATAACTTCGAAGACTCGATTCTTATCTCGGAGCGCTTGGTGGCAGATGATATTTTCACCTCAATCCATATTGAAGAGTTCGAGTGCGTGGCTCGCGATACTAAGTTAGGTAAAGAAGAAATCACGCGCGATATTCCCAATGTGGGAGAAGAAGCCCTTCGCAATTTAGATGATTCTGGAATGATCCGCATCGGGGCTGAAGTAAACCCGGGCGATATCTTGGTTGGGAAAATTACTCCCAAAGGAGAAACTCAACTTTCTCCCGAAGAAAAACTTTTGCGTGCAATTTTCGGTGAAAAGGCAGGAGATGTAAAAGATACTTCTCTTCGCGTTCCTCCCGGCGTTTCAGGTATTATCATCGATGCTCAAGTCTTTTCGCGAGAAGGCGCCGATTTAGATGATCGCGCAAAAGATATTCAAGATAAAGAAACCGGAAAACTCTCGAAAGATCTTCAAGATGAAATCCGCATCATTCAAGAATCTACCGCGAAAAAATTGAAGCCCTTGCTCTCGGGTAAGGTTTCAACCAGTAAAGTAATCGACGATAAAACCGATAAGGTTTATCTCGCAAAAGGAAAGTCGATTACCGAAGATGTGCTTTTGAAAATGCCTCCCGAAAAGTGGACTGAAATCACGGTTTCGGGCGGAGAAGATCTCGAAGGCGAAATTCAAGAAATATTAGATGCCATGGAAGAGCAAGTTGATTTTGTGAAGATGGTCTACGATCAAAAAGTGAACAAGCTCCGAAAAGGCGATGAACTTCCCCCGGGCGTGATTAAAATGGTAAAGGTTTATGTGGCCATTAAACGCAAGCTCTCGGTTGGAGATAAAATGGCCGGGCGCCACGGAAACAAAGGGGTGATCTCGCGTATTCTTCCTCAAGAAGACATGCCTTATCTCGAAGATGGAAGCAGTGTGGATATTGTTTTGAATCCTTTGGGGGTTCCTTCCCGAATGAACGTTGGACAAATTTTGGAAACTCATCTCGGTTGGGCAGCGAAGGGTTTAGGGCTCAAGGTGCAAACTTACTTAGAGAAGGCTTTTGATGGTGATTCTTTCAAGAGCTTCTTGAAAAAAGTTTTTCACTCCAAAACAACCCATCAGCTTTTAGACGAATGTTCGGAGAAAGAACTTCGAAAAATTGCGATCGATCTCAAAAGTGGTGTATTTATGGCTTCTCCAGTTTTCGACGGAGCCAAAGAAGAAGAGCTCAAGCAAATGCTCGATTTGGCAGAATTACCCAAATCGGGGCAGGCGATCTTGTTTGATGGAAGAACAGGAGATGCCTTTGAGCAAACAGTTACGGTGGGAGTGATGTATGTGCTTAAGCTCCACCACTTAGTAGACGATAAAATTCATGCCCGTTCGATTGGACCCTATTCGCTGGTTACTCAGCAACCCTTAGGCGGTAAGGCTCAGTTCGGAGGACAGCGCTTAGGAGAAATGGAAGTCTGGGCCATGGAAGCTTATGGTGCCGCTTATTCTCTTCAAGAATTCCTCACCGTAAAATCGGACGACGTCGTGGGTCGTACCCGAATGTACGAAGCGATTGTAAAAGGAAACAACACACTCGAACCCGGTTTGCCGGAGTCGTTCAATGTGTTGGTAAAAGAGCTTCAAAGCTTGGCATTGAATGTTGAGTTAATGGAAAGCAATTAGATCGCTGTTGATTGTAAAGCAGCGAACTTAAAACATTAAGGCAAGGAGAATATCTTGGATATTCAAAACTTTTTCGAAAAACCTAAAGATCCGCTTTCATTTTCATCGATGAAAATTTCGCTCGCTTCTCCCGAGATGATCCGTTCTTGGTCTCATGGAGAAGTAAAGAAGCCCGAAACCATCAACTACCGAACCTTTAAACCCGAGCGCGATGGTTTGTTTTGCGCGAAAATCTTCGGACCCGTGAAAGATTACGAGTGTAACTGCGGTAAGTATAAACGCATGAAACACCGTGGTATCGTTTGCGAAAAATGCGGTGTTGAAGTGATTCAATCGAAAGTGCGCCGAGAAAGAATGGGCCACATTAATCTTGCAACCCCGGTAGCTCATATTTGGTTTTTGAAAAGTTTGCCTTCTCGAATTGGAACCGTTCTTGATTTAACCTTAAAAGATCTCGAAAAAGTTCTTTATTGCGAATCCTATATTGTAACCGATCCGGGCAATACTACGCTTTCCGAAGGGGAAGTACTCTCGGAAGATAAATATCAAAAAGCCCGCGAAGAATTTGGCGCTACCTTCGTAGCTCGTATGGGGGGAGACGCCGTTCTCGATTTATTGAAGAAATTTGATCTCGATGAATTGGGTAAAAAGCTTCGCAAAGACATGGATAAAACGTCTTCAGAAGCGATTAAAAAGAAAATCGCAAAACGATTGAAAGTCGTGGAGGCTTTGCGTGATTCGAGCAATCGCCCCGAGTGGATGATGCTTGAAGTGATTCCTGTTATTCCGCCCGATTTGCGTCCTTTGGTGCCTCTAGAGGGTGGACGTTTTGCAACCAGTGATTTGAATGATTTATATCGTCGAGTGATTAATCGAAACAATCGTTTGAAACGCTTGATGGAACTCAATGCACCAGAAATCATCATTCGTAACGAAAAACGCATGTTACAAGAATCGGTTGATGCGCTTTTTGATAACGGACGTCGCGGTAAGGTCTTTACGGGCCCCAATCGTCGTCCCTTGCGCTCGCTTTCCGACATGATTAAAGGAAAGCAAGGTCGTTTCCGTCAAAATCTTTTAGGAAAACGTGTGGATTACTCGGGCCGTTCGGTGATTGTGGTAGGCCCCGATCTTAAGCTTCATCAGTGCGGCTTGCCCAAATTGATGGCCTTAGAACTTTTCCGTCCTTTCATTTATCAAAAATTAGAACTTCGAGGTTATGTTTCAACCATTAAGAGTGCGAAAAAGATGGTGGAAAAACAACGCCCTGAAGTGTGGGATGTGCTCGATGAAGTGATCAAAGAACATCCGGTTCTTCTCAATCGTGCGCCCACTCTGCATCGTTTGGGAATTCAAGCCTTTGAGCCGATCTTGGTTGAAGGAAAAGCTATTCAATTGCATCCGCTGGTTTGTGCGGCTTTCAATGCCGACTTCGACGGCGATCAAATGGCCGTTCACGTGCCGCTTTCGGTTGAAGCTCAAATCGAAGCCCGTGTTTTGATGATGAGTACCAACAATATTCTTTCACCGGCCAACGGTAAGCCCATTATTGTGCCCACCCAAGATATGGTTTTAGGGCTTTACTACATGACCCGTGAAAAAGTTTTTGCGAAAGGCGAAGGAAAAATTTTCTCGAGCCCCGAAGAAGTGCGAATTGCTTTCGATAGCCAAGAAGTGGAACTTCATGCCCGTGTGAAAGTGCGCATGAAAGGGGAACTCACTGAAACAACGGTTGGACGTGTGCTTCTTTACGAAGTTGTTCCTCACGTGCTTCCTTTCCAAACGATCAATAAAGTGATGGATAAAAAAGCGATCGCTGATTTGATTGATAAAGTTTATCGACGTGCCGGTGATAAAGAGACCGTTCTCTTAGCAGACCGCTTGAAAAACACCGGATTTTATTATGCCAATAAAGCAGGAATCTCGATTTGCATCGATGATATGAAGATTCCTACAGGTAAAGAAAAACACATCAACGGTGCATTGAAAGAAGTGAAAGAAGTTGAAGATCAATACGTTGAAGGGTTGATTACCGACGGAGAACGCTACAATAAGATCGTCGATATTTGGGCTCAAACAACCGAAAACGTTGCTACCGAAATGTTGAAAGAAATGAGCGTTGAGACGGTGAGCAATGAAGCGGGGCAATCAAAATCGATGCCTTCTTTTAACCCCGTTAATATTATGGCCGACTCTGGAGCCCGTGGATCCGCACAACAAATGCGTCAGCTGGCTGGTATGCGTGGATTGATGGCAAAGCCCTCCGGCGAAATTATTGAAACTCCGATTACTGCAAATTTCCGTGAAGGCTTAACCGTTCTTCAATATTTTATTTCGACTCACGGAGCGCGTAAAGGTTTGGCCGATACCGCCTTGAAAACTGCGAACTCGGGTTATCTCACACGCCGATTGGTTGATGTGGCCCAAGACGTGGTGATTACCGAAGTCGATTGTTCCACCTTAGATGGAATCGAGATTACGCCTCTTGTTGAAGGGGGAGAAGTTATCGAAGGTCTGGGCGATCGTATCTTGGGTCGTGTGGCCTTAGAAGATATTCATGATCCTTACACCAACCAGGTTTTGGTGAAGGCGGGTGACGAAATCGATGAAGCGAAAGTGACTTTGATCGAAGATTCTGGTTTAGAAAAAGTGAAGATTCGTTCGGTGCTCACTTGCCAATCGCGCCGTGGAATTTGCGTGAAGTGCTATGGACGTGATTTGGCGCGAGGTCAGATTGTCAACTTGGGTGAGTCGGTTGGAGTGATTGCAGCCCAATCGATCGGTGAACCCGGTACCCAGCTGACAATGCGTACCTTCCATATCGGAGGTGCGGCTTCTCGTCGTGCCGAACAATCTACTTTAGAAAATCGTACCGAAGGAACTGTTCATTTTCACAATGCTTCGACAGTTCAAAATAAAGAAGGCACTCTTACTGTGATGAATCGCCATGGCGAAGTGAGTGTTGTGGATGATTCAGGCCGTGAACGCGAGCGTTACAGCCTAAATTATGGAGCAAGGATTTTAGTAAAAGAAGGACAACGCATCGCTTCGGGCACTCTAGTTGCCGAGTGGGATCCTTACACGATTCCTATTCTTACCGAAGTGGATGGGGTTGTGAAATACGGAGATATCTTAGAAGGGGTGACCATGCAAGAGATGGTCGACGAAGTCACGGGCCTTTCGCGCAAAGTGATTATCGAATCGAAACAAACCGATTCGCGCCCTCGTATTTCGATTAAAGATGAATCGGGCACCACCAAGCGTCTGCCAAATTCAACCACTGAAGCCCGATATCTTTTGCCGATTGGTGCAAATATCGTTGTGGCTGAAGGTGAAAAGGTTGTGGCGGGAGATGTGATTACAAAAATTCCTCGTGAAACCACAAAAACGAAAGATATCACCGGAGGTCTTCCCCGTGTGGCAGAGTTGTTTGAAGCCCGCAAACCCAAAGAAGCTGCGATTATCGCAGAAATCGATGGGGTGGTGAGTTTCGGAAAAGACACCAAGGGTAAACGCAAAGTGATTGTGACTCCTGAAGTGGGCGAACCCAAAGAATATCTCATTACCAAAGGAAAGCACATTGCAGTGCGTGAAGGCGATCGCGTGAAGGCGGGTGAGCCGTTGATGGATGGTTCTGCCAATCCTCATGATATTTTGCGAGTACTCGGAGAAAAAGAACTCGCCAAGTATTTAGTGAACGAAACTCAAGAAGTGTATCGGTTGCAGGGCGTGAAAATTAACGATAAACACATCGAAGCCATTGTGCGCCAAATGCTACGCCGCGTCCGTATTAAAAATCCGGGCGACACCAATTTCTTGATCGATGAACAAGTTGAAAAACATTTGTTTGAAACTGAAAATGAAAAAATGAAAGCAAAAGGAGGCAAGCCTGCCATAGGAGAAGCCATGCTTTTGGGTATTACAAAAGCGTCTCTCTCTACCGAAAGCTTTATCTCTGCAGCTTCTTTCCAAGAAACCACTCGTGTGCTGACCGAGGCGGCTATTACCGGCAAGGTGGATGATCTCCATGGCTTGAAAGAAAACGTCATCATGGGACGCTTAATTCCTGCAGGTACGGGCTTAAAGAAATATCGGGAAATGCGCGTAATGGTTGAAGATATGGAAGAAATCGACGTGGAGGAGCGTAAAACAGGGTCTCTGTAAAAATATCCTCGACAGTCTAAAAACTTTTTGATATGAGACCCGCTCTTTTGTCCAGCGGGTTTCGAAATCTTATAACCTATTGGAATAACTAAGAAACTGTTTAGTTTAGAAATAAGCTCACTGTTTCTCAATTTTGGAGAAGTCAAGAAATGCCCACAATTAATCAGCTAGTTCGTCAAGGACGACAAAAAGTGGAAGTGAAAACAAGTGCACCGGCGTTAAACTCTTGCCCTCAAAAGCGTGGAGTCTGTGTGCGTGTTTACACGACTACTCCCAAGAAGCCGAACTCTGCTCTTCGAAAAGTCGCTCGTGTTCGCTTAACAAACAATATCGAAGTGAGTAGTTATATTCCCGGAGAAGGGCATAACTTGCAGGAGCACTCGGTTGTTTTGATTCGCGGAGGTCGTGTGAAAGATCTTCCGGGTGTGCGTTATCACATCGTGCGAGGTAGTTTAGATACCCAAGGGGTGGCGAAACGCAAACAGTCTCGTTCAAAATACGGCGCTAAAAAGTCTTAAGATAAGGAAAATTTATGTCACGAAAAGGGAATATTCCGAAAAGAAAAGTTAATCCAGATCCGAAGTATCATGACAAGCTCGTTTCGAAATTAGTTACGAAGCTCATGATTCAAGGTAAAAAAAGTTTAGCAGAACATGTGGTGCATGGGGCGTTTGGGATTATTCAAGATAAGGTGAATGATGATCCGCTCAAAGTTTTTAAACAAGCTCTAGAAAATGTGAAGCCTGTGCTTGAGGTTCGCTCTCGTCGTGTGGGAGGGGCCACCTATCAAGTTCCCATGGAAGTGCGTCAAGATCGCCGGGTTTCTTTGGGGCTGCGTTGGTTAGTTTCTTATGCCCGAGATCGCGGTGAAAAAAACATGGAAAACCGTTTGGCGATGGAAATTTTAGATGCGTTCAACAATCGCGGTGCTTCCATTAAGAAGAGAGAAGACGTGCATAAAATGGCAGAGGCAAACCGAGCTTTTGCGCATTATCGCTGGTAAAAAAGAAGATTATGTCCCTTGAGCGCACTCGAAATATTGGAATCATGGCTCATATCGATGCGGGGAAAACGACAACGACTGAGCGGATTCTATATTATACGGGGGTGTCGCATAAATTGGGGGAGGTTCATGAGGGTACAGCCATCATGGACTGGATGGTTCAAGAGCAGGAAAGAGGTATTACAATTACCTCTGCGGCAACAACCTGTTTTTGGAAAAATTATCGAATTAATATTATCGATACACCCGGGCATGTGGATTTTACAATTGAAGTGGAACGTTCGTTGCGGGTGCTCGATGGAGCAATTGGGGTTTTTTGTTCGGTAGGAGGTGTTGAGCCTCAGTCCGAAACGGTTTGGCGTCAGGCAAACAAGTATGGGGTCCCCCGAATTGCTTTTATAAATAAGATGGATCGAATCGGCGCCGATTTTTATCGTGGCGTTGAAATGATGAAAGAGCGCTTAGGTGCTCATCCTCTTTGCTTGCAAATACCCTGGGGAGCCGAAGATCAATTTAAAGGTGTGATTGATTTGGTTTCCATGAAGGCTGTTGTTTTCGAAGATGCTTCGCTGGGGGCGATTTATCACGAGCAAGAGATACCAGAAGATTATAAGAAAAAGGCCGAAGAATATCGGTCGATGCTCCTTGAAAATTTAGCGGAATTTGATGAAGCCTTGATGGAGAAATATTTAGAAAGCAAGGCAATTAGCCAAGAAGAAATTAAGGCAGTGATTCGCAAAGCCACGGTTGCAATGAGTTTGACGCCGGTGTTGTGCGGGGCGTCTTTTAAAAATAAGGGAATCCAGCAACTTTTAGATGCGGTGGTCGATTATTTACCATCTCCCTTAGATAGGCCGGCGGTTGAAGGATCTTTACCCAAAGATCCGGAAGCCAAGGTGGTTCGGAAGGCAGATGTCAAAGAACCTTTTTCGGCTTTGGCTTTTAAGATTATGAGTGATCCGTTCGTAGGGCAGCTCACTTATTTTCGTGTGTATTCAGGGCATCTTGGTTCGGGCTCTTACATTTATAATTCGACCAAAGATCGCAAAGAGAGAATTGGTCGGCTTTTAAAAATGCATGCGAATAAGAGAGAAGATATTCAAGAAGTGGGCGCAGGAGATATTGCTGCCGCAGTAGGTCTCAAGTTTACGACCACAGGGGATACTCTCTGTGATGAAGCAAAGCCGGTAATTTTAGAGCGTATGGAGTTTCCTGATCCGGTAATTTCCATCGCGATCGAACCCAAAACAAAAGCGGATCAAGAAAAATTGGCTCAATCTTTACAACGATTGGCCACTGAAGATCCTTCGTTTCGTGTGAAGATTGACGAAGAAACCGGGCAAACTTTGATTTCGGGCATGGGCGAGTTGCACTTAGAAATTATTGTAGATCGTCTAACCCGCGAATTTAAAGTGAATGCCAACGTAGGAAAACCGCAAGTTGCTTATCGAGAAACTCTGCAAAAAGCGGCCGAAGGCGAAGGAAAATATATTAAGCAAACCGGGGGGCGTGGCCAGTATGGTCATGTGTGTTTGAAGGTTGAGCCTCTCGAAAGAGGAAAAGGTTTTGAATTTGTAGATGAGATTGTTGGTGGAGTGATTCCAAAAGAATACATTCAACCCACCCGCAAAGGAATTGAAGAAGCTTTAGAGAGTGGAATTTTGGCAGGTTATCCAGTGGTTGATGTAAAAGTTTCGTTGGTAGATGGTTCGTTTCATGAGGTGGATTCGTCGGAGATTGCTTTTAAGATTGCAGGTTCGATTGGATTTAAAGAAGTCTCCCGGAAAGCTACACCAGTTCTGCTAGAGCCGATTATGGGAGTTGAGGTGGTTTTACCCGAGGAATACTTCGGGGGAGTGACGGGAGATTTAAATTCCCGACGTGGAAAGATTATGAAAACGGAGATGCGAGCAGGAGGGCAGGTCATTAATGCAGAAGTTCCTCTTGCTAATATGTTTGGATATGCTACGGATCTCCGCTCTCAAACTCAGGGACGCGCAACCTTCACAATGCAGTTTGATCATTATGAAGTAGTCCCTAAAAATATTTCGGAAGAAATTGTTGCAAGGATACAAGGTCGTTAAAAAAACTATAATAAAATAATTGATTTTAAACCTTAAGAGGAGAAAGTCGTATGGCAAAAGAAAAGTTTGAACGAAAAAAACCCCACGTGAATATTGGAACCATTGGGCACGTTGACCACGGTAAAACGACCACCACCGCGGCTTTGACCAAGGTTTCTGAAAAACTGGGATTTGCCAAGTTTGTTCCTTATGATGAAGTTGCCAAGGCTTCTGAATCTCAAGGTCGTCGCGATCCTACTAAAATTTTGACCATTGCAACTTCTCACGTTGAATATGAAACTGCAGGCCGTCACTATGCTCACGTCGACTGCCCGGGCCATGCGGACTACGTAAAAAACATGATCACTGGTGCGGCACAAATGGACGGAGCAATTCTTGTAGTTTCTGCCGTTGATGGTCCTATGCCTCAAACTCGTGAGCACATTCTTTTGGCTCGTCAAGTAGGCGTTCCTTACATCGTTGTGTTCATCAATAAAGTGGACTTGGTTGAAGATAAAGAATTGGTCGACTTAGTTGAACTCGAAGTTCGCGAACTTCTCAATCAATATAAGTTTCCTGGAAACGATATCCCTGTAATTCGTGGAAGTGCAACGAAAGCGATTGCAGGAGATCAAGATGAGCTTGGAGAACCCGCTTTCAAAAAATTATTCGAAGCACTTGATACTTATATTCCAATTCCAGAGCGTCCTTTAGATAAGCCTTTCTTAATGCCGGTTGAAGACGTTTTCAGTATCTCGGGTCGTGGTACTGTGGTGACCGGTCGTGTGGAGAGAGGAATTGTGAAAGTAGGAGAAGAAATCGAAATCGTTGGTTTCCGTCCTTCGGCAAAAACAACGGTTACTGGTGTTGAAATGTTCCGTAAGCTTTTGGATGAAGGTCGTGCAGGAGATAACATTGGTCTTCTCCTCCGCGGAACAAAGCGTGAAGATGTGGAGCGTGGGCAAGTTTGTGCGAAGCCCGGTAGTATTACTCCTCATACCAAGTTTAAAGCAGAAGTTTACGTCCTTACCAAAGAAGAGGGTGGACGTCATACTCCTTTCTTCAACGGATATCGTCCTCAGTTCTATTTCCGAACAACAGACGTGACCGGTATTATGAAACTTCCTCAAGGTGTTGAAATGGTGATGCCCGGAGATAACCTTGCTGTTGAAGTAGATTTGATTACTCCGATCGCTATGGAAAAAGAGCTCCGTTTCGCAATCCGCGAAGGGGGACGAACAGTGGGCGCAGGAGTTATTACTGAAGTTATTGCTTAATTAAGGAACGACCAGTCGTCAGATGGCAGTTGTCGGTAAATAACATTTACTGAAAGCTGGGAACTGATCGCTGTTTTTTATGGTGCAAGAATATCAAGGTCAGAAAATTCGTATTCGTTTGAAGGCGTTCGATCACAAATTGCTCGATCAGTCTGCTTCCGAGATTTTAGAAACCGCTCGTCGTACGGGAGCCCGTATTGCAGGGCCTATTCCGTTACCTACTAAAATTGAGCGTTACACGGTTTTGCGTTCACCTCACGTTGACAAAAAATCGCGTGAACAGTTTGAGATTCGAACTCACAAGCGTATGCTCGATATTCTTGAACCCACCCAACAAACGGTAGATGCCCTCATGAGACTCGATCTCTCAGCGGGCGTTGAAGTAGAAATTAAGATGGTCTAGGAGTAATATGGCAGGAATTTTAGCTAAAAAATTAGGAATGACTCAGATTTTTACCCAAGATGGGCGTGTGGTTCCTGTAACAGTGCTTTTGGCAGGGCCTTGCACAGTTGCTCAGAAAAAAACTGTTGTCACCGACGGTTATGATGCCGTTCAGCTCGGTTTTGGAGACACAGAATTTCGGAAATTCAATAAAGCCCGAAAAGGTCATCTTCAAAAAAAGAATTTGAAGGCGTTTTCTTGGTTAAAAGAATTCCGTGTTTCGCAAATTAACGATTATGAGGTGGGGCAAGTGCTTACCTTAAATCGTTTTAAGCAAGGTGACATTATCGATGTAACCGGAGTTTCTAAGGGAAAAGGATTCCAAGGGGTGATTAAGCGCCATCATAAAAAAGGAGGGCCTCGCTCCCATGGTTCTTGTTTCCATCGTTCCACAGGTTCGATTGGTCAGCGTACTTATCCGGGTAAGGTTTTCAAAAATATGAAACTTCCTGGGCATATGGGCGATAGACAAGTCACCGTAAAAAATCTTGAAGTGGTGGAGGTTCGTCCTTCAGAAAATCTGTTGTTCATCAAAGGGGCAGTCCCGGGTGCTTATACAGCTCAATTAGTGATTCATAATCGTGCGAAAGATTTTGAACAACGCAAAGAAAGTGAAAAAGTAGAAAGCACAGAAAACGCTTAATTTTCACAAGCAAAGGTATTTATGTCGAATTTAGAAGTTTATAATTTACAAGGTAAAAAAGTTTCAGATCACAAAGCCGCAGAAGGTTTGATTAATGGTCCGGTCCGTAAAACCCTCTTGTGGGAAATGATTCGTATGCAACAAGCGAATCGTCGTGCGGGTACTGCTTCTACTAAAACTCGTGGTGCTGTGACTGGCTCAACCCGAAAGATCTATCGTCAAAAGGGAACAGGAAATGCCCGACACGGCGATATCAAGGCACCTATTTTTGTGGGGGGAGGTCAAACTTTTGGTCCTCTTCCTCGAAGCTATACGTATCGTTTGCCCAGAAAAGCCAGGCTGAATGCTTTGAAGAGTGCTTTCGCGTTGAAACACAAAGAAGGTAAATTGAAGGTAGTAAATGAGTTTAACCTTTCAGAAATTAAGACTCAAAAAGCTCTCGAAGCTTTTAAAAGTTTAGGTGCTGAAAATGCTCTTTTGGTGATTGAGGCTGCAAATGCTGTGGTTGAAAAATCGGTTCGGAATCTTCCTCATCATAAAGTTCTTCGAGTGGAAGGTGTGAATGTGTTTGATGTTTTGAAATACGATCAGCTGATTTTAACCGAGCAGGCTTTGAAAAAAATCGAGGAAAAACTCCAATGAATTTGTTTCAAGTTATCAAAAAACCTTTAATTACAGAAAAGACGAGTCTCTTGAAAGAGCTTCATCGTCAGTATGCTTTCGCTGTTTCTTTAGAAGCGAATAAGCATCAAATTCGAGAAGCAATTGAAACTCTTTTTAAAGTCCATGTGACCGATATAAAAACCCTTCGTGTGCGTGGGAAATATCGCCGAGTAGGGCGTCATGAGGGGAAGCGTTCCAATTGGAAAAAAGCATGGGTTACTTTAAAAGAAGGCGAAAAAATTGATTTTGTTGAGGGAGCATAGAGTTTATGGCACTAAAAGAATATAATCCAACAACTCCAGGTTTGCGAGGCATGAGTGGCGCAGATTTTTCGAACCTCAGCAAAAAGAAGCCCGAAAAAGGTTTGCTGGTTAGTTTATCTAAGAGCGGTGGCCGAAATAATATGGGCCATATCACCAGCCGTCATATTGGGGGTGGGCATAAGCGTAAATATCGGGTTGTTGATTTCAAGCGTTCTAAAAGCGAAATTCCCGCCAAGGTTGCGGCTCTCGAGTATGATCCAAATCGATCGGCACGTTTGGCCCTTCTTCATTATGTCGATGGAGAAAAGTCCTATATTTTAGCCCCAAGGCATTTGAAGGTGGGAGATAAAATTATTGTTTCTGAAAAAGCTGATATTCTCCCTGGAAACACTCTTTCTCTTCGTAATATCCCTGTTGGAACCAATATCTGTAATGTTGAATTAAAATTAGGCAAAGGTGGCCAACTTGCTCGAAGTGCCGGGGTTTATGCTCAATTAATGGCAAAAGAAGGGGATTATGCACTTGTAAAATTACCCTCAGGTGAAGTAAGGAAGATCTTCATCGATTGTAAGGCAACCATTGGAGAAATTGGAAATCCCGAGCATGAAAATGTTGCAGTAGGAAAAGCTGGGCGTACACGTTGGAAAGGTGTTCGTCCGACTGTGCGCGGTGTTGCGATGAACCCTGTTGACCATCCTCACGGAGGGGGTGAAGGAAAAAGTAAAGGGGGCAACCATCCGCAAAGTCCTTGGGGACAGCCTGCGAAGGGATATAAGACTCGAAATAATAAGAGAACTAATGCATTTATTGTTAAAGATCGACGAGCGAAACTTTAAAGAATAGGGTAGATTGTAATTTATGGCACGTTCACTGAAAAAAGGACCTTTTATCGACGCACCTTTGCAAAAAAAGGTGACAGGAATGATTCAGGCCAATTCTCGAAAAGTAATCAAGACTTGGTCGCGTCGCTCTACAATTACTCCTGAGTTTGTAGGGTTGACTTTTGCAGTTCATAATGGGCGCAAGTTCATTCCCGTCTTTGTGACGGAGAATATGGTGGGCCACAAATTAGGGGAATTCTCTCCTACGCGTACCTTCCATATGCATTCTGGAGACCGTAAAGTAACGAAGTCCGATAGCCCGGCTCCAGCTGCTGCCGCAAAAAAGGCATAAATTTAGTTTGGTTTTATAACGATACGCTGTCAGTGACTGGCGATCAGTTGGTTTTGTCTAACTGATTTCAGTTCATTGGTAAGTTTGTTTGTATGGTCAAGGCAAAAATTAGTCATTTAAGAGTTGCTCCTCGAAAAGTTCGTTTAGTCGCGGATTTGGTTCGAGGTAAAAAAATTGGACAAGCCTTAGATATTCTTCGTTTCACCAAGCGGGGGTGTGCCACTGATTTAAGTAAGTTACTTAAGTCCGCTTTGTCTAACGCGAATGTAAAAGGTGGAATCGATGTCGATAAGCTTTATGTTCATCGTTTAACAGTTGATCAGGGGCCTATCTTAAAGCGGTCGCTTCCTCGTGCTCGAGGTTCGGCAAGTCCTATTCAGAAAAAAACAAGTCACGTCACTGTCATTTTAGCGGAGAAATAATTATGGGTCAGAAAGTTCAGCCATATGGTTTTCGAGTGGGTATCACCAAGCCTTGGTTATCGAAATGGTATAACCAAAAAAATTACGCCGATCTTCTTCATGAAGATATTCGCTTTCGAAAGATTGTGAAGCAGCGTTTGTATTCAACCGGGGTTGCCCGGATTGATATCGAGCGCGCTGCAAACAAGGTGAAGTTGATTATTCACACTGCTCGCCCGGGTCTTGTGATTGGTAAAAAGGGGGCGGGAATTGATGCCATTCGCCTAGAGCTTCAAAAGTTGACCAAAAATGAAGTGTTTTTAGATATTCAAGAAGTGCGAAAAGCAGAAATCGATTCAACTCTGGTAGCTGAAAACGTTGCCCTTCAATTGGAAAGACGGGTAGCTTTTCGTCGAGCGATGAAAAGAGCGGTTCAATCGGCTTTGAAGATGGGTGCTCTTGGAATCCGAATTCAAGTAGGGGGGCGTTTGGGCGGTTCTGAAATTGCCCGAGTGGAATGGTATCGCGAAGGACGCGTTCCTTTGCACACACTCCGTGCTGATATTGATTATGGAACAGCCGAGGCCCACACTACTTATGGAGTGATCGGGGTGAAGGTTTGGATTTTTAAAGGTGAAATTTTAGCAAAGACTGTTCCCGTTCAGTGATTATTAAAAGATTAAGGACTGATTTATGTTAATGCCCGCAAAAGTTAAATATCGCAAACAGCAAAAAGGCCGTATGCGCGGAAAAGCCTATCGGGGTTGCAATATGAACTTCGGTGACTTTGCGTTGCAAGCTATGGAATGTGGACGAATCACATCGAGGCAAATTGAAGCAGCGCGTATTGCAATTACTCGTTTAATTAAACGCGGTGGAAAAGTTTGGATTCGTATTTTTCCGGATAAACCTGTTACCAAAAAGCCCGCTGAAACTCGAATGGGTAAAGGAAAAGGAAATCCTGAAGAATGGGTAGCTGTGATTAAGCCGGGTCGTATTCTTTATGAAATGGAAGGGGTCACTCATGAAATCGCTAAAGAAGCGATGAGTTTGGCCGCTCACAAATTGCCTGTTAAAACAAAATTTATTAGCCGGGAGGGGTACCGTGACGCCTGAGGAATTAAGGAGTAAATCACCTGCAGATCTCAAAACTCAGGTGCTTGAGCTTCAAGAAGAATTGTTTCGCTTAAAATTAGCTCGAACCACTGGGCAGCTTGAGAAAAATCATCGCCTTAAAGAAATTCGCCGCGATGTGGCTCGCATTCATACCATTTTAGGTGAGACAGCGAGAAAGGGTAATTAGTTATGGAAAACCAAGAAATTCGACAAAAAAAAGTGCGTGTGGGAGTCGTGGTTTCAGACAAAATGCAGAAAACGCGCATTGTCGCGGTTGAGCGTCAAGTGCTTCATCCGAAATTTAAAAAATACTATCGTCGTAAAACAAAGTTCCATGTGCACGATGAGAAGAATACTTCTCAAGCGGGAGATCAAGTTGAAATTGTTGAAAGTCGTCCGCTCTCTCGCACAAAAAGATGGACACTTCGGAAAGTTTTGAAAAAAGCCGCTGCCTAATTTTAGAAGGTAAAACATATGATTCAGCAACAATCTGTTTTAAATTCAGCCGATAATACCGGCGCAAAAAAATTAATGTGCATTAAAGTTCTCGGCGGAACACGTCGTCGCTATGCCTACATTGGCGATATTATCGTTGTGTCGGTCAAAGAAGCGATTCCCGATGGAAAAGTAAAAAAGGGAGAAGTGAAAAAAGGCGTGATTGTTCGTACTCGCAAAGAACTTCGTCGCCCTGATGGTTCTTATATTTCCTTCGATGAAAATTCTATCGTGTTGGTCGATAATGCGGGCGAGCCTTTGGGAACCCGTATCTTCGGGCCCGTTGCCCGAGAGTTGAGAGCGAAGAAATTCATGAAGATTATTTCTTTGGCTCCGGAGGTTCTCTAATATGAGCGCTTTAAATACTTATTTGAAAAAAAATGATGTGGTGACGGTGGTGGCAGGAAAAGAAAAAGGAAAAAGTGGAAGATTGCTCCGCATTTTTCCAAAAAACTCCAGAGCTTTGGTTGAAAAAGTGAATATGGTGAAGCGTCATCAAAAGCCCACCGCTAATAATCGACAAGGTGGAATTGTTGAAAAAGAGTCGAGCATTCATATTTCGAATCTTATGCTTTTTTGCTCGAAGTGTTCGAAGCCTGCGCGCGTTGCAAAAAAAGAAGGTGCGAAGGGCAAAGTGCGAGTGTGCAAGAAGTGTGGAAGTGAAATCGGAAAGGCCGCCTAATTTTTTAAGGATTGTTTATGTCAAATTTACAATTTCAAGAACAGTATTCTAAAGAAGTGATTCCGCAACTCATGAAAGAGTTTGGATATAAAAACGTGATGCAAATTCCAAAACTCTTAAAAATTGTGGTGAACACCTCAATTTCTGAAGCGACTCAAAACGTGAAGGCGCTTGATGCAGCTGCTGCAGAGATTGCAGCGATTACCGGACAAAAACCGGTGATTACTCGAGCCAAGAAATCGATTGCGAGTTTTAAGCTTCGCCAAGGGCAACCCATTGGGGCCTGTGTGACCTTGAGAAAAAAGGTGATGTTTGAATTTTTTAACCGTTTAGTCAATATCGCTCTTCCTCGTGTGCGCGACTTCAAGGGCGTTTCTCCTAAGGCATTTGATGGTCGTGGAAATTATACCTTGGGTCTTACAGAACAAATTATTTTTCCAGAAATTAATTACGATAAAGTCGATAAAATTCGCGGAATGAATATTACATTTTGTACTTCTGCAACAAACGATAACGAGGCAAGAGCCTTGTTAAAAGCAATGGGAATGCCGTTTCGAAATTAAAGGGAAAGAATTATGGCAAAAACTTCGCTTCGAGTGAAAGCCACTCGTAAACCAAAATTTAGTGCGAGAGCTTATAATCGTTGTCCATTATGCGGTCGGCCTCGTGCTTTTATTCGAAAATTTAAGATGTGCCGTTTATGTTTTCGTTTATTAGCCCGTCGAGGGGAGATCCCTGGATTGATGAAAGCCAGCTGGTAAAGTTTTAGTATGCCTTTAACAAGCATGCTTTATTGAGGAGTAGATTAATTATGATGACCGATTCGATTTCTGATTTCTTAACAAGAATACGCAATGGACTTCATGCGCGTCATGAAGTGGTAGAGATTCCTTACTCCAAATTGAAATTGGCAATTGCCAAGATTCTTGAACAAGAAGGTTATGTGCGTTCTGCAAGTTCTGTAACGGATAGCCGCGGAGGCAAGATTTTGGTGACTCTCCGCTATACGTCAAAACGGGAGCCCGTTATTACGGAGCTCAAAAGAGTTTCGAAGCCGGGACGGCGCGTTTATTTAGGTTATGAAAAAATTAAGCCAGTGCTTTCGGGTATGGGCTTGAGTATCGTTTCCACCTCCAAAGGGATTATGACAGATAAACAAGCGAAAGAATCGAAGATGGGTGGAGAGTTACTTTGTACTGTTTGGTAATTTATTAAGAGGTAATTAATTATGTCTCGAGTCGGTAAAAAACCAATTTTGATTCCTGAAAAAGTGAAGGTCAACCTTCAAGATAAAACTTTGCATGTTGAAGGCCCTCAAGGAAAGCTTTTTATGAATCTTCCTACCGGTGTGACGGTGGAAGTGGATCCTAAACAGCTTCTTCTGAAGAGAGAAAGTGAAGAGAACGATGTAAAGTCGAAGCATGGTTTGGTGCGTGCCTTGGTTGCAAACATGGTTGTGGGTGTGACTCAGGGGTTTAAAAAAGAACTCGATATTACGGGTGTGGGATATCGTGCTGAAGTAAAGGGAAAAGAGCTGCACATGACCCTTGGTTTTTCGCATTCGGTTGCTTATCCGATTCCTGAAGGCATCAAGGCTTTAGTTGAAAAGCAAACCCACATTACTTTAACCGGTGCAGATAAAGAATTGATTGGTCGAGTTGCTTCTGAAATTCGTAATATTAAGCCCCCGGAGCCCTATAAAGGTAAAGGGGTTCGTTATTCTCAAGAGAATATTCGTCGTAAGGCAGGTAAAGCTGCTGGCGCAGGTGCAAAAGCTAAATAATTTTGAAGGATGAAATTTATGAATAAAGAAGAAGGGCGTATTCGCCGTAAAAAACGAATTCGAAAAAAAATGATCGGTACTTCCGAAAGGCCGCGCTTGGTTGTTTTTCGCAGTGTGAAGCATATTTATGCGCAGGTCGTTGATGATTTGTTGGGAAAAACAATCGCTGCGGCTTCTTCTGCTCTGAAAACATTTCCAGGTTCTGGCGGAAATGTGCAGGGAGCAAAAGAAGTTGGAAAACGTATTGGTGAAGAGGCCCTTAAAAAAGGGGTTAAGAAAGTAGTTTTTGATCGTGGGGGATATCGCTACCACGGGCGTGTGCAGGCTTTGGCGGATGCAGCACGAGAATCAGGTTTGCAATTTTAATTTAAGGAATATTTATGGCGCGTGAAAAAAACAATGCAGGTGAATCAGAACTCGCTGAACGAATTATCAATATCAACCGAGTTGCGAAAGTCGTAAAAGGTGGACGTCGGTTTAGTTTCAGTGCCCTGGTTGTCGTGGGAGATGGAAAAGGAAGAGTGGGTGTGGGGCTTGGAAAAGCAAAAGAAGTTCCAGAGGCTATTCGTAAAGCAACCGAGCAAGCCCGCCGCTATCTGATTACCGTGCCCATTAGCAAAGGAACTATTCCTCATGAAATTTTAGGGCGCTTTGGCTCTGCAAAGGTTTTATTAAAACCCGCTTCTCCGGGAACAGGAGTTATCGCTGGAGGGGTTGTTCGTGCAGTGGTTGAGTCTGCCGGCGTGCACGATATTCTAACAAAATGTATTGGTACTGATAACCCTCACAATGTGGTGAAAGCGACTTTGAGTGGCCTCACCCGATTGAGAGTGCCTGAAATTTATCAGGCGATGAAAAAAGTCAGTTAAGGAAAAATTTATGTCTGGAATGATTCGAGTCAGCTTAAAACAAGGTGTGATTGCAACCACAGAACGTCAAAAAAAGACGGTGTTGGGTTTGGGGCTTAAGTATCGCCAGGCCAGCCGTTTGCTGAAGAATAATCCTGCGATTGTAGGAATGGCCAAAAAAGTGAGCCATTTAGTTCTGTTGGAACAAAATCCGAGTGAGAAAAAAGAATCAAGCCCTTTTGCTAAAAAAGCAGAATACCAATTGGGTACTGTTCGTCCAAAAGTTGAAAAACCTAAAAAAGAGAAAAAAGTAAGAGCAGATGGAGAGGGCGCTGAAAAGGCCTCTAAGTCTGCAGCAAAGGGTTCGAAAACATCGGCTAAAAAGAAAGCAGCTCCCAAGGCTGTGAAGAAAAGTTCAACCTCAAAAAAGGCTAAAGTAAAATGAGTTCGTTTCTTTCAAGATTAGAAAGACCTTCTTCTGCCAACAAAAAGAAAAAACGCCTCGGACGAGGTGATGCGAGTGGGCATGGAGGGACTTCAACAAAAGGTCATAAAGGACAACGCGCCCGAGCAGGGGGCTATCATAAGCTCGGCTTCGAAGGCGGACAAATGCCTTTGGTGCGTCGTATTCCTAAGAGAGGCTTTACCAATATTTTCCGTAAGGTTTACGAAGTAATTAATGTGGGAGATCTTTCGGAATTTAAATCGGGCGCGGTTGTAGATTCTGTGGCGCTTCGAGAAAAAGGTTTAGTATCTAGAAAAAAATTGCCCTTAAAAATTTTGGGAGAGGGTGATTTGAGTGTGGGAATTACTGTAAAAGCCCAGCGTTTTTCAAAAAGTGCTTTAGAGAAGATTGAAAAGGCAGGCGGTAAAGCAGAAGTTATTTCTTAATTTTTTGTTAAAAAGATAGACGGAGATACTTTTGGCGAACAGCATTGGAAATATTACAAAGATTCCCGAACTTCGAAAACGTTTAATTTTTACACTCTTGATGTTGGGTGTGTATCGTTTAGGAGTTTTTGTTCCCACTCCTGGTATCAACGTTGATGCTTTAAAAAATATTGTTGCTAAAGGTACGGTCTTTGAAATTTTTAATCTTTTCTCAGGAGGCGCTCTTGAAAAGTTCTCAGTTTTTGCCCTGGGAATTATGCCTTATATCAGCGCTTCGATTATTTTGCAGCTTCTCACGGTAGTGAGCCCTACTTTGGAAAAACTTTCTAAAGAAGGGGAGCAGGGCCGCAAGAAGATTACTCAATATACGCGCTATGGCACTATTGTTTTATCGCTCTTGCAAGCCTTGGGAATTAGTATTGGTTTGGAGCAGCAAGGTGTTTTGTTGCCCGGAGTTGGTGGAATTGGTTTTATTCTCACGACTATGATCACCCTAGCGGCGGGCACCAGCTTTATTATGTGGTTGGGTGAGCAGATTACTGAGCGGGGAGTGGGTAATGGAATTTCCCTTATTATCTTTGCGGGAATTGTCACTCGTATCCCAGGAGCTTTTCGAGATGCCTGGAGAACCAAAGAGCAATACGGAGATTTTCTGGGTTTCTTAGTTCTTTTGGCCTTTATCGTTTTTGTAATTGGAATGATCATTTACTGTGAGCGTGGTCAGCGTCGTGTTCCGATTCAATACGCAAAAAGAGTAGTAGGGCGCAAATTATACGGAGGGCAATCAAGCCATCTTCCGCTGAAGATTAACTCAGCGGGGGTTATTCCTCCTATTTTCGCATCAGCGATTATTTTGGCACCCGCAACCGTTGCGCAGTTTTGGAAAAACCCTCATGTGCAAGAGCTTTCTTCTTTGTTAACGGGCGGATGGCTCCATACTTTTTTGTATGTGAGCTTTATCATTTTCTTTTGTTATTTTTATACGGCGGTCAGTTTTAACCCTGTAGATGTGGCTGAAAATATCCGAAAATATGGCGGGTTTGTGCCTGGAATTCGACCGGGTAAACCTACCTCGGATTATCTAGACCGAATTTTAACTCGAATCACCCTGGGCGGAGCGTTCTATCTTGCAGCAATCTGCGTGATTCCAGAACTTTTAACGACTCGAGCTCATGTTCCTGGGACCATTGCCTCGGTATTTGGTGGGACTTCTCTTCTGATTGTGGTGGGTGTTGCGATGGATACTATAGCCCAAATTGAAGGGCATCTACTTTCGCATCACTACGAAGGATTTTTAGGACAAAGGGCAGGAAGATTTAAGGGAAGGAGAAGGGCTTGAATTTGATTTTGCTGGGGGCACCGGGAGCAGGTAAGGGAACTCAGGCTCAAAAGATTCAAGATTTTTTCCATATTCCTAAAATTTCAACAGGGGATATGCTTCGTGCGGCGCGGGTTGCGCAAACTCCGTTGGGCCTTCAGGCAGAAGCTTATATGGTAGCGGGTAAGTTGGTGCCCGATGAAGTAGTGATTGGCTTGATTCAAGAAAGGTTAGCCCAAGACGATTGTAAGAAGGGGTATATATTAGACGGTTTCCCGAGAACGCTTCCCCAGGCAAAAGCTTTGGGAGAAATGCTCCAAGCCCATGGAAATATTGATAAAGTGATTAATATTGAGGTGAATGAAGAGTCCTTAGTGAAGCGTTTGACAGGGCGTCGGCAGTGTGAAAAGTGTTCTCAAGGTTATCATCTTGAGTTTGCGCCCTCTCAGAAACAAGGAATTTGCGATCGTTGCGGGGGGAAACTTTTTCAGAGGAATGACGATAAGGAAGACACCATTCGGGCTCGATTAAAAGTGTATCAAGAGATGACGGCTCCTTTGATCGAGTTTTATAAAAAAGAGAATGTGTTAAAAACAATTAGTGGTTCTGGGACAGTCGATGAGATTTTTAAGAGTATCGTCGATGTTTTAAATACATGGTTACAATCAAGTCCCAGGAAGAAATAAAAAAGATGAGGCAGGCGAGCCGTATTGTGGCTCAAGCTCTTTTAAAAATAAAAGAAATTCTCCGCCCGGGTTTAAGCACCCTAGATTTAGATCGTTTGGCTGAAGAGGAGATTTTAAAAGCAGGAGGAATTCCCGCTTTTAAGGGATATTTAGGTTATCAAGCCACTCTTTGCACTTCGATCAACGAAGAGGTGGTTCATGGAATTCCCTCGGCGAAACGAGTCTTAAAAGAGGGAGATATTGTTGGGGTAGATTGCGGTGCGATTTACGAGGGGTATTACGGAGATTCAGCTTTTACCTTTCCGGTAGGAAAAGTTGATGTAAAAGCGAAGCGCCTTCTCGAAGTGGGAGAAGAAAGTTTGAAGCGTGGAATTGCCCAGATGACTCCTGAGAAAAGACTCTACGATATTGGAGCTGCGATTCAGACTTATGTAGAGCAAGAGGGTTATTCTGTAGTACGCGATTATGTGGGGCACGGAATTGGAACGAAATTACACGAAGAACCCCAAGTGCCTAATTTTGGTGAACCGAATACGGGTTTCCGTTTGAAACCCGGAATGATTTTTGCGGTAGAGCCGATGGTGAATGAAGGTACTCACGAAGTTCAACTGTTGTCGGATGGTTGGACAGTGATTACAAAAGATAAAAAACTTTCAGTTCATTTTGAACATACGATTTTGATCACAGAAAATGGACCAGAAATTCTAACGTTGGTATGACTGAGTCCGGGTGCTCCGAAAGCTTTCGGGGTGGATGGGGAAGTGGTTTGAGCCCTAGGCAAAAACCAGAAATGAGAATCGAAAGCTATGAGTAAAGAGGATTGTATCGAAGTTGAAGGAGTTGTGAAAGAACCCTTACCCAACGCAATGTTTCGAGTGGAGTTGGATAACGGACATAAAATTTTGGCCCATATTTCGGGCAAGATGAGAATGCATTTTATAAAAATTCTTCCAGGAGATCGGGTGAAGGTAGAACTTTCTCCTTATGATCTGAGTCGAGGAAGAATCACTTTTAGAGCGAAGTAAAGAGAAGGTATAAGGTGTAAGGTATAAGGTATAAGGGATTTTGTCCCTTAATACTTAAACCTTAAACCTTAAACCTGAACAGTATGAAAGTAAGAAGTTCTGTTAAAAAAATCTGTCCGAAGTGCAAAGTCATTCGTCGATCAGGTGTTTTACGCGTGATTTGTGAAAATCCACGTCATAAGCAAAAACAAGGATAAATTATGCCAAGAATTGCTGGGGTAGATGTCCCCTCCAAAAAAAGAATGGAAGTTGCTCTTACCTATATTTATGGGGTGGGCTGGTCTCGTTCCAAAGAAATTTTAGGAGCCACAGGAATTAGTCCTGATTTAAGAGCAGAAAAATTAACCGAAGCCGATGCGGCTCGTATTCGTGAATACATCGATTCTCATTTTAAGGTTGAAGGAGATTTACGTCGCGATGTGGGAATGAGTATTAAGCGTTTACAAGATTTAGGAACATATCGCGGAAGTCGACATCGTAAATCGTTGCCAGCAAGAGGGCAACGTACCAAAACAAATTCAAGAACACGTAAAGGCCCTCGTAAGACAGTAGCGGGTAAAAAGAAAGCCCCTTCGGGTAAATAAGGAGTAAAAATGGGATCTACCAAAACCCAACAAGTGAATTCGGGACTTCCTGAAGAGAAAAAGGAAGCCGCCCAGAAAGTAAAAAAGAAAAAGAATCGTAAGCAGGTGCCGCTGGGCCTTGTTCACATTCAGTCTTCTTTTAATAACACCATTATTACAATTACCGATATGTCGGGTAATGTCGTGGCTTGGTCGTCGGCGGGTGCAAAAGGATTCAAAGGATCCCGCAAAAGTACTCCTTTTGCCGCTCAGCTCGCTGCTGAAGATGCTGCTAGAAAAGCGGTTGATCAAGGAATGAAAAGTGTCACTGTTTTTGTAAAAGGTCCTGGGGCAGGTCGTGAATCTGCGCTTCGAGCGGTTGCTCAAGCAGGACTTCGAGTCAGTATGATCCGGGACGTAACGCCTATTCCTCATAATGGATGCCGTCCCCCTAAAAGGAGAAGAGTCTAATGGCCAGGTATAAAGATTCCGTTTGTAAATTATGTCGTCGAGAAGGCTTAAAGCTTTTTCTGAAAGGAGATCGCTGTTACACCGAAAAGTGTGCCATCGATCGCCGCGCCTATGCTCCCGGCCAACATGGTCAGGCTCGAAATAAGTTCTCCGAGTATGGAACTCAGTTACGTGAGAAGCAAAAAGTAAAACGAATTTACGGTATTTTGGAGCGCCAGTTTCGTCTTTTATTTGCCAATGCTGATCGTAAAAAAGGCATCACCGGTGAAAATCTTTTAACGAGTTTAGAGTCTCGTTTAGATAATATGGTTTATCGTTTTGGATTTGCGAATTCACGAGCGGAAGCCCGCCAACTGGTACGTCACGGACATTTTAGCGTGAACGACAAAGCGGTAAATATTCCTGCCTATATTTGTAAGCCGGGTGATGTTGTTGAAGTACGAGAAAATAGCCGCAAGGTTCCACGCATTGCTCAGGCGGTTGAAGCGGTTGATCGTCGGGGTGTGCCCGAATGGTTAGAACTCGATAAGCAAGGATTTAAAGGTGTATATAAAACAATTCCTGCTCGTTCTGATTTAACCATGCCGATTAATGAACAATTAATCGTTGAATTATATTCGAAATAAAAGATTTTTAGCCTTAAGGCTATGGAGGAAAAATGCAAAACTTAGTTTCGAAAAATTGGAGAAGTTTAATCCGCCCCAAAATGCTCGAAGTCGAAAAAGACTCGAAGACTGCCAATTATGGTAAGTTTGTCGCGCGTCCTTTAGAAAGAGGGTTTGGAATTACCTTAGGCAATAGTTTGCGCCGTATTCTTCTCTCTTCTTTGCAAGGTGGAGCGGTTGCCAGCATTAAAACGGAAGGCGTTTTGCATGAATTCTCGACTGTCCCTGGAGTGAAAGAGGATATTACCGATATTATTCTGAATTTGAAGCAACTCCGTCTTAAGCTTCATGGAGTAGATCATGAAGTGATTAAAATCGATGCCTCGGGAGAAAAGGAATTGAAAGCGGGAGATATTTCAACTCCTCCCAGTGTTGAGATTTTAAATCCGGAGCTTCACATTGCGACTTTGGGCCCTGATGCAAAACTTCGCATGGAGCTCAATGTCAAGTTGGGTAAGGGGTACGCCTCTGCAGAAAGAAATAAAAGTGAAAAAGATCCAATTGGTGTGATTCCGATTGATTCTATTTTTTCTCCGATCACCCGCGTGAACTATAATGTAACGAACGCGCGCGTTGGACAAGCCACCGATTATGATCGTCTCACTCTCGAAGTTTGGACCGATGGTTCGGTGACTCCCGAAGACGCAGTGGCCTATGCCGCAAAAATCTTAAAAGATCAGGTTTCTCTTTTCATTAATTTCCAAGAAGAGCCAGAGCCCATCGAAGAAATTGTTCTTGAAGAGCCTGGCATTAATGAACATTTGAATAAGCGGGTTGATGAGCTTGAACTTTCTGTGCGCTCGGCGAATTGTTTACAGAATGCCAATATTAAATACATTGGAGAATTGGTTCAACGTTCCGAAGCAGAAATGCTCAAAACGAAAAACTTTGGCCGTAAATCTTTAAATGAAATTAAAGAGATTTTAACGGAAATGGGACTTGGCTTAGGAATGAAATTAGAAGGTTGGATTCTTCCGATGGAAGAAGAAACCAAAAAAGAAGAAGCCTAGAATACAGTGTTAAGTGTTAGGTGTTAAGTGTTAGGTTGTGAAACTCAACACTAAAAACTAAACACTCACGACTGCCTTTATTATGAGACATCATGTTGCAAAAGTTAGATTTTCTCGTCCGACTTCTCACCGTGTGGCCATGTTTAGAAATATGGTTACTTCGTTGATTGAAGAAGAGCGAATTGAAACCACTCTTCCAAAGGCGAAGCAGTTAAAAAGTTTGGCGGATCGAATGATTACCTTGGGCAAACAAGGCAATTTGCAAGCCCGCAGACGCGCTCTTCAGGTAGTGCGTAAAAAAAGTGCAGTTTCCAAATTGTTTACTGATTTAGCAGAACGTTTCAAACAGAGGGCAGGGGGATATACCCGAGTTTTAAAATTGGGATTTCGTCATGGTGATGGCGCTCCGATGGCCCTGGTTGAGTATGTCGATTTTGTGCCTAAGAATGCGAAAAAAGAGACTGAAAAAGGTAAAGCAAAGAAGGCAGCAGCTCCTCAGGCAGAAAAGAAAGCTAAAAAACCAAGCACCGCAAAAAAGAAAGCCGTAAAAGCCGCCTAAGTAACCCTATGAATGCACGTGCGTGGCTCATTGTAGGGCTCGTCGTTCTGATTGTTTCTAGTCTTTGGTGGACTACTCGTTCTTATACTCCTTCGAATTTGGAGGGAAAAAAAGCCCCTGACTTTTCTCTTCTTGATTCAAGCAATCAACCGAAATCTTTAAAAGATTACCAAGATAAAGTGATTCTCCTCAATTTTTGGGCAACTTGGTGCGGCCCTTGTGTTTCTGAAATGGAAAGCTTAGAAAAACTTTCCCAACACTTTCAGGGAAAAAAATTCACAGTGCTCGCGGTGAGCTTAGATGAAGAGGGTTGGAAGGCGATCGAAGCATTTTTAAAGAAAAACCCGGTAACATTTCCAATCTTGTTAGATCAAGAAATGAAAACGGCTGATTTGTATGGCACCTATAAAGTGCCCGAGACTTATTTGATTGATGCACAGGGGAATGTGGTAGAAAAAATTCTTGGGCCTCAAGATTGGGAAAAAGAGAAATGGTTTAAAAAAATAGAAGAGGTTATTTCTTCGAAATAATCTGATTTTGCGAATCCACTAAAACAACTTTTGTTTTATGAGATTCCAGTTCTTTTTCAGTATAAAGGCCAAAGCTGGTGATGATGATAATGTCGCCCTTTTTGGCAAGGTGAGCGGCCGCTCCATTAATACAAATGCAACCGGAGCCTTTCTTACCTAAGATTGTATAAGTTTCGAAGCGATTGCCATTGGTTACATCCCAAATATGCACATGTTCATTGGGTAAAATATTGGCAGCCTTGAGTAAGTTTTCGTCGACCGTAACGCTGCCTTCGTAATGCAGGTCGGCATCAGTGACGGTGGCTCGGTGGATCTTCGATTTAAGCATGCTTCGTATCATAAGTCGTCTTCCCTTAGCGAAGCTCTTGTCTTCTGTCAAGGGAGGCCGCTTAAAACCTGGATCTCACGTTGACTTTTTTTAAACGATTTGTTACCTGCAAGGCCTAAATTGCATGCGTTTTCTTCAACCTATAAAAAACACATCTCGTTTTTTGGGCCAAGTTCGAGACGAAATTAAACGGGTTTCGCTAGCAGGAAAAAAGCAAATCGATTTGGCGTTTTTAAAACAAGAAAGAATAAAGATTTTTGTAAAGTTGGGGCGTGCAGCTTTTCAATGGTTTCAAAAGCATCCTACCAAAGATGCCGAAATGAAACGACTCAATGTTCAAATTGAACGCTTGAGTGCAAAGATTGAAGAGTTGGAAAAGAAGTAACACAATAGCATTGGAGAATTTTTTTTAGGTAAGGCGGTTGTGGATGAACAACCGCAGTCCGCCTGAGGCGGATGAGGATCGCGAACGCATAAGCAACGTAGGATAAAAGAATTTATGAAATGCGATCTGGGGACGTAGCTCAGTTGGGAGAGCGCTTGAATGGCATTCAAGAGGTCGAGGGTTCGATTCCCTTCGTCTCCATTCGGAATATTTGGCGAAGCCAAACATTCCTAAAGTCAGGGGGAGCACACCGTTGCTCCCCCTGACGACCCCCATTGGTAAGTGGAGTGCCATTCAAGCGGCGGCGATAGCCGTTTGAGGGGGAGGCTCTTTCAGCTAAGCTGAAAGAGGGGGCGACGCGAGCCCCTAAGATGTCTGGCATTCAAGAGGTCGAGGGTTCGATTCCCTTCGTCTCCATTCGGAATATTTGGCGAAGCCAAACATTCCTAAAGTCAGGGGGAGCACACCGTTGCTTCCCCTGACGACCCCCGTTAGTAGAAGGAATTGTGTATGTCTTCACCTCTCACCGAACATCGTCCTTGGGGCTATTATACGATCTTAGCGGACGAGCCTGATCATAAAATTAAACGTCTCTGCGTTTATCCTCAAAAAAGACTAAGCCTACAAAGCCATCAAAAAAGATCAGAGCATTGGTATGTGCTTCAAGGGCAGGCTTGTGTAACGCGAAATGAGGAAGAACTTTTGCTTCATCCGGGCCAAGCGGTGGATATTCCGGTGGGCACAAAACATCGCCTTGAAAATAAAGGTAGTGAAAATTTAGTGATTATCGAAGTTCAAACCGGAAAGTATTTCGGTGAAGACGACATTGAGCGATTTAACGATGATTACGGAAGAATATAAGATGAGATTTTGGATTCTTACCTTTCTTGTATTTTTGCTTTACACAACTTTAGCCCAGGCCGGCATGGATCAATGGGAAACGACCCAGAGCGTTTGTAAACAACTGGGGCAAAAAGAAGCTTCTGCTTGTACTCTCAAAACTTCCGCGAATGCATTCGAGTCTTATACGCAGATTGTCTATCAAGGAAAGAAGTTTAAGCTCTATGAAAGCGAAAAAGAAAACCGCTTAAATGCTTCTCCGGCTACTGTTACGAAAGAAAATAATTTTACTTGTTTGATTCAGGTGAAAGATCCTCAGCAAAATATTTGTTACAAATCGTAATTTTTAGAACCTACAAAATAAAAAACCCTCGACGAATTTCGACGAGGGTTTTTTTGTGGCCAAGTTTTTAGACTACACTTTAGAAACGTTTGTTGCTTGCAATCCTTTGGCACCTTCAGTGATTTCAAATTCAACGGTTTGGCCTTCAGCTAAAGACTTATAGCCTTCACCCGAAATTGCCGAATAATGAACGAACACATCTTGTCCGTTTTCTTGTTCGATGAAACCGAAACCTTTGTTGTCGTTGAACCACTTAACCTTGCCTTTACTACGAGACATAGAATTCCTCCTTAAAGGATTGGTACCTCCCCTTATACTTCTTTCTTTTCAAGGTAAACCCGAATTCACCTCCCCGAAAAGAAGGTAGAAGGTTGCATGATACCCTAACAATTACTTAAATAACGGTGAATTCAGATTGCATAGGCTAGAGGAGTTTTGGGGATAAAGTCAAACCTTAATTCATCGATGTTGATTAAAAAGTACCTATTTACAAGGGGAGAGGGTCAGTTTTGCTGAGGAGAAGAGTCGGTATTGGGAGAAGAGGGGGCGTCGAGAATAAGCACCAATTCTTTGGGTTTCACGTAACCTAGTTTTTCGCGAATGAGGCGCTCGGTGTAGAGGGGCTCTTTTAAAAGATTAATTTCTTGGTTGAGCCGCTGATTGGTTTTGAAAAGTTCTTGGTTTTCAGTGTGAATCTTATTTCGTAGAACGTAGAGTTTGCGGAGTTTGAGAAGCCCTTCATCTCCAAAAGCGGTGAGGATAATAAAAAAAGAAACCAGGCCCAAACTGATTAGGCCCAATACTTTTCTTTTTGTTTTTCGATGGCTAGTCATTATTTTCTCAAGAATTGAATAAGCCAAAAAAACCCAGACAGTAACAAACTTATCACAATCGAGCTCAAAAGTGGGAAATAAAAACTAAAATTTTCTTTTTTTATGACAATGTCGCCGGGTAAATGCCCAAAATTTTTTAAGCCAGGAATTTTAGGTAAGAGAATCCATGAAAGTCCGATTACGAAAAAGAAAATTCCAAGAGAAATGAAGAGTTTTCCAAGATTCATGTGAAGAGTTGGGCTTGTTCGGTTTTTAGTTTTTGAATTCCTAAATGTTGGTAAGCGAGATCGGTTGCGACTCGGCCACGAGGGGTACGATGAATGAAGCCGCTCTGAATAAGGTAGGGTTCATAAACGTCTTCTAAAGTATCTTTTTCTTCGCTAATGGCGCTTGAAAGAGTTTCAATTCCTACAGGGCCGCCCGAAAATTTTTCAATAATTGTGAGTAGTATTTTACGATCCATGTGATCAAAGCCTTGGCCATCGACTTCTAATAAAGTGAGTGCGTCTTGAGCTACTTTCTCGTTGATGTGGCCGGAGGCCTTTACTTCTGCGAAGTCTCGGACCCGGCGTAAAAGCCGGTTGGTAATGCGGGGAGTCCCGCGCGAACGTTTGGCAATTTCTAAAGCGCCTTGGGGATCAATCTGCACTCCAAGGAGTTGGGCCGAGCGCAGGGCAATGGTTTGCAATTCTTGGGCATTATAAAAATCAAGACGAGCCACTACACCGAAACGATCACGCAAGGGAGAGGTGAGAAGCCCCGCGCGAGTCGTTGCTCCCACCAGCGTAAAGCGGGGAAGATCGAGCTTAATTGTTTTTGCCGAGGGCCCTTGGCCGATCAAAATATCGAGTTTGTAATCTTCCATTGCCGGGTAGAGAATTTCTTCAACGCTTGTATTTAAGCGGTGAATTTCATCGATAAACAAGACTTGCCCGGGCTCTAAATTTGTTAGAATGGCTGCTAAATCGCCGGGGCGCTCAATGACTGGCCCCGAAGTGCTTTTAATGCTTACTTTGAGTTCATTGGCAATAATATGGGCAAGCGAGGTTTTTCCTAATCCGGGCGGGCCGTAAAAAAGACAATGATCTAATGCTTCTTTGCGCTTTAGAGCTGCTTCAATAAAGATTTTGAGTTTTTCTTTTACTTTTTCTTGGCCAATATATTCATTCAGGTTTTTAGGACGTAGCGATTGCTCAAACTCAACTTCTTCGGTTTCTAGGGGGAGATTTTCAATTTCGTGATTCGATCGGATCGACATAAATTAGGCCTTCGATAAAGTTTGAAGCGATTCTTTGAGAGCTTGCTCGAAAGGAACATGATCTTGAAAAGAAAGTCGCTCGAGGGTTTTGTCAATTTCATGGCGATTATAACCTAGGTTCAGTAGAGCCGATAAGATATCGCGTTCGAGGTCGTTCTTTGCTTTAGAAACTATTCCTTTGCTGGAGCTTTGATCCAATAAATCGAGAAGTTTGTCTTTGAGCTCCACAATCATCCGTTCCGCAGTTTTTTTACCAATTCCCGGAATCGAAGTGAGGCGTATTAAATCTTCTTGATGAATAGCTTGTATCAAATCTTGAGAGGCAATGCGTGAGAGAATATTTAACGCAAGTTTAGGCCCGATTCCTGAGACCCGCAAGAGTCTTACAAAGAGTTCTCGGCTACTTCGAGAGAGAAAACCATAAAGCGTAATCGCGTCTTCACGCACCGCGGTGTAAATACTCAAAGTAACGGGGGGAGCTTGTGTTTTGATTTTTTCAAGAGCATTCGGAGAAAGAAAAATTTCATAGCCAACTCCCTGCACGTTTAAGATCAAAGAATCGTCGCAAGTTTCTGAAATTTCACCAGTGAGTTGGGCAATCATAGGAAATGATCCTTCGAAGAATAAAATTATCGATTCGGCCTCTCGCTATTTTTCTTGGCTTTTTTGAATTCTCTGCTGAAGCCCACAAGAATTCAAGTGGCAAATCGCTACTGCCAAGGCATCGGAGGCATCAAAATAGGTTTTTTCGGGCAAGTTCAAGAGCTGCTTCACCATGCTTTGAATTTGTTCTTTGCTTGCTCTTCCATAACCGACCAAAGCTTGTTTGATTTCTAGGGGAGTGTATTCGTAAACAGTGCATTGTTTTTCAAGGGCCGCAGTCATGAGAGCACCCCGCGCATGTCCCAATACCAAAGCACTTCTCACATTTTTGGCGTAGAAAATATTTTCAAGAGCCACCGCGTCCGGTGAAAATTTATCGATTAAATCTAAAATTCCGCGGAATAAAATATGAAGTTTTTGGGCAAGGCTATCGTTGGCGTGAGTAAAAATCCCTCCATTATCGATATGAACCAGATGAGGCCCCCGTTTTTCAACAAGGCCGTAACCGGTAATGCGGCT
>CAYLKF010000006.1:2144-133351 GCA_964384365.1 uncultured Pseudomonadota bacterium | reverse complement strand
TATGAACCAGATGAGGCCCCCGTTTTTCAACAAGGCCGTAACCGGTAATGCGGCTTCCTGGATCAATACCAAGTATTTTCATGGGCTCCTTTCATAAAAGCTTAGCTTCGGTGTTGGCCAAAAAGCTTTGCCTTGAATCTAAACTTTTCTTAGGAGGCGCCAGAAAAGAATACTCTTCAAGGCCGTTACTCATTCTCAAGTTTATTCAAAATTTCATTAGAAATATCAAAGTTTGCGTAAACTTTCTGAACATCATCATGATCTTCTAAAGCTTCCATGAGTTTGAGCATTTTTCGGGCATCGTCTTCACCCAGCTTAATTGTATTTTTAGGAATCAATCCAACTTCAGTATGGCTCCATTGAAGGCCGGCTTTTTCAAGGGCGGCTTTGACCGTTTCGTAGGCTTCGGGAGAACAACTCACCTGAAAATCTTCTTCGCCCTGAATATCATCGGCTCCGGCATCGAGGGCAATTTCCATGAGCTTATCTTCAGTCACTTTACCCTTTTCAAAATAAAAAACCCCTTTTTTCTCGAATACCCAGCCGACCGAGCCCGATTCGCCCATGTTTCCTCCTTGTTTGGAGAGAATATTTCGCACCTCAGAAACGGTACGATTTTTATTGTCGGTCAAAGATTCAATCATGAGGGCAACTCCTGCAGGGCCGTAAGCTTCATAAATAATTTCTTCGTAGCTAACCCCTTCGAGCTCGCCTGTTCCTTTTTTGATGGCGCGTTGGATGTTATCGGTAGGCATTGATTGCGCTTTGGCGTCGTCAATGGCCTTGCGGAGCCGGGGGTTTCCGTTGGGATCTCCGCCTCCCATTCGAGCGGCAACAGTAATCGCTTTGATGAGTTTGGTAAAAACTTGGCCGCGTTTTGCGTCGGCAGCGCCTTTTTTTCGTTTAATGGTTGCCCATTTGGAATGGCCGGACATAAAAAATCCCTTCGTTGAGAGTTCGAGTGATACGAGCTAAGATTGGTTCGTGCTTTTAATTTACTGCGAATTGAACCCGTTATAAAAATTCTTTGAAGCAAGAGTCAAGTTATTCTAGGCCCGAAAAGCCCAGAAAGTAAATGGTCTACTGGAGGGAAAAAGTCTTTTCGTAGAGGGATCGAGCTCCGCTCAGGCCATCTTGAAGGGTAATGAGCATTCGGTAGTTTCCAAGAGGGCTATTGGGCAGAAGAGTAATTTGATTTGCAAAAAGGATATTGCGTATGTTGGGTGAAACAGCTTGAGAGAAAGTGATGGTATCTGGAGAGTGATAAATCAATTTACCGTTCGGATCTTTCAGCTCCACCCCTTCGCTTAAACTAACCCCCCCTGATTCATTTTTTTGAAATCCACTGGCCTTAAAAAATAAAAAAATCAAATCTCCTCGCCGAAAAACACCCTCTGAGCGAATGGCCGTAGGATCTGCCCCCGCCGCAAAATAAAATTCATTGATTTGTAATCCGGTAGAGGGCGCTGTATTTTGAGGCGCTGGAATGTTTGAGGTGCCATTATCGAGAGGAAGAATCGCGGGTTCTTCAAAAAGCTTCGACGTGGGTGAATGTACAATCCGGTAGGAATTAATAAAAGCACTGAGCTGTTGTTGAAGGCGATTCCGATACGGATTTTGACTTCCAATGTAGGCTAAAATGAGCATGACGAAGGCTAAGGCCCCTAATGCAAGAAAACCTCGGCGCTGACGCGGATATTTAATAACCAGGGTATCGGCTACCAAATCGCCCAAACGTTGTTTGCGGCGCGTGAGTGCAAGAAGAGGGTAGGCCACTAGAATATCAAGGGGGCGAAAAAGATTTCGTAGGATGGCTGCGGTGGCATCGAGCGGCTCGCCGTTATCGAGCACGACTTGCCTTGAAAATAAAAATTTTCCGGGCGTGGTGGAAATCGCGAATTCGAAAATAGCGAAGTAAAAGCAAAATAAGAAAGGGAGTAACCAAAAAACGAGCTTAAAAAGTGCCGGATGATTATAGGGCATGATGCGTGCGTAGAGCCAAAGGAATAAGATGAAAATTGCAGAGTCGGCCAAGAAAGAAAGAAGTCGAATGAAAGTAGAACTTACCGCAACATTGCGCAGATCGATTGCCTTTAAGCGTTGCCTCGATTTTTTAATGACGATCGTATGGGCTGCACGATCACCGAGTGTTTGAAAGAAATGAGAACTTTCCATTGAGAGTAAGGCCACAATGAAAGCAAGCGGATAATCAAAAAGCCGGCAAAGATTACGCAGAAAAATATTTGCCAAGGGCGGAGTTAGCCCCTCGAGATCGACCACCCGCAGGCGGCAGATGAGCTTGCCGGGTGTTGCCCCGATTGTTGCTTCGAAGCTGACATAATAAATGAGCGCCAAAACCAAAAAGGCAATGAAGCGGATGGGAAGTTCGAAATTTTGAAAAGAAGCGAACCAGGTTTTGTGAAAAATACCCAACCAAAGAATGCGCCCGACCATGAGGTTTAAATAAAGAATAAAGATTGTATCGAGCAAACAGGCGGCAAAGCGATCGCGCGGAAGAGCGGCTTGGAGTGGAATCCGGTGCGAAGAAAAAGGCAGGATGCTGTGAAGAGGTTTATAAGCGGATTCGGCCTCGATTTCTTTGAGTAAAACTTGAGTGCTTCGGGTATAAGGCACCGTCTCATCGGGGGCGTAATCATCCAGATGCGGGCGTGTTTGAACCGGCTTGGTTTCGAGCACGGTTAAATCATCATCGTCGTCGTCATTCCAGTCTAAGGCCATGGTTTTATAGGATATATCGAAATTAAGGGTATGGGAAGAAATGTTTTCTTAAAGCTTTTTAAGAAGAGGGACGAGAAACTTTGAGAGCAATTTCAGGAAAATCGGTAATCAACGCATCGACTTTTTGCTCGATCAGTTTGCGCATTTCGGCTTCGTCATTTACCGTCCAGGCCCAACATTGATAATTTTTTTGATGATATTCTTCGATCGTGTTTTCTAAGATCAATTCTTTCGAAGGATGAAGTGAAAAAGGCTGAATCCAGCCGGCGAATCCTGCCTTTTTAGAAAATGGATCTTGTTTTTCGTAGTAGAGGTAACCGCGTTTGAGATCGGGAGCAAGTTGCTGAAGACGTTTCAGTGCAAAAATATTGAAAGATGAAATCACAATTTTTTCGCCAAGCTTTCGATTTTCAATTAATTCCACGAGTTTTTTTTCCCAGCCTTCATTTAAAATCTTTTTACCTTTCATTTCGATGTTGATCCAGAATTTATCTCCGATAAGGTCGAAAACTTCTTCAAGGGTTGGAATTTTTTCTCCGCGAAAGTCCGATGAGAAATGAGAGCCAAAGTCGAGGCTTTTTAATTCTTCGAGTGTGCAATTTTCAACGCGTTCTTTAACTCCCGTCAGTTCGATGAGAGTCTCGTTGTGAGTGACCACCAAGTGGCCATCTTTTGAACAAAGAATATCGAGCTCAAGGCCATCGGCTCCTAGGCGCAGGGCCTCTTCGAAAGCAGGGAGGGTATTTTCAGGGGCCACTCGATTGGCGCCGCGATGGGAAATGATTAAAGGCATAGTTTAAATCCCCCTCTTAAGATTAAGAGGGGGGTGGGGGAGTTGTGAAAAATTAAATCTTCACAACCCCTCCTAGCCTCCCCTTAATCTTAAGGGGAGGAAGAATAATGTAATTTTTGTTTTATAAAGTTCAAAAGGGTTAACGCTACAATCGATGCTGTTTCGGCCCTTAACGTGGATTTTCCGAGC
The DNA here is from genome assembly GCA_964384365.1 of uncultured Pseudomonadota bacterium. Lineage (GTDB taxonomy): Bacteria > UBA10199 > UBA10199 > JADFYH01 > JADFYH01 > CAYLKF01. The sequence continues at coordinate 129,630 of CAYLKF010000006.1, read as the reverse complement.
GAACAAGTAATAAATCCGTTTTGTTGGGCTTCTTCTATTTCCGACTTTGAGAATCCGCCTTCGGGTCCGATGCAGACAAGCCAAGAATCTGCGCTAGAGGAAGTTAAGACTTTTTCCCACTCTGAAGGAGAATGTTTTCCTTCGGGAGTGAAAAGAAGTTTAGGAAAAGAAAGAGACGAAAAATGTTTTAAGAAATCCATCCAATTTAAAATAGGTTCAATGCGAGGAAGCCAAGCTTGCCCCGATTGTTTAAGGGCAGTCTTCGTCAAGTTTTCCCAACGTGAAATTTTTTTTGAGTTTTCGGCCTGAGAATGGATTTTAATCACGGAACGCTCGGTGAGAATCGGAAAGATTTCATGTACGCCAAGCTCACAAACTTTTTCAAACATCCAGTCCATACGCGGGCCTTTAAAGAGAGCGGGGGCAAGCAAGAGTTTGGGAAGGGTGAGCCCTTTTTCAGAATGGGAGTTTTCAATTTGAGTAATCACTTGAAGAGGATTTTCTGAAACCCCCGTTATTTTTACAGAAAAGTGATTTCCTCTACCATCGGTCAGTTCGAGGGAATCGCCGATTTGAGCACGGAGGACGCGAGCCAAATGAAAAGAATCTTTTTCATTTAACACGATTTCTTTGCCGCGTATTTGTTTTGAATCGATCCAAAGCAGTTTCATAAGAGTTAAGAAAATATGCTATTTCATTTTTTGTTTTTCTGCCATCATTTAGGCAATTGTTTAAAGGAGTTTTTAAATGTGGGAAAAACGAAATGAGTTAGGGTTTTTTAAGGCCTTTTGGGAAACCCTCAAATTATCATTATCTGAGCCAAGTCGTTTTTATGAGAGCCTACCGCCTTCGGGAGGTTATGAAAGCCCGATTTATTATGCTTTAATTTCGATGTCTTTCGGAATGATTGCGGGCACCCTCTACCAATTGTTTTTTCAGGCTTTTTTTGGTTTAGCGGGCTTGGCGGTGAATCATTCAATGCCCGAATTTGCGCTGAGCACCGGATTTTATCTGATGATCGCAGCCCTCAGTATTGTTGTGGCTCCGATCGCAAGCTTCATTCACCTTTTTTTTCAGGCGGGGATTTATCATCTTTTTGCGTGGTTTTTGGGTGCCGATCGTAAAGGATTTGAAGCTAGTTTTCGAATTGTTGCTTATGCTCAGGGCCCCCAGTTATTTTTAGTGATTCCTGTTTTGGGTGGTTTGCTGGCCTTAGTTTGGCAATATGTTTTATTGGTAATCGGATTTAAGAAGCTCCAACAAGCCAGTACTGGACAAGCTCTTGGCGTTGTTTTTTTACCCATTGTGTTGATGTGTGCTTTTACGGTCTTCTTTGTGGGAGCGGTGGTGGGGTTGGTTATTTTAGCAATAGGACTAGGATCGAAATGAAAAATCAAGCTGTGGCGATTGTGGCGGATGTGGGTGGAACCGACATCAAGTGCGGAGTGGTGAATTCAGAAGGAAGAATTCTTCATGAACACTCTGCTCAATCTCTTTCTCAAAAAACGGCCCCTGTGATTTTAGAAAATCTTCTTTTTCATCTGCGCGAAGAGCAGTCTTGGGCAGAAAATCAAAATCACCGGGTGTTAGGGATTGGTTTGGGTATTCCTGGAATTATCGAGTTTCCACAAGGAATGGTTAGGCAATCTCCTCATTTCTTGGCCTGGAGAAATTATCCAATTCTCAAAAAAATAAAAGACCGGTTTCCTTTTCCGATTTGGATTGATAACGACGCCAATCAGGCAGCTCTGGGTGAATTCTGGAAAGGAAATGGAAAAAATAAGAAAAATTTTATTTTGCTTACTTTAGGCACCGGAATCGGTGGTGGCATTATTTTGAATGGAGATCTTTGGCGAGGAGATTCAGGGTTTGCAGGAGAATTCGGACATTTAGTAATCGAGCGACATGGAAAAAAATGCAATTGCGGAGGAAAAGGGTGCTTAGAAAAATTCGCTTCTGCGGAGGTTTTTAGCAAGGGTCCAGAAAAAATTTATCATCTTGCGAAACAAGGCAACAAACACGCCTTGGCCCTTTGGAAAAAATTTGGAGAAGCTTTGGGTGTAGGAATCGCCGGTATTGTAAATATTTTAGATATTGAGAATGTTTTGATTGGTGGCGGGCTAGCGGGGGCTTGGGATTATTTTGACTTCAGTCTAGAAAAATCGGTGAAGAATTATTTATATCAGCACACGGCACAACGTTTGAAAATTCAGAAAGCTAAATTAGGAAATAGAGCAGGGATGTTGGGCTGTGCCTATCGGGTGTTTCAGAGCTTGAGATGAATACTCTTCTATGCTTTAGAAGAAATTCATAGACCACCCCCTCTTAAGATTAAGAGGGGGTAGGGGGGCGTTGTGAAATAATTGACGCTTGGATCACAACTCCTCCTAACCTCCTCTTCATCTGAAGAGGAGGAACTTAAAATCTATTATAAGAAAATCGCGCGAGGTGAGTTAGGGGGTAAAAAATGAATAAAAAAATATTTTTTACATTTAGTTTGCTTTTTTCGTCAGGAGTGGTTTTTGCAAATCCTCTTCCGTTTAAAGAGGTGTCTCACAAAGTTTCGGAAGTATTTTGCAAGAAAATGGAAGAATGTGCTCCGCAGAAAATTCCTCAGAATCAATGCACAAAAGAAATGGATGATTTGTTTCAGTCGAGCAATGATCGGCTTCCGAAAGATTCAAAAGTTCAACTCGAGAAAGATCAGCTCAATAATTGCGTGCAAAATATCCAAAAGGCGGGATGTGAAGATTTGAAAAAGGCTCAGTCGATCTCAGGTTGTGAGTTCATTCAAAAATTATCTACCTAGAGTTTAATCATGGCTATTTCTTTTCAAGAATTTCAGGGTTTGGCAAAACAGGGAAATTGTATTTCGCTGTTTGAAAAAGTGCCTGCTGATTTAACCACACCCGTTGCCACATTGCTCCGGTTTCCAAAAGAACCTTACCTTTTTCTTTTTGAAAGTGTGGAGGGGGGAGAGCGCTGGGGGCGTTATTCTTTTTTAGGAATTTCTCCTCGCGTTGTGATTCGTTCTTCTCAGAAAAAGTGGGATCTTTTTCAGCGCTCGACGAAAGGTCTTAAGAAAACAAGATCGGGTGAAGGAGAAGCCTTTCAAGTTTTGGAAGAAGAACTAAAAGGTATTCGATTGGTGGCTGATGCTGAACTTCCAAAGCTTTGCGGAGGAGCTGTTGGCTATTTAGCTTATGATATGGTCCGCGATTTTGAACGTTTGCCAAATCCTCAAAAGCGAGGCCTTGATTTTCCTGATTTTTGTTTTGGAATCTACGATCGCTTAATCATTTTTGATAATTTGAAGCATTGTTATTATGTGGTGGTGAATGTTTGGTTGGAGCCAAAAGTTTCTTTGAAAAAAGCTTACACCTTAGCTCTCAACGATTTGAATAAACTCTTAAAGCAAGTTCAGACGCCACTCAAAACGGTTAAGAAAAAGAAAAAAAGTGCGGCGCTCCAATGGAAAAGTTCGATGTCGTCTGCCGAATATCAAGCGGCGGTGCTTCGTGCCCAAGAATATATTCGTGCCGGCGATATTTTTCAGGTTGTGCTTTCTACGCGTTGGGAAGCTCTTGGTAAGCTTGATCCTTTTGAGCTTTATCGAAAGTTACGATTGCTCAACCCTTCACCCTATCTTTTTTGCTTAAAAATGGGGAAAGAAGCGTTGGTTGGGTCTTCACCGGAAGTGCTCGTTCGATTGGAAGGAAGTAAGGCCACCGTTCGCCCGATTGCAGGCACTCGTAAACGCGGAGAGAATCGTCAACGCGATGAAGCGCTCGCTTTGGAAATGTTGGCTGACCCAAAAGAACGCGCCGAACACATTATGTTGGTTGATTTAGGGCGTAATGATTTAGGCAGGGTTTGTGAGGCCGGTTCTGTTGAGGTGACCGAGCTCATGGTGGTTGAACGTTATTCTCACGTGATGCACTTGGTTTCGAATGTAGAAGGGCAGCTGCAGAAAAAATATAATGCCTTTGATTTATTGAAAGCGACTTTTCCGGCGGGTACTTTATCGGGTGCTCCTAAAATTCGGGCCATGGAAATTATTGATGAGTTAGAAACCGTGAAGCGTGGCCCTTACGGAGGTTGTGTGGGGTATATTGATTTCACGGGTAATATGGATATGGCCATTACGATTCGTTCGGTGGCCTTAGGGAAAAAAGTTTTCGCCGTTCAAGCCGGAGCGGGGATTGTGCAAGATTCGATTCCAGAGCGAGAATATCAAGAATGTCAAAACAAGGCGAAGGCTGTGATGGAAGCGATTAAGCAAGTTTAGGTTTAACTTATGTTGCTCATTATCGATAATTACGATTCGTTTACTTATAATCTCGTGCAGTATTTTGGAGAGCTTGGGGAAGAGATTCGAGTATTTCGAAATGATCAAATCGATCTGAAAGGTATTCAATCGCTTCAGCCGAGCCGCCTCGTGATTTCTCCGGGGCCTTGCACGCCGAATGAAGCAGGAATTTCGCTCGAGCTTATTCAACAATTTGCGGGGCAAATTCCTATTTTAGGGGTTTGTTTAGGGCATCAAGCGATTGGGCAAGCTTTTGGCGGAAAAGTGGTGCGCGCTCCCCGAATCATGCATGGTAAAACTTCTGAAATTTTTCACGATGGAAAAACTCTTTTTCAAGGGCTCTCCAATCCTTTTGTGGCCACACGGTATCATTCGTTAATTATTGAGCCTCAATCTCTGCCAGCTTGTTTGGAAGTGAGCGCAAAAACTCAAGAAGGCGAGATTATGGGAGTTCGCCACAAGCAATACCCCGTAGAAGGTGTGCAGTTTCATCCCGAATCGATTTTGACTTTAGAAGGGAAGAAATTATTGCAGAACTTTCTACAACTCTCAGTATGAACTTTTCTTTAGAAAAATTTTTTCGGAGCGAAGCCCTTTCTTTTTCGGAACGAGAAGAATGCTTTCGAGCATTAATTACCACCGCTCTTAATCCAGAAGATTCTAAAAAGTTTTTACTTCAACTCAATACGCAAGGGATTCAAGCCGAAGATCTGCGTGCGTTACTGCAGGTTTTACGTGCGCATGAAGTTTCTTTTTCCTCCAGCTTTTCAGGTGTTGATATTTGTGGAACCGGAGGCGATGGCGCCGGTACTTTTAATATTTCAACCTGTGCTGCCTTAATTGCGGCAGGGGCAGGCGTGCCGATTATAAAGCATGGAAACCGTGCAGCAAGTTCTCAAACCGGAAGCGCCGATGTTTTAGAAACTTTGGGTGTGAAAATTGATCTTTCACCCGAGCTTGCTCAAAAGTGTTTTGCCGAAACACATTTTGTTTTTTTGTTTGCACCTCTCTATCATCCGATTTTGAAAAAAGTTGCGGCACTTCGCAAAGAACTTGGTGTGAAGACGATTTTCAATTTGATGGGGCCTTTGGTGAATCCCGCACATGTGAAAAAAGGCTTGGTGGGCGTTAGTAGCAAAAAAGACTTAAGCCTTTTAAGTCAGGTTTTGTTTGAAGAAAAAGTGGATCATTATTGGGTGGTATATAATGAGCAAGGCTTAGACGAACTTTCTTTGACGGGAACCAATTGGGTGCATGAAGTGACAAAGGCTGGAATCGAAGAAAAAACGTTTCGAGCTTCTGATTTGAATTTGAAATCTTGTTCCTTACAAGATTTGTCAGGGAGCGATGCTCTGCAGAATGCCCAGCAAATTGAGCTTATTCTACGCGGTAAGGAACAAGGTGCCAGGCGAGAAGTCGCATTGCTGAATGCCGCAGCTGTTTTACTAGTTTATTTAAATATTTCTTTAAAAGAGGCCTATGTGCGTGCAGAGCAGGCTTTGAAATCGGGTAAGGCCTATGAAATTTTGCAAAAATTAAGAGACTTTGCCGTAGCTCATCCTTAAATTTATTGTAAAGGCCAGCATTTCTTGCAGTCGCGAAAAAACTCGCCGTAAGGAACAAAATAGAGTAATCGATTTAGACCGTTACTTTATTTCAATTGAGATAGCTTGTACGGCTCGGCAGTTTTCGCTCATTACAGAAACGCTGGCCTTTACAATTTATTTATGTCGACACCTCACATTCTCGATAAAATTATTGCCACCAAAAAAGAGGAAGTTTCACGCGCGAAATCGAAATTTTCTCTTCAAGAAATGAAAAGTCGCGCCCAAGATGCTTCTCCCGCACTTTCTTTTTTAAAAGCCTTTGATCCAAAAAACACTGATTTACCCGAGCTGCGGGTTATTGCAGAAATTAAGAAAGCATCCCCTTCGGGAGGGTTGATACGCCCTCAGTACGAGCCTGTACGTATTGCAGGAGATTATCTTGAAGCAGGAGCTGCAGCGCTTTCTGTGCTTACCGATTCAGCTTATTTTCAAGGTTCGCTGGCTGATTTAGAAGCAGTTCGTAAGGTGAGTTCCCGGCCTATTTTGAGAAAAGATTTTATGATTGATGCTTATCAGATTTACGAGGCTCGGGCTGCGGGTGCCGATTGTGTTTTGGCAATTGTAGCGAGTTTAGAAAAAAATAAACTCGAAGATTTTGTGGGGCTTGCTTCAGAACTTGGAATGACAACTCTAGTTGAAGTGCATGATGGGCAAGAATTGCAAGTGGCTTTAGGCGTGATTCAGAAAAATCCTCTTTCACTGCTGGGGATTAATAATCGCAATTTAAAAACTCTCGTGACCGATTTGAAAACCACTGAAGAGTTGATGCTGAAAGTTCCGCAAGGAATGCTCGCGATTTCAGAATCGGGGCTCAAGACCCACGCCGATTTACTTCGAATGAAAAAAAGCGGAGTGGGGGGCTTTTTAATCGGAGAGCACCTGTTGCGTTATTCAAATCTTAAAATGAAATTCAAAGAAATAATCGGAGAATAATGGAAACCACGCGGGTAAAAATTTGTGGGCTCACGAATTTGGAAGATACGCTTGCGGCCATCGAAATGGGAGCAGATTATCTTGGGTTTAATTTTTATCCGGAGTCCCCTCGTTTTTTGGAGTTTGAAGAAGCGGAGCGTATTATTGAAGAAGTGCCCCCTAATATTTTCAAGGTGGGCGTGTTTGTGAATGCCGATTACCAGACTCTCGTTGATTATGCGCAGTTTTTAAATCTAGATCTGATTCAATTTCATGGCGATGAAAGTGTGGAGTTTTGTCAGCAAATGGCTCGTCCTTGGATGAAGGCCATACGCCTTGATTCGGAAGCCGATCTTGAAAAAATATCTCTTTATCCTTCGGAATGGATTCTTTTAGATTCTTACGTTCCTGGACAATATGGCGGAACAGGGTTAAAGCCCAACTGGGAAATCGCCAGCCGAGCCAAAGATTATGGAAAGAAAGTTTTTTTGGCGGGTGGGTTAAAACCAGAGAATGTGCAGCTTGCGATTGCAACCGTTCAGCCCTACGCCGTTGATGTGGCAAGTGGAGTTGAAAAAGTTCCGGGTAGAAAAGATTTGGCAAAGATGGAAGAGTTTATTACGAAGGCCAAAGCAGTTCATTTAAGGATAGTGTAGGGGCGCCCCAGCGGGTCGCTCGTACGAAAATGTTATGTCATTACCTAATAAAAAAGGACACTTTGCCGAATTTGGTGGCCGCTATGTTGCCGAAACTCTCATGCCCGCCTTGTTAGAGCTTGAGCAAGCCTATCAAAAAATCAAAAAAGATCCTTCGTTCAAAAAAGAATTTCAAGCCCTGGCTCAAGATTATATTGGCCGGCCGACTCCGCTTTATTTTGCAGAACGCTTATCTCAAAAAATAGGGAAACTTCGTGTTTACCTAAAACGCGAAGATTTGTGTCATACCGGTGCACATAAAGTGAATAATACTTTAGGGCAAATCTTGCTGGCTGAGAGAATGGGAAAGCCGCGAATTATTGCTGAAACCGGGGCAGGTCAACATGGAGTAGCCACGGCTACAATGTGCGCTTTACGTGGTTTAGAATGTGAAGTGTATATGGGCGAAGAAGATGTGCATCGACAATCGCTCAATGTTTTTCGCATGAAACTTTTAGGTGCCAAAGTGATTCCGGTGAATAGCGGAACCAAGACTTTGAAAGATGCTCTGAATGAAGCTCTCCGAGATTGGATTACCAACATTCGAAATACCTACTATTGTATTGGTTCGGTGACGGGCCCTCATCCTTATCCGATGATGGTTCGCGATTTCCAATCGGTGATTGGAAACGAAGCAAAAAGACAAATCTTGAAAATGTTGGGGCGCTTGCCCGATTTACTTGTGGCTTGTGTGGGTGGGGGCTCCAATGCAATGGGGCTTTTCTATCCTTTTCTAAAAGATAAGAAGGTAAAAATAGTGGGTGTTGAGGCGGGTGGCTCCGGCGTAAGAACGGGGCTCCATGCGGCCACTTTGGTGGGAGGGCAAGTTGGGGTTCTCCACGGCGCAAAATCTTATCTTTTGCAAGATTCTCATGGCCAAGTGAAAGCTACTCATTCGATCTCGGCCGGACTCGATTATCCGGGAGTGGGCCCTGAGCATAGTTATCTTCATGCGACGGAGCGCGCCACCTATGTGGCAATTAATGATCAAGAGGCCATGGAAGGCTTTGATTTGCTTACGCGTTATGAAGGGATTATTCCGGCTCTCGAATCGGCTCATGCAATTGGATATTTGAAAAAACACGCAAAAGAATTTCCAGAGGGAACTATCGTGATTGTGAACCTTTCAGGGCGTGGCGATAAAGACATGGGGACGGTGGCTGGTATTAAAGGAGTGGAATTATAAACCATGAATCGCATCCAAGAGAAATTTAAAGAATTAAAACAGAAAAATGAAAAGGCCTTGGTTACTTTTGTAACGGCAGGTGATCCTAGTTTAGCTTCAACCGAGAAAATTGTTTTGAGTTTGGAAAAAGCCGGAGCCGATCTCATTGAGTTGGGAGTGCCATTCTCCGATCCGATGGCCGATGGTCCGGTAATTCAGCGCTCTTCCGACCGGGCTCTCAAACACCAGGTGGGTTTGAAAGATATTCTTGGGTTGGTTAAAAAACTGAGGCAAAAGACGCAGATTCCTATTATTTTGATGGGGTACTATAATCCAATTCTGCGATTTGGTGTTGAATCGTTTTGTCATCGGGCGGGGCAGGCGGGGGTAGATGGTTTGATTGTGGTCGATTTACCTCCCGAAGAATCACAAGAGCTTCATCGCCCGGCTCGGAAAAATGGTTTAAATTTAATTTATCTTCTCACCCCAACGGCAGATAAAAGCCGTATTCGTCTCGTTCAACAAAAAGCCTCGGGTTTTGTTTATTATGTTTCAGTAACAGGCATTACCGGGAGTCGTCTTCAAGCTTTGAAAGAGATTCAGACTCATGTTCGTCAGATCAAACAAAGTATTTCACTTCCGGTTTGTATTGGGTTTGGTATTCGTAATGCAGAAGATGCAAAAAATCTTTCTTTGGCGGCCGATGGGGTCGTAGTAGGATCCGTGTTAGTTTCTTTGCTGGAAAAGAAAAAAGGCAATGGGGCGATTCAGGCCCTCGGAACCGAAGTAAAGAAACTTAAAAGGGCCTTAATACTTTCATGAATTATCTTTCAAACTCCGACGAAGAAGTAATGCGGGCTTACCAGCAAGGGCAGACTGTTGCTTTTGAAGAGATCTTTCGCCGTTATAAAAAAAGCGTTTTCTCTTACATTTTACGCTATACGGGCAATGAGCAAGATAGCGAAGAGATTTTTCAACATGTCTTCGTAAAAATGCACCGCGCAAGCCCTACCTGGCAACCGACTGCCAAATTTTCAACCTGGCTTTTTACGATTGTGCGAAATCTTTGCATTGACCATCATCGTAAGCAACGCATCCGTAAAAACATTTCAATGGACGACACTTTTGGCGAAGATTCCGATCGTACTTTACATGATACGATTGCCTCCGAAGAGAGTGGCTCCGATGAGAAAAACTCAGATGCCCAAATTCGGCAAGTTTTAGAAGAGGCTTTAAAAACCATCAATGATGATCAACGAGAAGTCTTCTTAATGCGTGAAAAATCAGGCTTAAAGTTTGAAGAAATTGCTGAAATTTTGGGGGTATCGGTAAACACTGTTAAGAGTCGTATGCGCTACGCGATGGAGGCACTCAGAAAATACATAGAAAAATCAAGGTTTAAAGAACTAAATCCGTTAAGGGAGCGTTCGCTTACAAAGTAGAGGTTTGTGCTATGAATTGTGAAAAATTTAAAGATGAATTAGTGGTTTTACTCTATGAAGATGAGGTCTCTTCTCCTGAGCTTCAAATTCACTTGGCGCAGTGTAATCATTGCGAAAAAACTCTCCAAGAGTTTAAGAGTACTCAAACCTTATTTTACAGAAATCTTCCTGATGTTTACCCCCCGGCGCATTTAAATGAAGAAGTTTTAAAGCTCGTTCAACCAAAAACTTCTTTTTGGAAACGTCTTTCTGTGGCCTTTTCGCACCCGGCAGCGGTGGGTTTTACTGTATTTTTGGTTACCTTGGGGGGGGCTCTATATTTTAAGAATGAGCTTCCTAGTTTGCGCTTACGGAATGAACAGGCAGGGGCTTTTGATGCGAATGGAAGTTTCGCAGTAAAAAATAATCCCGCGGTAAAGGGTGCTTTTCTAAACTATCGGATGATCGATTGGAATTCTACTTTGAGTTTGATTCCTGATCTTGAGCGTCCGGTTTTGCGTCATATCGATGTGGCAGGAATTGAACAATCAACGATTGAAGCCGTAGCCTCCTTTCAACACCAAATTGCGATGCGACACATTATTGATAAAGATTATGCCAAGGCAGAGCAGGTTTTGAGCCAGCTCATCAACCAACATTTGGAATATTCTCATTGGGGACAAGCGGTGGTCCAACACATGAATCTCATGAAGAATATGGGACGAATGGATCAGGTGAGCCACGACCTTTCTTATCTTAAAGAATATGCTCAAGCGAGTCCTGAGCTTATTGCCCAAGCTGAAGAAATCGCCCGCGATTAAATTTCTTTCCCAACCTACCCGTAATGACCGAAAATTGGACTGTCTTAAACAATTGAGTCCGGAAATCGAACGGTTTTGTTCCCCTCTTTCCCTTTTTATAAGTGATTTAAAGCCGGCATATTTCTTGCTATGCAAGGCTATTGAATCATTTGACAAAGGCCGGTGTTCTCGTTAGTTCATTTTGCCTCTGTCACAACCTTATCAGAAGGGCATTTCATGGCAGAAATTTTATTTTCTCAGAAGGGACAAACTCTCCTTCGTTTTCCTTTACGTCAGAATACCATTCAAATTGGACGCAGTCCTGAGTGCGATATTGTTTTATCGGGTGAAGATTTTTCGCGTGTGCAATTAATTCTTTATCAATCCGAAGGGATTTATTTCGCTAAAAATGTGGGGAGAGCCACTTTGAAGGTAAAAGGAAAAGAAGTTACTTCTTCTCCTTTTCAGGAGGGCATCTCTCTCGAGCTGGGGTCTTGGCAGCTTCTTTATTCTTCACACAGTGAAAAAACAGAAGGAATCGAAGAAACCTATGTTTCAGAGGCGGGAGGAGAAGGAACTCTCTTGGTAAACGCCTCTTATTCTGCATCTGAAAAAACTTATACAGCTGATCAAATTGAAATCTCGGTGAAGGAGCCCTACAAATTGGAAAGGCGATATAAAATTCACCAAGCGGTTACCACCCTTGGCAAGGGCCGCACTTGCGATTTGATGCTTGAAGATCCGTATACTTCTGAGACTCACGCAAAAATTGTAGTGAAAGAAAATCATGTTTTAATTCTCGATCTGAATTCCACCAATGGGACCTTTGTGAATGGAGTGAAAGTTCGGGAGGCCGAACTCCAAGAAGATAGCTCCATTCTTGTAGGGCAAACTCAACTCAGTTTTCATTACGTTTCTGAAACAAAAAAGATCGAACCGGTTCAAGAAAATTGCTTAGGACCTCTCGTGGGAAATGCCCAGTGTATGCGAGAGCTTTACCGGGTATTATTGCAAGTAGCCCCTACCGAAGCGACCGTTTGCGTAATGGGTGAAACAGGAACAGGCAAAGAATTGGTTGCCCGTTCGATTCATGATTTTTCTCCTCGTCGTTTGAAACCCTGGATTGCAATTAATTGTGGAGCTATTTCTCGAGACTTGATCCAAAGTGAATTGTTTGGTCATGAAAAGGGAGCATTTACCGGTGCTCATCAGCAAAGATTGGGCGTTTTTGAACAAGCAAGGGGAGGGACCCTATTTCTCGATGAAATCGGAGAATTGCCCCTGGAACTTCAAGCAACGCTACTGCGTGTTTTGGAAACTGGAAAATTAAGAAGGGTAGGGGGAAATCAAGAAATTTCTGTGGATGTGCGCCTAATCTGTGCCACACACCGTGATTTGGCATTAAAAGTGAGAGAAGGCTCGTTTCGAGAAGATTTATTCTTTCGTCTTTATGTGTTTCCAATTTTCATTCCTTCGTTGCGGGAGCGAAAAGAAGATATCTTACTTTTGGCTCAGCATTTCTTGAAGGCAATGCTGCCTGCGGGGAAAAAATTACATTTTAACTCCGAAGCGAATCGATATTTGGAATCTCAAGTTTGGAAAGGAAATGTTCGGGAACTTAAAAATGTGATTCAACGCGCAATAGTGCTTGCTGCGAATACTGAGATCGGAAAAAAAGAACTTGAACAAATTTCTTTTTCGGCTGTTTCCGATGAACAAAAAACTGCCATTGAATCTTCTTCTGTTTCTTCTTACTCCAACCTTCAAGATCTTGAAAAAGAAGTAATTTTACGAGAGCTGAGAATTCAAGAAGGAAACCGGCAAGCAGCTGCCCGAGCCTTAGGAATTGCCAAATCAACCCTCTACGAGAAATTAAAGCTCTACGGCATTAAATAAGTTTATTTTTCTCAAAAAAGCCCCCTAAAAATAGCGATTAGAAATCACGCAACTTTTTCTCAATTCGGTCGATAAAATCCTAAATTTGTTTGCTTTTTGGGAGAAAATTCACTAGGAAAAACCCTAATTCTCTCAGAAAATAATCGATAATTATTCAATAAGTTCAAAAACTTAACTCCTTTTTTTAAAAAGGCAGTGGAGGCTTTATACCATGAGTTCATTCAAACGATCTTTCGCTCTAACCCTACTCTGTTTAAACCTAGTTTTGGTTTCTACTGCTTACTCCGATTCTTCGAGTGGAACGAATTCTGCGTCTCAGCCAACAAACCTCAGTTTATTTCAAAAACTTAAAAATTATTTTCAGGCTCAGATTGGATCTGTCAATTTAGAAAATACGGCGACGGATACTACTCCCAGCACTACAAATCCTGCTACACCCGTGATTACCGATGGAACTCATATTCCCAGTACTACTCCCCCTTGGACTCCTACTTCTCCTTTTGGAGAGGGAACTTATCAAATTAATCCCGATGCGCTTCGTGAAATTTTAACAGGGGGGCGACCTACTCCAGGAGGTGTTATCACTCGATTTCATGAAGGCGAAGGAACGGTACATACAGAAATTTCTGCTGCCGATGCCAACTCTTCTCACCCTGCGATTGCCTATGACCCTACTCATCGGCGCTATCTGGTGGTTTGGGATCAAGAAGACCCCAGTGGTGCGAAAAATGTTTATGGTCAGCTTATTCCGGTAGATGGAGCCCCAGCAGGTTCTCCGCAACTTCTGAGCACTCCCAGAACTACTCAAGGATGTTTTTATCAAAGTTTTGCAGACAATGTGCATTCGACTGACTCGTATTGGAGTCGAGTGAGTATTCCGGGCCTAGATCGCTGTAACATTGCACAAAATCCATCGGTTGCTTTTAACAACGGTCGTTTTTTGGTTACTTGGGAATTGGCGAGTTCGGCTTCTTCTGCAGCGAATGTTAGATTTTCTGGAATTATTGCAAAATTAATTGATGCGAATAGTACTAGTTTGAGAGCAGTGACTACGCCCGATGGAAATTGGGACGAAGGTATTTTGATTTCAGGTTCGCCTGGAATTCGCGTCGAATGGGAAGCCGAAAGAGCCTTACTACCTGCAACCCCAGGCATGACTTTCATCCCCGATAGCGCGGTTTATTGGGCTTTGCATACCCGTCCTCGTGTGGCTCCCAAAGCCGATGGCGATGGATTTTTAGTGGCTTGGGAAACCGATCAAGATTTTAATTATTGTGAAGCCGATCGCCGCGCTTCGAGCTCCATCTATGCACGTTATATTCCCACAACTTTTTCACGTGCTGGAGGCAGTGGCAACCCCGCTATTTTTGCGGTTTATGCCGATCCTACCAACCTTGCGAATGCTGCAACCTATCAGAGAAATCGTAGTACCTATGTGACCGAAGTAAGGGCAGGGCGTCGCCCCACTTTTCCGGCTCCATCATGCGCGTCGTTAGCCATGGTTACAAAAGCTTCGAAACCCGATGTTGCTTTCAATCAAATGAATCGCAAATTTTTAGTGGCCTTTGAATCCTCTTCGGCGGCGGGCGCTGGAACAGGAAATATTGCGGCAAAATTGATTGCGATTCCTGCCATGGGAGCGGCTCAAGTATTTGGAGATGGGCTCCCTTTAATGGCTCAAGCAGCGATGGGGCAGGTTTATCATAACCCTAGCGTAGCTTCTTTTGGTGATACCATTCAGTTGGCTTACGATAACGGCATGGACATTTTTGTGAAATCCATTCGCATCATGGATATGGGAATGATCCCGATGCCTTCGGTAGGTGAGGCCCAGAGTTTATCGACTATTCTTTCAACTCCTGCCTTACGAACGAATCCTACTTTAAGTGCCAATGTGGGTATTTCGGGCATGGCGCCTGCTGGTATGCGTCCAGTGCCGGATCGTTTAGTCGTGGCTTGGCGAGATGGAAGTAGCGGGGCCGCTTTAAATGCAGCTGTTTTAGATAATAATTTGCGCTCTGCTCGTAATCCTGCGGTGATCAATGTTTCTCCGAGATCACTTACTTCGAATAGCCTTCCTGCTGCGGCCTCTGATTTTGAAGATTTTTATGTGACGTGGATTGGGGCAAGTACTGGAAGCTCTCGCGTTTTGGGTACTTGGGTCAATAGTCAAGATGGCCTGGCACGTCCTGAAATGCTTTCTCCTAATAGCCCAACGCCTCTTCCCGCCAGTACGACTTCTGTGCCTTTAACTTGGAGAGCAGTTGATGGGGCAACAGGTTATGAAGTTTTTGTTGCTACAGGAAGTGATTCTTTTCCTGCGATGGGACGTATGACAACGATGCCCCGCCTTGATTTTTCTGTCACTATGAATACCAGTTATCGATGGAAGGTCCGTGCGACCGATGGAAGAAGCCGTCGTTCCGAGAGTGCGGAGGCAACCTTTGGAATTGGTATCGCTCCTTTGAATGCACCTACTAATTTAATGCCCAATACCATGACTCCATTGCCTGCTACCACGACATCGGTTCCCTTGACCTGGGATGCAGTTCCTGGAGCGAGTTCTTATGAAGTTTTTGTAGCGGCGGGAGCTGGTGCTTTTCCTGCGATGGGTCGTGTGGTTACCATGCCTCGGTTAGATTATACGGGGGTTGCTGCTGGCATGAGTTATCGTTGGTATGTTGTGGCTCGTGCGGGAGGTAGAATGTCTACGCCGAGCATTACCGCAAGTTTTGGAATTGGGGTGCCACCTCTGAATGCACCTACTGGTCTTACCCCTTGTGGCGGTATGCTACCCATGGGATCTGGCAACTCGGCACTTCTTGCTTGGAGTCCAGTCACTGGAAGTGGCCTTACCTATGATGTGTTAATGGACATGGGGCCAGGCACCGGTGCACCTACGACTGTTCTGATGGCAGGCATTCCTCAATCGACCATGCCGTCTTATACTGCAATGGGCTTAATGCCGAGCACCACTTACCGTTGGATGGTGAGAGTGCGAGAAGGGACTTCTCGAACTCAAGATAGTGCGGTCTGTAGCTTTACTACAGCTATGCCTGATAATCGGCCTCCAACAGCTCCTGCTTTAGCTGCTCAACCGGCGGATAACGTCACTTGGGCGCCTACGCGTCTTTATTTAAGCTGGGCGGCCTCAATGGACCCGGACGGAGATGCGATTACTTATAGTGTTTATTTTGTGAATGGAACGAGTATCCCCGTTGATTCTCGAGGTATTCCTACAGTTCCTGCTTATAAGAGTGGGCTGACTTTTTCGGGAATGGATACCCCTAAGTTTATTATTCAAGCTTCTACCGATGCGCGTGTTGCCTATACTCCTGATAGTGGCGTAACTCCTATTTATCTTTTACCCATGCGAAATTATGCCTGGAAAATTTGCGCACGCGATAGCCGTGGAGGTCAAACTTGTAGCAATACCCGCCGCTTTAATACAGACAACAGGGTAGTCGGGTGGTGGAGGTTTGATGAAGATGTAGGAGGTGGGGGTGTGTTTGTCGACTACAGCGGAAATAGTAATATTGCAAGAATAAGCAGTAATGACATGGACAGCACAGTGTTGGGGACAGATATATTGGGGCAAGCATTTGCTGCTGATGGTGTGAATGATTATGCGGTAGTATCTAGTTCGTCATCCATCGATTCGATGAATAATTCCAGTTTTGCAATTGAAGTTAGAGCGAAGATATTATTTCCCGATAGGAATCAGACATTTGTTTGGAGGGGTGATGGAATAGGAGGCTTGTCAAATCAGTTTTATTTTTTAGGTACCCTTGGAAGAAGTAGAATAACTATGGGTTATCGGACCAGGAGTGGGGACATGACTACAAGACAAATTACAGGTGATTCTGAGGTGTTATCAGATGCTTGGTTTCATGTTGTTGGGATCCGAAACCTAGGTGGAATGCTGGAGATTTATAGAGATGGTGCAAGCAATGCAAGGCCTGTTTCTGATCATTCCGATAGTTTTAATTGGGCTGGTTTCGTACGGCCAGTGATTTTGGGTGCTAGCTTTTCTTCAGCGGGCCCTCTTCCGGAATCGCCAATTAATGGGAGGGTAGACGAAATTGTAATTTATAATGAAGCCCTTAATTTGCCAATGATACAAAATAATTATTGTTCATCGGCAGATTTTTTAAGCACTCCTATTCCCAGTTCCTGTAGACTTTAAGACCTTTTATAAAAATCGACAGTTTTTTGAAGTCCCAATTCTAGTGTAACTCGAGGCTCCCAATTTAATTGGGAGCGAGCTAGCGAAATATCCGGGCGTCGTTGCTGTGGATCATCTGTGGGAAGTTTTTGGAAAATGATTTTTGATCGGGAGTTAGTCATCTCAAGCACTTTTTGGGCGAGTTCTAAGATGGTGAATTCATCCGGATTCCCAATGTTTATGGGGCCTGTCAGTTTGTCATCGGAACTCATGAAGCGGATCAAGCCTTCTATTTCGTCGCTTACATAACAAAAAGATCTTGTTTGTTTACCTTTTCCATAAACAGTCAAAGCTTCGTTCCTTAATGCTTGTTGAATAAAATTGACGATTACCCTTCCATCCATTTCGTTCATACGAGGCCCATAGGTGTTAAAAATCCGAGCAACCTTTATTTTTACTTTGTGTTGGCGATGGTATTCAAAAAACAGTGTTTCTGCGGAGCGTTTTCCTTCGTCATAACATGCGCGAGGACCTATGGGATTGACATGTCCCCAATAGTTTTCTGGTTGAGGATGGACGAAGGGATCCCCATAAACTTCACTTGTGGATGCTTGTAAAATTTTTGCACTTTGTTCCTTGGCGAGCTCTAAAAGATTAAGAGAGCCTATAAAGTTTGTTTTGAGAGTTTGAACAGGATTTTTTTGGTAGTGTGGAGGAGAAGCAGGTGAGGCTAGGTTATAAATTTCATCGAGGTCTTGAGAAGGGAGTGGCTGTATAATATCCCATTCGATCAGCTGAAAATTCGGTTTTCCTACTAAATGAGTAACGTTTTTTGGGTCTCCTGTATGAAAATTATCGACACATACCACATAATTTCCTTCGTGAACTAACCTCTCACAAAGATGAGATCCTAAGAAGCCTGCCCCTCCCGCAATAAGAATTTTTTTCATATATATTGTGGCTTTGAAGACCAAAGAGAAGATCCCCGGGCACGAAAGAGTTCTGTTAAGAACCCAAATCCCCAGCCATAATGCATAATAGTGAAACAAAGGGAACAGAATAAAAGCGATGGATTCCTTTTTTGAATACTTGCTACTATGGAAACGTACAGGTTGATTAGGAAATAAAAAAGGAGAGGTACTAAGCAGAATTTAGAGAAGAAACTCAAAAAGAGAAAGAGGAGGCTGAGCAAAAACCAAGAGGGGGGGATGATTTGTCGGATGGAAGTGAATTGCTTATGTTTTTTTACCGTGCGACAGCGTCCTTGGCCATAATGAAAATATTGAATCAGCAATTTTTTAAAGGAATCTCTCGGGTAGTATTCTACTCTTAAGTTGCTATTTAGGTAAACGGTTCCCCCAGAACGTTTAATTCTAAGATTGAGTTCAGCATCTTCATTGGGAGTCATGAGGGGATCAAAACCACCTAATTTTTCTAGTATTTCTTTTTTAAAACAACCTAAATAGGCGGTGTCCGTATAGCCCACAAATCTCCCTAAATGATACTTTGAGTTCCCCACTCCTAAAGGATGCATCATGCAATAAGCGACTGCACTTTGAAAAGGCTTCCGACCAATGGGTAGCATCATAGATCCTGTATTATCTGCCCCCATTTTTTCTGCTGTTTCGAGACAATCTCGAATGTAGTCTCGAGGATAAGTACTGTGAGCATCAATCCGAATAATGTATCGACTAGCCGAGTTTGCATGATGGATCGCAATATTCAAACCATACCCCTGAGTCTTTTGAGGATTATCTAACACCTTGATTTTTACTTCGGGTCTTCTTTTTTGAAAGTTTGTCAGAATCTGCCTAGTCCTATCCGTGCTTCTCCCATCTGCAATAAGAAACTCCAAATGTTTCACAGGGTAATCCCCTTGGAGTAGACTCTCAATACAAGGGATTATGGTAGCCTCTTCATTAAAGGTAGGAATAACAACTGAGATAGGGAATGAATAGATCATTTTAAGCTTTGTGAGGACCGCTTCGTGTTACCAAATGTTTTGCTAGTTTTTTGAACCCCATCAAATTCCTTTTCAATTCACTTAAATCAGTTAAAGACTGCTTCGCTTTGAAAGCGATATAGCCGGGTCTTAGATAAAATTTTCTCCGCGCCATGTCGCAAAAATCAGTAATGAACTCATTGCTAAGATTAGGGCGTTCGATAGTAGATTGGTGGTTTCCCTCAGCATCATTCCAGTCTGAAAAATTTTCTGTTTTAAGCATACCCTGAGATTTGAAAAATTCATAATCAATGGTGCCGGGAGAAACCATGATAGGAAAGAATTGGGCCGTATCTAAAGGTAAATCCAATGCAAATTCCAAAGTTTTTTTCATACTTTCTTGAGTTTCGAACTTATTCCCGAACATAAAGCAGCCATGCACTTTAACTCCAGCATTTCGAGCATCTTGGACAAATTGTTTAATTTTTGTGAGCTTTGTGGCCTTACGCATTTTATCCAAGATTGCTTGATCTCCAGATTCAAAGCCCGTGCAAAGCATGCGACACCCAGCCTCTTTCATGGAAAGCAGAGTTTCAAAATCTACATCCGCTCGAGCATTACATGTCCATTCAATCTTATTGAGCCCTTCTTTCACTAGGAGACTGCACAGTTCTCGGACTCGCGGCTTGTTGGCTGTGAAAGTGTCGTCCTCAATCATAATGTTACGAATATGAGGTAGCTCTTCATGGATGAACCGAAATTCCCTTAAAACATCCTCGTTAGAACGACGGCGATAATCATGACCGTGCATGACTTGAGGGAGCTGACAGAAGGTGCACTGATAATAGCACCCTCGTCCTGTAATAATAGTCACCATGGGATGTTTATTATGGCCGTAGTAATAAGCAGGAATATCCAAAAACTCCTTGTAAAGCTGACTCACTAAGGGCCAGCCATCCAAATTTTGCAACATTGGGGGTTTTGCGTTTTCGATGATCTTACCATTTTCCTTAAAAGCTAAACCCGCTGCCAAGTGGTAATCTTCGCCTTTTAAAATACGTTGGGCAATATCGACAATCACTTGATCAAACTCACCTAAGATGATTCCATCCAAAAGAAACCCTTTTTTATCCATGAAATGAAAAGCATCTTGGATGGTAGCGGTGATGTGGGGACCTACCATGAAGACCTTTGTATTTGGATTTGCCCTTTTAATCAGCCCCCCAATACTCAAATCATTATAGACGCTGGGAGTGCTTGTATTCAAAATGGCGATATCGGCTTGAAAATCTTCAGTCACCCTTTTGATGACCTCCTCATCACTGACGGGAGTGGCGCAGCCATCGAATAAATCGATTTCAAAACCATGATATCTTGCATAGGCAGCACCATAAGCAAGCCAATGAGGATAATAAAGAGTTCCACTCTTTGTGACCGCAGGGCTGCGCTGCTCACGTGAAAAACGCATTTTGTTAAAGGGTGGATTAATAAAAGAAATTTTCATTCGTTCCTCCATGCGTCTAGGCTAACCTAGCTTTTACGAAGCATCAACTCTTAAATTTGATAAAACACTCGGCCGTCTATCATTTGAAAGACTAGGGGTGAGTTTTTTTGTTGACAGAGAGCATATGTGAACAATCATAAAAGCCATAATCCAACCTACGAAAAACGAGGTTGGATATTTTTCAGAGCTATATTGTAAAGTAAAGTTGACAAGGATGGACGTCAGAAGAAAAATGGCTAAAACAAAACTTAAGCAAGTTGCTTGAGTTAAGTTCCTCCGTAAAATTTTTCGAAAAACAAAAATACATAAAATAGGAGAGAAAAAAAAAGTCAACCAGAGGACCAAAGAAATTATGCCATAATTATACGCGATGTTCACTAAACTCGAATCCCATTCAAAGTAAGTACTGGTTTGCAAGGAGCCGAAAAAAAAACTTTTGTAACTTTTTAAAATTTCATCAAATATCAACTGATAAGAAAAAATACGTGCTGTAACACTTGTGGATGTATTATCATCCATAGGATTACTGACAAGAGCGCTTAGCTTCATAAAGGGGTTTTCAGAAGTAGAGAAAAAGTCATCAAGAACGTAGGCAATGGATACAATGGATGTCGTTACGCCGACAATTACTAAAATTTCTAAAGAAATCAGGCGCATTAGTGCTCTGCACGGGGGGAAAACATCAATCGAAATAAGAAAAAATAGCAAAAGAAGAAAAACAAAATAGGTCACTAGTGCTGTGATAGAGACAGATAGAATCATTCCTATAAAAATTAAACCCATTTCAATCTTTTGCAATTTAGTCAACCGTTTTTGGTAGTATAGCAAGCCGTGTAAAATGGAAAGATATAGAACACAAACATAGCCGAAAGCATTTGGATTTCCCAATGTTCCCACCATACGTCCCATCGATGTATACATACTAGAAATAAAATAAAGTGCGAGACCTATTAAGGTGCTGATTGAAAAGAATATTCGAAAGTAATTGAATAGTTTTATTTCAACACGGTAAAACTTGGCCATCACAACCAGTAGGGCGCTCCACGAATAGTAGAAAGCGTAATTCTTGAAAATGCCCATGTGGGCTTCCGTAATATCAATTTTGTTAACGGAGACCATTATATCCCACGTGATTAAGATGATTGGGTAGAGAATATAAAGAAGTACCAATAAGGGTATTTTCATATTTTTGAACAAGGTAGAATACACGAGGGGTAGGCCTATAGCAAATATTGCTATAAAATCCTTTATTATTTTAAAGGAGGTAGGTGCTGTTGGGTTGTTGATGTCTTCTGGTGAAGCAACAAAAATATAGCTCAAATAAAAGATAGCTACAAAAAACTGAAGAGCCATCATGCTCCGAACCCATGTGGGAGCAGTGGGTGTATAGGATCTACTTAAATTCATAGGGAAGAAATTTTTTTCGAATTTCCTTTCAAAGATGAAATTTTTAGTACTTCTTGATAGAGAGAATTAGAGAAATTATTAATATTTTCAGGAGTGTTAACATACAACTCCCCTTTTTTAGCATGACAGTATATCTTTGCTAGGGAGGGGATATCCGGAAAAGGGGGGGGGCATTCTTGGTTTAATTCTCGTCTAAGATGTGGGCCAAGATCCTTCAAGTTTTCTACGATAACAGCATTTTCTGCTTCGGTATAATAGGCTTTTCCCAGAACTAATACCCTCTTACCTTGCATTAATGCTTCAATACCTACCTTCGAATTAATGGTGAGTACTAGCTTAGAATTCCTAATTAAATCAAAGGAATTTATGGAGGGATGAATCAGTTTGACGTTGTTCTTTCGCAGGAGATCTCTCAAGCGTCTAAGAGGATAGGCCCCTATGGAAGCTGGATGTTCTTTGATGTAAAGTTGGCAACCATAGGGCAACACTTCGGATAAGTAATCCAAAAGCGTTATTTGGTCAAGGTAGCGATTTTCCCTTACTGTCAGAGCATAATCCAAAGGGACGTGCAACGGAAAATAAACATAGACTTGATTATAATCTGGGTAGGAGTAGGAAAATGAGAGATGTCTAAATAAAGGCAACACACTTGTTTTTACATGTTCCCAAATGGCATTGTATTCCTCTGTTTGGCGTAAAGCATATTTAAAATAGATCTTGCGGAATAGTTGAGTAAAATTTCTTTTGTTAAACAATTTGAGGATTTTGGAGTGCTTGAAATGATGCTGGTCCTTAATAGGTATGACAAGCGGCTTATTGGAAAAGTAATCGGCGATATATCTTTCTAGGGCATCCTTGTCATCAGCATTGGCTTGATTTGAGTTTAAATCAGCATCCAGAGTGTCTACGTTAAAAAATAGCCTGCCGCGGAACGGGGATGGTTCCACGAAAACATGACGGGTTTCGGTGTGAAGTGCTGAATAATAGAGAGAAAGAGGAGCAATAAATCCTCCTAATTCTTGCACACAATAGGAGAATTGATAGTCTTTCAAAAGAGTTGTTATGTATCTTTCGTAGGCTAAGAGTTTTTGAATTAATTTTTTTTCATCCTGCTTATTATGTGTTAGGCGTTCGTGTTTTAACACCATGCGGATGTTTTGAAGCTTATGCCGTTTTTCGAAAGATTGGATCGCTTCAGTGGTAACTACCACTTGATCATAATGAATTTCTTTGTGGAGACTCGCGACATGGAATCCTTGCTTCTTTAAGTAAGAATCTCCAGGTTCATAAAATGTAAGAAACATGGAGGTCAGACCATATTTTTCTTTCAAGACTTGAGCAACTTCAGCAAAGAAAATGACTTCGCGCATTGCAATAACCGCAAATAGAAAATCGAATTTCGTAGAATTTTTTTTGTCAGGAAACGTATCCACGGGATGATTCCCCATCGCTTTGATAAGCTTTTATTATTTCATGCACCAACCTATTATCAGGGAAGCGAATAGGTCAATTCAAAAAAATATGATTCAGAAAAGGGACGACTCCCAACTCTTTGAAGAAAGCCATGCTTACTGGTCGTTAAATCTTAAAGAGCGAGGGATCTTTGTATAAACATGGTGAACAGGTACGACGTTTTTTTAATGGAGAATGGAATAGTTTTTCTACTTCAGGAAGGATTTCCTTCAAAAGTTTTTGCAAAATCTGGCTGAAGCTAGCTTGAAACTACTGTTTGAGTGCCACTTCGGGCACAGCCAAGTGTATCGAGAAGATTCCCACTAGAATTTTTTTTAAGGTCATCTTCTGTAGTTGCCTCAACATTTTAATAGGTTGAATGCATTTTCTTTTTTAACTTGGGCTCATAATCCCAAGGGTCCAGGTTAAAATCCATGTGCTCGAAAGATCCAGTCCACTGAGGGGCAATATATCTTTTAGGTTTAAAAGTGGCTGGACGAATTTGAAATACGATAACGTCCCGAAAACCTTTTTGGGCACGATTGGCCTTGTGAAGTACATTTTCATCGAAAAGAAGCATCGTACCGCGAGCTCCTGTGACTTTGTGGGAAATAAAACCTTCTTCTTTGTATTTCTTCAACTTTTGAGGAGAGATGTTTACGCCTAATAACGGCTCTGGATTCATGTAGCGAGGTTGACCCGTGTGATGGTGACATAAATATTCGAGAGGACCGTTTTGTTCGGTAACGTCGGTCAAATAAACCATTATCTTTAATATTCCCACGGGGTGATTATCGTAATGCCATCTCCAAGACACCTGATCTTCTGCTTGACTGGAAAGGTTGCGGTAAACGTAAACTTTGTCAGCGATGACATAGCTTCCAAAAAAAAATCTTTCAATTTGAGGGAAAATAGCCTGACAGAGATCTTCAGCGGAATGAATGTCCAAATATGGTTTTAACTGTAGGGCGATTAATCTTTGATTTTTTACGGCTTCTATCTCTTCAGTTCTTATTGGAACATAAGAGGTGTCAATGGGAGGAAAAAAACGGCAGTTGTTTGATTCAGAAAACCTTGTCTGCACGTCTTTTCGAATATTTTCGATCAACGTGGAGTACTGAGGTGGAAATTGGATATCATTGTGAGGATAAGAAGGATGCCATTTCCGAATCAATACTTGATCTGGAGACGAAAAAGGCCTCAGACCATAAAGCTTTTGTGCTTCCTCATAATGGTTTTTGTATTTTTTTAAAATATCGAGAGTTCGACCGTGGTAGCGGATTCTTAAATAACTGTGATAAACAGGTCGGAAGATTTTTTTTAGTGTTTTTCTCATGCTATGCCTCCACTGCTTCATTGAAGATTTGGGCTTTGATCAAACGGCTGTAAGTGCCATTTTCTTGAAGTAGCCTTTGATGAGTACCCTCCTCGATACATCTGCCATTTTGAATTACAACAATTTTGTCTGCGTTCTGAATGGTGCTTAGACGATGGGCAATGAGTAGAACGGTTCTGTCTTTTGAAGCTTGAAAAATCGCTTGTTGAACCAGTTTTTCGGAAATATTGTCTAAGGAGCTTGTGGCTTCATCGAGGATAAGGATTTGTGGATTTCGGAGCACAGCCCGCGCAATAGCAATACGTTGTTGCTGTCCTCCTGAAAGTTTGACTCCTCGGTCTCCTATCATTGTTTGATATCCTTCTGACAATTTCTCGATGAATTCATCGGCCGTGGCGATGCGCGCAGCCCGTCTAATTTGCTCCTCAGTATAGGAATCTTGTCCAAAGAGGATATTTTCTCGAATACTTCCATTAAAAAGAAAGGATTCTTGGGAAACAAAGCCTATTTGAGCTCTCCAGGTGTCGATATCATATTCGGAGAGAGCGTGGCCATTCACTTGAATAGAGCCTTTTTGCGGTTCGTAGAGGCCGGAAAGCAGATTGATAAGAGTGGTTTTTCCTTCTCCAGATCTGCCTACAATGGCAGTAATGGAATTTTTTTCGAGATTTAAACTGAAATCGTCTAAAAGAGGGGCAGAGTCTCCATACGAAAAAGTGACGTTATTAAAGCGGATAGCATCTTGTAGCGAAGAAAAAACACGAGTGCCGTTATGGTGTTCGGAGATGGAGCTTGTTAATGCCGTGTAGACAAATTCAATATCAGGAAGTTGAGTCATGAGATCAAGGCGGGAGCGATTGAGCATGTGCAAGGAAGGCCAAAGTTTGATGAAGGCCATTCCAAACATTCCTAAAAAGGGAATATTCGATAAATTTGTTACGGGATTTAACCATTTCATGAGTGCCAAAGTAGCAACTAAGACAATGACAATACCTGTCTCCAAGATGTTCTTGGGCATGTTCAGGACGATTCTTTGTTTCATGTGGTGATGAAGTTGAGCCACACTACTTGCATTAAAGCGAGCCATCCAGTGAGGAAAAGCTCTAAAAAGGGTGATGTGTTTTATGCCCGTCAGAATTTCATCTAGGATATTGGCCATCTCCATTTGTCGAACGGCAAATAATTTACCTTGATTGTAGGAAATTTTTTGGAAAATCAATCCCATGAGCAAGTAAAAAATAATTCCTAGTACAGCAATCGAAAGTGTAATGCGGGGGTTAACAATAATCAAAAGTCCCAAGAGAGCCAATATCTTAAAAGTTTCGGTGATGGTGAGAGTAAGAACCCATAGGCAATGGGAGATTCTTTGAGTACTTAAAAGGACCAAATGTTTTAAATCTCCTTGTTTATGATCCAAAAAGAAAGAATAAGGAAAACGATAAAATTTCTTAAGCAGATCTTTACGGGTGCCATGAAGTGTAACCCCCCCCACGTAAGCCGCCCAATATTCCCCTGCTAAGCTAAAGCAAAATTTGAGACTAGCTGCGACGAGAAGAAAAGTACAAGCCGCTAAGATAGGGTCTTGTATAGGAATCCAAACAATCATTTTTTGAAGGGTATTCATCAAAAAGCCGGTCGAAGTAGAGGCAGCTTTAGGGTCGATGAAGAGCCCTAAAATGGGAAAGACAAGGCCCACGCTTAATGTTTCAAGTGCTGAAACAACGATGCTGAGCAAAAGACTTACCGATTGTAAACCGTATCTTTGTCGTAAGAAAAACCACAAAGGCTTTAAGAGCTTTCCTTGAGAATTGGTAACAATATCTGAAAAAATTTTTGTATGAGTCGTTGTCATTGGGGAAATATCTCTTCCTTTTTCATTTTGTAAGAAGAATTGTCAGAAGAGAGAGAAGTATTTTGCGCTATTGCAGCGAGATATTTGTGTTTTTTAGAAGAGATGGCACCTCGAAGCCATAGCGTTAATTTTGTTTCAAAGAGATTGTAAACAATAAAGGCAAGAATACTTATGAAAGCAAGACTAAGAAATGCAGAAAGAATAGGAACAAAGTAAGGGGTTCCTGTTTTAATGAAAATGTAATCTATATCTTGGTGCAAAAGATAAATAGGGTAAGAAAGAATACCAATATAGCAGAGTCCCCTTAAAAGAGGATTACTTGATTGTTTGACTAAAGCCATCGTGCAAAGAAATATGAAGAAACAAAAAAGGTAAGAGAAATAATTACTTTTATTCAAACTCATTGAAAATTGATCCAATCCAACCCACGTCATCGTAGAAAATACAGCCATAGAGATAATCAAGGATAACAAACCCCATTTAAAATTCTTTTCTTTCGCTTCATAATAGGCCATTCTAAAAGAAGAAAAGGCAAATACATAAAGAAATTGTTAACCCTGCTATTGAAAAAACTACTTTTGAAATAAAATTCTGTAACAAAAGCCAAAAAACCTAAGAGACTTATTAAAATGGATCTTAACCGTGGAAGTTTTAGGAAGTAAAAAAGGAAAGAGAAAAGCACATAATACTTTAGCTCAACTAACAAAGACCAATAGGCACCGTCCACAGTGGTATAAGTGCCATATTTTTTTGTAAATAAATAGAGAATACCACAAGGAATATCTAAAGTAGGAACGCAAGCTATATTCCAAGCAAGGTCATTCCAAGTTTGAAACCGATCCGGACGGGCGTTAGGAAATAAGTTCTCAAAACAGTTAACAATAAATGCGCATAAAATAAAAGTCGGAATAAGTCTCCAAAATCCAGCGGACCAGAAATCTAAAAAACTTTTTTTATGATGAGCGGTCAACTCCATAATGGTGATACTAATAAGTCTAGGGAAATCTATATTTTCTAAGCGTTGGTGTGTACTTTGTTCCATGCTTTTGAGAATGGATAACTGAATGTATGATCAGTAATGGTCATTATGGAAAATGACTTGAGCCCCCTCATTTTCAAAGCGAAATGGAACCCACACTTTAATTTCTGAAAGCGCCTGTTTGATTTTTTCGTGACGTGAGGGAGGTGCCAAAAATAAAATAAAACCTCCGCCTCCTGCGCCGAGTATTTTACCCCCAATGGCTCCTGCTCGGATGGCAGTTTCATAAATTTCATCTATAAAAGAGTTGCTAATATCTGCACTTAAAGATCTCTTAAGTAACCAGCTGTCATGCAATAGCTTACCTAAGTTGTCGAAATCAGTTTTATTTTGAAAGAAAGTGAGCGCCTCTTTGGCGATGGAGAAAACCTCAGACATTTGGGATTCGCCTTTTTCAATTTTTTTTACTTGGGCTTCCGCAATTTGAGAGGCAATACGAGTGAGACCGGTAAAGCCTAATAAAAGATGATTTTGAAATTCTTGGCGATAATTTTCAGGTAAAAGAATGGGTCTGAGCTGATATTGATCTTCAGGTCCTATCTCAATGGCTTGAAATCCTCCATGAGCGGCAAGGATTTGATCTTGAATTCCTACGTTTTCTTTGAGGACTTTTTGTTCAACATGAATGGCTTCATCCGCTAATTGCCGTTTAGTAGGCATTTCGTGCCGCATTCCATGAAGTGCCTGAAGAAATCCTACTGTAAACGCGGAGCTGGAACCTAAACCTGAACGTGCAGGGAGATCTCCATCATGGTGAATTTCCAGTCCTTCTTCGATATTCAAATGTTGGAGACAACCTCGAATAGCTGGATGCTGTATTTCTTGGTTATTGCTTACGGATTCCATTTGAGAGTACACCGCGCGAGTTTTATAACTAAAGAAGGGGGGAAGGCGCCGACAAGAAACATAGCAGTAACAAGCGAAAGAAGTGCCAATCACTAAACCTTTATGTTCGCGATACCAAGAGGGGTAATCTGTTCCACCTCCAAAAAAAGAAACTCTGTAAGGAGTACGAGTAATAATCATAAATGATTCGCTGTGAGAGATCTAAAACTCAAACGATCCGAATTTGCATTCGGAGCTAGCAGTTCATATTCATTTAATCTTAAAGTGCAAAAAAATTGTTCGATATGCGGGACCTCGTATTTCAAAACTTCATTCAAAGGGGGTGCTTCCAAAGGAAAAGCAGAACGGTAAAGCTTTCGCACCTCGTCTACACTTCCTGGACAAGAAAACTCTTTTTCTTTCAAAGGAGTTTCTCTTTTTCTTAGTACTAAACCAATGTCCCAAGGATCTTTAGGAGTTTGTTGCATTTCCACGGACTTTAAAATTTCCAAGCCATTTCTTTCACACAAATGGGTCAAATGCTCTTTAGCAAAGTTTACTTTATGAGTGAGATAAAGTGCATCACTCCAAGTAACGCTATTCCAAAGAATGGGAACTTCAATGTAAAGGATGCCTTTGGGTTTAGAGAGCTTTGCTAAATTCTCGAGGACGGATATGGGATCATCTAAATGTTCCAGGCATTGCACCATCAACACTAAGTCATATTGGGAAGGAGAATTTTTTAGATATTCTTCAATGGAGCGTCCTCGTACCGGAATCCGCCGAGCATTTTTTACATAATGGGCTTTATCGTCTTCTGCTTCTATGACTTCCACATCGCAGCCTTTTTCCTTAAAAAGGTTTGCGCCGGATCCATAGCCGCATCCAATATCTAATACTTTTTTGCCGGATAAATAAGGGGCAAGAAAATCAAAATACTTCGCGTATCTTGTTTTCCGAATTTCTTCCATTTCTGGATTGAAGACTTCTAGTTTCTTAGTCGAAATCGCTTTCCAACATTTACGAAACCAGGCGTAAGAAGGAGAGACAGATCGATAGGTGTAAAGGCAACGATTGCAAGTGACGGTCGTGAAAAAGTTAAAATCTTTAATGTAAGCTTCCGCGATAGGAGTTACATCATTCGTCTTACAAATGCCACAATGTTCTATTTTGACTAAATCGTTTTCCTCAATAGGATAGGTCCGCAAAGGCTCATGTTTTTCTTTGAGGCGATTTAAGGCCCTTGTTTTAAAAAAGTCCAAATTTTGAGCAGCGTCATGGCTCATAGGATAACCCCGTTTTCAAGAGATATGCTGATTGTTTGGTGGTTCTATATACCACCGGCTATCTAAAGTAGCGACTTCTTGGTTTTTATTTAAAAAAACCTTTTTTGAAAAACGTTTTAACATTCTTTTAAAAGCAGAATAATATTCTTGTAGGACCCATTGTAGACTTCCTCTTAGGTAAAGAAAGCGTAAAAGACAAGGGATAAGTCCTAGGCTTTGATGGAGCAGCCTAATTCTTCGAAAGAGCTCGTCTTGAACTCCACTCCTAAGAAGCGCAGTCCTTTGGGGCTTAGAGAGAAGAGGGGCATACTCTTTTACCATTGTTTCGCAAGCCCATTGGCGTTGTTTGGAATAGGTGAGGAATTTGTAAACATTATAATCGACATAAACCGTGTGTGAATGTTCACGATAATTACCCCAGCAGCTTGAAACTCTTTGGAGTCGTAAATTTCGACGCCAGGCTTCTAAAAAATAATGGAGATAAGTGGTTGTGTGACAGGAGTGATAAAAGCCATCGATGGAAAGGAGTAAGTCTCGGCGAAAAAAAGAAGAAACGATCGCAGGATAATCTGAAAAATTGAGTATTTCCTCTAGAGTAATATCTTGCCCATCTTTTTTTCGAAGAGAAGGTTTAGAAAGTACAAAGCCCTCCGAGTTGATGACTTGGTAGGCTCCTCCTACAAAGGCAGTCTGAGAATCTTCTAGAAAACATTGCACCGCTTCTCTGAGAGCTCCCGGCTGATAAGTGTCCGTAGAGTGCTGAACACCTATCAATTCGCCCCGAGTCATCTTAAGCCCTTTATTCACTGCAGGCATATGACCTCCGTCAGGTTCGGAGACCCAACGAATGCGTGCATCTTCTTGAGCAAATTTTTTAATGATAGAAAGCGAATTGTCTTTGGAGCCTCCATCAATGATCAAGATCTCGAGATTCTGGTAATCTTGCTTAATAATACTCAAAAGAGTTTCTTCCAAAAATGCACCGTAGTTATAATTTGCGACAATAATCGAAATTAAGGGATTGTTTGAAAGTGGGCTAAGAGGGGTCATAAACTTCAATCGTGAAATATTTTTTTAGTGTTTGCATTGTTCGAGAATTTTATTGATTCGTTCATTGCTTTTTGGATTAAAGAAAACTTGGTCTGGAAATTTTTCTGACCATTCGCGACAGCGGCTCAAGCCTTCTTTAAGATTAAACTCTGCTTTAAAAAAAGGGACGAAAGATTTTATTTTTTGATTGTCGAAAAGATAAGTGTGAGATTTATCTCCCAAGAAAGTAGCACCTAATTCTGGATCAAGTTTAGAAATTTTTTCAGGATCCACATGGGTAAACTGAGGTTCAAATCCAAAAACTTCTCCCATTTTCTGATAAATCTCAATCCACGGTATTTTTTCATCCGAGGTAATATGAAAACTTTCCCCCAAGATATCATTTCTTTTTAAGAGAGGTACAAAGGCTTGAGCAAAATCTTCATTGAAGGTGAAAGTCCAGAGTGATTTGCCATCTCCATGAATTAACAAGGGTTTCCCAAAACGCATTCGTTCCAGAGCTCCGTAGCTTAAACCAGGGATGTTGGTGGGTAGAACAAATTCTGAATAAACGGATCCCGGTCGAACAATCACGGCAGGAAAAGCATTTTCTAAATATTGTTGTCGTAGAATTCTTTCGCATGCGGCTTTCTTTTCAGCATAATCCCAAAAAGCAT
This sequence comes from uncultured Pseudomonadota bacterium, assembly GCA_964384365.1. GTDB lineage: Bacteria > UBA10199 > UBA10199 > JADFYH01 > JADFYH01 > CAYLKF01. Next base: position 98,311 of record CAYLKF010000006.1, on the reverse strand, counting down.
TTCCAATGGGATGAGATTCTTTGAGTGGATCTGCAGAAAGAGGTTTTTGGTAAACGCTGGTAGAGCTGATAAAAACAAACTTTGTTGTTTTTTTGCTAAAGAGTTCAATGTCTCGTTCAATATTTTTTTCATCATAAGCAATCCAATCTACTACACAATCCCATTCATGATTTTTTAAAAGTTGTTGAACTTCTTTAAAACCATTTCGAATGTCTCCCCGAAGAAGTTTGACATTTTTGGGTACTCGATGGGTGCGATTCCCTCGATTAAGCAAGTATAAATCTAAATTCTCGCTTGCACAAAGCTGTGTGCAGGCCGTGCTGATGGTTCCTGTTCCCCCAATAAAGAGAATTTTCATGTAATAAGCGGAAGTCTAAGTTTTTTTGATGACCATTCTTTAGTAACAATTAGAGCTGCCATATTTTATACACATCCCTTAGTGTGAAAGTTTTCCTTCTTACAATTGAGCACTTTACAAAGAAATTTTCAAGAAATTATTAGATTTTTACGCCATTAAACTGCCATGAGCAGGGTCGAAGGGGTGAGAAATTTGTCCTTTTTGAAGGGCATGATGAATCTCTTGAATTCCATCCTTCACCGTTTTGGAAATACGGTATCCAATTTTTTGAATCTTCGAGAAGTTTACTTTGTAGTCCCGTGCGTCTTCAATTTTTGGAACCATCGATATTTTTGCTTGTGGGATTAATTCTAAAAGTGCTTCGTAAATCATTTTTTTTGTGTAGTTTTGATTTTCTTCGCCCACGCAAAATACTTGGCGATCGACGAGCTTCGCATCTGCGTCGATCATAAACAGACAGGCCCTGGAGAGGTCCCGTACGTGACAGTAGGGACGCCAAAATTTTTCGCCGAAAATTTTCAATTCCTGACCTAAACTCAGATTTCGTGTAAATTCGTTCACCGTCAAATCAAAACGCATGCGGGGAGAAAGTCCAAAGGCAGTCGGAAATCGAAGAGGAACACTGATAAGCGACTCCCGACGTGGAGCCGTTAAAAGATGAGTTTCGGACTTTAGTTTTGTTTCAGCATATAAAGAAAGAGGGCGAGGAGGAGAATTTTCATCCACAATTTCTCCTGTTTCCGTTGCTCCGAAAATGCTAGTCGTGGAAGCGAGAATAAATCGTTGAATATGGGGATATTCATTGGCCAAATCATAAAGTTTTAGAGTAGAGTCGAGATTTGTTTCGCGAGCTAAGTCGGGATATTTATCGCAGCTAGGCATCCCGGAAATAGCGGCCAAATGGACGATGGCGTCTACTTTGGGTAAAACTTCCGAATAATAATCCCCTTTACGTACATCCCCCTGGTAGAAATGAAAACGCTCTTCGTCTTTGAGTTCTGCAATTCCACGATCTCCAAAAAGAAGAGAGTCAATTCCCCAAACTTCGTGACCCTGTTCGAGCATCAAACGAGCCATCACCGAACCAATATATCCCGCGCAGCCAGTAATTAAAATTTTGTGTGGTTTCATAATTTTACTTTGTTTGCCAAGGTTTAACGAACATATTCGAAGCAAATTCCTCTCGGTCTAAGAAAGGGTACATATCTTCCATAGGTCTTGGAATGGGTGAACCATCGGGTCGACGATCAAAACCCATGCGCGGATGAATCGGATGGTTTTTTGCAGCCATGATTTCGCAAAGAACAGGCCCTGGTTGACCTAAGGTCCATTTAATTTTTTCGCGGAGTTCAGCGTGATTTTGAATCCTTACGGCTTTCACACCATAAGCTTCTGCTACTTTACTGAAATCAGGCATGCTCAAACCGCTTTCCTCCGAAGAACCTACATAATATTGATCGAAGAAATCTTCTTGGGAAAGGCGCATGAGCAAATAACCTTCGTTATTTAAGATAAACATTTTAATAGGAAGCTGATGGTGCACAATGGTTTGAAGTTCCTGAATATTTAACTGCATACTGCCGTCACCACAAAGAAAGATGGTTTGCCCCTTATTGTTCGCAAAACAAGCCCCAATACTTTCAGGAAGAGTTCCCATGGTAGAAAGACCTGCGGAGATAATGAAACGCTGTCCTTCTTTAACACGTACGGCTTGCGGTCCGATTTCGGTAATGGAACCACCGCCGTCTACCACGATCACATCGTTGTTACCCATTTCTCCCGATAGCACATCGAGGAAGACATAAGGATTTACCCATATTTTTTCTTCGTACCAATCTTTGGGAATGGAATTATATTTTTGATGGTAGTCTTGACATTTTTTCTTCCAAGCTTGGCTTTGAAGTTTTCGCGGGGATTTTTTCAATTTTGCTAAGGCAGTTTGAAGGAAGTTTTTGATGTCCGCTTGAATCGGTAAATCAACAGGAATTGTACGGAACCCTAATTCCGTTGGATCGATATTCACCATGATTTTTCGAGATTCCCTTGAAAAAGCATCACACATTTGAGTCGTAATTCCCACAGCAAGATGAGAACCCAAACAAATCAATAGATCACAATTCTGGATGGCGAGATTAGCGCCTCTTTGTCCAAAAATACCCGGTCGCCCCACATAAAGTTCATGATCGGTGGGGAGTAAATCGCTTGCATTCCAACTTGAAATAAAAGGGATGGGTAATTCTTGGAGGAGTTGCCGGAATTCATTCTCCGCATGTCCCAGATGAATGCCATTTCCCGCTAAGATTAAGGGGCGTTGGGCTTCTTCTATCCAAATCAAGCACTTCTCTATTTCTTCTGAAGAGGAGAGAGGAGGAGTCGCTTCTACAGGCGGCTCGAAACGAGGAAGAGAGTCTGGATCTATGGGAACCCATTGGCAGTCCAATGGAACATCAATCCAAACGGGTCCCGGTCTTCCTTTTTTTGCAAGATAGAGCGCTTTTTCTAATTCGTATCGAATCATTTGAGGATCTTGAATCATGACTGCATACTTGGTGATAGGTTTTACCAAGCTTACGATATCAATCGCCTGAGGCATTACTTGGCGGACAGGTTTTCCATAGGCCGCTAAAGAACGGCGAGCTTGACCTGAAAAGAAAAGACAGGGAATGGAATCGAGCCAAGCACAGCACAGGCCCGTTAAAGTATTGGTGGCTCCTGGTCCTTGAGTGACCATGGCCACCCCTAAATTGTTAGTTATACGAGCATAAGCTTCGGCGGCCATCGCAGCAGATTGTTCGTGGTGCACAAAAATAGGCGTGATTTTCTTAGATTTGGCTACCGAATCAAAAAGGTGCATGACCGCACCTCCGGTCAATCCAAAGACATGCTCTACCCCCGCTTCTGCTAGAAAAGATGCAACATAGTCTGAAAGTTTTACTTTAGATCCCATGACTAGCCTCTTCTAGGGGAGTATTTTTTGGATTCGAATTTATTTTTTGTTTTTCGATTAATTCTAAAGTGACATCCATGATTAAATCTTCTTGGCCAGCCACCACCCGACGCCGACCCAACTCGAAAAAAACATCTCGTTGATCGACTCCATATTGATTTGCAATTCTTTGGACGTGTTTGACGAAGCCAGAAAAAACACCAGCTAGACCGCTGACAATACTCACCGAACTGATATTAGGAATGACCTTCATTAATTTTTGTTCCGCTAAATCGGCTGCATCTAGAACTTTATAGAGATCAATCGAAGTGGAGTAGCCCATTTTTTCTAACACCGCTACCAAGACTTCGAGCTGGGTATTGCCCGCACCGGCCCCAAAACCTCGTGCAGCACTATCAATAATTCCTGCACCTGCTTGAATCGCAGCTAAGGAATTGGCAATAGCCATCCCTAAATTATTGTGGGCATGAAAACCGACGGGGATTTTTAAGGCTTTGACTAGAGTGGAAACTTTTTCAGTGACATCGTTGGGCAAGTAAGCTCCTGCTGAATCCATTAAGATGACACCTTGAGCTCCATAAGACTCCATTTTGAGACATTCTTCAACTAACACTTCTTTCGAAACCATATGGGTCATCATCAAACTGCCGTAAACTTCTTTTCCTTGTTCACGCACATAGCGAATATGATTTTGTGTGATGTCTGCTTCGGTGCAATGGGCGCCAATGCGGATCACATCTACTCCGATTTCAATGGCAACTTTTAAATCCTTATTGATGGTTGCAAAGCCTGGCATGCAGTGAACACCCAGTTTTGAATTTAAGATGCTTTCCCGGGCGGTTTTCAGCATGTCATAGTCGGTGATGCAGGCTTCTCCGACCTGAAGGGAAGAAGCCCCCAAACCATTTCCATGACCTACTTCTATAATAGGAATGCCTGCTTTATCGGCGGCCGAGGCATAAACTCCGATTTGTTCGCGAGTCAGTTGATGGCGTACCGCATGATTTCCATCTCGGAGGGTGACATCGTGAATAAGAAGTTTAGGCATAATGGCGAGCTCCCTTATCGGTATTCTGGTTCAAACGTTTTGCGTACTCTTCTGCACTGGCCATCGCTGCGCAATTGATGATGTCTAAATTTCCGGCATAACTTGGCAAGTAGTCTCCTCGTCCTTGAACTCGAACACTGATAAGAATGCGATTGGTTTCCCAAGTAGGAGGGACAATCACTTTGTAGCCAGGAACATAGGTTTGCATTTTTTCAACCATGGCAGGCAATATGGAATTGAGTTTTTCTAAATTAGGTTCTTTTACCTTTGCGGAAATTGTGGTTTGCATGTTTACGCAAGGTTTTGCAGGATTTAAGATAAGAATGGTTTTTGCTTTTTTACTTCCAGAAAATTTGCGCAGCGCTTCTTCCGTCGTTTCGACGTATTCATCCATGTTCAAACGCGTTCCAAGTCCGGCGCTTTTCGAGGCAATGCTCGAAACTACTTCAATATATTCTACTTCGGGATGAGTTTGTCCAATCAAGTAAGCCAAGGGGATGGAGGCTTGGCCTCCACAACTGACCATGTTCACATTTTGGTATTCCAAACATTGGTCTAAATTGACGGCAGGAACCAACATGGAACCAATGCGAGAAGGAGTCATATCGATTGCAATTTTTTTAAGTTTAGAAAGGAGTTGCCAATGCTTTTGGTGTTCCACTGCATTGGTCGCATCAAAAACTAAATCATAGAAATCCGGATTTTCCACTAAGGCTTGGATCCCTTTGTCACTCACCGGTATTCCCAGGGAACGAGCTTTTACAATCCCAGGAGAAGCTAAGTTTCGTCCTACAAAGAGACTACATTCTAAGAAAGGGGAGCGAAGGGATTTGATTAAAAGATCCGCCCCAATATTACCGCTTCCTAAAATGGCAACTTTAAGCTTGTTCATTATTTTTTACCGGAAATTGCTTCCCCCGATCCCACGAGTGTGAGTTCAGGAGTTCCTTGCGAAGAATGTTCCGAACTTAAACATTCTCGGCGTCTTAACTTGCACAGATTTGTATCTTTTAAAAGACGTTGTTTGAAAGCCTCAGATCCCCATTGGTCAAAAGACACTCCTAAATAACGTCCTCCTACCAAAGAGCGAGGGGCCTCTAAAGCCCAGTCACAACATTGCACCACATCTTCCATTGGGGTCCAATCGTTTGTATTGAATTTTTCGACGGTCCGAACGTAATCTTCACCCGCCTTTAAACCCGCACGGAGCATCGCTTCGTGGGCTTTTGTTTTGACCCAGCCTGGGTTGACGATAATAAAACGAGTGTCATTCATCTCCGCATCTAAAAGCTCGCACATTTTAATGAGCGCTACTTTTGAAGCGGCATAAGCGGAATAATTCACGGTTGCTTTGTTAGGGCCTCCGCCGGCAAACATCAGAACAAGGGGTTCTGAGGGACCGTCTAAACGTCGGTAAGGAAGAAGTTCTCGGACAATGCGAAGTTGCCCGATAAAATTCACCATGATGGATTCTTCCCAAAGACTAAACTCGGTATCGACAAACGGACCGATAGGATCTTGCAGGCCAGGACACAAAACCAAAACATCCCAACGAGGACAAAGATCCCGAAGTGCAGTGCAGGCACTGAGGACGGAATGACGCTTGCTCAGATCGCAATGCACCAGCTTCATGCCTTCTGTTTGTAAATTGGCAACGTGCTGCGAATAGGTGCGATATGTTCCAAAAATCTGCATATTCTGCAGCCAATGTTTGGAAAGAGAGGTTCCAATGTCGCTGGATGCAGAAATAATAATGGCAGATTTCATGAGGGCTTCCTTTTTAAGCTTTGATATTTTCTTTATACCAAGCGATGGTTTTTCTCAAGCCCTCGTCCAAGGAAACACGAGGAGTCCAACCTAGAATTTCACGTGCTTTGCTGTAATCAATAACTACTTTCGTGGGAATATTTGGCTTGGAAGTATCGTATTCAATGGCCAGGTTTTTCTCGCTAATTTTAATGATCTTTTTAACCAGAGCTTCCACGGAAATACCTTCTCCACATCCTATATTTAAAAGTTTGAAGGGTGCTTTATCTTTTGAGTCAATGATTTTTTCGACGCAATCTACTAAGTCAGAAACATACACAAGATCTCGGACTTCTTTTCCTTCTCCCCACACAACAATTTTATCTTTGGCCTCCATGACTTTTGCGATGGTTGCCGCGCAAACGTGGGCTTTATCAAGATTGAAGCGATCGTAAGGCCCATAAATATTGGAGTGACGAAGCACGGTATATTGGTTGCGGCCTAAGCGAGAGTAAAATTCACAAAGTTTTTCGATATAAAGTTTCGTCCAAGCAACGCCAAAATACTTATCGTAAATACCATCATTCAGATCGAGATCTGTTTCGCGAATGGGGCGATCCATCGATGCAGGATACATGGTGGTACAGCTGAAGAAGATGAGTTGTGGAATCGATTGATCAAAAGCAGCTTGGTACATGAGAGCATTCATCACCGCATTATCTGTGACATGAAGATAAGGTTTTTCGATCACGTCTTTTGCAGAAGAGGTGTTGGCGGCTGCTTGGATTACAATATCGTATCCTTTAATGATCGCGTTCACTTCTTCACGGCGAGTAAGATCTGCTTTAATTAAACGAGGACTGTCCGATATTTTCTCAGTTAGATAGGTCCCGTAAACATCTAAATCCTCTCTTTTCGACAGATGTTCAAAAAGATTAATCCCAATAAATCCACTGGCTCCACAAATTAAAACTTTTCGTTTTGCTTGAGTCATGATTTCTCCTTAAAATAATACGATTAACTTGCCTTCACTTGCAGTGTGTCGTGGAAGGCGTTGTATCCAGCATCGAGTTGGTTTTTATTTTCTCGGTACCATTCGACGACGCCGCGAATGCCTTCTTCAAAACTGACTTTGTGTTTGAAACCTCGGCTGGTGATGCGGTTGATGTCCATCAAGCGGATCTTATCCCCTGCAGGTTTGCTGGTGTCCCATTGTACTTCAGGTTTTTTATCCACATTTTTTACAATAATGTTTACTAGATCTCGAATAGAAATTCCAGTTCCGCTGCCTGCGTTCACGGCTTCACTGATTTTGTTTTCGACGCAAAAAAGCATCACTCGGGCGACGTCGTGACAATGAATGAAATCACGAATCTGAGAACCATCTCCCCAAACCACCAAAGGATTTTCTCCTTCGACCACGCGACGCACCAAAGAAGGAATCACCATTGCATTGGTTGGATTGAAGTTGTCATTTGGACCATAAACGTTGGCGGGTCGGACAATAGAGAAGTTACGGGTTTTGTATTCTACACCATAAGCCTCGAGTTGCATCTCTCCGATTCTCTTGGCCCATCCGGGGAATTTATCATTTTCCGAAGGGGGTGATTTCCACATTTCATCTTCGATGAAAATAGGAGCCTGTGCATACACACCGACCGAACTTGTATAAAGATACCATTTTACCTGTGCTAAGCGAGCGGCTTCTGCGAGGTTTGTATTACACATCACAATGGGAACAAAAAAACTTGCAGGTCTTGTGGTGGTTACAGCTGGAGAACCTTTGACTCCCATCAGGTTAAAAACATAATCGTTTCCTTCGGTTGCTTTAATGCAGTTGCAAAGATCCCGAAGATCCACACGTAAAAATTCCGCATCAGGATGTGCTCGCTGGGGTTTATCTAAAGAAGCAATGCGAACTTTTGCACCTTGTTCCACCAATAATTTTACAAGTTCAATTCCGATTAAACCAGTTCCGCCTGCGACAAGCACTTTGGCGTTTTTGAAGATACTAGACATTTTACGATTCCTCCTTACTCAAGGTTGTTATTTGGATAAAACTTAGAAAGGGCCTTTAAAACGTTTTTCATGACTGTAAAATTCCTCGTTTCGAAGATCGATTTCCTTCAAGCCCAGCATCTTTTCAACACTCCGGATAATATTGATGGCTGATGGGTAAAAAAGATTTTCAAGAGGACGAGTAGTGGGGCAGGGGACTTGGGCAAACCCTAATCTTTCTACAGGCTTTTGCAGAGATCCCATACAGTTTTCATAAACAAGGGTCGCTAACTCCGCACTAAAGCCACAAAAAATCCAATCGTAATCAGCAATAATACAGGCTTTTGTTTTTCTCACAGAATCAAAAATCATTTGAGGCTGCAAAGGAGAAATAGTTCGGACGTCAATCACTTCGATTTCTACGCCGTGACGAGAAAGGACTTCCGCTGCTTTCATGGCTTCAATATTCATCCAAGAAGTGGCGACGACGGTAATGGCGTGCCCTTGACGGCGCAAGAGCGGTTCTCCTAAAGACACTTTTTTCTTTTCATCCACACTGCCTTCGATGTCATACAACCAACGATGTTCAAGAAAGATCACGGGATTATCATCTTGGACAGAAGAGCGGAGTAAACTGTAAGCATCTTGAGGAGAGGTTGGCATGACTACCTTGAGTCCTGGAATATGGGCAAAAATACCTTGGAGAGATTTACTGTGCTGAGCGGCTTGTCCCCAACCTCGTCCGATAACGGCGCGAATCACCAAAGGAACTTTTAATTTACCTCCGCTCATGTAGCGTAAGCTGGAGATCATATTGACTATCTGATTCATCGCCAGAAGCATAAAGTCCACTCGGATATGAACATGAATAGGACGTAAGCCGGTTAAAGCAGCTCCGAGGGCAACACCCGTCATTGCTTCTTCTGCCAATGGAGTGCCGAAGCATCTTTTTGTTCCGAATTTTTCGACTAAGTGAGCGGTACTTCCATAAATGCGTTTGTGATCTGGAACGTCTAAGCCAAAAATAAATACACGTTCGTCTGCTTCCATTTCATGGATAATTGCGCGGTTGATGGCATCTCGAAAACTCAGTGCAGGACTGGTACAAGTTTCACTCGAGAACTCTTCTTTTTTAATCGCTGAGCTTGTTGGGTTCATAAATTTTCTACAAAAACATCGGTGTGAAGCTCATGAGCACTAGGGAAAGGCGCCGTTTGAGCCATTTCTATACTAGAATTAATTTGAGCTCCTACTTCTTGCCGCACTTCGGCCAACTCGTTTGAGTTACAAAGTTTATTTTCTAAAATAGTTTTTTCAAAACGCAAAATTGGATCAAATTCTTTGAGCTGAGCATCTAGCGGACGTCTTCGATAACCTGCTTCGAAATCTTCTTGGGGGCCTACATGCTCCAGATGTCTAAAGTAAGTGAGATGTAAAAAACCAGGTCTTTGCCCATCCATTTTTTGGAGAGTTTCTTTTGTACACGATATCACTTCCAAAACATCCGCACCGTTTCCTTGTGCGAAGGCAACATCAAAGGTTTTTACAATGTTGGGAATCGAAAAACTGCGTCTTTGAGACGAAGGAGTATGAATCGCTAAATCGTTATCTTCGCAAACAAATAAAATAGGAAGCCTGTGAAAGGTGGCGAAATTTAAACTTTCCCAAAACACCCCTTCTTCGATGGCCCCATCTCCAAAAAAGCAAACGATTAACTGAGGAGTGTTGTTATAAGATTGAGTAAAGGCCGCCCCGACCGCCAAAGGAATCGTAGTAGCGACGACCGCAGAGGTTGCAATGAGTCCTTTTTCGGGACTCATTAAATGCATCGAACCCGCTTTTCCTTTGCAAGGCCCTGTAGCACGTCCGTAAAGCTCCGCAAAAAAACTATCGGTGTCATTTTCGGTGGTCATCAAATAGAGGGTATGGTTTCGATAGGTGCCAAATGCTTGAGAATTTTTTGGCACGCAATGCCAAACGCCCACTTGAATCGCTTCTCCACCAATTCCTAAATGGACAGGAGTTTTCATCTCGTCTTTATAATATTCCTGTCGAATCTTTTCTTCTGAAAGACGAGCGAGGATAAGCTTCTTGTAGAGTTCAAGACTCTCCTGGCGGGTAATTTTTAAAGACATGGCTGCCTGTTGTTGGTTAAACGTTCGAAAAAATTGAATTTCGCAGGATAGTATAGCATTTTTTTAGTTCGTCAATGCCTTTCTCCAAGCTCCAGTCGGGCTTGTAGCCTGTTCCTAGAATACGTGCGTTGGATACAATGTAATCTCTTTTATCAGGGTCTTCACCGATGGGTGCCTCTAGAAAAACAAAGTTGGGAATTTGTTTTTGTATTTCTTGGCAGAGTTCAATTTTAGAAAGATTGGCGTCTTCGAGGCCTACATTGTAAGATTTATTCTTCATTGCTTCAAAATTCTCAATTCCATGGAGAAATACTTTTACGACATCACGAATATGAATATAATTTCTCTTAAAATGTCCTTCAAAGAGAACCACAGCACGATCATTGACTGCACGGTGGACAAAATCATTTACTAAAAGATCAATTCTCATACGCGGTGAAACGCCAAAAACGGTTGCCAAACGAAAAGTGATGCAATTGCCTCGGTCTAAAATCACCTGTTCTGCTTTCACTTTTGTTTCACCATAAAGAGTAATGGGGCGGAGAGGGGATTCTTCTGTGCAGAACTTTCCTTTTTCTCCAATGCCATAACCACTATTGGTGACAGGAAAAAGAATTTTTTGAGAAGGATGTGCCAAGCGGCAAATCAATCGAACGGCTTCGTAATTGATCGTTGTTGCTCCTATCTGATCTTGCTTGCAAAGAGGTGCTCCAACTAGAGCAGCCAAAGGGATAATAACATCTTGATCTTTCAGAAGACTCTTCATGAGAGCTTCGTCTCGACAATCTCCTTTAATAACACGAAACTTTTCATCGTAGCAGCAATCCAGAAGAGTGGTTTGACGATACATGAAATTGTCAATGATGGTGACCTGATGGCCTTTTTCTAATAAAGTTTTACAGAGTACGGATCCAATATAGCCCGCTCCTCCCGTTACAAGGATGCGCATGATAGAGTTCCTTTCTTGGTTTGAAGATCATAGTTTTCGAGAAACCATTGGTAGGTTTTAAGTAAACCTTCTTCCAAAGAAGTTTCGGCAGACCAACCTAATTTTTTTATTTCCGATGCTTCTAAATATCTTTCAGGATTACCATCAGGTCGAGAATTGTCCCACAAAATCTTTCCCTTGAATCCAGTAATTTGAGCTAGAAGAAAAGCCAAATCATGAATGGAACAAGGAGCTTCGGCCCCCAGATTGATGGGGTCAGAATTTTCATGCTTTTCTAAAAGCAAGTGACATGCTTTTGCAAAATCTTCTACGTAGAGGAAATCCCTTCGGGCTTTTCCAGTTCCCCAAAGCGTAAGCTCCGTTTGTCCACTTGACTTTGCCTCATGGAATCTTCGAATGAGGGCAGCGACGACGTGGCACCACTCTAAGTCGAAATTGTCTCCCGGACCGTATAGATTGCTAGGAATTGCATTAATGAAAAGGGTTGTACGGTATTGAAGTTGATAAGAGCTACACAGAGAAAGACCTGCTAGTTTTGCGAATGCATAAGCTTCGTTAGTGCTTTCTAATTTTCCTGTCATCAGCATTTCAGATTTCATCGGTTGAGGGCATTGTTTAGGATAAATACAAGAAGATCCGAAATTGAGAAATTTTTGAACCCCACTTTTCCAGGCACAGTGAACCAAGTTTGCTTCGATCATTAAGTTTTCATAGATGAACTGAGCGGGATATTCCGAATTGGCTTGAATACCTCCTACCTTGCCTGCGGCGTTGATGACAAAGTGGGGTTTTGTTTGGGAAAAGAAATCCTCTAGCTCTTTTTGGCGAGTCAAATCCAATTCTGAATGAGGAACAAGGACTAACTCTACATTGTTGAGATTTTTATACAATCTCACCAAAGAAGAACCTACAAGGCCTGTGTGCCCTGCAATGTAAAGTTTCTTGGGTTTTTCCATAAGACCTAAAGAGCTTCTAAAACAACTTTAGCAATAAAATCGATCTCTTTTTCTTTAAGAGAAGGATTATTGGGCAGGAAAAATCCACAATGATGAATACGATCAGCCACGGGGAAGCTTGCCTTGCCATAGCGGTTGTACCAGAAAGGATGAAGCCCTAAATTCCCCGCGGAGAAAATTCTGGTTTCAATTTCATTTTTTACTAAGGCACTTACGATCGATCGTCTTTGTTTCGTTGAATCGGCCAAAGCCCCAAAAGAGATGCTGCAAATGACCGATTCGGGATCGCAACTTTGAGTATATAACTGAGCGCCTAAATGTTCCTTGTAGCGAGCATGATTTTCCTGACGACGTTTAATGATCCAATCCAACTTATCTATTTGCCCTAAACCAAGGAAGGCTTGGAGATCTGTGGAGCGAAGATTAAAGCCCGGTTCAAAGAAAACGAAAGGACTGTGAAAATCATCGATACCATATTTCTGAATGTATTCTTGATGCATTTTAGTATCCAAATCTTTACTCCAACCATGACTTCGCAACATCAGCAACAAGTCATTCAATTGTTTATCGTTGGTTGAAACCAAACCTCCTTCTATGGTTGAAAACTGATGTCCAAAGTAACAAGAAAAACTTGCCATATCTCCAAAATTACCAATCTTTTTTCCCCGGTAAGAAGCCCCAATAGCCGCGCAAGCGTCTTCTAAAAGAAAAAAACCATATTTTTCTTTTAGGGCCATGACTTCTTTCATTTTATGGGGAACGCCTAGAACTTGTACCAGCAAAACAGTGGAGGGTTTGTGTTCTTGAAGTAAAGTTTCCAAATGCTCGAGATCTAAACCAAAGGTCTCCTTATCTGCTTCACACATAATGGGTTCAAAACCAAACTGGATGGCCGGAGCAATGGAGGTGACCCAACCGACGCTTGGGACAATCACTTTTTTATTTTTAAGACGGCCCGAAAGAAGGAGGGCATAATACATCAGAAGATTTGCAGAAGAACCTGAATTACAAAAAACGGAATAGGAAGTTCCCAACCATCGACTCCATTTATCCTGGAATTGGAGGGTTACCTTATCCTTCGTGAGTCTTGGGTATGTTTTTAACCAGTCAATCAGTTGGTCGACATCTTTGCGGTCGATCGTATCTTCTGCGAGATGATACATAAAAGTTTATTTCCTTTCAAAGCCGGTGGACGACTCTTTGGGGTTGGCCAATCGGTTTATAGTAACACGGGCGGCGCCATAAAGACTCTCTGTGACATAATCGGGAAAAAGAGTGTTTTTCAACCCTTTTCTGTATCCCGTTTCTACCAGAATAGTGGTGGCGCCCAAATTTTTACCTAATTCAATATCACAAGCTTTGTCGCCAATAACATAGGAGTTGCTGGGGGCAAAATGAAAATTGTTCATGGTTTGCCCTACGAGACCGGTTTTAGGTTTATGGCACAAATAATGATCTTCAGGAAGATGAGGGCAGTAATAAATTCCATCGATTTGAATTCCTTCCTTTTGAAGTAAACTGAGAAGTCGTTGATGGATCAAGTTTAAGGTGTTCTTGGTTAAAAAACTGCCTAATGCAGACTGATTCGTGACAACAAGGAGAACAAAATGATTTTCTTTTGAGCAAAGCAGAGTTCCAATTACGCCTTCCAAAATTTGAACTTGATCGGGACTCGATAGATAATTTTTTTCTTCGATGAGAGTCCCATTTCGATCCAACATAATGGAATTTTGCGGAATCATTGGCTGTTCATTTTAAGAGGGCCATATACTTCCCTCACTTTTTGAGTCCATGAGGAAAGATCTTCTTGAAGAATAACCTTATCTCTTTGCCCTAATCGATCGATATGGATGCTATTCTTTGAAACTTTGTACCTTAAGGGAATATCATAAGGGCGATTTTTGACCGCATGTAGACAAACTTTTACAAAACCTTTAAAGCTTAAATAGCGCAGGCGAGGATGAGGTTTGGGCTGGTTTCTTTCGAGGCAATCTGTAATTTCTTGGGCGCAACGAGAAGCAGAGTTTCCGTCCACTCGAAAGAACCACTTCTGAATGAAAGCTTGTTGGGCCGCAAGCTTGTCCTGAGCCATTTCCCCTTTATTAAGATAAAAGCGAATGCGTTCTACTAAGCTGTTGAAATCGGTGACATGGTCGTCTCCTGTAAGACTCTCTTGGGACGGTCCTCCTTTCTTGGTATCCCAAGCGGCATAGTCTTCGAGGTGAAAATTAATGGAAGGGACTCCCATCAACCAGGATTCTATTCCCGTGGTACAGAGACGATGAATGTGAACAGAAGCATTTTTGAGCAGATTCCAGATGAACTCTTCGGTGATGAGATAAATATTCAGAATGTTATGCTGCTTACAGTTTTGAACAAATTCTTCGTAAGTGTTTGTTTCCTCGTTGGGATGTGGTTTTAATAAAAAATTCACATGAGGGAACGTTTTGGCGGTATCCTTCAAAATGTGCAGAGTTTTTTCTCGGACCTCATATTCTTTTTTGGCAGATTCAACGATGTTGGGCAAATACTTGGCCATCCCTAAGTCTTTGTGATCTTTTTGAAGGAATTCGAGTGTATTTCTTGAAACATGATGGGCTAAGGTAAAATTAGTTGCCCAAGAAACGATAGGTCTTCCGGGGGTGATGCCGTGTTTTTTTTCAAAATCTTCTTTCGAAATCAAGAGGGTTTGAAGAGGAGGAACATAAAAATCAAATCGAGGCCCCCCTGTGATGCGTAGACGATCAGGAGCAATACGGCCCATATGTTTCATGGCACTATTCATTCCTTCTCCCCAATTCATCCATAAATCCACTAAGGAAAGATCCGACTGTTCCCCTCCGATGTAGCGCACCATGTTCCCATCCGTAGGTTTTCCTTCGTTGGGCAACACACCGACTAGGCTTCCTGCAGCTTTTGCAAACCGTGCCATGTAGTGGTTTGCCGCTCCGTTCATATGATTAAAAAGAACAAGATGAGGTTTTACTTTGAACATGGCGATATCGAAGCAGGGGACGGGAGCCGAGAATACTTCAATGTTGCATTGATCTTCCAAGCACACTTTTAGATAAGCTAAACCGGGAAGATCTCTCCATTTATGGTCTGCTAAGAGGAGTACACGATATTTCTTTTTCATCATTTTCCCTTTTGTTTTGATAAAAATTCCGCCAATACTATCACAAAAATAGTCTCATGTCCTTTGAAGCACCTCAGCCAGATAAGGAAGATCAGGATGAGAGGACATCGCTTCCCTTACCAAAGCTGAGGCATCATAAGTCTCGTGCCTAAGTTCCACTTCAAGAGAATCCGTATTTAATAATGCCCAGGAAGCACCGGGTTGTCGATTCCGAGGTTGTCCTACAGATCCTGGGTTGATGAGTAAACAGTGATTGATCTTATGCACCATAGGATAGTGAGTGTGCCCCATAATTACGGCGTCACAAGGATAAGAAGCACATTTTTCTAAGATAAAAACGTTGGCATCCGGGTAAATATAGTAGGAATTGTCCCAAGGAGATCCATGACATAGAAGAAAACGACGTTTGTCGATTTCTATTTCAACCGGATGAGGAAGATTTGTGAGTTCGTGTAGTTCCTCATCTGAGAGTTGTTGAATGGCCATTCGAAGGCCTTTTCCATATTTTTTTTCAATGAGAGTGAGCGCAGAAGAGTTCGACAAAACCCTAGAAAGAAGATCTTCATGATTTCCTCGTACCATATATTTTTTCCAAGGCTTTAAAAGATCCAACACTTTTCTGGGAGAGAAATAGTACCCTATTAAATCTCCCGTGATGAGCAAACATTCTACTTGAGCCTTTTTTATGGCCTCTAACACCGCAGCCAATGCCAGCGAATTACCATGAATGTCTCCTAATAAACCAAGTTTCATTTTACTTGTGATTGTATATCTAGAAGGGCGTCTCTAAAGTTGCGCGCCGAAGGAAATATTGGAGACGGTTCTATGAGCTGATCCAGAGAATCCAGACCTGCTAGTTTTTGTGGAAATTGTTTAGGAATAAAAACTTCACAAAGGGTGGCAAGCATTTCCGAAATAGATAGATTTTCTGGGCCTCCCAAAAGATGAGTGCCTGCAACAGAATGTTCTAAGGCATATTGAATAGCCTTGGCTACATCACTCACATAAATATAATTACGCCTGCCTAAACCTGTTCCTATCAGGGTGGGGACCTCCTGTTTAAGAACATTTTTAATAGACTTGTTCAAAGTCAAATGACTCGGGCCATTTTTACCGAAAACACCTGGAAGTCGCAAAATGCATGCTTTCACTCCCGAAGCTGTGATTAGTTGTTCAGCATACCACTTACTTTGACTATAAGGATGGGTTGGGCAGGGAAGTGAAGTTTGAGAAATTTTTGTTTCCTTGGGTCCGAAAATACTTATGCTCGAAGTGAAGATTAAATGCGCATCCCACTGTTTTGCCAAAAGAAGCATTTGGCTGACGGCTGCGATGTTAGGGACAAAAAGATCTTCTAAGCCTTTTTGAAAATTTACTTCGGATGCTAAATGAACGATGGCATTCATGCGAGGACCCTGCGACAAGGAAGCAAAATCCGATAAATACTCTAGACGAAGAAGAATTCGATCTTCCCTCGGAGAGCGCGAAGTTTTAAATAATTTCCAAGGTGTTTCTTGAAGAGCTTTGCAAGTGGCTTGTCCAATAAAACCATCAGCACCTGTAATGAGAATATTCATTCAAATATCGCTTCTCAATCGGTATTCGTAAAATAAACTCTGAGTCGCCACTACAATATCATATTGTCCCCCAAAGAAAACATCTTCTTCCTTTGGTTTAGGATCAATTGCCATGAAGTGATTTTTTATTTTAGGCATTCTTACCTGACAGCGCTCGATGTCGACAGGACTCATGTCCACTCCGTAAACATCAAATCCTTTTTTATAAAAAAATCTAAATTAGCTCCAGATTGGGATTTCTAAATGCGACCATAAACTCGAAACACTTGGCTTTCGACATTTTCTGCCTCATAACCTCTTTCCCAATAGTTGTAGTTTTATTTTAGATAATCCATTTATACAATCCTTTGTTTAAAAATAACTTTCAAGTTTACTCTTTCGAACCGTATCTAAAGTGCTACAACGTAAGCCTCCTAGCATCGTATAACAATGACGCATCCGAACCGGTATAACGGTAAGTTGTTTTTTCTCAAGCTCCTTGATGAGTTTTGTTTGTAGATCATGAACAAGGACGGTTTCTGGATCCAAAGACAAGACATTTAGACCTGCCCAAGGAGAACTAATATTATTGAGAGAATTATTAATACCCAATGTAGATATTTTTTTATGGACCACATCGCGAATATTTTTTTGAAAATCGAGTTCCTCTTTAGGGACAGGTGCAACGTCATTAAAATAAATAGCATCCCATTTCTTAAGTATTTCAGGGCAACTTTCACGATTTACCCTTGCAGCATTGAGAAGAACAAGGCCGGGCCGTAATGGAAGTATTGTCGAATCAATGTGAGAGGCGCGATAAGAGGTGGTGATGTGAACCCTATATTCACCACCGAGTATGCTTTGAAGCCATTTAGCGCCTTTGTGATTCCCAGTATTTGAAACGAGGTAGATGAGATCCCGACCCAGCCTAATTGTGCTAGCCGCATTAAAAATGATTTCATCTTCTAAAAGCTTGTGGAATATTTCCGATCGTCCTTCCATTAAGCTAGCCTGTAACACGTCTTCTTGTGTAATTGGCGTGGCGCCATTTTGGTAATACGGAACAAGATACTCCCCACGAAGTTTGGGTTTAGGTGCTGAAATCCATCGAAAGCCTTCTTGAAAATATTGATACCAAATGGGGTAGAGTGTATTAGCCTCGAAATATCGAAACCGTGTTGGAGAAGGAGAGGAGATGAGCGTGTTACCTACCACCATATGGATGTCTCTGACGTTATAGGTATCTTTTCCGTAAGCCCCCCAGTGGGGAGTGATTACAGGATGTTCGGCTCTGTCCTTTCCAGGACGGAGGACTTTTACACCAAAATTCAGTAATATCTTCTGAAGTTCCTCGAGATCCTCCGCTACTTCATTAAGGTACCACTTTGGATAGACTTCTTGAGAAATTGTAGTCGCTTGATCAATTAGTTCCGGCTTGATATTGCAGGGGAAGTCAAAGCCAGCACTCATTTCATCTACACTTCCTAAAATGACCTCTTGGAGCTTATCCCATTCGTTATGAGAATTAAGTTTGGTATTTTTTTTCTCAATACTTTCCTTTGTGCCTATTTGCTCTTGTTTGTAGGTAGGAATTTCTACCCTAGATTTTTGAAGGGTCGCCGCTCCATGAATTCTAACAAGTATTTTCCCCACAGGGATATTGGGGAAATGAATCTTTTTTCCCTCAATTTCATCTAAAGCCCAGAGGACATCGCAAAAACCAACTCGATGCCTCATCAACGATGTGGAGGAATAGCGTGGATTGATTTCGAAGATTCTGGGGCCATCTTGTGTGAGACGCATTTGTACATTCATGCTACCGCGTAAATCTAATTTTTCGGCAATCTCTTGACATATCCTGGTTACATCGGGCTCATTAATAATTTTTGCCCATGCCGTGATACCCCCTTTCAGGCGTCGAAGCATTTGAAAAACTGCCGTTTGTCCCTCTCTTGTTCGGTAAACCGCGCAAGTGACCTCTTTGTCGCTAGGCTCAAGAAGTTCTTGAAAAACAAAATCAGAATAGTGGTTACGAAGATAGAGAGCCTCTTCTTTATTTTTCACAATCAAGATGGACTTCGATCCTGAACCAATCCTCGGTTTCATGATACAAGGGTATTCTTTGGGTAAAGTCTCTCTAGTGTAAGTGGTCCAAGGAACGGGAATGTCCAGAGAAGCCAGGTGCTCGGCCGTTTTCAATTTATCGAGTCCAGATGCACACACAGTGGGACCTGACCAGATCCAGGAGATGTGACTCGCTTGAGGTATCCAGGGATGTAAGTGAATGAGTTCAGGCTCAGTGAGAGGAATCGCGATGTCGATTCGTTCTTCTCTGACAAGTTGTTGGAATTGATTCAGATAATTGGGATCGGTGGAGGGAGGTAATAAAAAGGTCTTATCGACGAAATAGGACCCGCCATGGTCATAGTCAACATCCGATCCCACGAGTTCGTAAGCCCTCTTACTTTCACGAATTATGGTTGCGACACTCTGAGAAACGTCGCCTCCAATGCCTGTTAAAAGTATTTTTACCATATTAATGCTGCCCCACCCTTTTTTATTTTTCTACTGTTTCCCGAGGTAAAAGCTCCCAACTGAGAGGAGTCCCTTTTTTAGCATCTTGAGTAATGGTTTGCCCCAAAAGTTTGTCGTAATATTTGGGGGCGAGTCCAAGTCCAGGTCGGATGCATTTTAGATTTTCCTTTGTAAACACATCTCCCGCTTTCATATCATGGGCGACATAGAGAGATCGCCTTTCTTGCATCGATAATTTTTCAGAATCGCTGGGGCCATAATGTATTTTTCCCAGGGATCTCCAAGCTCTTTCTGTCTCGATCACTAATGCCTTCATCTCTTCGGGTTCCAATGAGAAGGCAGAATCAACCCCCCCCTCGGCTCGGCGTAAGGTAAAATGTTTTTCAATTACCGTTGCTCCATGAGCAACCGCCGCACAAGCGGCTCCAATGCCCATGGTATGATCTGAAAGGCCAACCTCGCATCCAAAACGCTTTCGCATATCTTCTAAACTAAGGATATTTGAATCATCCGGATTTGATGGATAAGAGCTGGTACATTTAAGAAGGATAATTTCTTTACCACCGGATTGATAGATTGTGTCCAGGGCTTCTTGAATTTCATCAATAGTGGCCATTCCAGTAGAAAGGATGATGGGTTTTCCGGTAGAAGCGACTTTTCGAATAAGCGGTAAATGATTCAGTTCATAAGAAGCAATCTTGTAACAAGGGACATTTAAATTTTCTAAAAAATCTACGGCAGATTCATCAAAGGGGGTACTGAAACAAATCATTCCTGATTGTTTTGCTAACCTCATAATAGGCTCATGCCATTCCCAGGGAGTGTAGGCTTGTTTATAAAGATCAAAAAGTGAGTTTCCATGCCATAAGCTTTGAGGGTCATTGATAAAAAATTCCTTGTCCTTTATTTCCAATGTCATGGTTTCGGCCGTATAAGTTTGAAGCTTTAAAGCATGGGCTCCCGCTTGTGCGGCTGCTCTTGTAATCTCAAAAGCTTTTTCGATGGATTGGTTATGATTGCCGGACATTTCGGCGATAATGAAAGGAATGGAATGAAGACCTATAGAGGTGGAAGCAATTTGAATGTTTTGAGATGTAGCCATTTGTGCGTTTTTCATTGTAGGAAGCTTTCCATAATATTTACAACTCGTTCAACTCCTTTTCCATCGACTAATTGTTGTCCTTGTCTTGATTTTTCTATGAGATCTGTAGGTGATGAAAAAAAATGATCTAGTTTACTTTTCAATTGAGAGAGATCCACGCTTCCTGCATGTCCAAGCCAATCCAAATAATTTAATTTATTCAAATATCGGATCGAGTCGAGTTGATTATCAGCGGTCGTGGTCACAAGTGTGGGGACGCCCGAAAGAAGTAATTCGTAAATGACGCTGCCTCCTGCTGACATTGCCAAATCTGCTTTCTTCATCAGCGGAGCTAGCGAAGGAATTTGTACGTGAAGCTTGGCTTTGGGTAACTGCTTGAGTTGAGTTTCAATCAAATTTCTATAAGGATTTGCTGTACCTATGACAACGTCTACTTCGATGCCCCTGTTATTGAGTTCTAGGAGAGCTGAAATGGCTTTGCTTGTTTCATTGCTTGCATCTGCGCTGCCATAAAAAATAAAGATACGTTTTATTGTTCCAGAACTGAATTCTTTGGCTTGAGTATTTTGCTGATAATCTTTTGTTAAAAGTGCATAAGGAAAACCTAAGAGCAATTTTGTTTTACCAGAAAAGAGATTTTGGGGCAGTTTTTCACGGGTCGAAAGAGGAGTGTGATTTAACAAGAGGTCGCAATCGTGAATGCGGTTGGTGATATCATCGATGACAAAAATTCTCTCAACGCTAGTTCTTAACTTACTTTCCCAACTTTTGTCTAAGGAATAGTGGTCCACAACAAGCCAGTGTGGCTTTTTGTCCCATTGTTTGAGAATATTCTCCAATTCTTGAGCATCTCTTTCCCAACTTACTCCTAAGTTTTTTTCAAAATCGTCCGGATTTATTTCATTTTGCAGGATGGCTTCTTCAGAGGGGGAGGCAAGTGCCAAAAGCTCATGACCTCTTTCTTGAATGGTTTGAAAAAGATTTCCGGGCAGATTTCTACAGGCGAAAAAAGTGATCCAACCTTTATCCTTGAGGAAATCTGCCAATGCCAAGCAACGGATCACATGCCCCCCCCCAATACTCCTCGAAGCATCTGTACGAAAAAGAACCGAGTTCATGAATGATTTTCTACTGATTTTTGTTCGATGTGTTGGTTGACTGTTTTTAATTCCGGCCTTTGATCTATAAGTTCCAAAATATCCTGAAATCCAAAATTTGGATTCTTGGGGTAAAGAGATTCATAAATAAGTTGAACGAGTTCCAGGTCTTCTAGGGTATCCACTGTCCATCGATAGGAACTACGATCTTGCTCATAGGCAAGGTCCAAAATTGAAAAACGTTGAGGGTTTTGCCATAGATACGGTGTGACATGTTCGCGCTCGTAAAGTTTTTTCGCTTCTTGATGAGCCGTTTCTAGTGCCCTAAATGTAAATATTTCGGTGTCCAAACCTCTGGGCAATGTTCTGGTATGTGCATTGCTCGCGTAATCGTATCTTGGAAAATTTGTTTTGAATTGTTCAACCACTTCAGAAGATAAAGCTGCATCGATCAAAGGACAATCGGATGTAATCCGAACAACCCATTCTGCTTTTTGTTCCTTGGCTGCCTGATAATATCGATCCAAAACGTCATTTTCAGATCCGCGAAATACAGAAATACCTGGAAAATTTTCAACTATCTTTGCGATTAAATCAGACTTCCTACCTATTGGAACTGCGACGACAATTTGATCGATTCCTCGAATACTTTGCACGCGTTCTAATTGTCGCAACAGCATCGGACGTCCTAAAATAGGCTTTAACACTTTACCAGGAAGTCGTGTGGAACCAATTCTAGCTTGGATGATGGCGACTGTTTTCATCGTTCGAAAAAATTAAGAACCTGGTTGCCAATCTGCTTACAAAGATCCTGTCCGAGATCCGGATAGCAAGGAATCGAAAGACACCTTTCAGCATAGGCTTCAGTGACTGGGAGTTCGCCTGCTTTATAAGCGTATTTGTTTTGATAGTAAGGTTGCAGATGAATAGGGGAATAATGAATTTGGCTGCCGATTCCGTGCTCTAATAGATAACGGTAAAGTGTATCTCTCTTTTCGCATTGTATGACATAAAGATGCAC
This sequence comes from uncultured Pseudomonadota bacterium, assembly GCA_964384365.1. Classification (GTDB taxonomy): domain Bacteria; phylum UBA10199; class UBA10199; order JADFYH01; family JADFYH01; genus CAYLKF01. The sequence goes on along the minus strand of CAYLKF010000006.1, from coordinate 75,727 downwards.
TGCAGATCTTGCCTCCGGGGTACAACAAAGGGGTAGGATGATTTGAGGATTTGAACGAAGGATGCTGGTGTAGTTTTCCGCGATGTTTTGCCTATTTTTAATCCATTCGTCTAAACGTTTTAGTTGTGAAAGACCCAGAGCACATTGAAAATCAGTAATGCGATAATTGTAGCCCAAATGTTCCATCTGATACTGCCAAGGGCGTGTTTCTGAAATTCCTTTTTGCATGCCATGACTTCGAAGTTCTCGCATGCGGGAGGCTAAGGATTCGTCTTCCGTGAGAACGGCTCCACCTTCACCGGTTGTCACCGATTTTACCGGATGAAAACTGAAGGTGATTGCATGGGCGCTTTCGGAAGCTCCTATTTTTCTCCAAGTATTACCTTGAAGATATGCTGCACCTAGTGAGTGGGATGCATCTTGGACGAGCTTTACTCCGAACTGTTCTGCTAAATTTCTCAGTGGAGCGATAGGAGAGGGTAGACCTGCAAAATCAACTGCGATGATTGCCTTGACCCTCTTGTTTTTTTTCAGCAGATACTCAACATGATTAGGATCAATATTATAAGTTTTGGGGTCGATATCTGCAAAAAGCGGCTGCGCTCCCACATATTCAATACAATTTGCACTTGCAAGAAAACTCAAGGAGGGAACGATAACAGCATCTCCAGTTCTGATTCCAAAACCCAACATTGCGAGATGTAGAGCAGCGGTTCCATTGCATACAGCTACTGCATGATGATTTCCACAATATCGAGTAAGCGCTTGTTCAAACTCGCCCACTCTAGGTCCTTGAGTAATCCAATTCGATTTCAAAGTTTGAACCACCGCCTCAATGTCCTCTGTAGAGATGCTTTGGCGTCCGTAGGGAATCATACGTGGTTGACTAAGGTGCGGATTTCTTCAATCGTTAACCAATGCGAGTTCGTGTCGCTGGAATAGCGGAAACCATCGGGGCAAGGCCTTCCAGAATTCCCATTTTTTTCCTGAAAATGTTTCGAATCCCACCAATGGAGAGTGGGTTGAATGATATAGCAGTTTTCATATTCTAAAGTATTTCTTGCGTCGTCTTCAGGGACCATTACTTCATGAAGTTTTTCCCCGGGGCGGATTCCAACATATTCCAGCTTGCAATGGGGCCCCATTGCTTCTGCCAAATCAGTAATCTTCGTGCTGGGAATTTTAGGTACAAAGATTTCTCCGCCGTGCATTCTCTCTAATGAATTTAGTACAAATTGCACTCCTTGAGCTAAAGTAATCCAAAAACGCGTCATACGACGATCAGTAATAGGCAGCGTTCCCGTAGAAATTAGATTTTTAAAAAAGGGAACTACAGAACCTCGAGATCCCACGACATTGCCATAACGTACGACAGAGAAACGGGTCGGATAGGAAACTCCAACATAGTGATTGCCAGCAACAAATAACTTATCCGAACAAAGTTTGGTTGCGCCATATAGATTAATGGGATTAGCGGCTTTATCCGTTGAAAGGGCGATAACTTTTTTGACCCTATTATCGATGCAAGCATTAATGATATTTTCTGCCCCGATAATATTGGTCTTAATGACTTCAAAGGGATTGTACTCTGCAGCAGGTACTTGCTTTAAGGCGGCCGCATGGATCACAATGTCCACACCGTGACAAGCTCTTTCCAATCGATTGCGGTCACGCACGTCACCAATAAAAAAACGAATACGAGGATCCTTAAACTGTTGCGCCATATCATATTGTTTTAACTCATCACGGCTAAATATGATAACTTTTCTAGGATTTTTTTCTTTTAAAAGTGTTTCGAGACACTTTCTTCCAAAAGACCCAGTGCCTCCTGTAATAAGGATGGTTGAATTTTCCCAATTTATTTTTTCCATATATTTTTTTAAAGGATGAATTAACCTACTCGTCGCAACTTTGTGAGGATGGGCTTTTCACTTTCGTAGACCATTTTAACTCCATTTCCCATAGCTTCTTCATTAGTACGAATATCTCTCACCATTTTCATGAAGCCTTGAGGTTCTACGGAGGCGGCTTGGTCCGAACCCCACATGGCTCGGTCTAAAGTAATATGACGTTCTACTATACAAGCTCCCATTGCAGCAGCGGCGATGGTGGTCGATAAACCGACTTCGTGTCCTGAATAACCAATGGGACATTTGAATTGTTTTTTCAGGGTTTGGATCACATTGAGATTTAACTCTTGAGGTTTGGAAGGATAAGTGCTTGTACAATGAAGAATGATCAATTTTTCCTCTCCCAGAATATTTACAGCATGCTGGATTTGTTCCATGGTACTCATGCCAGTGGAAAGAATGATAGGCCGGCCGGTTTTTTTATGATAGAAGAGAAGATTGTCATCTGTTAGGCTGGCAGACGCAATTTTGTAGCAGGGAGGGTTGAAAGCTTCCATAAAATCTACTGACTTTTCATCCCAACAAGAAGTAAACCATAGAATTTTTTTGGATTTACAATATTGATCGATTTCTTGATATTGTTCTTTTCCAAACTCTAGGCCTCTCTTCAAATCACCATTCGTGGGCCCAAAAGGATTTTCCCTAGGTTTGGCCAACTCTTCAGGAGTATAAACAATGTCTACTGTCCTTTTTTGAAATTTCACCGCATCACAGCCCGCAATGACCGCGACATCAATTAACTTCTTGCAGATGTCCATGCTTCCGTTGTGATTAATTCCAATTTCCGCAATAATGAAGCAGGCTTGCCCCCCCCCTAATAATTTATTGCCTACTTGAATTGTTTTTGAGTTCATAGTTTTCTCCTTTCAAGAGGCACTACCAAGCGGTACGGCCTCCGTCCATAACTAAATTAAATCCTGTCATAAATTTCGATGCATCCGAACATAGGAAAATAATGGCTCCTTGATACTCGTCTTTGCTGGCCATTCGTCCCAGAGGGATGAGTTGAGTGAGACGTTTCACAAACTCCTCATCATGATCATTATAAACTCCCGCAGGTGAAAGAGCATTTACGCGGATGCCTTGCTTGGCCCAGTAAGTGGCTAGATAGCGAGTCATGTTGATGAGGCCGGCCTTAATAGCTGCGTAAGAAATGGGAGTATTGAAAGGAACTCCTAGATAATCACCTTCCGCTTTATAGATTCGATGATCTGGACTAACGACGCCTACATCAGAGGCAATATTAGTAATAACCCCCGAACTATTAGCTAACATCAATTTTCCGAAGATCTTAGAGCAGAGAAAAGTTCCTGTCAATCCGACCTTTAAAGATTTTTCCCAGAGGGAGAGAGGGTATTCCTCGAAAGAAGCAAAGTATCCTTCTTCTCGACTATTCGATTCAACTGTCATAGAGGCATTATTTATGAGAATATCCACCTTTCGATGTTCCTTTACGATGCGTTGAGCACACTCAGTTAAAGCTTGTTCATCCGTAATGTTTATACAATAGCCCTGCGCTTTTATTTTTGATTCCCTTTCCAGTCGAAATAGAGCCTGCTCCAATTTTTCCGGATGAATATCTAGGAGAAGGGGAAGACCCCCTACAGAAGCAATGGCTTCGGCGTGTTTTTGTCCTAAAAGTCCGGCCCCTCCGGTGATAATAGCCACTTTCCCATCCAAGCGAAAAAGATTTTGGCTCATAAAAATCCTCTTGTTTGCCCCCCGTCCACTACCAAGCTAGCCCCCGTAATAAAAGAGGCTTTTGGGGAAGAAAGAAAAAGGACGGCATTAGCTATTTCTTCTCCACTTGCGAATCTATTCAAGGGCACCTCCGATTCGATATAAGATTCCACCTTCTTTTTGTTTTCTTTGAGTTTCTTTTCCCACACGCCTTCGGGAAGTAAAATATTCCCGGGTACTACTTCATTAATGCGCACCCCATCCTTCGCCATGAAACGCGAATAATTTTTGGTGAGGGCGAGAAGACCTAACTTTGAGCTGCTGTAAGCGATAGGAGCAGGAAGGACTTCTCGGCCTGCAATACTGGAGACGCAAGTGATGCTTCCTTTCGTTTTTTTTAAAAGGGGATAGCTAGCGGAAATAAGCAGGGAGGGGCTAATCAAATTCAATTGAAGGGAATGCTGCCAATCTTCGAGGGAAAGATCTAAACCCGCCTTGCCTTCGCTGCTTCCTGCATTTGTCACCAGGACATCCAAGCGACCCCATTCTTTTTCAACAAAACGTGTGCAGGCCCGAATTCCTTCCGCCTGACTTAGATCCACAGAAAAAGCCTTGACGGATTTCTCTCCCCAATTTTTTTGAAATTCTTTTTGGGTCGAAATTAAATTTTCTTCACCTCGAGCGACTAAACAAACCTTGGCTCCTTCTGAAAGAAAAGCGGTAGCGATTAGTTTTCCGAGTCCTCGAGAAGAGCCTGTTATTAGAACGTGTTTGTTTTTAAGTTGAAGATCCATTTTGACTCAAATGTTTTTCAATGAGTTTTTTTACGAACTGAAGTTGGCTGGAGGCCACTCTCAATTCATTGTCTCCTCGTGCCCCTTGTATAATGAAAGAACCTGAGTAGCCGATTTTTTTCAATTGGGAAAAAAAAGTGGAAAAATCACTTGCCCCTGTCCCAAGAGCAACCGTGGTTCCGTGGAGAATTCTATCTTTAATATGAACAGAAGAAATAAAAGAGCCATAAGCTTCCAATTCTTGGGTGACATCATAACCTAAACTAGCACTATTTCCTATGTCGTAATTCACAGTAATATGACTTAAATCTAAACCCTCCAGGAAATTTTTAAAAGAGATCGGGTTCAAGTCACATTCTAGAGCCAAATGAATCCCCGTTTTTTTTAAAAGTGGATGAATTTTTTTCAACCGCTTTTTTAAGAGAGTTTTCTCGTCTTCGGACCGCAGTGAAGATTGATCTACACAAGGCAGTACAATGTCTTGGACGCCTAATTTTTGGCATTGGGAAATCAGTTGTTGAAGGATGGAAAAGTTTAAGTCTTGATCTTGTGAAGTTCCAGAATGCAGGGAATGAGACATGAAAAAATCGGCACAAACGGAAAGAACTTGTACTCCTGTTTTTTGAATAGAATTCTGAATTTTTTCTAAGCCCTTTGGATGGAGGAGGGGATGGTTTTGATAATCCTCTCCGTCGAAGATAAATTCAATCAGATCAAAGCCAAGTTGACGAGCGAGAATGAATTCCTTTTCCCAAGTTTCTTTTGGAAAGAATTGGATACGAGCTCCGAGGGATTTACTCAAACGACCTTGCATGATACCTATGAAAGGAAAAGAGCTCATCAAGTAATTACCCAACCTCCGTCCACAATGAAATTTTGTCCTGTGATATAAGAACTTGCATCGCTGGCAAGCAGCAAGAAAACTCCGTCCAATTCTTCGGGTTTGCCGATGCGTTTGAGAACAGTCCTCTGAGCCACGCGGTTCAAAAAAGGATCATTGGGAGAAACACTGTTGGCGGAAGAGGTTTTCGTATTAGAAAAAGGGCCTGGAGAAACGGCATTGCAACGGATATTATCCTTGGCACAAAAACTTGCTAAATAGCGTGTAAGCCCCAAAAGTCCGGACTTCATTACACTGTAGGTAGCAGGATTAAAGAAAGAAGTACCTTCGTACAAATCAGGATTGGGAGAAACCACACCATACATGGAGCTTACATTGATAATACTTCCCCCTTTTTTTTTCATCATCTCAGCCATGCTTTGAGAAAGTTGGAAGGCCCAATAGATTCCACTTTCAAAGGCCCTTTGCCATTCTTTGAACCCCAAATTTTCGAGCCTCCCTCTTTCCGTATTGAAGCCAGTTCTAGAACCCATATCATAGGCATTGTTGATTAAGACATCAACTTGAAATTGTTTTTTAATTTCTTCCAAAGTTTTTGAGACTTGTTTTGCATCATAAAGATCGGCCTGGAAACCATGGATTTTTTTATTTCCTGTTTGAGATTTTATTTCTTCAATGAGTCGAGGTGTTTGAGTCGATCGACCCAATAGGAGAACCTGCGCTTCATTTGTTGCAAACAATTTGGCGATTTCTCGTCCTAAATATCCAGAGGCCCCAGTCAAGAGAATGGTTTTTTTAGAAACGTCAAAAATTTTAGCTGCTTTTTGAGCCATAACTTGAAATTAATGAATCGCAAAGCTCTCGGATCGCGCCTTCCCCGCCCTTACAGGATAAGACGAGTTTGGCTTGTGCCAAAATTTCCGGATGAGCGTCTGCCACGGCCACTCCAAAACCGACCTGACGGAAACATTCTAAGTCATTTGTGTCATTACCTATGTATAGAATTTCCTTTAAATTGAGCTGAAGGTCACTTGCAATTTTCTTTAAAGTGTCGAGCTTGTTTTTAGAATTTTGATAACAAGGGATTTGAAGTTTTTTACAGCGTGTCCCAACAACCTCATTGCTTTCCGTTGAAAGAACTACAAAAGGAATGTCAAGTTTTCTAAAAGCACTCAAACCCCAGCTATCGGACCGATCGCAAAGAACTGACTCCACTCCATCTTGAGACACTAAGACCTTATTATTTGTAAACACTCCATCAAAATCACTCACAATTAGCTTGGGTTTTTTGAAATTAGGATTGAAAGGATTTGCCTTCTTTTTGCGAGTTAAAATCCAATCGCAAAGTTCTAAATGTTCCGGGGAGTCTACTTGGAAGGAAGACCAATAGTCCATCTCGTAAACAGCAATTTTTCCTCCTAGGCGATTTTTATCTTTGCGGAGGAGTTCAGGTTTGAAAACATAAATAGAGCCGTTTTCCCGATATTCTTCCGGATGTTCTTGGTCACGATGGCGTTTCCGATAGTCATAATTTAACGACTGGATTTGCCCAGCATTTTTTCTCCATAAAAAACGGTCATTTCGACAAACGGAAAAAAGTGAATCAGCTCGTTCAGCTTTCAATTTTTGGATAGCTTGGTCAATATCTTTAGGAGAGCGGATCGGCGAAGTGCATTGTAAGAAGACGATGAGCTTGGGGTGACAGCTTTCTTTTTCAACTTCATCTAGAGTGTGGAGAAGGGCAGATTCAGAACTCGCCTGATCTGTGGCCAACTCTTCAGGACGTTTCACTACTTCTGCGCAGTAAGATTGAGCGATTTGACTAATCGCTTCATCGTCTGTTGAAACAATGACACGTGAAACCAGTTGGGCATTTTTAGCGTGTTCGATCGAATGAGCTAAAAGAGGCTTTCCGGCTAAGAGTATGGTGTTTTTGTGGGGAATCCGTTTGGAACCTCCCCGGGCAGGAATAATACACAGAATCATAAGGGAAATGCATCTCCTTTTCCTAAGCCTATGCCATAATATTGAAATTCCTTTTTCTTTAGCTCGCTTCCGTTTAAAACATTTCTCCCATCAAAAATGGCAGAACCAGCCATTATTTTTTTGATTCGTACAAAATCTAAATCCTGAAACTCATCCCATTCCGTGCAAAGAATGAGGGCATCTGCCCCTTCGAGAGCATGATAGATATTATCGAAATAATCTAGCTGATTTCCAAATATGCCACGAACATTTTGTTCGGCAACAGGGTCATAAGCCCGGACATGAGCTTGATGGAGGATTAATTGGCGAATTAGAGAGAGAGAAGGAGCTTCACGCACATCATCAGTTTTTGGCTTGAAGGCAAGTCCAAGCAAGGTAATTGTCTTTCCCTTTAGTTTTTTCTCAAAATGTTCTTCCAATTTTCGGATGAAGACACCGGGCTGAGCTTGATTTACTTCATGGACTGCCTTTAAGATCTTGAAATTAGCTCCTTTGGCTTTGCCCGCTTCGATGAGAGCGCGAACATCCTTTGGAAAGCAAGAGCCCCCATAACCCAAACCAGAAGATAAAAATTGCGGCCCAATGCGAGAATCTGTTCCCAGAACGCGTTGAATGGATTGAATATTAGCCCCTGTTTTATCACAGAAAAGTGCCAATTCATTCATGAAGGAAATTCGAGTGGCTAACATCGCATTGGCTGCATACTTGGCGAGTTCGGAAGAGCGTTCATCCATTATAAGTAGTTGTTCTTTGTTTTTTAGAGTAGGAGCATAAATTTCTTTTAAAAGGCTTAATGCTTTTTCGCTGGAACTTCCAACGAGAACGCGCTCTGGTTCCATAAAATCTTGAATAGCGCATCCTTCTCTTAAAAATTCTGGATTTGAAACGATATCGAAGGAACATGAATGCTTGTTTTTGAGAATAATTTGTCGGATTCTATCAGTTGTACCTACTGGCGTGGTAGATTTTACGACAATCACTTGATAGGCTTTGATATGGGAGGCGATTTCGGAAGCGGCTTGATCAATATATTTTAGGTCGACGTTCCCATTCTCTTGGCAAGGGGTCCCTACGCAAATAAAAGTAATTTGGGACTCTGGAATGGAACATGAATAAGAAGAGGAAAAATGAAGAAAGCCCATTTGAACACTTTTTTGAACCAGCTCGGAAAGACCGGGCTCATAAAAGGGAATCATTCCATTTTTTAAAGAGCGAATTTTTTCTACATCAACATCTATACAAGTTACCTGATGACCTAAATTTGAAAAGCAAGCGCCAGTTACTAAGCCTACATAACCAGAACCAATGACTGTAATTTTCATGATGAGGAAACCTTATTCTTCTTTGCCTAAGTCCGTGTATTTCAAATCTGCTCGCATATCTCCACTTAGCCATTTAAAAAGAACACTGACTCTACCAGTTGGCGCCAAATTTTTTTCGATGATACCTCGGAGATCTTTTAAAATCCCCCTTTTGACTAGAACTCGATCTCCCTCTTTGAAAAGGAGTTCTTGTTCAAGGAGTTGACCCTTTTGCGTAATGCCTTTTAGAGTTTCAATAATAACGTTAGAAATGGCTTGTGGCCCTTTTTTGTCTCCCAAAATCTTATGAATACCACGTGTGTAGCGAACCATACGATGTTGTCGATGATCCTCAAAATTCGCCCTGATGAAAAGATAGGAAGGGAAAAGAGCTTTGGAAGACTTCAATCCTTTGATTTGGGGAAAGAAAACTTCATAACTTGCTTTACTTAAGTGAGCTACTACAGTTCTTTCCTTTTTCAATTTGGTTTGAATGACATACCAGTGCATCATAAACAAGACAAGCTACCGCCCATGAATTTAATTAAATTCCATTTAATATCAATTGGTTATCGTATAACAAACTCACAAAAGCGGTTGCCCAGAATTTACGAACCAGCTGCTGAAAGAGAGCTTGAAACGTTTACACATACCTAGGCATCTGATGTGCGTTACCTTTTATTTGATTAGTGTAGTTTTTGTCAAATGGATTGTCCTGTTTATGGGGAAACTGCATTATTTTCAAAGGTTTTTCTATCTTTTCGAAGATGCTATATTCCGGCAGCAGTGCGAGCAGGTCCACAAATCGTATCCTTTAAATATATCTCCACAAGAACAATCGATTTTTAACCAAAATTTAAAATAAAACCGTCGACAGCAAAGGCTATTAATAGGTGTCCTCCATCTGTCGTTGATAAAATCGACAAAGCGATTTTCCTGTGAGTAGTTATGATGGGCAACTACAGATGCTCCTCCTTTGCCACAAATTAAAAACTAACTTTTTGTCTTAGGTAATGCGTGTGTCAACTGGGGGCGTTTTTTAAGGAAGCACTTTTTGAATTTTCTCGGCCAAAAATTTACAAAAAGGAATTGCACAAGTAAATGCTGGAGAAACAGCGTTCAGAACATGAAAAGATTTTGCATCTCCTTCATATTTGAAATCCATTTCTAATTTATTTTTTGTAATATCTAACAACTGTGCACGTATACCTGGCTTGCCCCATGTCTGATAACAATCGAACGATACTTCTTCCAACAAATAGGATGCTAATTCAACCATTTTTTTACGAGAATATTTCTTGATTTCTTCAAATGCCAAATCTCTAAAGTTGAAACTATTATTTAGAAAAAGCCTTGTTTCAGATCCCATAATTTCTATACATTCTTTTAAATTAAATCTTTCTAAACCTTTATAGTGCTCTCTCCAAAATGCAGGAATAGCAGTTGGTCCTATTTTAATTTTTCCATCTACAGTTAAAGTATAATGAACTCCTAAAAAAGGATTACTCAGATTAGGCACGGGGTAGATATTTGTTTTTACAGAACCGGGTGCTTCATTAGAATATAAGTAGAGGCCTTTAAATGGAAGAATTGTGTAGTTTTGAGAAAAGCCAAAATCTTTTGCAATTTTATCGGCGTAAAGGCCTGCTGCGTTAATAATATAATCAGACTCAATTTCTCCGCGAGAAGTGTTAATTCCTTTAGGCGTTTTTTGAATATATTGAGTATTTGTTTCTAAATGGATTCCAAGTTCTTTAGCGTCTTTGAGGAGAGAAGTAATAATTTTCTGAGGATTAACTGAAGCAGTAGTAGGAGAAAAAAGTGCTCTCTTATAAGTTTTAACTCTAGGTTCTATTTTTTTAGCTTCATTTTCAGATATTTCATAGAGTTCTACTCCGTTAGTTTTCCCTCTTTTGTAAAGTTCTTTTAATCCTTCTAATTCTGACGTGTTTTTTGCGACCACCAATTTTCCACACTCGTTCATTTCAATGTTTTTAGACCGGCAATACTTTTTCCAGCTTTTACAACCTTCCCGGGTGAACCTTGCTTTCAAACTATCTGAAGTATAATAAAAGCCGGCGTGGAGTACTCCACTATTTCGTCCGCTAGCGTGATAGCCAAACTCTGATTCTTTTTCGATGATCGTAATCGAGTAATTAGTTTTTCTTTTTTTTAACTCAATACCGAGGCATATCCCGAGAATCCCTCCTCCAATAACAAGAAAATTAGTTGTGAGTTTTTTTTCCATTTGTTATCCGAAACTGTGAACTTTACTTTTTGTATTCCAGCCTATAATTCTAAGAAAAAGTTAAATAAAAATCTCCTTGCCATCAAAATACAAATTTTACAACCACAAGAAGTTTGTGTGATTGACTGAGTCTCCAAGGGTGTTATGGCTGATTTAGTTGAACAAAATGGGACTTGAAAGTGAAAAGTGGTCCATAGAATGAATTTAATTACAGGGGAACACCCAATTCTTTTCAATTTCTTACAAGATCCGGCTTTTATTTGTACTTAATGGGTGACGCTATCCCCGCGAATGATTATCGCCTTTAATTTTTAACGAAAGCTTTTGAAAGTTTAAAAGTGGGAATGATCTATGCAAAGTAGTTACCGTACAATACTGTTACTTTTTTGTGGCATACAGAAAAAAGGTATTAGAAGAAATAGATGGAGTTCCATTTGAAAGACATCTTATCCTATGCTTCGCCACCTAGAATGATTTAAAAAGATTCGGTAGTGCGTTATGAAGTAAAAAACTGTGTATACCATTATCATAACTGTTCAACTTTTGAGTAGTGTAAGAGGGATTCTGACGGAGTGTGTTATGGTCGAGAAATATGGGTATAATCGAACCTGGTGCCGTCACAAATGGTGAGGAAAAGAAAATTATTCTGCTAAATTTAGATTTTTAGATGAAAATAGCGTGACGGAATATGTGATAGCTTTTAAAGTATCAAATGCTTAGGGTCTGCATTAGGTAGCGTGGAGAATAAAATTTTATTTTTTTCTAAAAGAAGGTTAGGTATGTGTAAGAGTTATGGAGGTAACATGAAGATTCTTATTACCGGTGGAGCAGGGTTTATTGCTTCGCATATTCAGGATGCTTATTTAGCCCTAGGCCATGAAGTGGCTGTGGCAGATAGTTTAGCGACCGGTAAGCGTGAGAATTTAAATCCTCAAAGTAAATTTTATCAGTTGGATATTTGTAATCCTGAGATTGAAAGAGTTTTCGAGGATTTTAAACCAGAGGTTGTAAGTCATCATGCGGCACAAGTGGATGTTAGGAAATCGGTGCAGGATCCCTCCTATGACGCCCAAGTAAATATTGTTGGTTTTATTAATCTTCTAAAATCTGCTCAAAAAATAGGATGTAAGAAAATTATTTTTGCCTCAACGGGTGGGGCAATTTATGGAGAACAAGATTACTTTCCAGCTGATGAGGCTCATCCTCTGCGCCCAGCATCCCCTTATGGATTAAGTAAAATGGTAGGGGAAGAGTACCTGAGATTATATCAAAGGTTGTATGATATTTCCTACGTGGCGCTTCGCTATGCGAATGTTTATGGCCCTCGTCAAAATGCGCATGGAGAGGCGGGGGTTGTCGCAATATTTTCTGAAAAAATGATAAAAAATGAGGTTCCTACCATTAATGGGAATGGAGATCAGACCCGTGATTATGTTTATGTGTCGGATGTGATTCAGGCCAATGTATTCGCTTTAAATGATAATGTGGGGGGTACTTTTAATATCGGCACCTCTGTTGAGACAACTGTAAATCAACTCTTTTCTCAATTAAGAGAGAACTCAGGTAAGCCAGAAGTAAAGCATGGGCCTGCAAAAGCAGGAGAGCAAAAAAGAAGCGTCATTTCCCATCAAAAAGCATTGAGAGAACTAAACTGGAGCCCTAAAGTCGGTTTAGTGGAGGGGGTAAATAGAACTTATCAGTGGTTCAAAGAGAGAAGTTAATAAGCTCCCCTTTTCAGCACAACGGCAGGAATAGTTTTTAGTAAAGTTTGTATATCGAGCAAGAGATTCATTGATTCAACGTACTGTTGGTCTAATCTTATTCTCGTATTGTAAGTTGTGTCGCTTCTTCCACTAATTTGCCATAGCCCAGTGATTCCTGGAGTTACCGTTTTGTAGAAGTTAAATTTCCCCCCATAAAGAGGAATCTCCTTTTCCACTATTGGACGAGGACCCACGAAGCTCATGTTACCTCTCAAAACATTAAAGAATTGAGGGAGTTCGTCCAAGCTTGATTTTCTTAAGATTTTTCCGATACGGGTGATGCGAGGATCATCTTTTAATTTAAAATCCTTTTCCCATTCTTTGCGGGCCTGAGGATTTTGTAAAACGTCATTCAATACCGCTTCGGCGTTTTTGATCATGGTCCGAAACTTGTAGCATTTAAATGCCTTTCCATTTTTACCAATTCGAATGTGATGAAAAAAAATAGGGCCTCTTGAATCTAATTTAATGAGAAGGGCAATACCCCCCATAACTAAAAGTACCAACGGGAGTAAGAGAAGAACTAAACAAATATCAAAAACCCTTTTTACTATTAAGTAGTTTGCATTCAGTTTGATCGGAGTAGCCTCCCCACTTGGAAAGATGTCTGCATGAGAATGTTCAATGTTTTCAATTAGTTCCATAACTTTCTGGAGACTAGTCGAAAAGGGTAAAAAAATCAACAACGGAATGTGAAAGGAGCATTTTGGGTTAGTCTTCTATCAAACTCATACTTTGCCCATTGATTCTTAAATTAGTTCCATCCGTTTCAATTTCAATATGTCCGTTTACGATATGCTCTCCAGCTACAAAACCTCCGCTGCCTCTTTGGGTTAGCCAAAGTTCAGCTCCCACATCTCGCCAGCGTTCTAAAACATTTTGAGTAGGATGATGATAGTCATTTCCATCTCCAACATTAAACAAAACGAGTTGGGGATGCAGTGCGTTCACATAATCAGAATTGGAAGAAGTATCGCTTCCATGATGATTTGCATGGACCGCCGTTATAGCTCCGATCGAAAGTGCAAGAGGAGTTTCGAGATCGAGAGTGTTGAATCCTCCCGGATTTCCTCCTCCGGTTAAATCTCCTCCCGTGAGGTATCGAAAGTGTCCAAATTCAAAAAGAAGAACAATAGAGCTCGCATTTTCTAAGCTAGAAAATCCTTCAATAGATGGAGGAGTAAAACCATTCCAGAGCGAGGTATTTGCGGCAACGCAACGGACGGTAATCTGAGGATCGAGGTTCAAAAAATCTCCCGCGTTTAAAGTCCGTCGATAATTTTGAATCGCGGCGAGGTAACCAGGAAAAGCAGGTGCAGGGTCTGCGGGAGTGGCACCCCGATCGTAAACACCTTCTATGGGAATCACATCGTCCCGAGTTCCAAAAAATTCATCTTCTCCCTTAAGAGTTTCGGCAACTCCACCAATATGATCTTGATCGTAGTGAGTGGCGATCATTGCATTGAGAGAAAGAGAGTGTTGCCTCAGAAAAGGAAGGATGACTTCTTTTCCTTTTTGAGGTGAGCCAGCGTCAATAAGGAGCGTTTTGCCATTAGGAAATTGAATCAGAGTTGCGTCTCCTTGACCCACATTCAAAATTGTAATTTTTAGTTCTTTTTCTTCGTTTTGAGGAGCGTTGCTAAATTCGATTGTATTGGGTTGAGGAGGTTTTTTCCAATCTTCTGGAATTTGAGAGGAGGGGAGAGAGCCGCAAGCATTGAGAAAAAGAAGGAGGGTAAAAAATATTTTTTTGTGCATGATATTTCCTCTTTGAAAGAAGGATTAAAGTTCACCAGGGCTTGGTGTTTGGAGATCCGTAAAATCTTGCGAGTTATCATTTGTGTCGAGCCCATTTGTCCTCGACAAACTATGGCCCGCAGAAACGTCCAGTGCAGGACTCCCTTCGCCGCAAGCAAGCCCGTTACGGGCAGTGGAAATTCCACCGGTTCCATAGCTTAAAGAATCCAGCAAATGACCTTGGTCGTCTAAAATTTGTAGGGCGTCTGGTCCATTTTGAGGATCAAAGTTGTCGATGAGATCAGGGGTCGATACAAAACTTTGATTCGATAGATTGGTCCGTGCATCGGCGATTAAGAAAAGGCCGTTGCTTTGTGTTTTTTTGCCATCCGGAATAGTGATGGTATCTAAAATGCTTCCATCAGAACCATTCACGAAGACGATTTGATAACCTGTGAGGTCTTTTTCAGGTTCTCCATAGAGTTCGATAAATTCATGCCCATCGCTATCACTCTCAATGGCATCATAAAGGAGCTCGTGAATGATCAAAAAACTTGGGCGTTGGAGAGGAATAGAAGGTGTAGAAGGTGTGGAAGAAGGAGACGCATCAGGAGAAGAGTGGAGCAAAGTGGGAAGTTGAAAAATAAACATCAAAGGACTGGGCTTTTCTCCAGGATGTTGGTTGAAGGGAATTCGAGCATTACTTTGGATGGAGGGGGTAATTAAAACTGCTACCTTGCCTTGAGTCAGTGTTTGAGAGTTATGCCATGTGACTTCCCGTTTATTTTCATTCAGAGAGAATTCTCCTGGAATTACAGCTTGCTTATGAGTTTGAATTAAATCCCATAAATTTTTTGCTTCGACTGTATTATTTTCGATCGAAATCATGGCTAAAGATTCACGGGTTATAGAAGAAGGATTTAATTCTTCAGAAAATGTGATCGTTATTGAATCGAGTGTTGTGTGGAGTTGCGAGGGATCAGGAGAAATCTTGATTACATAAGGTTGGTGAGTGAGTTGAGAATCAAATTGAAGTTCTGAATTTCCGCAAGCGCTAAGAATAAATACTAAAATAAAATAAAATTTTTTCATAAAGGTTCTCCTGCTTGATGAAAAGCAGTTTGAATTGAGTTTTGGCTTTCGGGTTCTTCTTTTTTGAGATCTTCTTCTGAAATGGCGTTTTTACTTTCTTTTAAGGAGGCAGAGAATTTTCCTCCTGTTAAAGCATCTAATTTAGCGTTGAGCTCTTCGAGTTTGAATTGCAGCAGCATGGGATAATCGCCCGAAGTTTTTTGTGAATTGCGAAGTAATATTTTTTTGCGCTCGAAATATGTTTCTCGAAGCTCTTCTAAAATTTCTGAGCGCATAATTAAGCGGTGCCTTGCTTCTGCAGAAATATTGAGCTCATCCCTGCTAAAAAGCATCTCGTTAAAATCCCAATAGGCTTTTACCTCAAAACCCTGGTTTAGATTATTGTCTTGATGAACGCTCGATTCAGGTGGACCTAGCGTTACACCGGCACTGGTGACCGAGATAGAATCTTGAATCGTGTTATTAATTTGGTTTGCGTATTTCTGCTCATATCCCACCATGACCCGAGGAAGAGCATGGGAAAGTCGAGATTTTCTTTTCCACTTGGTGATTTCTTCGTTTTCTAAGTGAGTGTAGCGCAGAGCCCAAGTTTGAACTTGTTGCAGAGTAGGTTCAAAAGAAAAGGCGCTTTCTGCGCTTGAAAAGAAATGGATTAATACAAATAGAAAAAATATTTTTTTCATGGGTGCTCCTTTAATGGCTGAACTTAGAATCCGTTCTCAGCAGAGTCTTGAACTAAGCATTTTATGTGCCAATTGGAGAGTTGCTGAAAAAATTGCAGGAGGCCCTGCAATTTAAAAAACGGGGTTTGATTTTTGGACGAATTTTGTAGGAGATGTCCGATTTCTGGAAATCAGCCTTTCAGTTTGACAGCTCACATAACTTAAGTTAGGGGAGCGGCTCTTCAACTTTGTGGGCAAAGGATTCATGAAAAAAACTTTTCTTCAAAAGTTAGCTACCTCACTGATTATTTTCCTTAATTTCCAACTGCTGGTTACTACCCCTGTTTTCGCTCAGGGTGCTGGGATGTTTGCTCCTTTTTTGCAAAAGAATAATAAAGGGGCAGAATCGGGAGACAGTTTCCAATCTCGGGGTAGCACAGACTCATTTGAAAATGGGGTTGATACTCAGTTAAAAAGAGGTCAGTTGGAAGGTTTAGGAGCAAACTCTTCGGGAGCGATGGGGAGCGCAGTCTCAATGCCTGTAATTTATCAGGTGAATGTGACTGGAGAAATTATGAATGCAGGAACCTACCGGATTCCAGCCTCAACTCGTCTGAGTGAGGTCTTAAATATGGCGGGAGGGGTCGCCAAAAGCGGTTCTCAGCGCCAAGTGCAAATTCGTTCGATTCGAGGGGGGGTAAGAGTTGTTGACCTCTTGCAGTACAGGCAGAAAGGAGATCTGTCACAAAATCCTTATTTGTTAGACAACGACACTATTTACATTCCTCTCAAAAAAGAAACAATCGAGATTGAAGGCGCCGTGAATCGCCCGGGGATTTATGAGTTGAGAAATGAAAAATCTTTGGAAGCTATTATCAACCTAGCTGGGGGCTATTCTCAAGGGGTCTCTTCGCAGCAGTCTGTTAAAATTATTCGCTTTAATGCAGAAGATCAAAAAGAAGTTTTGGAGATTCCCAATACGCGGGCAGATCTTTCAAACACTTTGATCAAGAATGCCGATGTGATCATCATTCCCCACATTCTAACGGCAAAGAACACTTTTGATTATAATGTTAAAAAATTGCCCAATGATAATATTTTTTATCCGTCCTATGAAGACAGGGTGTTTGTCATTGGGGCGGTCAATTCTCCCGGGACCTTCGACTTTAACCATAATTACAGGCTCTCAAATTATTTGGCGATGGCGGGTGGTTTAAGTCGCATGGCTAAGGGAGGGTATATCAAGATCATTGACGGACAGGGGCAAAGTAAAAAAGTGAAGTCCGATAGCCAAGAAATCATTAATCCCGGCGATACTCTCTATGTGCCTGAACGGAGTTTGAGCCGCGAAACTTGGGTAGGAATTGTGACCTCCGTAGTGGGGATTGCGTTTACCACGGCAAACTTAGCGGTTACTTTAAGTCGTTAATTCAAAATATTGAGGAAGAGGTAAAGTTTGGAAAATAAGCAAACCGAATATGTCCCCGTTTATCACGGGTATACAAATGCTCCTTACCATAATAATTACTTAGAGCATGACTCTTCAGATCAAATCACGCTTCTGGATTATTGGAAAGTCTTAACTAAGAACAAGAAGTTTATCTGTGTTTTTATCTTTCTCATTGTTTTTATCGCTGCCACTTTAACTTTTTATTCTCCCAAAAAATACAAAGCAGAAGCCTCCATTATGCCCGTTCAAACGAATACAGGAAATAGTTTAAGTGCCGTTGCGGCTCAACTACCTATGCTTGGCGAATTAGCTGGAGGAGGAGTAAGTAAATCAGGGCAGATTGTAAGTATCTTGAAAAGTAGGACCATGGCCGAAAAAATTGTTCAACACTTTAATTTGATGCAGGTTTTTTTTAAGAAAAATTGGGATGAAAAAAATAAAGTTTGGGTTCCAAATTGGAGGGGCAGAGTTCCTGTTTTAGAGGATGCTGTTAATATAGTCCAAAAGGGACTACTGCGCGTTCAAGATGATAAAAAAGTTGGACTAATTAAGATTTTTGTTATTTCCCCCGATTCGGCTATGGCTACTGCCATTGTGAATCGCAGTATTGTTGAGCTCCAAGACTTTATCACACGCAATCAGTTTACAGTTGAAAAGCGAAATCGAATTTATGTGGAAGAACAACTGCAGAAAAATAAAATTGAACTTCTAGAAATCGGGAAAAAATTAAATGATTTTTATGGAAACAATCGGATTTCCAACTCACAGCCGGAGCTGGATGTGAATGTAGGTAAAATTACAACTCCTCCTTTAAGCTTTGAAGAGTTTCGAGATGAGTTAAGTACTCTAGGTGTCAAAAAAGAAGAGCTAATGCAAAAATTACAAGAAGAGGAAAAACAGGGAATTGTGCAGAAAGTTCCTTCTCAAGTTTATCTTCAATTTCTTACTTTGCAGCGCGATCTTTTAATGCGAATTAATATCATGCTAACCCAGCAGTATGAGATGGCTAAAATTGATGAGGCAAAAGAAGATCTTGCTTTTCAAGTGATTGATAAAGCCGTTTTGCCGATTCGCCCTTATAGCCCGAATATTAAATTAAATGTTGCGATTGCTTTTATGGGTGGGTTATTTTTAAGTGTCTTTATCGCCTTTTTTAGAGAATATCTGGAGAAAGTGAAGCAACAGTCTTCGAAATCATAATTTCCGATTAATGTGATTCTAATTCATGCTTAGAAAAGAATTTAAAAATTTGGTTGAGATTCTTCAGATGCGTGCGGTGGAGAATGCAGAGCAAAATCTATATACTTTTCTTCTGGATGGAGAAAATGAAGAGGTGCATTTAACCTATGCAGCCTTTGAAGATAGAGTGAAACAAATTGCTGTTTTGCTGCAAGACGCAAAAGCCAAGGGAGAAAGAGCTCTCCTTCTTTACCCTCCTGGTTTGGATTATATCGCGGCTTTCTTTGCCTGTCTTTATGCAGGGGTGATTGCCGTTCCGGCTTACCCGCCCGATCCGAATCGCTTGATGCGTACTCTACCTCGTCTACTTTCTATCATTAAAGACTCCGAAGCCAAGTTAGTGTTGACCTTGGGGTCGATTCAAGAGATGGCGCCATTTCTTTTTCAAGAGGCCCCTGAGCTAGAAAAGTTAAAATGGTTTGCGACAGACGTTTCTCAAGCTTCTGCTCAAGATTGGAAAGAATATCACCCCGATTCAGAAGAGATTGCGTTTTTGCAGTATACTTCAGGTTCAACTGGCACACCCAAAGGAGTAATGCTGACCCACCATAATCTCATTCATAACATGCAGCTGATCTATTATGCTTTTGGTCTAGAAGGAAATATTGCGGGAGCTAATGGTGCCTCCTGGTTGCCTCCTTATCACGATATGGGGTTGATTGGTGGCATTATTTCCCCTCTGTATGTGGGGGGCAGTACAATCCTCATTTCTCCCCTTCATTTTCTTCAGCGCCCTCTGCGTTGGTTGAAAATGATTTCAAAATACAAAGTGACTACCAGCGGTGGGCCGAATTTCGCCTATGATCTTTGTGTGCGTAAAGTAAAACCCGAAGAAAAAGCAGCGCTTGATTTAAGTAATTGGACTTTGGCCTTTAGTGGAGCAGAGCCTATTCATCGAGAGACGATTAAGCGTTTCTCAGAAACTTTTTGGGATTGTGGTTTTCGAGAAGAGGCCTTTTATCCTTGCTATGGTTTAGCCGAAGCGACTCTGATTGTATCGGGGAGCAAGAGATTTTCTCCTCTTGTTTATGAGCAGTTTTCTTCGAAAGCGCTTGGAGAACATCAAGTTCGAAAGTCGGTAGAATATGCCTCTACTTTGGTGAGTTGTGGAAAAAATCTTCCGACCCAAGAAATCAAGATTGTAGATCCAGAAACTCGAGCAGAATGTAAGGGTGATCAAGTTGGGGAAATTTGGGTAAAAGGGGAGAGTGTCGCCAAAGGATACTGGAATCGCAGTGTTGAAACCCAAGAATGTTTTCAAGCCTATACTCAAAACAAAGAAGGCCCGTTTTTGCGGACGGGGGATTTTGGTTTTCTAGATCATGAAAATTTGTATGTGACGGGTCGTTTAAAAGATTTGGTCATTATCCGAGGGGTGAATCATTATCCTCAAGATATTGAACATACCTTAGAAAAAGAGATTTCTGGATTACGGCTTGGGTGTGGCGCGGTTTTTTCTGTTGAGCAAGAAGGCGAAGAAAAATTGGTGGTGGTTTGGGAGCTCGATGGCTCTTCCTCTGCTGAGCAAGAAAGTTTTGCTCAAACCATTCGAGAAAAAGTGGCTGAAAAGCATGAGGTAAATGTTCATACCGTTTTATTCATCAAAAAAGGAACGATTCCAAAAACTTCAAGTGGTAAGATTCAACGCCATGCTTGCAAAGAAGGCTATTTAGAAAAGAATCTAGAATTAATCGGAGAGTGGACCCACCATTCCAATCGTTCATCTCAGGTTGAAGGTGGCGATAAATTTTCGGCGTCTAAAATAGAGTCTTGGCTTTTAGCTCAAATAGCAGACAAGTTAGAAGTTCCCGTTGAAGAGCTGGATCGTCAAAAGCCTTTTGCTCACTATGGTTTTGATTCAAAAGATTTGGTCACCTTTTCTGGAGATCTAGAAAGTTATTTTGGCCTTCGCCTTTCTCCAACGCTTCTCTGGAAATACCCTAACGTTTCTGCTTTATCGCAATATTTGGCCGAAATGAAAAAGTAGGCTGTATGGATTTTGTCTGTTTTTCTAAAAATCCAGCTCGTTTCGAGATGTATTGTTTCCCCTATGCAGGTGGAGGAGCCACAATTTATCGAGATTGGAAGGCGCTTCCTTGCGAAGTGCATGCGCTGCAACTTCCGGGTAGAGAGAATCGATTCCACGAAAATTTTTTCAAGCGATTAACTTTGGTGGTAGAAAGCCTAATCAAGAACGGCCCTTTTTCTTTGCCTTCTGCAGAGAAGAGAAAACCATTTATTTTTTTTGGGCATAGTTTGGGAGCTTTAATTGCCTTTGGGCTGGCTCAGCAACTTCAAGAAAATGATTTCACGCTTCCTCAACTTTTAATTGTTTCGGGTGCTCGTGCACCTCAGGCTCAGCGGCCCATTCGAAATATTTACCAATATTCAGATTCTGCCTTGTTACAGGAAATCAAAGCTTTAGGGGGCGTTAGACCAGAGCTTTTTCAGTGGCCCGAACTCTTGAAAGAGCTTTTTCCAATTTTAAGAGCCGATCTCGAAATTGCTGAGACTTATACGCCTGTTAAACGAGCGCCTTTAAAGATACCCATTTTAGCACTAGGGGGGAGTTCAGATTCTGAGGTGAGCCCCAAAGAGCTAGAGGCATGGAGTTTAGAGACTTCTCAAAATTTTGAGAGTCAATTTTTTGAAGGCGGGCATTTCTTTATTCATTCCGCTCAAAAAGAGGTTTTTCATTTTCTTTCAACAAAAATAAACGCGTTGTCTTAGAGCCAGCCCTGGTTTCGATAAAATTCTAAAGTTTTTTGAAGGCCTTGCTCGAGTGGAGTTTGAGGCATCCAATGAGTGGTTTGATTGAGATTTTTAAATCCACAAACCCAACTTTTTTGCTTAATTTCGAGAAGTTTATCGCTTGAAAATGCACTCGGATTTCGAGTGATAGCGCTATAAAGAGTACTGAGATAAGCGGCTCCATGAAAAAGAGGACGAGGAATAGAAAGAAGATTCGCTTTTTTCCCGATCACTTTGCTTAAAGCCTGCGCAAAGCTTCTCCAACTATGCTTTGCCCCGTCATCTAAACAAAAAATAGAAGAGGAGGTGGGCGGGTTTTCAATCAATTGCAAAATAGCTTGGGCAATGTTTTCAATGTAGCAAATTGAAAACTGATTTTCTCCCTTTTGATAAACGGGAGCAATTCCCCAGCGTTGGATTGCTTTAAAAAGCGGGAGTAGTTCTTGATCCCAAGGGCCATACAAAATGGGAGGGCGCAAAGTGGCAAAGGGAACTGCGCCGTCTAAAAGGCGTAATTGTTTTTCTCCAGCAAGCTTACTTTGTCCATAAAGACTTAAGGGACTACACTTTTCAGGTGAAATGCAAAAATCGTTGCCATCTTTTTCAGGATTTAAAACGGCAATGGTCGAGATATGTAAAAAAAATTTAGGCCGATTTTTACATTTTAAAACAGCATGAATTAAATTTTTGGTTCCTTCTGTATTTACCCGAAAAAAATCTTCGCGGTTTAAGGCTTTTACTGCGCCGGCAATGTGAACGACGATGTCTTGTCCTTCGAGGCCTGAAATTAAATGAGAGGAGTCTTCTAAGTGACCTTCAAAGAAGCGAATCTTCGTATCTTGTAGTGCCGCTTTTGAGCTTGTTTTGCGCACGAGTGCAGTAAGGTGATGCTTGCGTGCCAATAAACGTGCTGTATGAGAGCCTAAAAAACCGGTGGCGCCCGTTAAAAAAATTTTCATAAATGTTTTTGATAAACTCGGTAAGTTTTGTATTTTTTTCCACCCATAAATTCAATCGAAGCATTTACAGCCATATTGTCTTCAAGAGTCCAGGAAAGCTCTCCCCAGTCTAGGCCCTTTTGTTGGCTGCGTTTTAAAATTTCAACATAGAGTAGAATGCTCAAGCCTCCTAAAACTCCTCCTCGAAAATCTTTTGTAACGCCAAGGAGCATGAGCCTGCCCGATCGATATTTTCTTTTTTTGATTCGGTATAGAAGCTTGAAAATTCCCCAAGGAAAGAGCTTTCCTTTTAGGTCATAGATTAAATCGTAAATATTAGGAACTCCAACACAAATTCCAACTGGTTTTCCCGAAACTTCTGCAATAAATGCTAAGTCTGGATCTAAAATGAGTTTGAGATCTTTGGAGATTTTTTTGAGCTCTTCAGGAGTAAAAGGCACAAAACCCCAATTATTTTCCCAGACTGAATTAAAAATATCTAAAACAATTCGAATGTCTTGCTGAAAATTTTTTGGATCCAGATTTCTGATTTTTAAGTTGGGTTCCTGATAAACTTGTTCGGCAATTTCACCGGGTTCTTGAGGAATTTCTCCGATGGAGTATTTCCAGGCGTAAAAATCTTTGGCTTTTTTATATCCTGAATTTTCGATTAACTTTGAATAATAGGGTAGATGATAAGGCATTAGGGTCATGAGAGGTTGGTCAAACCCCTCAATTAAGAGCCCCACTTCTTCATTAATAGAAAAGTGAAAAGGACCCATCATTTCTGGAGCGCCTTGTTCACGACAAAAATTTTCTGCCCTTTTGAGAAGTGCCTCCGCGGTTTCTTTATTTTCTTCAGATTCGAAAAAACCAAAATGTCCCATACGCACGCCGTAACGTTTCTCATATTCTTGGTCGACTTGAGCTGAGATTCTCCCAACGGTTTTGCCATTTCGTTTGGCTAAAAACAGCTGAACTTTTGCGTGTTGATAATAAGGATTTTTATGGGGAGATAAAACTTCGAGGCGTTCCTGACGGAGGGGAGGTATCCAGCCTGGAATATGCGAATACAAAGTTTCGGGAAAGCAAACAAATTCTTTTAAATCACGGCGAGAATGAACTGGAATGATCTCTAACATGGGCGGTCAACCCGAGGCATGCTTGGCTTTTTTCTCAATCACTCCGTAGCGCTCTCCTACCACTTGAAAAGCTTCTAAGGCCTGATTGAGATGCGCATCGGTATGAGTTGCCATGGTGCTCACTCGGAGAAGGGCCTTTTCTTTGTCGACTGCAGGATATAAGACAGGATTCACATAGACACCCGCTTCGAGCAAGTCTTTCCAGAGTTGAAGCGTGGTGTAATCGCTGCCCACATGAACGGGAATAACAGGAGTTTCTGCAAGTCCTACCTGCCACCCCATGGCAAGTAAGCCTTCCTTCAATTTTTTTGCATTCGCTTGAACTTGCCGAACTCGTTCGGGTTCTTGCTTTAAAATTTGAAGGGCCATACGTGCGGCTGCCAAATTAGGAGGGGTGATCGAGGCAGAAAAAATCATCGAACGGCCAAAATGCTTGATGTAATCGATCACTTCAAAATCTCCCGCTACATAGCCACCCGTTGAGGCAAGAGATTTAGAAAAAGTCGACATGACGAGATCGACTTCATTGGTAAGTCCGAAGTGCCCCGCAGTCCCTTCGCCACGTTCTCCTAAAACACCTAAAGCGTGAGCATCATCTACCAAGAGACGGGCTTTGTATTGCTTACAAAGGCGAACGATTTCAGGAAGGGGGCAGATATCTCCTTCCATGCTAAAGATTCCATCGATCGCTACAAATTTTTGTTTATCCGCAGGGCTCCGCAGAAAGGCTTTCTCTAAATCTCGAGGATCGTTATGTTTGAAATAAACAATCTTCGCACCGCTTAATACAGCCGCATCATATAAAGACGCGTGGTTGCATTTATCTAAAAATACTAAGGTATCGTAGTTGGCGAGAGCTGAGAGAATTCCTAAATTCACTTGATAGCCGGTTGTAAAAACGAGGGCGGCTTCTTTTCCTAAAAATTCTGCAATTTCGTGTTCAAAGGTTTCGTGGAGCTCGAGGGTTCCGTTGAGAAGCCGAGAACCTGTCATACTTGTGCCATATTTTTGAATGGCTTCAATGGCTGCTTCACGGACTTTAGGGTGAGTGGTTAAGCCCAAATAATTATTTGAGCCCAGCATGATGACGGGTTTGCCTTTGACGAGTGCTTCGGGCCCCAAGTTGCATTCCAAAGGCTGAAAAAAAGGGTAAGCCCCCATCTCTCGGAGGGAGCCGATAATTTTCTGAAAGTGGCGTGCCTTTTCAAAGACATCGAGGCCTTCTTGGGCAGCCAAATCATGCCTGCTTTGCATGAGAGCGTCAAAATCTTGAGACATAAGATAAGCTTACCTTCATCGCTGATTGGGGCACGAAAGTCAAACTCTTCTTTCAGAGAGATAAAGCTCCTGCAGGGCAGGGATAAAGCCTGCAAAAGTAGCCTGGTGATAGAAAGAATCGCGGGGAAGTTGTTGGATGAGACGTTGATGCGCTTTGCCGAGTGAATGGTAGGGTAGAGTGGGAATAAAGTGGTGTAAGGCATGATAGCGCAAACCCAGTGGGGCCCACAATTCTGTAAAAAATGAGCGAGAAGAGAAATTGACTGAATCGAGGAATTGTTCCTGAATCGAAAGGGTTTTTCCGATGTTGTTGGCAAAACGATGGGCAAGAAGAGTTCTTGCTTGATTAAGCACAGCAACGCCACTTCCCATGGCTAGAGCAAATCCTAAAAAATGTAAGCTGATTTGATGAGAAAGAAAAAGGGCCAGTAAACTTAAAGCCCATAGGGCGCAGCAAGACTCTAAAAAAATCCAGATTTTTTTTTCGGTATCTCTTGGAAAAGCACGAGTAAAGTTAGGATTAATCATTAAAGTGGAAACTTTCCCCACCGAAAAAGCACGAACCTTTTTGCTAAATAGAGAAAGAGGGGAGAGAATCGCAAAACGAAAAAAAAGTGCAAAAGGAGCCAGGGCTGGATGAAATAGAAAAAATAAAATTCGGAAAGCTCCCTCTTCTGCTAAGGGGAGATATTCAGGGTCTTGGGCTGTTCCATAGATAGATCGCTGATGATGGGCTAAATGGATGCGCACATAGAAAAAAGCAGGAACAAAGAGAGGAACTCCAATCAGTAAATTCCAGGCCCAGAAGAAACCCGGAACTTGATCGGTTCTCAGGTGAGCAAGTTCATGAATGAAAAGGATGCCTCGATAAAAAGCTAAAATAGAGATCGTGAGTGCCAAATAAATAAAAGGGGAGTTCCAAGAAAAAGATCTGCCCCAAAGTAAGGCTCCCCATGCAATGAGGCTCGTGAAGAGCAGGTCGGTCCAATAAATCCAGGCTTGAGGCTTTGTAAGATCACGAACGAGTTGGTAGATTTCTTGGACATTTTTTTCATCGAAATTTTGCATAGATTTTTCGGGCCTAGGTAAGCGATTTTTCTTATCGGGGCAACAATTTTCTTGCTTGAAAAAACCCTATTCTATCATTAGTAACCCATTACCGATTTTATGGATAAACCAAGCTTAAATCCGCCTTTAAATGCGCAGAATGCGGTTCTCTTACCTGAAGGGAATTTTCTTTTTGGTTTTGTTTTTTTTCTTGTTCTTCCTCTGTTTTATTGTGTGACTTTGTATTGGGTAGGTGAGCTAAAAAACGTGCATCTGTTTCTAACTGCTTTTGTGATGTTGTGCTATTTCACCCATGCAGAATCTCGTTTGTTTGTGATTTTGTCTCTTCCTGTCGTTGCCAAGGATATTATCTATGATTACTTGAGATATATTCCTTTTCATTGGCTTACTCCAATTCATGTAAAACAACCCTACGATTATGAAAGAGCCTTATTTGGAATTTCTCAGGCCGGCCGTGTTTTAACACCTAACGAGTTCTTGGCCCAACATCTCTCACCCGTTTTCGATTTTGTATCAGGAATTATGTATTTTTTGAATGAGCCTATGGCGATCTTGATGATCATTTACCTTTGGAAATTGAAAAATAATAAAGTTGCTGCGCGTTACGCGATGGCCTTCTTTTTGATGTATGTGTTTGCTTACGTTACTTACGTTCTTTATGCCGCTGCTCCGCCTTGGTATGTGGCTAAATATGGCTTCTTGCAGCCTGGCGGCTTTATGCCGGGAGATCCTGCCGGCATGGCGCGTTTTGATCAACTCATTCGCTTACCCCTTTCGGCGGGTTTCTATAATCTTTCTCCTGTTGTGTTTGGTGCGATTCCTTCGATGCATGCGGGGGCTGCGATGCTGATTTGGCTTTATTCAAAAAGTGTGGGTAAAAAATCGTCTCTTTTCTTTACTGGATATCTTCTATTGATGTGTTTTGCAGCAGTTTACCTGCAGCATCATTACATCATCGATTTAATTATCGGTGCTCTGTATGCCTTGGGGGCGTGGGCGGTGATTGAAAAAATATTTCCAAACATTGCTCAATCGCTTGCAAGTTTTTCAGTTCGTAAGTTTTTTTATTTTCCTTTCTATTTCTTTCAATCCAAGAAAAGTTCTCATGTCTTGGAATAAACTCCGTTCTGTTTTAGGAACCGTTCTCCTCTCGCTTTTTACCCTGGGGCTTCTTTATTTCTGCTTTCAAAATATTTCTTGGGATCAATGGGTAGTGGCTTTGAAACAAGTGCGGATCTCGTATTTATTTTTGGCTTTTGGCTTTGGATTTTTAGTTCTGATTTTATTGGTTTTGCAGTTAGATAGTTTTCTGAAGCCCCGCTTTTTGATTTCTCCTTTAGAACTTTTTGGTTTGGTTTCTGTCTTTGCAATGGCGACGAATCTTCTACCTTTTGGAGGCGCTTATCCTCTTTTCATTTATCTTTTTGCGAAACGCGAAAAAATGGGGATTCCCGCAGCCCTCTCTTTACTCACGCTCGATCAGATCATGGACGGATTAGGAAAATTATTTTTGTTTGCGTTGCTTTTATTTTCCATTTCCCTTCCAGTTTGGATTCAAGCAGGTCTTGAAACTTTTGTAGGAATTGTGGGCTTTCTTTATCTGTTGATTTTTATTTTCGCCTTTTTTCTGAAAGAGCGGAAAGATTTTTCCAATTATCCAAAAATTCTACAACGGATCTTTCTTTTTATTAATGATTGGGCTCATCATCTTCATACTTTAAGATCGATTCCCAAAACACTTTGGGCCATTTTTTTAGGGCTTGCGATGAAGCTCAGTGAAGTCGGGGGCGTTTGGGCCATTCAAAAAAGTTTTGGCTTAGATTTGGGCTGGCCCGCGGCACTTCTCTTAGTTTGTTCACTTTGTTTAACCACAGCGATACCCTCAACCCCCGCGAAGCTTGGTATTTACGAAGGGACCGCGCTGTTTGTTTATAAATATCTAGGTGTGGATGATTCTTTAGCTCTTTTATTAGGTGTTTGGATTCATCTGGCGCATACCTTACCTCTCGTTGTGGCAGGCTATATCAGCGCGATCCGCATGAAAATTCGACGGAAAGAAGCTCTTCAAAATGTCCCCAGCCCGCTGGGGTAAAAACTACCCAAATTTCTTGATTGCGCTAACCTTCTGAAGCTTAAACCCCTCATCGGCCAAACTCTTTTTTACAAGTCTTTACTCTTTTGTTTAAATTATTTTAAGTAATATCATTAGCTTACGTATTTTTTAGAAATATCCCTATTTTGGCATCTCCCTTGCTTTATTTCCTGGCACTTAGATGTTGTTTTTAAACTTATTTTTAAGGAGTTAAATCATGGGAAATATTTCTCAAACTGAAATTACAGCACGTTTAACAAGAATTGATGGTTATTTAGACCGTGTGGAAGAACATCGAAGTGCAGATGTTAATAATGGAAGAATTGCCTATACCGATACCGTTGATTTTAATGCCGCTAAAACTATGTTGGCCCGCCTAGAAAGAGATGCGGGCGGACATTTAAACAGAACGGCACGCACACAAATTGCAGAGCTTCGCCGCCGACTTGTTGCCGAAGAACCTCGTGTTTTGCGTGAAGGGATTGCGGCGAATTTAGCTCAATATAATACGCATCTACGTTGGGCCGAACAGCACCGCGCTGCAGGTCATCCTGAATTTGCAGTGGGAGAACTTCAAGTGGCCCATCGATTTTACCGAGCAGCGAAGGCCCAGTTTGATCGTTTAAATCATTTGCCCAATCATGGTGATGTAGCTGCTTTAAGCCGAACCATTGGCCATATTCCTGCCGAACTCAGCGCCAAAGCTAGCCAAGTGGGTGAAGGGGCTTTTGCGGCACGATTACGCTCCGACCGCACGGCTTTAGAAGCGAATAGCGCGCATCCCAATCAAGAACTTACTCCTGCTGCAGCGACTGCATTAAGAAATGGCCGTGAATTGGTGGCGTGCGTTCATACCGTGTTTGCACGCCCGGGCGCTTCATTAAATGCAGAATTAGGAAGAGTGGGAGATTTCTCGCGTTTTGCAGGCACTATCCGTACGCAAATAACGGGTACGAATCGAGTTCAGCAGCAAGCGAGTCGGCTCATTCAAGGGATTAATACCGATTTAGCTCGAGTAGAAGGGCTCGTTGAACAACTCAAAAACAGCCCACACATTGCCGAATCTCGAACAGCGACATCTGCTCTTCTCAATCAAGCTCGGCAGCATGTTACGGAATTAAAGAGATTAGCAAGACAACACCCCCAGCAACGTGCCGAGTTAGATCGCCAAGCGGCTGCTTATGAAGCTCGCATTACGCCTCTTCGGGCAGAGCTTGATCGTTTAGCAGAAGTGGATCCTCATTTATTAAGTATGGATTCTCCGGAAGATATTCTTCGTCATCAGGCTTCTCTTTTGAAGTTTGAAGGAAATCCTCCTCGTCTTACCGCTCGTGCAGAACGCGCTTTAGATAATATTGCCCAATTTTTAAATGCCAATCCGGAGGTGACTGGAGTTCAAATTGAAGGGCATACCGATAATCAGGGGGACCATACTCACAATAGGACTGTAAGTCAGGAGCGTGCGGATGCCATTCGAAATGCCTTAGTTGCACGAGGAGTAGAGGCTTCGCGTTTAACCGCGCATGGTTATGGCTCAGATCGCCCCGTAGCTCCAAATCTGACTGCTGCAGGCCGCACAGCAAATCGACGTATTGAAATTCATATTGCGCGTAGGCCTGAGCAAAACGCTTAAATAAGAAGAATAGCTTTGAATTGAACCCTCTTACGAAAGTAAGGGGGTTTTTTATTTTAAGAAGGGCTTAGAAGATTTTGGCGGAACTCACGCCATTTTTCGTTAAGACGGGGCGCAAGCCAGCAACTGAGATAAGCCAAGGTCCAACCGGCCAAAATATCGATAAACCAATGGTGCCTTAAACGGTATACAAAAACGGTGTCCGACACGCGTGGAAGGACTTAAAATACAATATAAATTTGAGTTTAATTCACAGAGGAGTAGATTCTGGAGGAGGAGGTTGATTAGTTTTGGAATTTCAAGAACCTGTGTGAAAAGATAGTCGTAAATCCTGCCATTGCCTATTTAAGCGAGGAGCGAGCCAACAACTCAGATAAGCTAAGGTGTAACCAGCCAATAAGAAAAAAAATGGGATCCGAATTGTTAATTATCAGTAGTATTAATATTGATTATAAATATAAATTATAGTAATACTACTGTATATGGAAATTCAGCGTTTTCTGCAACTCCCGCCTCTTTTACGAAAAAAGTCCCATTTTCTTTTGGGGCCACGCTCAACAGGTAAGTCCACTTTGGTCCGAATGCAGTTGCCCGAGGCGAAGGTGATTAACTTGCTTCAGTCTCATTTGGAGAGACGACTCAGCGCTCATCCCGAAGATCTGGAGTTTCTGATTTTTGAAGAGTCGGAAAAAGTTCCACAGGTGGTTATTGATGAAATTCAGAAGGTTCCACAGCTTTTGAATGAAGTTCATCGTCTCATCGAAGAAAAACACATTCATTTTTTACTGACAGGCAGCAGTGCCCGGAAACTCAAGGGTGAGAAGGCGAATTTGCTGGCGGGTCGGGCATGGCGGGCAGAGCTTTTCCCACTGACTTGGTTTGAACTTAAGGAACATTCTTTTGATTTGGAAACTTATCTCCGTTACGGCGGACTGCCTCAAGTGTATGGTGGAAGCTCGTCGGAGGAGTTGGATGCTTATGTGAGGACTTATTTCTATGAAGAAATTCGGGCGGAAGCTCTCGTGCGCAAAGTTTCCTCTTTTTCAAAGTTTTTAGAAGTGGCGGCTCTATCGAATGGCCAAATGCTCAACTTTACGGAGATTGCCAAAGATAGTGAAGTGACGCCTGCCACGGTGCGCGAATATTATTCTATTTTAGAAGATACTTTGATGGGGTTTGCTTTGCCTCCTTGGACAAAATCAAAGAAGAGGAAAGCCATCCAAACGGCGAAATTTTATTTTTTTGATGTGGGTGTTTTTCACACCTTGATCCAGACAAAATCTCTCGAAAGAAACTCCGATTTGTATGGGCGTTCTTTCGAACATTTTATCGCGATGGAACTCCGAGCCTACTTGAGTTACGCGCGGAGTCCGGAAAAAATGAGTTATTGGCGAAGTGTGAATGGGCAGGAAGTAGATTTTGTGTTGGGT
Source organism: uncultured Pseudomonadota bacterium (assembly GCA_964384365.1). GTDB lineage: Bacteria > UBA10199 > UBA10199 > JADFYH01 > JADFYH01 > CAYLKF01. The sequence continues at coordinate 44,692 of CAYLKF010000006.1, read as the reverse complement.
GAGCAAATGGCGCTGGAAGTAAAGGCGACTCGTCAAATTTCCGAAAGGCATCTGCGAGGTTTAAATACTTTAAAAGAAGAAGGCCTGGTGAAAAATTACTATTTGGTCACTCAAGATCCGGTGCCTGCGAAACGGCAGGGGATTCAATGTTTGCCTTGGGATGTTTTTTTAAAAAAGTTATGGGAGGGGAAACTCTTGTAGCTTGTGCGGTAGTCAAGTTGCCCAGTTTTGCCGCAATTCATCCCACTTTTCACTAAGACGGGGCGCAAGCCAGCAACTGAGATAAGCCAAGGTCCAACCGGCCAAAATATCGATAAACCAATGATGGCGGAGATAAACGGTAGAGGCCCACAGGCTCACGATTAACGGAAGATAAATCCAAAATAAAATTTTATCGAGGCGTCCTGTATTTCGAAAACGATATGCAAAGATTAAGGCAACGGTTGAAATGCCCACATGCAAACTCGGGAAAGCGCCGGCACTCACATGAGAAAGCGAATCCCACCGGGCCTGCAACATTTGATACAAAAAATAACTTGGCAGGTGTTCGGGCACATATTGGCCCACGAGAAAATAGCGGGGTGGAGAACAGGGTACAAAAACATAACCGATGAATCCTAAAATAAAAGCAAAAGTCAGGGCCAGGATGATTTCTTTCATTTCTTTACGGCGATTGCGATAAGAAAGAAAATACATCAGCACGAGTGGAAAAATTAGATAGAGCGCGTAGGTAAAGGCCATGTAATCGGTAAGAAGAGGGCTGGCAAACTGTTGACTCCATTGCGTGATTTCAATGCCAAAAAGCTTCACATCGAGATTCATGATTAATCCCGCATAATCTCTTTTATAAAAAATTTGGGAAAGATCGTGAAGATTCTCGTAAATAAAATCAATTACAATGAACGGAATCCAATCGCGGAGAGATTGGAGAAGAATGAGCGTTAAAGAAATGGTTTGAATGCCTTTTCTTTTTTGAAAGGCCCAATGAACGGTTCGGCTGAGTAGGAGAAAAACCATGATCACGATGGGAGCCACGACCGAGGCTTGTCCCCAATGGATCGACTTATCGTTCCAAGAGAGGGTGCTTAAGAGCAAAATCGAAATAAATCCAAGCAGAAGAATGTCAATGTCTAAGAGGCGGAGCAGGCCTAGGCGAAGCTTAGAGGGGCTTGCTTTCTCTTCATTGGCAAGATAGAGGGGGACTGCTTCTTTTTCTTGAGGGGCTGAGATCATTGTGTTGGGGTGGTATAGGCGGATTTTAAAGTCAAAATCAATTTAAATTAATCGGATGCCACATGGAATGGAAAGATCACTTCAACCAAGCTTTATTTAAACTGAAGGTTACCCTTTGGATACCCGTTATGCTTCTGGTGATCTTTTTTATCTGGATTCAAAACAAACAATGGGACGCCAACGAAAAATCGGTATAGTCAGCGAATATTTTTACCCGCATTTAGGCGGAATGACCGAGCACGTCTATTTTTTATCGCGGGAGCTTGCTCAGTTAGGCTTCGAGGTGGTCATTATTACAGGGTATGCAGGGGCCTCTTTGCCTGTTTCTTTGCCCCCGGGCGTTCGATTAATCAATTTGGCCAAGAGTATGACGGTTTTTGCAAATGGCTCGATCGGAAAAATTTCCTACGGTTTGAATCTTGGAAAACGCGTGAAAAAGCTTTTAGCCGAAGAGAATTTTGATCTGATTCATTATCAAAATGCACTGGATCCTATTTTACCTCTTTTGTTTTTAAAGTATTCTTCGGCCGTAAATATTTCTACTTTTCATACTTATTATCAACATAGCCCTCTGATGAGCTTGTTTCGAAGTATTGCTCAAAAATATATCGATAAACTCGATGGCCGTATTGCCGTTTCGGAGACTTGTGTAAAAGCCATGCAGCAATATATTCAGGGTGATTTCTCGGTGATCGGAAATGGAGTGGATTTGGATTGGTTTTCAAAAACCGAGAGAGAAATGAAGCCGCACTCTGCCCATTCGAAAGATATTTTCTTTTTAGGGCGTCTTGATCCGCGCAATGGGGTGGGGCGCTTGATACAGGCCTTTTCTTTGGTTTTAAAGCAAATTCCTGAGGCCCGCTTAATTATTGCAGGAGATGGCCCAAGGCGCACTTTATACGAAAAAATGGCGGGGGCGTTTCTTCATAAAAAAATTGTTTTCAAGGGTGCAGTGACTCATGAACGCCCGGCGCTTTTTGCGAATTCAGGGGTTTTTTGTTATCCGGCAGAGATTGCTTCTTTTGGAATCACGATTTTAGAATCGATGGCAGCAGGGGTTCCGGTGGTTGCCCACGATAATGCGGGGTTTCGAGAATTGATCTGCCCTGAAGAAAATGGAGTGTTGGTCGATACGTTTGATCCTCAAAGTTTGGCGAATGGTTTGGTGAGGGTGCTTAAAAATTCAGACTTTGCTCAGAAATTAAAGCACGCAGGATTTGAAACCGCTCAAAAATATTCTTGGCCCAATATTGCTCAAGAAGTTCTCAGTTTTTACAGCCGGGTTTTTCAAACGAAAAGGGGAGAGAGCTTTGCCCATTAAATGTTACATTCGCGCTTTTATTTTGATTGCGGTTGCCTGCAGTATTGAGCTGGGCATTGCTTATCAAGTGGCTCTTCATTTGCACGAGGGGGGCGCTTGGTTGGGTTGGTTGTTGGTTTTTTTATCGACAAGTTTTGTAATTCTTTTTTTGCTGACTCATTTGTTGCCCAATCTTTCTTGGTTTCACCCTTTGATTTCACGCTTAAATAAAACCGATAAGATTTTAGCCCTTACTTTTGATGATGGCCCGAATGAACCTTTCACTTCTCAAATTTTAGAGATTTTGAATCGAGCAAAAGTGCCTGCAACTTTTTTTATGCTCGGAAGAAATTTGCAAAATTCTTCTCATCTCTTGAATCGAATGCGAGAGGCGGGGCATGAAATTGGAAATCATACTTTTTCGCATGATCCTTTAGTTTTTTGTTCCACCCAAAAAATCGCTCGAGAGTTAGAGGCCTGGGAGAAGCTTGCGGGCTCTAGCCCTTGGTTTCGGGCTCCTCGAGGTTGGAAATCGCCCTTTTTAAATCGGGTGCTGCGAAAAAAGGGGTATCGCTTAGTGGGTTGGACGCGAGGAGTTTGGGATACCGATCAGCCACCCGCGGATGTTTTATTTAAGAGGCTTACCCGTAATTTAAAAAATGGAGAAATCATTTTGCTTCACGATGGAATAGATACAAGAGTGAATCCAGATCGATCGAGCTTAATCGAAGTTTTGCCGCGATTTTTAGATTTTTGTTCAAAAAAGGGATTTCGTTTTGTGAGATTAGACGAGGCTTTATAATTTATGAGAATTCCAAAGATTTATCAATTGGGAGCACGGTATCCAAAGCTTGTTCTTTGTTTTGCTTTTCTCATTTCTTTAGTTTCTTTTTATTTCATTTCGAAGCTTGAAATTATTTCTGATTTCAATTCTCTTTTGCCCGAAGGCACCTCGAGCGTGAAGAATCTTCGTGTTTTTGAAGAGGCCTTCGGAGGTTTTAGTTATTTGGTGATTACCGTTGAAGGAGAAGGAGATTCGGCAAAGGCCTTTGCCCGAGCAATGGGAGCAGAAATAGAAAAGTTTCCTGAAGTGAATTACGTTTCTGCCGAAAAACCGGTCGATTATTTCAAGAAAAGACAATGGCTCTTCTTGGATTTGCCCGATTTGCAAGAGATGCAAAAGAGGGTGTTGCGTAGCCTTGAGCTCGAAAAGCAAGGAGTGAGCGCTACTTTTCATCGTTTCATGGATTTTGCCGATGAAGAAGATAAGCCCGATCTTTCGTTTGAAGATATCCGCAAAAAATATGAATTAAAATGGAGTGGTGCCGAGAGCGAAGCATCGCAAGAAGATTCTGCACCCTTCGAAACGGTTTGGGTGAAGCTAAAAAAAATTGCGGGCGGGCTTGATTTTAATCGAGAGTTTATGGGGCGGGTCAAGGCGGTTGAAGCGCAATTAAAAAACAATTCAAAATTTCAAGATTTGAAAGTGGGTTATACAGGCTCTTATCAAACCAGCCTTGAAGAGGCCGGGCTCATTCAACGTGAAATTACTTGGGTTTCGTTGATAGTCACTTTGGCACTTTTTCTCACGCTTGTGCTTTATTTTAGGCGTTTGAGTGCAGCACTGGTGATTGGTTTGCCGCTTACCATTAGTATTTTTTGGTCGATGGCCTTAGTCTATTTGTTTTTAGGCCACCTGAATATGATTACCGGCTTTGGCGCAGCGATTTTGGCGGGGCTGGGTTCTGACTATGGCATTTTCTTGCTGACCCGTTTTTATCAAGAAGAAGAAAAACATTCTAAATTTCATACCGCCTTAGATCTTGCTTTTGGAAATACAGGACGCGCCACCTTTGGCTCAATGGTGACCACAGTGGGGGCATTCAGTGCGCTTTTATTTTCAAAGTTTGGGGTTTTTGTTGAATTTGGGGTTGTGGGGGCCTTAGGCCTTTTAATGAATTATTTAGGAATGATGCTGCTTATGCCCGCAGTGCTTGTGTTGGGGCATGATTTAGAAAAATTCTCTTGGTTTAGAAAGCTGCAGGCTTGGGATAGGCACCCTCACTGGTTTAGCCGCCTTGTGAAACTCGATTTTATTCCAAAGTTTTTTGTGCCTCGCCGAATTATTTTACCTCTTCTCTTGGTGGGAGTTTTTGCAATTCTTTCTTTGTATGTGTTGCCGGAGCAATCTAAAATTTATTTTGAAAGTGGGCAACTCGATACGAGTTTTTTACCCGGGAATAAACTTTATGGAAAAGTAAGTGAGAAAAATTTTGGCACTCTGCAGCCCGGTGTTTTGCTAACCCAGAGTTATGCAGAGCAAGAAAAGGTAATTTATGAACTCGATAAATTACTCGAAACAGAAGACCCTTCAAACCTTGTTTATAAAAAGGTGGTTGGGCTTTCGACTTTCATTCCACCCAATCAGCCCGAGCGTTTGAGTTTAATTCAAGATCTTGCCAATCAATTTAAGCAAGTGCGTTTGGTGAATCCAGATGTGAAGAGAAAAACTTTAGAGAGCATTCAAGAAACTCTGGTGGCGAATCAAATCACTTTAGAAAATGTACCCCAAAATATTAAGCGCGTTTTTATGGCTTCGGGAGCAGAGCCTTTGTATGGAGTATTTTTATATCCTTCTTTACCTCGAGATGGATCCGAAAATATTGAAAAATATCAAACAGGAATCTTAAAACTTAAAAATCAGTTTAAGCTCAACTTTACCGAGGTGGACTCCGCATTTGTTCAGCAAGATTTGGTGAATTTGATTCGCTCCGAAGCGCCGAAAGGGATGCTGCTGATTTTAGTCTTTTTCGCTCTTTTTCTAACTTTAACTCTTAAGCCGATTAGTCGTGCCCTTCTTGTTTTTGCAAATCTTGTGATCGCTCTTTTTCTGCTTGCCGGTATCTTGAAACTTTGTGGAATTCGTTTAAACGTAATGAATATTGCAATGATTCCCGTTGTTTTAGGAACAGGCATCGATTGTTTTATTCATTTTAGTCATCGTTTTGACGAAGAGAAAAATTTAGGTTCGATCATTCTCTCGGAAACTTCGCCCATTTTTATTTCGAGTCTTACCTCAATTATCGGGTTTGGGGGCTTGATTTTAACGAGTAGTGCGGGGCTTCGTTCAGTGGGATGGGTGGCGGCAATAGGGCTTGTGATTGTGACTTTAATGTGTGTGGTGGTTTTTCCGCGTTGCTTGATACTTTTTTCAAAGAAAAAACCTGCCCTCGACTCCGATCGTGGGGAAGAAGAAATTTCGATGGCGGAGGCTGTTACCGAATTAGATTGATTGTAACGGGGCAGCATTTCTTCATTTCGTGAAAAAACGCACCGTAGGGAAGGATTATTAATAAAAGTAAAATTCTACTGATTAATCAATCGATAGATTCGGTGCTTTTTCTCTCTTTTCAGAAACGCTGACCCGTTATGGTTAATTTTGATTATTGCTCTTGAGTCGATAGATTTTTGTTCCTTCAATTTCTTTCTCTAAAAAATAATTTTGATCAAGATAAGTAACGAGTGCCGGGTAGTGGTCCGACGAAAAGGGGCGATAATAGTGGATTCCAGCGGCCGCAGTATCTACAAAGTAGAGTGGCTTATTTTTTTGCATATCTTCAAAAAACCATTCCCAGGCATGAGGATTCACAAAAAGCTTTGCGGTTTCTTTGGTGTAAGCTTTGGCCTCCGAGCCGGGAACTCTGCCCGTGAGGAAATCGGGGATGATAAATCGGGTTCCCATGTTGCGGTTTGAGTAAGTGTAAACTCCTTGCCCCCAACCCCAAACCATTATCTTGTCTTCCGCATTTGAATGATCACGAATGTAAGATCCGATTTTTTGAATCACTTCCGAATAGTCTTGGCTGGAATAATGTTCTCTCAAGAACCCTACAAAAATATTTTGAAGAAGCACTGCAAGTAACGAAAGTGCAAAACCGATTTGGGCAAGACGTCGCCAAAGAAGTGTGGAGCTCAAGGCTTTTTCCCATCCGATAAAACTGAGATAAGCTAAAAAAGGAAAACATTGAATGAAGTAATGGGTGTAGAATCGAAAACCCGCACTGATCGCAATCAAAGAAAAAATAAGAGAGAAAAAGGCGGTTTCTACCTTGGTTTGAATGCGTTGGTTTTTATACTGATAAATTCCAACTAATGCGGTGGCCCAAAAAAAGAATGATTTACCAAGAATAAGAATGAGGTTTTGTATTCCATTTTTAATAAGGCCTGGCGCGTATTTCCAGGCTTCAATATAAATTTGATTGTGTGTGAATCCCCAGTAGCGAAAAGCCTCGTAACTTCCAATTTCTTTTAGAGTAAAGAGAGCCAAAGCCCAGGGTAAACAAAAGGCAAGTCCAAGAAGAATAATCGATTGAAAAACCTGACGGAGTGAGAAGCTTCGTTTACGAAAAAAATCAAAAACTAAAAAGCTTGAAAAAGCCAGAATTTGTATTCCGGCTTGTTGTCTGAAAAGACTCGCGAGTCCTATACAAAAACCACTTAAGAAAATTTGTTTTTTGGTGGGCTTGGCGAGAAAATTTAAAAAAACAATCCAAGAAACCACCAAAAAAAGATTCATTAACGATTCGCCCAATGCCCCCAACAGATCAAAGCCCAAGATGCCGATAATGAGTAGGTAGAAGAGTCCGGGTAAAAACGTTTTTTTTGGGGAGGCTATGCGACAAATCAAACAGGCCGTTAGATAAACCCAAAAAATATGAATCAGATGAATCCAGAAATAATTATTTTTTCCAAAGAGATAAAAGATGGAAGTGTAAAACAAATAAAGGAGGGGCGGTTTTTCTCCAATGGCGCAAACATAAGGCGGGCATCCGTTGAGAACCGTATTGGTAAACTCTCCCCAGAGCACTTCATCGATGTTCATGTAAGGGTAGATGAGGCTCGGTAGATAAATGAGAAAGCTGGCTAAAAGCAGGAGAAAAAACGGGTGAAAAATTGTTTTTTTAAGTGAATTCATTTTGAAAGGGGTTATTTTAGAGAATTCCTCAAACGATAAACTCCCCAGATGGCTTCCCAAACAATTGCTTTGTTCATTTTAGATTTTCCGCTTCGTCTTTCGGTAAAAATAAAAGGAATTTCTTTATAAGTAAAACCGTTGCGAAGAGCACGAAAAGTCGTTTCAATCTGAAAACAATACCCCTCCGAAGTAATTGGCGTTTGGAGCAGGTATTCAAGAACCGTTCTGCGGAATCCTTTGAATCCCCCCGTGAGGTCTCGAATCGGTGAAGAAAGAAGTGTGCGAGCGTAGAGATTGCCGCTTTTACTAATCAGTTGGCGAAAGAAAGACCAGTTCTTCACCCCTCCTTGAGAGATATAGCGAGAGCCGAGCACGAAATCATAATGATCTAAAGCCTGCATAAAAGAAGGTAAGAGAGAGGGGGGGTGAGAGCCATCGGCATCCATTTGAATGATTTTCTCAAAACCTTGAGCAAGGGCCCTTTGGAATCCTGCTTGATAAGCTTTTCCTAAGCCTTCTTTTTTTTTTCGATGAAGAACATGGATCCGCGATTCTTCTTTGGCCAAGAGATTTGCTATTTTTCCGGTTTGATCGGGAGAGGCGTCATCGACAACCAAAATCTGAGCTTGAGGAAGGGTCGATAAAATTTCATGGGTTAAAGAGGGGAGATTTTCGGCTTCATTGTAAGTAGGTAAAACTACCAGAACACTCATTTTTCGTGCCTATCTCGAAGAAAAGTTAAATCAAAGCGAATTTCTTCGCCGGTAAACAGAAACCTTCTCAAAAGAAGGCTCTTGTTCATAATATTTTTCTAAAAATTTCTGCATCTCTGGATAACGGGTGAGAGGATAATTTTGAAAATCGTGCAAGCCCGCTGTTGCCGTATCTAAAATATAGACTGGAGGATTTTTACGGACGTCTTCAAAGAACATTTCCCAAGAACCGGGAGTGATGAATTTTTGAAGTTGCTGATCATCTTGTTCGGAGCCTAGGCCCGCAATGCGGCCTGCTAAATTATCGGTTCTTAAGAAACGAGAGGCAGGGAGGCGATCGGCGAGAAGGTAAATCGAGGGAACACAGCCCCAGACAAAAATTCGATCGTTGGGGGAAGTTTTATTCCGAATAAAATCGGCATGAGCTTGATAAAGGCTCATGTCTTCTCCACCCCAAATCCGGTAAGCGTCGTGCATGAGATAGCGACTTAAGGTGAATCCAATTGTGGGAGTTAAAAAGAAGAAAAGAGTAAGAGCTTGAAGGCTCTTTTTTTTCAGCCAGTTTCCTTGCACCAACTCTTGGGCGGCCATTAAGCAGAGCGGTGGAAGCAAAAAAAGAAAGTAATGATCTTCAAATCGTTTACCAGTAGAAACTGGAATCCACATGAAAAGAAGCCAAAGAATTAAAAAGAGAAAAGAGTTTTTCTTTTCAATCGTGAGCGAAGATTTTTGAATAAAAAAGGAGCCAATGTAGAAAACAGTAAAGAACCAGAGTGCAAAACTTGAAATGAAGTGTCGCCCCAGTTGAAATAAAATATCTTGCCAGAGAACGGCTTCTTGGCCTGCTTGGATATAACTGAAGTTTCCTCCTAAATTCCAAAAGAGAAAATCTTGCAAAACTCCTCGGTGGGAAAGGTAGAGCAAGTGAAAGACAATGAGGGGAATAAATCCAAGAAACAAACTCAGGCAGTGTAGGAGTTTTCTCGGAAGTTTGAGAGAATGTGCAGAACCTTGAATGAATAAAAGATAGCAAAACGCCTGAGGTAAAAAAATTCCTGCTTGATATTTACAAAGAAAAGCGGCGGAGGCAAAAAAACCGGCTGCAAAACTTGAATAAAGAGAGTTTTTTTGCGGAGTTTGAACCAAATAGGCATAAGCCAAACAGAGAGGCAGAAGGAGAACTACTTCAATATGCATTGCGACGATATCGGGCCCCCAGAACGAGGAGAAAAGGATAAATAAAATTCCGGCCCAATACCCCGTTTTTCGAGAATAAAGCTGTGTGCCCATCCAATAAAGAGTTCCGGAGGTGGCCAAGGTCCAAAATAAAGAGAAGTAGTGGATTTTCTGGATGTTGATTTTGGGATATGCCCCCATGACCCAGGAGGCAAAACGATAGAAAATATAAATTCCAAGAGGTTTTGTTTCAAAAAAATCCCGGTAAGGGAGGCCGCCTAAATTCCAAACTTGGCTACTCAAACTAAAAAGTGCTTCATCGGAATGGAGATAAGTTTCCCAAAAAAACGGAAGCCGGGTGAAAAGAATAAGAAACAAGAAGACGAGCAGGAGCTTCAAAAATGATTTATTCAGGAAGGTCATTTTTGGTTTCTATAAAACTATAGCGCTTACGGTGGGTCCAGTAGTAAATTTTTGAAATGTCTCGGAGCATCCGGAAGGTTTCTTGGCCAAACTGCACGGTGCTGACCCTCTGGGCGTAAAAATGAATAGGAACCTCTTTCACCGCGATTCTCCCTTGGTGGGCAATGTGCAAAATTTCTAGATCGAAACTAAATCCATTTAAACGAAGTTGTGAAAATATAAATTGAGCAGTGTTGGCGCTGAAACCTTTGAGTCCGGCTTGGGTATCGCGGATATCGGGAATGAAAAGCCGTTGAATAAAATAATTGAGTACTCGGCTCGCAATATGGCGAGTATAAAGGTAACGAAAATTTTCGGGTGCAAAGATATAGCGCGATTCTAAAAGAGAACGAGAAGCAATGGCGATGGGGGCTCCTTGTTTTAGGGCGGAGTGCACTTTAAATACTTCGCTCATCGGATACGCCAAGTCACAATCGTTAAAAATACGATACCGGCCTTGAGCAGCGAGCATTCCTTTTTTGACGGTTGCTCCTTTCCCTAGGTTCTTTTCATTGATGAGGAGTTGAACCGGATAAGGGGGAGACGTTTTGATAAAATCTTCACAAATCTTTTTTGAGTTGTCTGGACTCGCATCAATGACAAGGATTAATTCCCAAACTTCAGATTCTTTTCTTAACGCGAGATCAATCTCTTTCAAGTTGGCCTCAAGAAATTCCTCAGCATTGTAGATGGGTAAAATAAGAGACGCTTCAACCATGGTTTGTCTAATCTTGCTTAGAGTACTTTCAAGGTCAAGGCAGATTTATGGGAAACTCATTGACAGGTTTTGAGTCATCAAGTACCCCAGCCTTCTATGAAAAAACTCCTATTTTGCTTTTTGGCTGTTTCTTTCTTACTATTCGAGATCACCCCGGTTTTTTCTCAAGTGTCAGTCAATGTGTCGCCTTTAGATCCTGTTTACCGGGATCTTGAAAAACTCATAGGTCAAGGTTTGGTTGATAAAGTCATTTGGGGTCAACGCCCCTTTTCCAGACAAGAGATTGCGCGTATTACAGCGCAGGCGATTCGGCATCGTTCCCGTTTAATGGCCTCCGATAAACTCAGTGAAAAAGAAAAAGAAAAACTTCAAGAGCGGCTTAATTATGTGGATGTGATTTTAGAGCGTCTGAAAAAAGATTATCACGAAGAGCTGATTCAAGAAGGCGCCCTTGAAGGAAATAAGCCTTTTTACTCTTTGCATCCGCTTGAAAAAGTAATCACCGATATCAATCTCACGAATTCTCCGCCCGAACAGCTTCCCGTGAGTAACGGGATTGGTAATATTAATGCCGTGATTAATCCTTTGGTTGATTACACTCAAGGCCGTCATATTGTGGATGGCTCAACCTTATCCTTAGAAACCACGCACTGGTTTCGTGTTTCTAATCATTTTGCGTTGTATGCCCAACCTCGTTTTCAATTAGGCATTGGCCATGATGGCTTTGGGGACGATAATCAGGCCTTTGTTGAGAATCTTTACGGAAAATTTTACGTCAAGAATTTAGAGATTCAAATCGGGCGCGATAATTTATTTTGGGGTCAGGGGCAAGATGCCGGGATCTTGCTTTCAAATAACCCTCGCGGTCTGGATATGGCGAAAATTTCGAATGATGAGCCCTTTTTCTTTCCGTGGGTTTTTCGCTACATGGGAGCTAACAAGTTTAGCTTTTTTTATGCCGATTTGGGGCCCGAACAATATTTTAAAAACTCTTACTTGGTGGGCTATAAATGGAGTTTACAGCCCATTTCTTTTTTAGAATTGGGCGTCTCCTTGATGACTATGGCAGGTGGACAAGGATCCCCTCCCGCAAGTTTTGGAGAGCGGGTGAAAGATGTTTTTCCGATTATCGGTGGAAGCGGTAGGGGAGATGGGCAAGAAATTTCGAATCATATTGCAACCATTGATTGGCGTTTGCGGGTTCCTCCGGTTCGTAATTTTGAGTTTTATGGAGAGTTTGGTTGGGATGATGATTGGGATCCGTTTACTCGAACAAAACAACTTTTTGTAGAAGATGGAGCTTGGGTAGTGGGGTTATATTTTCCTCGTCTCACCAACTCAGGCAATCTCGATTTTCGGGGAGAATATCAGAGAACCGGAAAACGGTTTTATGAGCATGGCCAGTTTCTAGGAGGCTGGACTCTCAATCAATTTATTTTAGGGAATAATCTAGGTCCGAATGCGCAAGGGGTTTACGGTACTCTCAATTGGGATGTGAGTCCGAATCACCTGTTTAAATTTCTCTTTGCTTACGAAGATCGTAGCGCCGATCAATATACGGTTCCTTCGGATGTTTTTGAATTCGTCAAAACAGTCAATAACCCGAATGAATATCGTTACAGGGGAGTCGTTCAATATTTGCATCGGGTTGAAGGGTTCCCACTGAAATTGACAGTGAATTTCGGTTATGAACATGTGAATAATTTTGAATTTATTGGCGGGAATAATCGAAATAATTTCTTGGGGGATTTTGCCCTTGAATTTAATCTCGACCACTGGACCAAAACAGCCCGGTAAGTCTTTTCTCAAAAGTTGTCATTACTGCGTTTTTTGGGTTACAATAAGCGCTTGTGACTTCCTCTAAAAAAAATCTGTCTCCCCGCGAAGAATTGCTCTGTCTTCAAAAGAGTCTTTTTAGGCGGAATCAGCGCTTTATTGAAGATTCTATTTCTATCCAAGAAAAAGGATTTGAGGCTTATCAGCGCCGGTATTTACGGCAGGTTTCCCGTTACGATCACGTGGCTAGTCTTGAAGAATTGAAAGAAGCGCTCCAAAAAGCCGATCTCATCTTTGTGGGTGATTATCATACCAACAAACAGTCTCAGCGAGGATTCTTAAGAATTTTAAAAATGCTGCAAGAAACTGGGAGCAGCATGAAGATTGCGCTCGAGCTCATTCATCGCCGTTATCAAGCTCAAATTGACGATTATCTGGCAGGTGAAATTCAGCAGGAAGAGTTTTTAGAAAAAATCCATTTAAAAAAGCGTTGGTATTTTGATTTATGGAAAAATTTCCAGCCTATTTTTGAGTTTGCAGCTTATCACCAGGTTCCCATTTTTGGAGTGGAGGCCGCTTCTCATGAAGGGGCTTCTCTCCAAGAAAGAGATCGCGCTTGCGCCAAGCAGTTGGCGCATTTGTTGGTTAAATCTCCCGGAAAACTTTTAGTCTTAATTGGTGATTTGCATATTGCCCCGCCCCATTTACCGAAAGAGGTAGAAAAAATTTTAAAAGAAAAGAAGGTTAAAAAAACAGCCCTTTTTCTCTACCAAAATTCCGAAAAAATTTATTGGCAATTGGCTGAAAAAGAACTTGAGGAAAAAACGGAAATTGTTCGGATTAATTCGAATAGTTTTTGTATGCTGAATACGCCCCCCATTATTTGGCAGCAAAGCTATCTCAATTGGCTTGAGCACGAAGAAGGGGAGATTGATTTTGCAGATGCCAAACATAGTTTTCTCGATTTGGCCGATCGGGTAGCCTCGTTTTTAGAAATTACTCTTCCTCCCAAGAAAGAAGAGGTAGAAGTTTATACCTCGGGAGATTTAAGTTTTTTAAAGCGGCTTGAAGAGGATCCAGACTTTACGAAAAAAGAGGTACAGCGCATTAAAAAGCAAATTGCGCGTGGAGAATCTTACTATTTCTTTAAAAAGAAAATTGCCTATTTAGGAAACCTTTCGCTTAATCATAGCGCCGAAGAGGCATCTCATTTTATTCGCCATCTTTGCGCAGGCGATGAGTTTGCCCGAGATCCCGTCGATGCCTTTTATGCCAATATTCTTCATGAAGCCTTAGGCTTTTTTGGCTCAAAATTGATTAATCATCATCGAAAGTGTTTTCATGAAAAAGACTTTGCAAATTTAATCAATTATTTGAAAAGTTTAGGACGCAATATTCCGCGTGAGCGAGTGCTTGAGCTCGAAATCGCTTTTCTTTTTCTGCAGCATCTCAAACTCGAAAAGCAAGATAAGTTAGTCACTTCTGCGAAAGTTCTAAAACAAAAGAGTGATATCTTTTTTGGAGTGACTCATGCCTTAGGCTATCGTTTGGGAGATCGCCTTTATTATGGAATGATGGAAGAGCAAATCAGTAAAGAAAAAATCCGCGAACTCTATTTTGACTCTTTCCGCGAGCCCGGAAAAACCGGAGAAATTTATCTCGGCTTGATCAAAAAACTGAAAAAAGTTCGATTACCCCGAAGGGTATAGGGAGTTTTTTTTGGTGCTAGGTTATCGTAAGGGGCTCGCGTCGCCCCCTCCATCCCGCATGGCGGGATGGAGCCTCCCCCTCACGTTCGCTTTGCTCACTGAGTAGATTCTCATGAGAGACGTGAGTTGCAGAGAAATATGTCCGTAAGGGCATGGGGGGAATGTTTCCTTTGATGCGAGTCCGTGGGAATCTACTCGTAATATTCGATGCCTAAGTGGGTGATCTGATCTTCTTTCATCAGATAGCGTAGAGTATTCTTAAGCTTCATCTCTTGAATAAAGAGGTTATGCTCGGGGTATAAGCCTTCGGCCGTCATCGGCGATTTATAATAGAAAGAAAGCCATTCCTGAATGCCTCTCATGCCAGAACGCTGTGCAAGATCCATAAAAAGCACTAAATCAAGCACGAGGGGAGCGGCCAGAATCGAATCTCGGCACAAGAAGTCGACCTTCACTTGCATAGGGTAACCTAGCCACCCAAAGATATCGATGTTATCCCAGCCTTCTTTATTATCACCCCGCGGAGGGTAGTAGTTGATTCTTACTTTATGAAAAATATTGCCATAGAGATCGGGATAAAGCTCAGGCTGAAGAATGGTATCGAGAACACCAAGTTTACTTTCTTCTTTGGTTTTGAAAGAGCCTGGATCATCTAAAACTTCACCATCGCGATTTCCTAAGATATTGGTCGAATACCAGCCCTGAAGCCCAAGATAACGTGCTTTAAACCCCGGTGCCAAAATCGTTTTCATTAAGGTTTGACCCGTTTTGAAATCTTTTCCAGAAATGGGCAGGCATTTCTCCATGGCGAGCTCAAGAAGAGCAGGGGTGTCTACTGTCAAGTTGGGTGCTCCATTCGAATAGGAAACCCCGCTTTTTAAGGCGGCATAAGCATAGATCATACTCGGGGGAATGTTAGGATCATTCGCCTCTAAACCTGCTTCAAAATTGCTTAACGATTGATGAACTTTAGAAGTGCTAATAAAACTTTCAGTAGAACCACACCAGATCATGGCGATTCGAGAAAGATTATTTTTTGCTTTGAATTCTTCCAAATCTTTGATGACCGCTCGGGCAAGCTCCATCTTGTTTTTTTCGGTTTTAATATTGCTGCCTTGGAGATTTTTCACATAGCTTTGGTCAAAAACTGCCTTTAAAGGGACAATTCCTTTTAAAAACTCGCTCACGCTTTCGATATGCTCATTACTTAAGACGCCTGCTTTTTTGGCAGCTTCATAAGCATTATCAGGAAAAATATCCCAGGCGGCAAAGCAGAGATCTTCAAGTTTTGCCAAGGGAACAAAATCTCTTACCAAGGGATTTTTCTTATCGGTACGCTTACCGAGGCGAATATGGCCTTGCTGGGTGAGTGAGCCAATGGGTTTTGAAAGGCCTTTTCGGATGAGTTCTACTCCTGCAATAAAAGTGGTAGAAACCGCTCCTAAACCGACTAGAGCAATTCCTAATTTACCTTTGGCAGGGGCAATATCTTGACCGCGTTTGATCATATTTTCTCCTCAAATCGTGGATAGTTTTGGGCGCTATAGCATGTAAAAAAAAGGAAAGTAAACCGCATTTTTAGCAACTTTTTCATCTTATTACCGAAAATAGGGGCAGAAGGATGATTTTATGAAAGGCATAAGCCCTTTAAAAACTGAATTAATGGAAAAACTCGAAGAATTCGCCCGCAAAGTGAATCAAACTGCTCAGCATGTGATTATTCAAGATCCCCCTGCCTTTGCCGAACAAGTAAGGCAAAAAGGTTTGGAATTATTAGGAATTTTGAAGGCCTCTTTGTTTAAAGAAAGAGCCCGAGTGCGCCCCGAATACTATCGCACTCGTGTGCGTAAGAAAGTGACTGAAAATTTGGCCGATTGCTACCAATCGGAAGAGTTGGTTGATCTTGTTACCAATACTTTGATTACTGCAGCCAAAGAAGATTCTTCTTATCGTCGAATGTTGGGAATTGAAAAGTTCTAAGCCAGCCGATATTGAATTGCTTCACTAATACTTTCCGACGAAATTTTTTCTTCTCCTTTCAAATCTGCAATCGTGCGGGCCACTTTTAGGGTGCGATCAAAAGCGCGAGCGGAGAGTTTTAGTTTTTGCATGGCAAGTTCTAAAATTTTCTCTGTTTCCAAAGTGAGAGCGCAAGTTTCTTTGATTTCAGAAGGGCTCATTTGAGAATTAAAGAGAAGCCCCTTTTTTTGAAGGCGCCCACGTTGGCGATCTAGAGCTGCCACAACTCTTTCTCGGATTTTATGCGAACTTTCTTCGAGATGTATCTGGGTTAATTCTGAAAACGAGATGGGAGGCACTTCAACTCGTAAATCCATCCGATCCAGTAAAGGGCCTGAAATTTTAGTTTGGTAACGCTTGAGTTGGGTGGCGGTGCACGTGCAAACTTGCTCTCGATTTCCATAGTGCCCACAGGGGCAAGGATTCATAGCAGTTACCAAAATAAATCGAGCCGGGTAGGTGATTGATTGAAGTGCTCGTGCAATGGTGACCTGGCCGCTTTCAATGGGTTGGCGAAGCGATTCTAAAACATTGCGATGAAACTCAGTCAGTTCATCTAAAAATAAAACTCCATTGTGGGCTAAAGAAACTTCTCCGGGTTTGGGATGGCTTCCTCCACCAATCAAACCGGCATCTGAAATCGTGTGATGAGGAGCTCGAAAAGGTCTTTGATTCAAGAGTTGAGTGCCCGGGTTTAATCCCATTAAGCTATAAACTTTGGTAGTGGTGAGGGCCTCTTCAAAATCCATTTCAGGAAGAATCGACGGAAGCCGTGAAGCGAGCATTGTTTTGCCGGTTCCGGGTGGGCCTACCAAAAGAACATTGTGAAAACCCGCGGCCGCAATTTCTAAAGCCCGTTTTGCATAGTGTTGGCCTTTGACCTCGGCGTAATCTAGAAAACGCAAAGTTTTTTTCACTTTCTTTGGCTTAGGGGCGGGAATCGAAATACTTTTTCCAAGAGAGAAAAATTCCACAACTTCGGGTAAGTGATTTGCTCCATGCACTTCAATTTCTTTTACGATCGAAGCTTCTGAATAATTAACCGCAGGTAAGATAATCCCTTTTTTGCCTAAGTCTCGTGCGAGTAAAGCGATTGATAATGCCCCTCGAATTTTTCGAAGTTTTCCAGTGAGCGAGAGCTCGCCTACAATGAGATAATCTTGCAAGGCTTGGGCAGAAACTAAACCGGCGGCAGCCAGGAGCCCCATAGCGATTGGAAGATCAAAAGCGGTGCCTTCTTTTTTGATATCGGCTGGAGCAAGATTGATCGTGATTCGCCGATAAGGAAACTCATAAGCGCAATTGTGCACGGCAGAAATCACCCGATCTTTACTTTCTTTCACGGCTGATTCAGGCAATCCGACCGTATTCCAAGTGGGAAGCCCAAGGCTAATATTTACCTCGACCTCGATCGGATAAGCATCAATTCCAATCAATCCTGCAGAGTAGAGTTGGCTTAAAAGAGAAGGCATGCTTTTTATCTTAGCAAGGCAGATGCCAATCTCTGTTTCAGTTTAAATGAGGGAAGGTTCGATGGATGAAAAAAACTTGTCTGAAAATCAGACACAGCAAGTTTGAAAATCGGACGGGGATGTTTTATTTTCTCTTTAAGACTCTTCTAATCCTCAGGTTTGGCTTGGCATTAAAAGTGCTTAGACTGGATTGAGCCCTTAGTCCAAGATTTCAAAAGGATAAAACATGAAGTTTGTTCCCGTAGAAAAGATAGAGAAAAAAATATTTTTGATTCGAAATCAGAAAGTTATTTTTGATGCTGATTTAGCAGAGTTGTATGGGGTGACGACTAAAAGATTAAATGAACAAGTTGGCCGCAATAAAGAAAGGTTTCCTATAGATTTTATGTTTCAATTGGAAAATCAGTAGCTTACAATCTTGAGGTCGCAAATTGCGACCTCAAGATTGTGGGGAGGAAGACGTTATAATCCGTATGTTTTTACTGAGCAGGGAGTTGCCATGTTGTCGAGCGTTTTGAAAAGTCCAAGAGCTACTCAAGTAAACATTGAAATCATGAGAGCCTTTGTCAATTTAAGGCAGTTGCTTTCTACTCACAAAGCTCTCGCGAGAAAATTAGAGGCGCTTGAAAAGAAATATGATGGCCAATTTCGCGTAGTGTTTGATGCGATTCGCAAACTCATGGAGCCGCGTACGGTAGACTCCAAAAAACGAATTGGATTTTAAGAAATTCTTATTTTCCCTTCGAAGTAAGGTAGCGTTCGGCATCCAGTGCAGCCATACACCCCATGCCTGCGGCAGTAATCGCTTGGCGATAAGTGTGATCAACACAATCACCGGCCGCGAAAACTCCTTCAATATTTGTCTGGGTGCCTTTTTCGGTGAGAATGTATCCTTGCTCATCGCAAGAAACATCGGGCATAAAAGCCGCAGTATTAGGAGTGTGACCGATCGCGACAAAAATTCCATCGATTTTAAGTTCTCGGGTTTCTTGAGTCTTTAAGTTTTTCAAAACGGCGGCCTCGACGTTTCCTTTGGTAACATCTTTCACGTCGATAATTGTGCTATCCCAGATAAATTCAATTTTTGGATTTTTGAAAGCACGCTCTTGCATGATTTTGCTGGCTCTTAAGGTATCGCGGCGGTGAACTACATAAACTTTTTTGGCAAATTTTGTGAGAAAGTTGGCTTCTTCCATTGCAGAATCGCCTCCGCCCACCACAATTAAGTCGGCATTTTTAAAGAAGGCACCGTCGCAGGTGGCGCAAGTCGAAACGCCGCGGCCCATGAGTTGCTTTTCAGCAGGAATCCCAATGAGTTTTGGAGCGGCTCCTGTCCCAATAATAACGGTGTGGGCTTGGAGTTCTTTTCCGCTCGAGAGCCTGATTTTTTTAAGGGGTTCTTTCAATGAACATTTCTCGACTTGGTCGAAAATAAATTCGGTTCCGAAGCGCTCCGCTTGTTTGCGCATGTTATCCATAAGCTCTGGGCCCATGATTCCTTGAGGGAAGCCTGGAAAATTTTCCACTTCGGTAGTGGTGGTGAGTTGCCCCCCGGGTTGCGTACCATCAATAACCAAAGGTCTTAAATTTGCCCGAGCGGCATAAACGGCGGCTGTCAAACCTGCAGCGCCAGATCCTATAATGATAAGTTCGCGACTGTTTTCAGACATGAGAATAAAAGTGATAAGTCGTTGGAGGTAAGTCGTAAGGCAAAATAAACTTAGCCCTACCACTTACTGCTTACAACTTAACTACTTCAGTTAAAAGGGGATATCATCTTCGGCGACATTTGAAGGAGGGGGTGATTTTGCTTCGGCGTAGCTTTTTCCTCGTTCTGTTCCACCGGGAGCAGAACCTAAAAATTGGATGGTACTTGCCACTACTTCGGTGGTGTAGCGCTTATTTCCTTCTTTATCGTTCCATTCGCGTGTTTGGAGGCGACCTTCTACATAAACGGGCCGGCCTTTTTTGAGATATTCTCCGCAGTTTTCCGCTTGTTTGCCCCAAACCACAATTTTGTGCCATTCAGTTCGCTCTTGATCTTGGCCATTTTTGTCTTTCCAGCTTTCGTTGGTGGCAATATTGAAATTGGCAACGGCTGAACCACTGGGCGTGTAACGCACTTCGGGATCTGAACCGAGATTACCAATCAGAATCACTTTATTAATGCTGGCCATATAAACTCCTTATGCGAGACTATTTAAAAGTTGGAAACTTCATTTACGCCTACAGCTCGAACTTTCATCTGTCAAGGACTCCTCGGTAATGACGTGGGAGTATTGGCATCAGGAACTTCGGGAGGTTTCAAAAAGTAGCTGCGTTGTTTATCTTTTTCAAGAATCATTTTTGTTTCGTTACCCAAGCAGGGTTGAGTTTCAGCTCGAACCTGAAAACTAAACTCCCGTTCTGCAAAATTGGTTTTGCTCACGCAAACGGGTTCTTGGGCCTGGGCTATTGAGAAAAATAAAAAAAGAAGAAAAATCATGGGAAATCTTCTCCTATTTTTTCAAAGCACTCTTCCATGAGCTTGCTTCCTCCGAGCTGTTCTTCGCAGTAAGTTCGTGCTCCAATCGAGGCCGATTCGCAGCTTTGTTTTTCAGCAGAGGAAGTAATTTCTCCAAGATAGCGCTGCTTTTCGTAGGAAGTACCAAAAATTTCATCGGGAATAAGTTTCACGCAGGTAAAATGCCAGAGTTTACTCCGTGGAGAAGAATTCCAACGGGGTTGCCATTCTAACTTGAGTGGGGGAGAAAAGAATTGTTTTGGCATTAAAGGAAAAAGAGCCAAAGAACCCAAAGGAGTTTTGCCAACCACCAGTTGCCGTCGATTTTCTTCTTTCAAACAGGCTTCGTCTACAGGGATAGAGCGGACTGAAAAAAGAATCTCTGAATTAGGATCTCCAGATTTCACACAAACAGTTCGGCTGGTGATCTGTTTTTCAGGGGCATAGTCTTCGTTCCAGGCAAAAAGAGAAGAAGAGTAAAAGATCAAACAAAGAGAGGCTGCGAAAAAGAGTTTGCATTGTTGACACAAAACCACCATAAAATCGGTTTTAATTATGCCACACCGAGATGTCCACCTCGATTTTAACCTTGCCACGGAAACCTTGCTCGGAGAGCAAGGCGTGAGCTTTGCGGCTTTAGAAAGATTGAAGCCTCTCAGTGAAGAAATTCACAAAGGCCTAAAAGCAATGCGTGAAGTAGGGCAGATTCCCTTTTATCGTTTGCCTTACGAAGAAGAAGAGGCCGCAAGAATTTCAGCGGTTGCTGAAGATTTGCAAGATCAGTTTGATCGCTTGGTGGTTTTGGGTATTGGGGGCTCGGCATTGGGGGCTCGCGCTTTAATTCAAGGTTGCCAAGGCGAGCAAACTCGAGTGCGAATTTGCGATCAACTCGATCCTGATTCCTTTGGAGAACTTTTAGCTTCTCTCAATCTCTCGAAAACGGTGTTTAATGTGGTGAGTAAATCGGGAAACACACTTGAAACGATGTCGCAGTTTTTGGTGATTCAAGATCAGCTTAAAAATAAAGTCGGAAAAAATTGGACCAAGCATGTGGTGGTAACGACCGATCCGGCGGAAGGCTTGCTTCGGAAATGGGTTCAAGAAAAAGAGATTCGTTCTTTCGCAATTCCTCCCGGAGTGGGAGGCCGTTATTCTGTTTTGTCGCCGGTAGGTCTTTTTCCTGCGGCAATGGCCGGTGTTGATATTCATGAGGTTTTGGCAGGGGCTCGGCGAAGCAGTGAGCGTTGCCAGAGAGAAAACTTGTTTGAAAATCCAGCCTATATGTTGGCCGCTTTGCAGTTTCTCATGAATAAGCAGGGTAAAAATATTTTGGTGATTATGCCGTATTCGGATTGGTTGTTTCCGTTGGCAGAGTGGTATTGTCAACTTTGGGCAGAGAGCATTGGAAAACGGTTTAACTTAAAAGGTGAAAAGGTCTACACGGGTTCCACGCCCGTGGCGGCTTGTGGGCCCCGTGATCAACATTCTCAACTCCAGCTTTATCAAGAAGGGCCTCCTGATAAATTAATTCTTTTTTTACGCCCCCGAGAATTTGATAAGAAAATACCGATTCCCTGGGAACTTTCTCAAGAAATGGGTTTAGATTTTTTAGGCCGGCATGATCTCGATAAAGTTTTACAAGCCGAGGCAACCGCGACTGCCGTTGCCTTGCGCGATGAAGGGCGGCCTAGCTTAGATCTTTCTTATTTCAAACGAAATGCCTACGCTCTGGGGCAGCTTTTCTTTTTATTCGAAGTCACTACGGCCTTTGCGGGTGGGCTCTACGAAGTAAATCCGTTTAATCAACCTGGAGTCGAACTCGGTAAAAAAATTGCGGCGGGAATTTTAGGAAAGTCCGGTTGCGAAAGCTATGGCAACCCGTTTCTTCGTATTCAAAAAGATCCTCGACTTGTTATTTAACCCCACCAAATCGATCGCCGTTTCTTAAGCCCCTTCATGACCAACTCTTGAATATTTTGCCTTACCATCTCACTTAAACGATGGATAAGAAGTTCGTCATTCAAGGCCTTTTCGCCATAACGCCCAAGGTGGATGGGTTTGCCGAAATGAATTTGCCATTTTGCGGGTAAACCAATGAGCCCAAAAACGCCTAACCAAGGAAGCGTGGGGGTAATGGGTACATAAGGAATCCCGAAGGGTTTTGCTAAAGCTTGAATTCGATATAAAAGAGGATGAGTTTCTTCTGCACCGATCACCGCACAAGGAATAATCGGAGCTCCGCTTCGAATCGCCACTTTAATGAAGCCGCCTCGCCCAAAGCGTTGAAGATGGTATCGGTGTTTGTAAGATTTACCGATTCCTTTTTCTCCTTCTGGAAATACGGTCACTAAGTGCCCTTTGTTTAATAAGCGCTCTGCGTTGTCGGGTGAGGCCCGTACTCCACCAATGCGATACATGTAGGTTCCGATGAAGGGGAGATAGTAAACGAAATCTTCTACCAAAAACCGAACGTCGCGTTTTGAAGGATGATCGTTGGTTACAGCTAAACGAATCATCGAACCATCAAAGGGAAGGGTTCCGGAGTGGTTTGCGACAATGAGGCCTCGGCCGTGATTGGGAATATTTTCTAGCCCCTCCACTGAAACCCGCCAGTAGGTATAATAGAGAAAGTCAAAGAAAGGTTTGAGCTTTTGCTCAAACTGAGGATCCCGCCCGAACTCATCGAATTCTTCGCGATCGATCTTTGTAATTCCGAACAAAAAACGACGATAGGTTCGAAGTGAAAAAAGTAGTGTTAGATAATAAGTTAATTTTTTAAAAAAATTAGCCCGGGGAGCCTGAGGAGGGTTTTCAAGATGATGAAGTTTTTCTTCAAAGAGATGCTGAAGATTTTTTAAATCTTCTCGAAATTTGGGGTCGAGCCCCGATTTTTTAGAAGAAGATCTCCCGATTTGTTTTTCGAGATGGGCGATTGATTTTTTAATTTCTTTTTCAAGTTTAGAAATTCTTTCTTCGAGGGAGTCTTCTAAAGAAGTTGAAGGAGTTGTGTTCGTTAATGAACGAAGCAAGTGGAGTTGAGGCATTTTGTGATCTAGTTTTGAAGTCATAGTTTATGTTCGTCCTGCTAATTGAGCTTCGACCAAATCAACTTCTCGAAGGCGCTCAGCTCCCACAAATGAAAGTAGCGCTTCTCGAGTGGAGTAGCGTGGATGAAATCCTAAAATCTTTTCAGCTTTTTCGCCGTCCGCAATGCATAAATATTTTAGAAAGTTTAAATAATTTGCAGGGGCAGGCGACATATTCGCATACCAGAGTAGTTGAACCAAGTTTTTTACCACGGTTTCAGGCATCGGGATATGAATTTTTCCTGCAAGACGAATGACCCGAGAGAGCGGAAGCACCCCTCTGCCCACAATATTGAAAATACCGGGGCAATCTTTTTCAATCGCTAATCGAAAAGCGGTAATCACATCTTTTTCGTGAATAAATTGAACTAAAGGATCGTAACCCAAGATCGTTAGAACAACGGGGCGAGAAAGATAGCGGCTTTTATAACTTTGAATAGTAGGGCCCAACACGTGGGTAGATCTCAAAATCGTTACAATCATTTCAGGATGTTTTTGAGCGAGTTTTAAGATGGAACGCTCGGCATCAATTTTGTCTGCCAAATAACGGTTACGAATGCCCCCTCGGGTTGCGCTCTCTTCCGTTAAAAAATTAGGATTATCGGGAAGGGCTCCATAAAGATCGGTGTTTGAAGAAAGAATTACTTTTTTTACTTTCGCATCGGCACAGGCATTGCACAAATACATAGTGCCCACCGAAATGATTTCATGAGCAAGCCCGGGGTTGCGAGGCGGAGTTGTGGGAAAAGCCATATGAACCACGGTATGCACTTTTTCTGCTTTGAAAATCTCCGAAAGGCGTACGTCTACTAAATTATCGGTGAGGGCGACTTTATAAAATTTTGCTTTTTTAAGTTCAAAAGAAGGTTTGCGCCGGTCGAGCACTAGAAGTTTTTTGACTCGCGGATCTTTTTCGAGTTCCTGCACGAGAGTTCTGCCTTTAAAACCCGAAGCTCCTAAAACAGCAATAGTTCTCGATCCGAGAACATTTTTAGAATGAGAATTGTTTTTTGCTTTTTTATTTTTCATGGAAGTATTTGCGAACTACGCCCTGCGCGTAAATAAAAGAAAAGAAGAATAATAAAAATACTTCCGTCGGTTATTGCTCCCACTAAATAAGCAAAAGCATGAAGCGTAAAGAGAAAGAAGCTTAAGAAAAAGAAGGTGGAGGCAGCTTTGCTGATCAGAATGTAAACTACCAGATCTTTTCGACGCCTTAGGTCAAGCTGCGCGGCATAACATAAGGCGGTGAGAGTCACCATGAGAGAGCCTGTTAAAGCCAGCCAAAAATTTTCTGAATTTTCAGCCAGAGGAGGCAGCTGAGGGGCCAGCATTTGGCCAAGATGATTAATTTCTGAAATAAGCAGGTGAGGCGCAAAAATGAAACCTAAGCCTGCGGCTGCAAAAAGAAAGGTGAAAATGTTCAAGAGTTTTTTGAGTCGTTCTTCTTCAAGAGTAAGCATTTCTCAAGGGTAAAGAAAGAGGGTGAGAAAGTCAATAAATGAAGCGATTACAGAGAGTTATAAGTACTTGAATCTTTGCTTTGAATGCGAGGATGTTCTCTTGACATTTTTATAAAATCAGTCTATAGGCAGCTCGGAAAAAGTCTAATAATTCTTAATAGATAAAGAGAAAATATGGATCTATTTTATATCTTTTTTATAGGTGTTTATTTTTTAATTTTGGCAATTTTAGCGGTTTTCGGGCTCCATCGTTATTATTTGGCTTATCTTTATTACCGCTACAAAGATCATCGTATTACTCGCCCAAAGCCTTTTGAAGAGTTGAAAGAGCTTCCCTTTGTTACGATTCAGTTGCCTATCTACAATGAAAAATATGTGATTCCCCGCTTGGTTCGTGCCGCGTGCGCTATCGATTATCCACGCGATCGCATGGAAATACAGGTTTTGGATGATTCTACTGATGAAACCACCGAAACTGCGAAACGTATTGTGCAAACTTATGCAAAGCGCGGTTTTCCTATTCGTCTTCTGCATCGTACAAATCGTGAAGGATATAAGGCGGGGGCTCTTCAAGAGGGAATGAAAGTTTGTAAAGGAGAGTTGATTGCCATTTTTGATGCCGATTTTGTGCCCGATGCCGATTTTTTAAAAAAGCTTGTTCCTCATTTTGCGGAAAGTCCGAAGATTGGTATGGTCCAAGCGCGTTGGGGACATATTAATCGTGATTATTCTCTTCTTACTAAAGCCCAATCAATTTTTTTAGATGGTCATTTCGTCATTGAACATACGGCTCGTAATCGCTCGGGCCGTTTCTTTAATTTCAATGGGACTGCGGGAATTTGGCGAAAGGCTTGCATTGAAGATGCTGGTGGTTGGCAACATGATACGCTTACCGAAGATCTCGATTTGTCTTACCGAGCTCAAATGAAAGGTTGGCAATTTGTCTTTCTTCCTGATGTTGTGGTGCCAGCTGAACTTCCTGTAGAGGTGAATGCTTTTAAGTCTCAGCAGCACCGTTGGTCGAAAGGCTCTATTCAGACCGCGAAGAAATTAGTTCCTACAATTCTTTTTGCAAAAATTCCGATGAAGGCGAAAATTGAGGCGTTGTTTCATCTTACAAATAATTTTGCTTATCTTCTGATGATCGTACTCTCGCTTTTAATGCCTTTTTCGATCTATTTTCGATACCAGCTGGGGTGGATGCATTCTTTTTATATTGATCTACCCCTTTTCTTTTCGGCAACTTTTTCAGTTACTTTCTTCTATACGTGTTCTCAGCGCGAAGCTTATCCTGATTGGAAAAAACGATTACGCTATATCCCGTTCAATTTAGCTTTAGGAATAGGGATTTCAGTCAATAATGCGAAGGCAGTTGCTGAGGCGATTTTTAATCATGTGACAGAGTTTAAGCGTACTCCTAAATATGCCATCGAGAAGAAATCAGATGTATGGAAAGATAAAAAATATACACACCAATTTAATTGGGTCACTTTTGTGGAGTTATTTCTAGGGGTCTATTTCTCTTTTGCTTTAAGCTACGTGATTGAACAGGGAATTTTTGTTTCAATTCCTTTTATGATCCTTTTTCAAATCGGTTATTTTTATATCGCTTTGATGGGGCTTTTCCAATCTCGTTCAGTCCTCGCTTTGGCCCCGAATTTGAGATAGCTCTCTAGACCTTATTTTTTCTATCTTTGCAGACTTTTTATTTTCTATTTCTTGAAAATAGTTGACCCTGTTTCAAGTAATGCTTATAGTTTTTGAAGTTTTTATTGTAGCCTGCTACATAGGTTTTTGGCTGTGTTGGGTTCGTCAAAAAATCCTCACGTATATTTACATACGCTCCGATTTTTTTCCTTACCCGGCCTTGCGGTTCACCTGCTCGTGACGGTTATAACGAAAGTTTATTTTGATCTTATGTTAATGGGGGGGGGTTGTGAAAAAATCTTACGAAGTTTCTATTTTAAATCAAAAATTTATTATTAAATCAGAAGCCGATGAGCGTTATGTTCAGAAGGTGGCTGACTACGTTAATAAAAAAATCTACGACATTATGTCGAGTACTAAGAGTGTTTCGACTCTCAGTGTGGCTATTTTGGCAGCCTTGAATATGGCCGATGATTTCTTTAAAATAAGAATCGAGAGGAAGGATGAGGGCGTTGCCATTGAGAAGAAATTAAAAGAGATTATTGGGTTGATCGATACCCAATTGACGGTGAATTGATTTAAATATTTGAAATTATTTAATTTTTAAAGTTTCCCTGCCTTGTGCGTGATGAATTGAGTGTTTTTTGAACCTATGACTGATTTCGATGGGAATCTCCTCTTGCTGTGGTGAGCAGGTCCTCAAATCGCAAGATGCGAGGAAAGCCTAAAGCAGTAATGAGATGCCCCCCTAGTATTTTAGGGTTCGAATCGATCAATTCACACGGCAGATGGTGGGGTTTTTTATTGTCTTTTTTCTGCAAAGTATACATAATATCTCTAAGAGTTTTGTGTAGATGGATTATTTCAAGGAGGATTGGAAAGGCTTCTTAAGGGTCAATCAGTCGTTAGGTTTACAACAAATAAAGAAACAATATTTATCTATTTGAGTATGAGTTGATTACATGAGTTCTTCGAGGGGTTTTATTCATTTTTATTTTTTTCGCGAGTTTTATTTAAAGAGTTTTTTAACCTTTGTTTTCTTAGTAAAGAGTTCAATCTCTCTTTAGGTGAGACCTTGTTTCTTAAGTTGTTTGCCTTTTTGTCCTGACCCGGGTCTTTTCAAGATCCGTAGTGACGATTTCCGAACAAAAAAACAAAATACGCTTAAAGATTTTAGAAAAGTTTTCTTCGCTTTCAGAAGCTAAGACTTTAAGTGCAGCCCATTTGCTTCAAGAAAAAACAAAAGTGCTTTCCTTTTTTCAAGAGGCTAGAAGTGTTGCGCTATATTTCCCCCATCAGAAAGAAATTTCCGTTTTGGAAATCGATCAACTTGCTCGCAAAATGGGAAAGCAGGTAGCTTATCCAAAAGTTCCTGAAAAAACGGGAGTACTCCAATTCTATTGGGTCGATTCTCTTCAAAGTCTGGTTAAAAGTTCTTGGGGCTTACTCGAACCCGATCCTCAATCCTCTTCTCCTGCTTCTCTAGACCTTATTGAATTGATGATGATTCCAGGCCTTGCTTTTGATGCCGAGGGTAATCGTTTAGGAAGAGGAAAGGGATTTTACGATAAAACTTTAAAAAATTATCAAGGTACCCGTTTAGGGCTTGCCTATGATTTTCAAATTCTTGATTCGTTACCTCATGAAGCCGGAGATGAGCCGGTTCATGGGGTGCTTACTGAAACTCGTTATATAAAGGCCTCGCATGCATAGACTTTACTGAAGTCTAGACATCTTTGAATAAGGAAGAGCCTTGAAGGAGTCTATATGAGTCTTACAGTTATTTTGATTGGAGTCGCCGCCCTCGTAGTGGGGGTATTTTTGGGTATTTTGGTTCGCAAAAAAATTGCGGAAGCCAAAATTAGCTCAGCAGAATTGAAGGCTAATTCGCTTTTAGAAGAAGCCCGCAGAAAGATGGAAAGTATTAAAAAAGAAGCGGAGCTTGAAATTAAAGACCAACGTTTTCAAGCCAAGCAGCAGCTCGAAGAAGATATCAAAAATCGTAAGCAAGAAATTAGTGCTTTAGAGAAACGCTTTACCCAAAAAGAAGAGAGTCTCGATAAAAAAGGAGAGGCTTTAGATGCTCGCGATCAAGAAATTAGCCGTCGAAGTCGACAAATTGAGAGCAAGGAAAAAGAGCTGAAAGATCTCGAAGAGAAGTATCAAAAGCTCTTAGAAGAGGAAAAGCAAACTTTAGAACGTGTGGCAGGCATGTCGGCTGAAGATGCGCGAAAGAAATTGAGCGATACGATGCTTGAACGCGCCAAGATTGATGCTTCAAAACTGATGAGGCAGATCGAAGAAGAAGCAAAAACAGAAGCCGATAAAAAATCGCGCCGAATTATTACCCAGGCACTTGAACGGATTTCGGGAGAATGGGTTGCCGAGCGCACGATCACAGTAGTGAACTTGCCTAACGATGAAATGAAGGGCAGGATTATTGGTCGCGAAGGGCGTAATATTCGAACTATTGAGCAACTCACTGGTGTTGATCTGATTGTCGACGATACGCCAAACGCTGTGGTTTTGTCGGGTTATAACCCAGTGCGTCGTGAAATTGCCCGTTTGGTTTTGGAGGGTTTGATTCAAGATGGACGAATTCATCCGACTCGCATCGAAGAAATGGTAGAGAAAGTAAGCCGAGAGATGGATCAGAAAATTCGAGAGGCGGGTGAGGCGGCAGCTTTCGAACTCGGAATCCATGGCATTCACCCTGAACTCAGCCGACTCTTAGGAATGCTTAAGTTTAGAACTAGCTATGCGCAGAATGTGCTTACTCACTCGATTGAAGTTGGATTTTTGTGTGGAATCATGGCTTCGGAGCTCGGAATGAACGAAAAAATGGCACGGCGCGCAGGGCTGCTCCACGATATTGGAAAAGCCGTGAGCCACGAAGTGGAAGGCTCTCATGCGATTATTGGGGCCGATTTGGCGAAGCGTTATGGAGAAGATCCTCGCGTAATTCATGCCATCGCAGCCCATCATGAAGATGTGCCTCAAGAAACGGCTTTGGCTCACCTGGTAGATGCCGCCGATGCGCTTTCGGGTGCTCGTCCTGGTGCGCGAAGTGAAGTTTTAGAATCTTACATTAAACGTGTGGAAGATTTAGAAAAGATTGCGACTTCATTTAACGGAGTGAATAAAGCCTTTGCGATTCAGGCAGGCCGTGAAGTGCGCGTTATGCTCGAGAGCGATAAGCTAGGAGACGACCAAGCTTATGTGCTCTCCAAAGATATTGCTCGCAAGATTGAAGATGAGTTGACTTATCCCGGCCAGATTAAGGTGACTGTAATTCGCGAGCTTCGAGCCGTGGATTATGCAAAATAGATAATACATTTCTACATCCCCCTCTTGAGGTAAGGGGAGGAGATCAATAAATATGAAACTCCTCTTCATTGGAGACATTTTTGGAGAAGTGGGGCGAGCCCTTGTTGAAAAATGGGTTCCTTTTTATCGCGCCAAAAAAAAAGTGGATGTGGTGGTGGTCAATGCTGAAAACGTGACGAATGGTAAAGGGATGAAGATCAAAGATCTTGAGGCCCTTTTTGCAGCAGGGGTTGATGTTATAACGAGTGGAAATCATGCCTTCGATTACGAAGAAACAAGCGCGTATTTTAAGCAAAATCCGCGGGTGCTTCATCCTGCCAATTATAGTAATTCTGCTCCGAGCAAGGGATGGATTGTTCATGAGACGCCTCAACATTTCAAAATAGGAGTGATTAATCTTGCGGGGCGAGTTTTTATGAGTCCAGCCGATTGTCCATTTTCAAAAGCGAGTAAGATCTTAGAAGAGATTAAATCTCAAACATCTTTTATTTTGGTAGATTTTCATGCAGAGGCAACGAGTGAAGCGAGAGCCATCGGCTGGCACTTAGATGGCCAAGTGAGTGCCGTAGTGGGATCGCACCGTCATGTTCAAACCGCCGATGAAGAAATTTTGCCTCAAGGGACTGCCTACATTACCGATGCCGGAATGACAGGCCCTTATCACTCTATTATTGGCATGAAGGTGGAGGGGCCTTTGCAAAAATTTAGAACAGGGATAAAGCCTCCCTATTATGCAGCAACCGAAGGCGGGCGTTTTTGCGGAGTTTTGATTGAACTGGATTCCCACACGGGAAAAGCAAAATCCATTGAGCGTATCCAAGAGAGGGCATCATGAAGCGTGTTGAAGAACAACTCAAAGAAATTAAAAGAGGCTGCTCCGAATTGATCACCGAGCAAGAATTGATTGAAAAAATTAAAGAAGGAAAACCCCTGCGCATTAAGGCGGGCTTTGATCCAACAGCCGCTGATCTTCACTTGGGTCATACGGTATTGCTTCATAAGCTTCGGCAATTTCAGGAGCTAGGGCATCAAGTCGTGTTTTTACTGGGAGATTATACGGCAACCATTGGTGATCCGTCGGGTCGTTCCGAAACACGGCCGATGCTCAGCCCCGAGCAGGTTCAGGAATATGCAAAGACCTATGAAGATCAAGTTTTTAAAATTCTCGATCGTCAAAAAACAGAAGTTCGGCGCAATAGCGAGTGGTTAGGAAAAATGACCGCGCTTGAATTTATTCAACTGACTTCTAAATATACGGCAGCTCGCATGCTCGAGCGCGATGATTTTGAAAAGCGAATGAATGCCGATCAAGATATTGCGCTCTCCGAATTCACGTATCCTCTCTTACAGGCCTACGATTCTGTAGTTTTAAAAGCCGATGTTGAAATCGGAGGACATGATCAAAAGTTTAATTTGCTGCTCGGTCGAACCATTCAAAAAAGATATGGTCAGAAATCTCAGGTTACTCTGACCATGCCCTTGCTCGTTGGCACGGACGGCGTGAATAAAATGAGTAAGTCTTACAATAATTATGTGGGGATTAGCGAAGCACCGGGTGAAATGTTTGGAAAACTCATGGCGATCTCCGATATATTAATGTGGAATTATTATGAGCTTTTGAGCACCTTGTCGTTAGAGGAAATTGCTCAACTGAAGAAGTCTGTTGAAGAAGGCAAATTTCATCCGAAACAAGCAAAAGTAAATTTGGCTAAAGAAATTGTGGCTCGGTTTCACTCCTCTCAAGCGGCCGAGCACGCGGCCGAAGAGTTTGACCGAGTTTTTAAGCAAAAAGATTTGCCTGAAAATATTGAAGAGGTTTGTTATTCGGCTGCCCAACTCCCTTTGATTTTGGTAGACGTTTTGGCCCAAGAAAAATTGGTAGAAAGTAAAACCGATGCCAAACGCATGATTGCTCAGAGTGCTGTGAGCGTGAATGGTGAGCGCGTGAGTGATGCGAAGTTTCAGTTCGAAAAAACAGGGGAATATCTGCTCAAAGTAGGGAAAAGAAAATTTAAAAAGCTTAAGATCTCGTCTTGATCTTTTGAGGGCTGCTCGCTATGAAGTTGATCCATGACCGAGCAAGCTGTTAGCCAAACCCAACTTCAAAAATATCCTTTAGCTTATCGCGGAAAAGTCCGTGATTTATATGATTTAGGGGATCGATTGCTCATGGTGGCTACCGATCGCTTGTCGGCCTTTGATTATGTCTTGCCAAGCCCCGTTCCCGGAAAAGGAAAACTACTCACCGAGCTTTCTGTTTTTTGGTTTAAACAAACCCAATCGATTCTTCCGAATCATTTAATTTCTACCGATGTAAGCCCTTATGTAGCTAGTGCCGAAGAGCAAAAAATGCTCGAGGGGCGCACCATGGTGGTGAAAAAAGCGAAGCGTTTAGATGTGGAGGCGATTGTGCGCGCCTATCTCACGGGTTCTGCTTATAAAGATTACGAAAAAACTGGCGAAGTGAATGGAATGAAACTTCCAAAGGGTCTGAGAAATGGAGATCCTCTGCCAGAAATTCTTTTCACTCCGAGCACGAAGGCCGAAGTAGGCACTCATGATGAGCCGCTTACTTTTGCGCAGGTAGAAGATTTGTTAGGAAGTGAGCACGCTCAGCAAGTCAGAGAGGCTGCCTTAAAAATTTTTAAAATTGCTGCTCAAAAAGCCGAGTCGAAAGGCTTAATTTTGGTCGATACAAAAATGGAATTTGGTTTATTAAACGATCAATTAATCTTGATTGATGAGCTGCTTACGCAAGATTCCTCTCGTTTTTGGCTAGCCTCCGAATATGCGCCAGGAAAAGCCTTAAATCCTTGGGATAAGCAGCTAGTTCGTGATTATCTTTTAAAATCGGATTGGGATAGAAAATCTCCTCCCCCCCCCTTGCCTCAAAATATTATTGAGGAAACTTTGTTTCGTTATAAGAGTATTGCAGAAAGGTTGATGGCATGATTCCTCGTTATTCTCGCCCTGAGATGGCAAATTTATGGACCGATGAAGCCAAGTATCAAAAATGGCTCGAAATTGAAGTGGCGGCCTGTGAGGCTTGGGCTGGGCTTGGTGAAATTCCCAAAGACGTGCTTCAAATTATTCAGAAGAAAGCCAAATTTACGGTAGCTCGTGCTCTAGAGCTCGAGAAAGAAACCAAACACGATTTGATTGCTTTTGTGAGTACGGTTGCGGAGCACGTTGGCCCAGAAGGGCGCTATCTGCACTTGGGCCTAACTTCTTCAGATGTAGTTGATACAGGGCTCGCCGCACAGCTCAAAGATGCTTCAGTTTTAATTCATAAAGATCTCTTGCAACTTTTAGAAGTTTTGAAAAAACGTGCTTATGAGTTTAAAGATATTCCACAAATGGGGCGCAGTCATGGCATTCATGCAGAACCCATTACCTTTGGGCTTAAGTTTGCGCTTTGGTATGAAGAAATGAAGCGTAATTTGAAGCGCTTCGAAGATGCAGTTGAAGACATTAGTTACGGAAAAATTTCAGGTGCTGTGGGAACTTTTGCGAATATTCCTCCTGAAGTCGAGGCGTATGTTTGCAAAAAAATGGGCTTAAAGGCGGATCCTATCTCAACTCAAATTGTTCAACGCGATCGTCACGCCCATTATTTTACGACGTTAGCCTTGATTGCCGCTTCGATTGAAAAAATTGCAACCGAGATTCGTCATCTTCAACGCACCGAAGTTTTAGAGGCCGAAGAATTTTTTAGCGCGGGTCAAAAAGGTTCTTCTGCGATGCCTCATAAACGAAATCCAATTTTATCAGAAAATTTATGTGGTTTGGCCCGATTGGTTCGGGGAAATGCTTTGGCTGCCCTTGAAAACGTCGCGTTGTGGCATGAACGCGATATTTCGCATTCTTCGGTAGAACGGGTGATTGGGCCGGATTCTACAATTCTGGTCGATTTCATGTTGCATCGCTTAACGGGTTTATTAGAAAAGCTCATCGTTTATCCTGAACAAATGCTAGAGAATTTAAACAAGCTCAAAGGCTTGATTTTTGCGCAGCAGATTTTGTTGGAGCTAGTGAATAAAGGAATTTCGCGTGAAGATGCGTATGCAATTGTTCAGCGTAACGCCATGCGCACCTGGAAAACACGCAATGAGTTTCGAGAAGAGTTGTGGAGTGATGTGGAAGTTCAGAAACATTTCAAAAAAGAAGAATTAGAAAAGATGTTTGATATTCAATATCACTTGAAGAATGTCGATAAAATTTTTGAAAGGGTGTTTGGAAAATAAATTGATTCCCCCTCTTAAGATTAAGAGGGGGGTAGGGGGAGTTGTGAACCCGTATATACTGATCACAAACCTCCTGGCCTTCTCTTATTCTTAAGAGGAGGTGAAAAAAGGATATCTATGAAAGCCAAAATTTATGTCACTTTAAAAAATGGAGTGCTGGACCCTCAAGGGAAAGCCGTCTTGCATGCGTTAGAGAGTATGGGGCACCAAAATGTGAAAGAAGTGCGAGTTGGAAAGTTTTTCGAAATTGAACTCGAGGCCAATGCCGAAAAAGCCAAGGCACAACTTCAAGAAATGGGCGAAAAACTCCTCGCCAATACCGTAATCGAAAATTTTAAGGTTGAGTTATGAAGTTTGGAATCGTTGTTTTCCCAGGTTCAAATTGTGATCGTGATTGTTTCGATGGGGTTACTCGCGTTTTGGGTGCTCAAGCAGTTTATCTTTGGCATAAAGAAACTCAGTTGCCCAATCTCGATTGTATTATTTTACCGGGTGGTTTTTCTTACGGAGATTATTTGCGTTGCGGAGCGATTGCGCGCTTTTCACCCATTATGAAAGAGGTGGTGAAGTTTGCAAATGCCGGCGGAAAAGTAATTGGCATTTGTAATGGTTTTCAGATTTTAACCGAAGCGCATTTGTTGCCGGGCGTTTTGCTTCGAAATAAAAATTTGAATTTTATTTGTAAAAATGTGTTTTTAAAAACGGGAGAGGCCAAAACTCCTTTTACTCAGAAGCTAAAACCCGGCCAAGTTCTTGAAATGCCCATTGCCCACATGGAAGGGAATTATTTTATCGATTCCGAAGGGCTTAAAAAACTCCAAAAAAACGGGCAAATCGTTTTTCAATACAGCAGTGAAAAGGGAGAGGTGAACTCGGAGTTTAATCCGAACGGAGCCGTAGAAAATATTGCCGGGATCTGCAATGAAAACGGAAATGTTTTGGGCCTCATGCCTCATCCCGAACGGGTTGTAGAATCTTTATTAGGTGGAAGTTCCGGAAAAATTTTATTTGAATCTTTATTCTAGTTTATGAACACAAAAATTACCCCTGAAATTATTACCCAGCATGGCTTGAATTCACAAGAATATGAAAAGATCGTTTCGATTCTCGGGCGCGAACCCAATCTTGTAGAACTTGGTATTTTTGGTGCCATGTGGTCGGAGCATTGTTCGTATAAATCTTCTAAAGTTCATCTAAGAAAATTTCCCACTACCGGCAAACGCATTCTTCAAGGGCCTGGAGAGAATGCAGGTGTGATTGATATTGGCGAAGATTTGGCCGTAGTTTTTAAGATGGAATCTCATAATCATCCTTCGTTTATTGAGCCTTATCAA
This sequence comes from uncultured Pseudomonadota bacterium, assembly GCA_964384365.1. Taxonomy (GTDB): domain Bacteria; phylum UBA10199; class UBA10199; order JADFYH01; family JADFYH01; genus CAYLKF01. Next base: position 9,535 of record CAYLKF010000006.1, on the reverse strand, counting down.
GGTGCCGCCACGGGAGTGGGGGGCATACTCCGTGATGTGTTCACGATGGGCGCACGGCCGATTGCATTGCTTGATTCGTTGCGCTTCGGAGAAGTTTCGCATCCGAAGAGTCCTTTTTTAGTAAAAGGCGTGGTCTCCGGAATTTCGGGCTATGGTAATTGCATGGGGATTCCCACCGTTGGGGGCGAAACCTATTTCGATGCTTGCTACAATCAAAATATTTTAGTGAATGCAATGTGTGTGGGCTTGGTTGATCGAAAGCGCATTTTTAAAGGGATTGCGGCGGGCGTTGGAAATCCTGTTATCTACGTGGGGTCTAAAACAGGACGCGATGGAATCCATGGTGCGATTATGGCGAGCGGAGAGTTTGATGAAAAGAGCGAAGAAAAACGTCCAACCGTGCAAGTGGGCGATCCTTTCACCGAAAAGCTTTTGCTTGAGGCGTGCCAAGAATTGATGACCAAAGATTTTTTGGTGGGTATCCAAGATATGGGAGCTGCGGGCCTTACATCTTCTTCTTTTGAAATGGCTTCTCGTGCTGAGACCGGCATGGAAATGCATCTCGATGCGGTTCCTGCGCGCGAAGAAAAAATGACGGCTTATGAATTCATGCTCTCCGAATCGCAAGAACGCATGCTTTGCGTGGTGAAAAAAGGTTTTGAAGAAGAAACGATTGCGATCTTTAAGAAGTGGGATTTAGACGCAGCGGTGATTGGAAAAGTAACCGACGATGGGCAAATGCGGATTTTTTACCACGGTGAAAAAGTGGTGGATATGCCGATTGCTCCTTTGGCAGCAGAAGCGCCTGTTTATGAGCGGCCCATGAAAGAGCCCGCTTATATTCTTCAGAAAAATAATTTTAAAGCGGATTCGATTCCAGATTTAACGGCAAAAGATTGCGGCTCTGTTTTACTCAAACTTTTATCTTCGCCCAATCTTTCTTCACGTCGCTGGATTTGGGAACAATACGATCATATGGTGATGACCAATACGGTGGTGTTACCGGGCTCCGATGCCGCAGTCTTGCGCATTAAGGGGAGTAAAAAAGGTGTGGCGATCTCTACCGATTGCAATGCGCGGTATTGCTCTTTGAATCCGCGTGTGGGCGGGCAAATCGCGGTCGCCGAAGCGGCGCGTAATGTGGTGTGTAGTGGGGCAGAGCCTTTGGCGATTACTGATTGCTTAAATTTTGGAAACCCTGAAAAACCCGAAGTGATGTGGCAATTTAAAGAAGCGGTAGAAGGTATTTCAGAGGCTTGCCGAGTTTTAGATACGCCGGTAACCGGTGGGAATGTAAGTTTATATAACGAGACCAAGGGCGAAGCGATTGATCCAACTCCCACCATCGGAATGGTGGGCGTTTTAGAAAATATTGAACACCACACCAGCCAATTTTTTAAAGACGAAGGCGATTTGATTTTCTTGGTGGGGGAAACTCACGAAGAATTAGGAGGCTCGGAATACCTTGCTTTGATTCATAACAAGAAAGAGGGCCCGATTCCCCGCCTCGATTTACCTTTCGAAAAAAAGATTCAGGGTTTTGTGCTTCAAGCGATTCGCAAGGGTTATGTGAAGAGTGCGCATGATCTTTCGGAGGGTGGTTTGGCAATTGCTTTGGCAGAATCGTGCATGAGCGGCCCGAAATTAAAAGGGGCAGAAATTCTTTCTCTTTCTGCTGAAAAAATAAGAACCGATGCACTTTTATTTGGCGAATCGCAGAGCCGTGTACTTCTTTCCATCGCGCCTGCTCACGAAAAGGCCCTGAAAGAATTGGCCGAATTGCTTTCTTGCCCGATTGAAAAAATAGGAATCGTGAAAGGCAACGCTCTTAAAATTGGTGAATGGATTAATCTGAATCTTCAAGATTTGAAAACCGCTTGGGAAAAAGGATTAAGCCAAGCTCTAAAGTTTTAAGGGTGAGCTCGTTCGAGCGCTTCAATTAATAATCGATAATTGCGAATTTTTAAGATGAGTTGGTAGCCAAGGCCGCCGCCCGGGGTGCTGGAAGAAGGCGGGGCGAGAAAACGTTCTTGCTCAGGCGTGCGAGCGTTGGGTAGCCGCATCGCAAAAGGCCGTGGAAGCATCGGAAGAGGGCGGTGCCCATTTACGAGGGAGGCTTGCGCTTCTTGGTCAAGGATTTGGCGTCGTGTTTCTTCACTAGGTTCTGTGAGCAGATTAATAGCGCGACCTTGATCGATATATCGCCATTGGGCGTCGGTGCGGGCGTGAGAAACGAGCTCCAAAATTTTTGCTAAAATTTCACGCGAAGCATGTTCTCCAATAAAATTTCCATTTTCATCGATGTGGCTCATCCAAAAATCGAGGCGTTCCGAACGAAAACCCTGGCTTCGGAGCCGAGGATAAGCACTAAAAAAGAAATGGAAGGCATCTCGATTGGTTCGAAAATATTCCTGTAGGCGGTTTCGAAAACGATCGAAATCAAAACTCCAGTTTGTTGTTGTGTTAGATCCTTGTGCATAATTTTGCAAAGACTGAGGAGTGCCCGAACCAAAAGTATTCTCGAGGGCCAATTGTAAGATTCTCTCTTCGAGTCCTGTTCGAAAAGATTCGGCGGCTCGCTGAGCGAGGGCTAACCCCACCCGACCCGGTGCACGAAATCGAGTTGCCAGATGAATGAGGGGCATCAACGCTTCGGTGGTGCCCGGATGCCCGTATTGATCCATAAATTGGTGGGCTTCTAAGCTAAAAGCGAAGTGGTTGAAGTTGAGATTATCTCCATGATCGGAGGCAAATCTTGAAGCATAAAGGGCCATTCCCACGCGAGTGAGATCGCTGGCTAAGAAGGGAATGCCAAGCACTGCGAGCGCTCCGCCCGCACAGCGCACGCCACTACGGATGAGAGTTCCTTCAATCGCCGCTTGAACAGCACTCCGGGTTCCTAATGCATAAGCTGCACTTACCACCAGGGGACTGCCAATCGAAATCACGGTATTTCGAGTAGGGCTTGTATTTCCTGTCACCCAATCGGAGGCCGCAATCGTGAATGCCGTTGCTCCGCGGCTTACCAAAAGAGCTTGCCCAAACTGGCTCCAAGAAAGAGGGCCTGTAAATCCTGTGGCCTGCCATAAACGCTGTGTTCCATAACTCGTGGCAAGAGAAGATGCGAAAAGTACGGGTAAGCGTTGTTGAGAGGTCCAATTTTGATTTTCTAATTCGCGATTGAGTTTGGCTTGTATGCCGAGATTTACTCCCAGTGAAATAATAGCGATGGGAACAAACTGACTGAAAGGTAAAAAATTTCCTCCATTAGGTGGAGTTGGGCTACTGCCTCCTGAATTGGGCGGTGGAGGTGGAGAAGGGGGCGGTGGCTCTTCTCGTAAAAGCATGAACATTTGCTCGCCCGGCAACCCTCCGGCAGTAGTGGTTTGAAGTGCCATCGTTCGCATTTGAGCCTGTGGTTGTGAAGCCAGATCGGGTCGAAGTAAAAGAACTTGTTGATAGAGCTCAGGTGAAACCGGCTGAGGGGTTGAGTCGGCTATAAGATTCGGTAAAAAACTAGGATCGAGTGAAGGGGCTCCGCTTAAGACTTCTTCCATTAAACGTGGGGCGGGTTCGGGTTGTGAGGGCGGAACAAAAAAATCTCCTCTTCCCCAAGATAGATTAGGGAGAATTTGCAGGTATTCCGTTGGAGGACTTTCTACAGCAGGCAGAGTGCTGCTCGAAATAAACTCCACCTGTCTACCATCTCTTAAACAAATGCCAAATTCATTGCCCATAATGAGCCTGGGTTATCGGTTTATTTTATATTTGGTTGCTTTTTATTTATCCCACCCAACCTCCCTTTAATTTAAGGGGAGGTGAAGGAGGAGGGGATGCAAGAACCGATCTCACAAATACCTCTTCTCATCCCACGGCTTGCCTGCCCGCCTTGGAGGGACCGAGGGATCCATCTTTTATCCCAGTAAACCTGGATTCCCCGATCAAGTCGGGGAATGACACAATTGGAGAATTAAAAATAAAAAGGCTCTCTTTCGAGAGCCTTTTCTCTTACACAGACTTTTCTGCCAAAAGCAGGGATCGGTGCCCCCACTTCCCGACACTGCGGGATAACAGTCCAGCCCGTGAAGATGGGTGGAATGGTAAGGTGCTTCTTTATCGCTCCCCGCTCAAATTAGTTGCGTGATTTTTTTATTTTTTTTCATTTTTAACTAGATTCTTTTCTTAATTTTAAGGAGAAGAGGGTGGGAGAAAATCATTTATGTGTGGGATTTTCGGTGTTTATAACCATCCTGAGGCCGCTAAAATCACTTATTTAGGGCTTTATGCTTTGCAGCACCGTGGCCAAGAATCGGCAGGTATTGTAAGCTCGGATGGTAGAAATCTGCATTCTTACCGCCAAATGGGTTTGGTGGCCGATATTTTTTCTGAAGAAACTTTTAAACAACTTCCTGGAAATTCTGCGATAGGGCATGTTCGATATTCAACGACAGGCTCTTCGATTCTCAAAAACTGCCAGCCTTTTGTGGTGGATTATGCACGTGGCGGAATTGCCGTGGCGCACAACGGAAATTTGGTGAATGCAAATGCCTTGCGCTCCGAGTTTGAGGCCCATGGTTCAATCTTTCAATCGACCATGGATACCGAAATATTAGTTCACCTTCTTGCATCTTCTAAACAGAGCTCCCTACTTGAAAGAATCGTCTATACCTTAGATCGCGTGAAAGGGGCTTATTCGCTTCTCTTTCTCACAGAAACCCGAATGATTGCGGCGCGTGATCCTCAAGGATTCCGCCCTCTTGTTTTGGGAGATTTGGCGGGCTCCCCCGTGATTGCCTCCGAAACTTGTGCGCTCGATTTGGTTGAAGCGAAATATGTGCGAGATATTGAGCCTGGCGAAGTGGTGGTAATCGATGACAAGGGGATTCATTCATTTAAACCTTTTAAAGAAAGCCCAAAGGCCTTTTGCATTTTTGAGTATGTCTATTTTGCCAGGCCCGATTCGAGGCTTGAAGGTCGTACGGTTTACGAAGTGCGTAAAGGTTTTGGCCGCGAGCTTGCAAAAACTCACCCAGTTGAGGCCGATGTGGTGGTGCCGGTTCCCGATTCGGGAGTCCCGGCTGCTTTGGGCTATGCCGAAGAATCTGGGATTCCTTTTCAAATGGGGCTCATTCGTAATCACTATGTAGGCCGTACTTTTATTGAGCCCGAAGATAGTATTCGACACTTCGGAGTAAAAATTAAACTCAACGCGGTTCGTGAAGTTTTAAAAGGTAAGCGAGTAATTTTGATTGATGATTCGATTGTGCGTGGAACGACTTCTCGAAAAATCGTGAAGATGATCAAAGAAGCGGGGGCTAAAGAAGTGCATTTCAGAATTTCTTCGCCACCCACCACTTGGCCTTGCTTTTATGGAATCGATACTCCCGATCGCAGTAAACTGATTGCAGCCACTCACAATTTAGAAGAAATTCAGCGCTACATTACTTGTGATAGCTTGGCCTACTTGCCGGTTGAAAATCTTTATTACTTTCAAAACAAAGAAAAAAAATCGTTTTGCGATGCTTGTTTTACCGGCAAATTTCCCGTGCCCTTGACCGATCACCCTGAAGTTGATCAACTTCCACTCTGGAACGAAAAAAATGAGGTAAAGAAAAATGCTTCCTGATTTTTTCCAATTTTCACTTCCTACAAAAGTTTTGTTTCAAGCCGGTTTGGCCAAAGATTTTTCAAATGAACTCAGCCAGCTCGGGCTCACTCGCATTCTCTTTATTACCGATCAAGTGCTGATCGATACGGGCTTGGCCGCTCCAGTGATCGAAGGTTTAAAGAATGCGGGAGTGGAAGAGGTGAAAATCTTTTCGGAAGTTCCGCCGAATTCCGAGTTGAAAGTGGTTCAAAAAGCGGCAGAACTTGGCAAAGAAATTGGAGCCGAGGGGATTGTGGCCTTGGGGGGTGGTTCTGTGATGGATACGGCAAAAGCGACCAATATTTTGCTCACTCTAGGGGGAGATTTAGTGAATGATTATTCGGGTGCTCATACGCTCACTCAAGCTTTGAATCCGCTCATTGCCATTCCCACTACTTCAGGTACAGGAAGTGAAGTCACCAAAGTGGCGGTTATTCTAGATGAAGCCAATTCAGTGAAGCTTTCTTTTCTCGATCGCTATTTATTACCCACTTTGGCGATTTTAGATCCTGAACTCACTTTAAGCATGCCACAAAAATTAACCGCGATGACGGGTATGGATGCGCTCACCCATGCGATTGAATCGATTACTTCTCTTGAAGCGAATCCTGTTTCAGAATCTCTGGCCTTGATGGCTATTCAGAAAATTGTGAAAGCACTTCCTGAAGCAGTGAAAGACGGAAAAAATATCGAAGCGCGGGGTGAAATGCTGGTGGCTTCTAATATGGCAGGTATTGCGTTTGATCATGCGATGGTGGGGGTGGTGCATTCGATGAGTCATGCGACCGGTGCGATTGCGCATGTACCGCATGGTTTGGCCAACAGTATTTTGCTGCCGTGGGGAATGGAATACAACTTTGAGGTAGCCCAAGAAGGTTATGCCAAGATTGCAAAAGCCATGAGTGTTGAGGGGGCCGATGCCCAAGCCTTAGCGCGGGGAGCCATTCAAAAAGTGCGCGACTTGCAAGCTCAAATGAAAAAGCTTTGTGGACTCAGTGATACCTTGAGTGGAGCAGGCGTGAAAACGGAACAACTTGAAAGCATTGCCCAGCTTGCGGTAGAAGACGGCTCTAGTTTTTATAATCCAAGAGAAGTTGTGTATGACGAAGTTTTGAGCAGTTTAAAGAAAGCTTTATAAAGGATTCACAACGCCCCCTGGCCCCCTCTTAGTCTTAAGAGGGGGTAACAGAAGCTCCTCTTCTTGAGATTAAGAGGAGGTTGGGAGGAGTTGTGAAAATACTATGTCCTATTTTTCAAATTCCGAACAATTACAAGATGTACTGGGTAATTTTTTTCAAAAACTGGCCGATGATCCAGCGATTGGCCCAAAACTCAAAGAGTCTGGGCTCATCATTCGTTTTACTTACACCGATCCAAACCTCACGATCACCATTGATTGCACGAAAGATCCGATCGCCATTTTGTTTAATGATACTACCTTAAAACCCGTTGTTGAAATGAGTATGAAGGCCGATACGGCCCACAAGTTTTGGTTTGGAAAAGTCAATTTGGTGATTGCACTAGCGCGCCGAGAAATTGTGGCCAAAGGCCCTATTCCGAAAGTTTTAAAACTTCTGCCGGTAATCAAACCTGCCTATGCCTTGTATCCAAAGTTTATCCAAGAAAAAGGCTATTCAAATTTAGCACTCTAAACTCTTGTTCGTTTTTGTAATTATAAAGAGGATTTTTTATGTCGCTTTCTTATGACTTAAGTTCCGAACATGAAATGTTGCGCAAGACCGTG
>CAYLKF010000006.1:0-2044 GCA_964384365.1 uncultured Pseudomonadota bacterium | reverse complement strand
TATGTCGCTTTCTTATGACTTAAGTTCCGAACATGAAATGTTGCGCAAGACCGTGCGCGATTTTGCAGAAAAAGAGATTTTGCCCGTGAGGCAAAAGCTCGATGAAAAAGAAGAGTTCTCCTTAGATCTTGTTAAAAAAATGGGTGAGATGGGTTTTTTTGGAATTACCGTTTCTCCCGAATATGGCGGGCAGGGTTTAGATACGCTTTCTTATATTTTAGTCGTCGAAGAATTATCGCGTGTGGATGGCTGCCAAGCCGCAACGGTTGCGGCTGAGAATGGTTTGGGGATTGGGCCGATTTATCATTTTGGAAGCAAGGCTCAGAAAGAGAAATATCTTCCCGATCTCTGCGCCGGAAAAAAACTCTGGGGCTTTGGTTTAACCGAGCCCGATGCCGGGAGCGATGCACGAAATTCAAAAACCCGTGCCGAACTTAAAAATGGAAAATGGATTATCAATGGCTCGAAGATTTTTATCACCAATTCGGCTTCTCCCATTACTGCGGGAGTAACTGTTCAAGCGATGTCGGGCGATAAGGGAGATCAGAAAGAGATTTCTTGCATTATTGTCGAAGCAGGCACTCCCGGATTCACGGCGAAAGAAATGCATCATAAAATGACTTGGCGTTCTTCGAATACCGGTGAGCTCTATTTCGACCAGGTGGAAGTTCCCGAAGAAAATCTTTTGGGAAAACGCGGTGAAGGTTATCGGCAAATGCTGGCAACTTTAGATGGCGGACGGCTTGCTATTGCTGCGATGGGGCTGGGTGGCGCTCAAGGAGCCTACGAGGCGGCGTTAAAGTATTCAAAAGAACGAAAAACTTTTGGCATGCCCTTGTGCGGCCATCAAGCAATTGCTTTTAAGCTAGCCGATATGGCGATGGAAATTGAGATTGCGCGAAATTTTCTCTACAAGGCTTGCTGGCTCAAAGATCAGGGGCGTCCTTTCAAAACCGAAGCCGCGATGGCCAAGCTTTACACGTCTGAAATGATGGGAAGAGTTGTCGATAGCGCCGTTCAGATTCATGGCGGTTATGGCTTGATGGAAGAATATCCCGTCGCCAAATTCTACCGCGATCAACGCTTGCTTGAAATTGGAGAAGGTACTTCTGAAGTACAGCGGATGGTGATTTCTCGGGCGATTGGGTGCGGGTGATTTTGCAACGGGTCAGCATTTCTTCATTCGCGAAAAAACGCACCGTGAGGAATTGTTTTAATAGAAAATGAGAGTTTTATGAATCAGCAATCGATAGATTCGGTGCTTTTTCTCTCATTTCAGAAACGCCGACCCGCTACAATATTTTTAGAGTTTACTCCGGTAAATTCGAGTAACTTTCGAGTGCCTTTTCGCTCACAGTTTTTCCCACAATGAGCGGAGAATAATAGAAGAAAAAGAGGGCGGTGAGGGTGATTAAGATTCCTGCATCGAAAATCAAATATTTCTTTTTATCTGGGAATTGTTTGAATAAAAAATCAAAGAAAATAGCGATCAGTAGGGCATAGAACGGCAAGATGGGTAACACGTAATAGAGGTGTGTTGCGGGCTTGATGGCCCAGAATAAGAATTGGGCGAGAATTACCGCATGCAGATAAAAAATCTTTTTATCTATTTTTTTCCAGCAAAATAAAAGAGCGATAAAAGTAATCTCGGCAGCAATCCAAAAAACTAAATTGCCGATGAGAAGGACAATGAGGATATGATCCGAATCAATGTATTTATTTAAATACCATAACGGATATTGGCCAATGAGCCAGTCATACCAATAAGAAACAATCGAAGGATCCGCTTTAAAATTTCTTAAAAATTCCCAGAGCCACGCGAGATGCTCTTTCATTTCAAAAAAGGAATAACCCAAAATCAAGTACGGCAGCCAAAACAGCAAAGGGATAGGAAAAAGAAGTGCTGCTATTTTAAATGAAGTTTCTTTTCTTTGAGTTGGAGGCGAAGAAAATAGAATTCCAAACAAGTAAATAGGGATTAGCACTGTAGCAACTGATTTGATAGCAATGGCAAGGCCCGTAAAAATTCCTAAAAGAAGATAGT